>CAYFPM010000001.1:0-621257 GCA_964345045.1 uncultured Gammaproteobacteria bacterium
CTGTGGGCGTCGAATATTGCAAGGGCCCATCCCTAGTACGAGAGGACCGGGATGGACAAACCTCTAGTGTACCAGTTGTTCTGCCAAGAGCATGGCTGGGTAGCTACGTTTGGTTAGGATAAGCGCTGAAAGCATCTAAGCGCGAAGCCGTCCTTAAGATTAATATTCATTTGAGACACGTTCGAGACGAGGACGTTGATAGGCACTAGGTAGAAGTATGGCAACATACGAAGCCAAGGTGTACTAATTTGTCAAGCGTATTACGGAAACACAGAGTTGTGCTGGTTCTAGTTACATTAAATTTCACAAATAAGAAAGCAGTATCTTGGTGGTTTTTGCGGTGGGGGTACACCTGTTCCCATCCCGAACACAGCAGTAAAGTCCACCAGCGCCGATGGTAGTCGAAAGGCAAGAGTAGGTCGCCGCCAAGATACTGTTTTTTTAATTTATAAATTATAAAAAACTATTTTCAACAAATAGTTTTTTGTTTTGATAAACATCTGTACTAAAAACAAATTTGTGGTATTATGCCTGCCAAGGAGTTTTAAAAAGGATCAATGTTTTGTGCTATGAGTTTGGATTTTTCTGTGTATCTGGTTACAGATCACGGAGTAGCTGCCGACAGATTACTCGAAGCGATCGTAACCCAAGCTGTCGAAGGTGGAGCTACCTTTGTACAACTTCGTATGAAAGGAGCCCCAAAATCTGAAATAACTACTTTGGCTAGAAAACTTTTGCCAATAGTTCGGGCTTCTTCTGCCAAGCTAATTATCAACGATCATGTTGATATTGCAAAAGAAGTTCAAGCCGACGGTGTGCATGTTGGTCAGTCCGATACATCTGCTTTAGAAGCTCGTCGCCTACTTGGCGAGGATATGATTTTGGGTGTATCGGCATCGACTGTAGAAGAAGCCGAGGCTGCCGAGGCTGCTGGAGCCAACTATATTGGCGTTGGCCCGGTCTATCCTACCAAGACCAAAAAAGACGCTGTCCCTCCGATTGGTTTGGCCAAACTCGCCAAGATTGTAAACTCGGTTTCAATTCCTACGGTAGCGATTGGAGGAATTCGCCAAGACAATGCTCTAGAAATCTTTGCAGCAGGAGCAAGTGGAGTGGCAGTAATCTCTGCGATTATGGCAAGAGAAGATGCCGATGTCGCCGCCAAAGAACTTAGGCAGATCGCAGATATTCATTTTGCCAAAGCAAACAAACCGGTCGAAGGTTTGACTAACCATGCTAAGCCTTCGACCTGACAAATTCAATTTTAATTTTGTCCACAATACAATTCTTGCAAAGACTAAAAATTATGATATAGTGATCCTGTTCTAAGAAATCATAGACAGTCTCTAATAAAAATAAAAATATGGATGAAGATTTTAAATTTGATAAGACAAAAAGTTCTGTTTTGTCTCATGTACAAACTTTATTTCACGAGCTTGAAGAAGACATGGCCATGAGCCATCAAGAAAAATATACTCTTTTGGAAGATGCTTTTGAAAACGCTGCTGATGTAGACGAATTAAGAGTTGCTTACGAACAATGGTTCGCCGAACACGCCGAAGCCCTAGATATTGGACAGGATCTAGACGAACTATGGGATTATGCTATGACAAAAACAGAAGACGAAGAAGGAGACGAGGACAGCCTAGAAGAATAAAAAATAAAAAGCCCCAGAAGGGGCTTTTTTTATCTCTAAAATAAGCCATTTTTACCCCTTGATTTTAGACCACTTTTTTTGCTATGATTTAAGTCTTGTAACTATTATTTCTATATGCAAACCAGTAAGACATTGGCTCAATATTTGATACATCACCTCTTGGATCATCCAGACCAAAAGGAGCTAGTATCGATCATGCTTGATCTGTCTACCATTGGAAAAATAATTTCTAGAGAAACCAACAGGGCAGGAGTCTCTGGGGTGATAGGCAGTGCCGAAGCCACCAATATTCAAGAAGAGGAAGTGCAAAAATTAGATGTACTAGCAAATGAACAATGTAAATCTTATTTGCGTTCTACAGGCCATTTTGCAGCTTTGGCTTCCGAAGAAGAAGAAGGGGTGGTTGATATGGGGGAGTTTGGAGAAAATGCCAATTATGTAATTGCTTTTGATCCCTTGGATGGTTCTAGCAATATTGATGTTAACGTTAGTATTGGCACAATTTTTTCTGTTCACAAAAGATTGCCAAATATTCCAAGAACAGATGAAAGACAATTTTTGCAACCAGGCAAGGATCAGGTTCTTGCAGGTTATATTGTTTATGGTTCCAGTACTGTTTTGGTTTTTTCTTTTGGCGACGGAGTTCACGAATTTACCCTAGATCAAACTTTGGGAGAATTTCTTCTCTCGAGAGAACAAGTTACTCTTCCAGAAGAATACAACATATATAGTACCAACGAAGCCAATTTGAGTTTTTTGCAAGAGGTTAGTAAAAATTTTATTGAATCTCTAAGAGACAGTGGCAAATACAAATCAAGATATATTGGTTCTTTGGTTGCCGATGCTCATAGAACTTTGGTAAAGGGTGGAATTTTTCTTTATCCAAAAATAGACAAAAAGAAAAAAGGTGAATACAAAGGAAAATTAAGATTAAACTACGAAGCCAAACCGATTGCATTTTTATTTGCACAAGCAGGTGGTTTGTCTGTTAGTGAATCAGATAATATTTTGGAAATCGTCCCGGATGAGCTGCATCAAAGAGTTGGTTTGGTCTTTGGAAACAAAAACATAGTAGAAAATTATACTAGTAATTTTTAATTAATAAGTATGTCCGAATTATATTCAAAAATTCAAGATACTTTGGCCGAAAAAACAGAAGACTTGCTAAATTTTAATTCTCCAAAAATTTCCAAAGATAGAATTCATGCACCCAGTGCAGATTTTATCGATAAGGTGTTTGGAATTTCCGATCGCAATGAAAAAGTTTTGGCCAATCTAAAAAGACTACGCGACACTGGTAGATTGTCTGGTACAGGCTATTATTCTATTTTGCCGGTTGACCAGGGAATTGAGCATTCTGGTGGGGCTAGTTTTGCCAAGAATCCAGACTATTTTGATCCAGAAAATATTGTAAAATTGGCGCAAGAGGCAGGCTGCAACGGTGTAGCTTCTACCCTAGGTGTGCTGGGGATGGTAAGCAAAAAATATGCCGACAAAATTCCGTTTGTTGTAAAAATTAACCATAATGATTTTTTTCGCTATCCTAATGATTACGATCAAACGATGTTTGCTAGTGTAGAACAGGCTTATAATATGGGAGCTGCCGGAGTTGGGGCCACTATTTATTTTGGTTCTCCAGAATCAAAAAGACAGATTACCGAAGTTAGTGCGGCTTTTGCCAAAGCGCATGAATTGGGAATGTTTACTATTCTTTGGTGCTACACTAGAAATGGTGCTTTTAAAATAGATGGACAAGATTACCACGCTGCTGCCGACCTAACCGGCCAAGCCAATCATCTTGGGGTAACTATTGGGGCAGATATTATCAAACAAAAATTGCCAAATATAAATGGTGGTTACAAAGCTCTAAACGAAGGAGACAAAAAATTTGGTAAGTACGATGAAAAAATTTATACAGAACTTAATTCCGAACACCCAATTGACTTGTGTCGCTACCAAGTCGCCAATTGTTACATGGGCAGAGCCGGCTTAATTAATTCTGGTGGAGCTAGTGGAAACAATGATATACAAGATGCTGTCTACACTGCGGTGGTAAACAAGCGGGCTGGTGGAACTGGTCTTATCTTGGGACGCAAAGCTTTTCAAAAACCATTAGACGAAGGTGTAAAAATTATCCAAGCTGTACAAGACGTTTACTTGTGTAACGAAATTGACTTAGCTTAAATTTTAATTTTTATAATATGAGAAAATTTTTTGAAGGGTTTAGGTCTAAACCTAACGAAGAAGGTAAAGCAAAGGAAGCAAATCCTTTTGAACCTCCAAGAAAAGATGTCGAAACAAAAGAAGCCCAAGAAGCTAGAATTATGGAAAGAAAAGCCAAAGATGTTGTAGACCAGTGTTTGGCTTTGGATCCTCCAATAACTCAAGAAAAATTTTTGGAATTTGTAAAAGATCAGGAGGATAGCAAGGGAGAAGAAGGTGGGATTAAAGTTAAATATGGTAAAGCCTTGTTTCCAATATATATGAAGGTTTTGGCAGATTTGCCTGTCAGTGATGCTAACCACGATCTTTTAACAGAGGCTGTTAAAAGAGAGTTTGAAAATAGAGTTAATCAACCAGTTGAATAATTTTTATGAGTACCAGAATATCCATTAATGGTTTCGGTCGTATTGGGAGGATTTTTACTAGAATCGCTTGGGATAATCCGGATATTGAGATAGTGGCCATCAATAGTCGTTCCAAAGCAGATATCTACGCCCATTTGCTAAAGTATGATTCTATCTATGGACCTTGGGAACATGAAGTTAGTTTTCGTGACAACGATGCTATTATTGTAGATGGTAAAGAAATCCCACTTTATCACGAAAATAATATAGAGGATTTGCCTTGGAAGAAACATGATGTTGATTTGGTATTAGAATCAACTGGCGTATTTCGCGATAGAGCTTCTAGTGAAAAACATTTGGATGTGGGAGCCAAGTATGTGGTAATTAGTGCTCCAGCCAAAGAAGAAGACATTACCATGATTTATGGTATAAACAACGACAAGTTTGACCCGGAAAAACACAAAATTATTTCTGCCGCTTCTTGTACTACCACTTGCTTGGCACCGGTTACCCAAACTTTGCATAAAAAATTTGGTATCAAGCACGGCACTGTGGTGACCACTCATGCTTATACCAATGATCAGCACCTGGTAGACTACCCACACAAAAAAGAAAGCTTCCGTCGCTCTCGTGCTAGTGCTATGTCTATAATCCCTACCGAAACTGGGGCAGCCAAAGCTATTGGCAAGGTTATCCCCGAGATGAAGGGTAAGTTAGATGGTAATGCTTTGCGCGTACCTGTACCTGTACCATCGATTGTTAGTTTTATAGCAGAGTTAGAAAACAAGACAAATCGTGACGAAATAAACGAAGAGTTTAAAAGAGCCGCCAAAGAAGACTATCCGGGTAACTTGGCCACTTGCGATATTGGACTAGTCTCGGCCGATTATATCCGTAGTCCATATGGAGCAACTTTGGATACTTTGTCTACCTTGGTGACCGACGACACACAAGTTTTTGTCCAAGCTTGGTACGACAACGAATGGGGTTATGTAACCCAGATGACCAAATTGATTGAGGATATTGGGAGTAAGATAGGGGATTAGGTTTTTGGGTGTAGTCATCCTGATCCTGACCAAAGTCTGGAGAAGGATCCCGAGGGAAGTCCGAAGAGATCCTTCACTGCGTTCGTCCTTTGGACTCACTCCTTTCAGGATGACTGTTATTTGTAACAATGCTATATTTTTGACTAAAGTTTTAAATGTTTTTTGTTTAGATGTTTAAATGTTAAGATGTTTTTATGATAAATGATGCCAAGGATTATTATGAAAAGAGCGAAGGAGAAGTTCATCTTAGTTGGCAAGATGTAGAAGAAGCTGCTTACAATATAATAACGCGCATGAAGCGAGATAATTTCGAGCCAGATGTAATTATCTCTATTGCCAGGTCTGGTCTTATTCCAGCTTCTCTTATTTCTTATGCTACAGGAAACAAAAAGTTGTACGTGATAAAAGTGGATTTTTCAAAAACACAAAAAGTTGGTCAGGATCAAGACTTGCGTCACACACCAATTATTTCGCAAGAATTATCAAAAGATATAGAAGGATTAAAAGTGTTGGTGGTAGACGAAATGGTAGTTTCTGGGGCAACTCTCCAAACAGTCAGCACCTACCTAGGTATGAAAAACCCCAAGGATGTAAAATACGTTGTGCTATACAAGCAGCCTTGGTCGCAGTTTGAGCCGGACTACTATGGAGAAGAAACAAATATGTGGCCAGTATTCCCTTGGAAAAGATTGCGAAATGGTGATGAAAAGTAAAAATAAAAACCCTGTACCAAAATAGTACAGGGTTTGTTTTTGAGTTGGGGCCGTGAGTTTTCTCCTTTCTTCACGGTGTTTACACGGCACAGTGATGTTGGCGTGGATAGGCTAGCCTGCCACGCAATAAGAGGCAATGCCAGACAGGCCGGCGAGTAGCAGGATCTGCTGGTAGAACTCCAGCTTGTAAAATAGGTAATCGTGCACTCTGGCTAATTGTCGTCTAAACATTGCAAAAATTTTACATGAAATTTACAAAAAAATCAATATCAAAAAACCACCCAGGTTTCTCCTTCCAAACTATCAAATTTTGATAACTTGGAATGAGGGGGTGGTTTATTGATTCTTTTTGTTTTGCATCATGGTTGCCAAAGCCAAGCTCAGCTGAATTTCTTCTCGGCTAAGCCGTTGAGGTAGCGATTTTTTTGCACAGTCTTCTCGTAGTCTGTATAGGCAAACAGGGCGGCCAGCTTCGTCGAACTCGATAGAAATTTCGAGATTATGAAAAGGAGCCCTGATGTGGAGGATTTCTCCAACTTTTTTGACCTGAGAAAAACTAACTCTGGGTAAGTCTGATCGAGGTTTGGTCTCTACATGATTGGTAGATGGCCAGATCAGATTTTGGCTGCTAGCAGCCTGTAGTCCTGCCTCTAGCAGTTCCCGGTCGGTTGGTTCCGGGAGTTGGGCAGCTTTTCTAAATCTATATAGGAGCTGCCAAAGCGGGGCAAAGAAAATTGTGGCCAGCAAGAAAACTGGCAGGAGCAGGGTTGTAGCGTTTGTCATGCCAACCTCCTTTAGTATATTTTTAGCTTATTTTAGTGATTTTGTCAATAACAAAAACCCCATTTCTGGAGTTTTTATTATTTCCCTCACCTCGAATCCTAAGCAGTCGAGTTTTCGACTAATTAGGATTGGGTCGAGGTGAGGAGTCTCCCTATGTATCACGGATCCTGTTGATCTCCTGCAGGATTTGTTGGGCTACAGTGCTTTCAGCTTCGTCATGCTCAACGGTGCTTCCAGCTTGATATCGAGCATCCGGTGGTTGTCTCTGCATGCCTTTGGGGTCTTCTCGAACTTCTTCAAGGTGACCTTTAGGATTGAAATAAAGGTACAAAGACCCTTGGTTATCCATGAGACGTACGCAGACACCGCCAGAAGCGTAGGGTTGGTGCCAAACGCACTTGGGCAGATTCAAAAGAAAATAGTCTCCATATTGCAAATACAAACCAACTCCGTCTCTGATGAAGTTTACTTCGTAGGCATCGAGATTAGAAGGTCGGTTTTGCTTTAGAAGACTCAAAAATTTCTTCAGCCTATTTTTCGGGCTTTTCGGAAATTTCTCAGAGTGCCAGTCTTTCACTTCTGAGTGCAGAAAATGAAACAAAATTATCACAAAGATGGCAAGGATTGGTGCCGCAATAAAGGTCCATACTGCCTGGAACGGATTGACAAGAATCCATATTACGCAGAACGCAAATCCCAATAGACCAAGAGGCAAAAGAAGGTGTTTTAGGTTCATTAGTTCTCTCTCCTTAAAATGAGCTAAACTTAGGCCAAAATTAATATATTATAGTTATCTTGTCAAGGTTTTAAGGACTTATCCACAATAACTGTCGAAAAAAAATTGACAATTTAGATACCTGTGATATCCTTTAAATAAGCAAAATATGCAGATAGACATACTAAAAAAACTAGGATTTTCTGACAAAAGTGCTCTCCTACGCTAAAGCTCCGGAGGACAAAATGGTTTTTTCTCTTTTGAAAAATTATGGAAATAAGTGTTTTAAAGAAATTAGGTTTTACAGATAAAAGTGCTAAGATTTACTTGGCTCTCTTGCGTTTGGGGCCTAGTTCGGTCAGAAAATTGGCCGAAGACTGCGACTTGAATAGAGGTACTACCTACGACGCCCTAAAGTGGCTGCAAGAGGCCGGGGTGGTCAACTACTACCACAAAGACACCAAGCAAACTTTTGTGGCTGAAGAACCAGAAAAGCTTCGCAATATGGTAAAGCAGCAAGAAAAAGAATTAGAACTAGTAGACGACAAACTCTCTAAAATGATTCCAGAATTGCAGGCCCTACACGACAAAGGCGGCCAGAGACCAGTGGCCAGGTACTACACCGAAAAAGAAGTTAGCAAAATTCTAGAAGACGTACTTGAAACTTGCGAAAATCACGAAGAAGGCATGTACAGGATTTATTCAACAGAAGGTTTGCGTGAACACCTTTACAACGGTTTTGAAACTTTTAGCGATGTAAGAATCTCGAAAGGCATAGGAGTAAAAGTAATAGCCATTGGTGAAGGTGGCGAACTCCGAGGACTAGACGAAAGAAAATGGCTCAAGGCCAAAAGTGAAACTCCAACCTACATTATTATTTACCCAGGCAAAACAGCGTACATATCTATGAATGCCAAAGGTGAATTGGTAGGTGTGGTGATAGAAAACGAAGGTGTTTACCAAACCCAAAAAACAGTTTTTGAAAGTTTGTGGGAGAGTTTATAAAATTTTGCCACTAGCCGGACTATACATCTCTAGTGGCACAAGAAATGAGCAGCACAACGTATCTGCTTATTTCTTTTCTCAATAATTATTATGTTTATAATTGACTTTGATGACACACTCTTTGATACCCATGCTTTTAAAAAAGCTAGACTTGAAGCACTTTTGGCAATTGGAGTTGGCGAAGAAGATTACCAAAAAACATATAAGCTAGCTAGAAATAATAGTGCAGGTGTTTTTACCTACTCCGACCAAAGACATGCTGAGATTTTGGAAGTACATGGTTATGACAAAGAAAAATGTTTGCAAGTTCTAAAAACTGTAACAGAAAACTTGGCAAAGTTTTTGAGAGAAGATGCTATTGATTTTTTGGAAGAATTGAAACAAAAAAGTGAAACAATGATTTTGCTTAGCTTGGGAGATCCTAGCTTTCAAGAGTTAAAAGTAAAAAATTCTGGTATTCATGATTACTTCGATAGAACCTTTATGGTGGATGACACCAAGATCCATGTAGTGGAAGAAATTATTGACGGAGTAAAAGATAAAGCAATTTGGTTTGTGAATGATAAGGTAGGTGAGACAGAGGAAATTGTAAGTAAGTTTCCGCAAGTAAAAGCAGTCTTGCGTATTTCTGATAATTTTCCAGAAAGTGAATATTATAATTCCGACATACCGGCTTTTAAATCATTGAAAGAGATTAATGATTTTATAAGTAATAATAAATAGTTACCTGTCATTGCGAGGGAGAGATAGCGACCGTCGCAATCTCACACGAAAGTATTATAGATTGCTACGTCGCCTGCGGCTCCTCGCAATGACAGATAAAAATAATATGGATAATAAATTAGAAAATATTGGTGTAGTAATCCTAGCAGCTGGCAAAGGGACTAGACTGGGTTGTGTTGACATCCCAAAGGTAATGCTCGAGCTAAATGGCAAGCCAATTATTAGTTACATTGTAGAAACTTTGAAAGAAATTGGTTTTGGCAAAGAGCAAATTATGTTGGTGGTTGGTTTTAAAAAAGAAAAAGTCATGGAATATTTTGGAGACGAAGTATCTTATATAAACCAAGAAGAACAATTGGGGACAGCCCATGCAGTGTATACAGGTTCAAATGCTTTGCCACAAAATTTAGACACCGTACTAATTTTTCAAGGAGACGATAGCGCTTTTCTAAAACCAGAAACAGTTAAAAAATTAATCAATCAACATATAGAAAACAAGGCAGATTTCACGCTAATGACTGTAAATTCTGAAGACGAAACTCTGGGTAGAGTGATTAGAGATAAAACTGGAAAATTGGCAGATGTGCTAGAAAAAGAAGAAGTAAACGAAGAGAATGCACATATAAATGAGAGAAACACCAATACGTTTATTACTTCTCGTGCTTGGGAAGAAGATGTGTTCAAAAGATTGGAAAAAATAGAAGAAATAAATGAGTACGGGATCCCACAGTTTGTTCCAGCTGCCAGAAAAGAATTGGAAAAAGTAGAAGCTTTTACAATAGAAGATAGTAAAGAGTTTCATGGGATCAATACCCCAGAGCAACTGGAGGAAGCAAATAAAATTAAAACAAGTCATGCTGAGTGTTAACGAAGCATCTCTTCGGACTTCCCCTGGGATCCTTCTCCCGACTTTGGTCGGGATCAGGATGACTAAATTATCAATAATTCATAAATCTAGAATCCTAAATCATAAATAATATGATCGATGCTCTAACAATAGATTTGCAAAAAGATGGTTGGGAAAAATCGCGTGGTTTTATAAAACGCCAAGTAGAAATGCCCAAGCTAGAAGAGGGGGACGTAGCTTCGGTAATTGTAAAAGTAGAGTACGCCGGCATGTGTGGCTCGGATAGAGGTATTTGGAACAGAGCTGCTTTTACCGACATGTTCAAAGACTCATTAGGAAAAGAGGATAAGAGCCTGCGCATATTGGGGCATGAGTTTAGCGGTACTGTGGTAGAGGCCGGAGCAGCAGTAGAGGGGTTGTATGGTATTAGAGTAGGAGACCCTGTGTCTGGAGACTCACACGTTACTTGTGGCAAGTGTTTTCAATGTAGAGTTGGCGAACAAGAAGTGTGCCAAGATCAAAAAATACTTGGGATTTCTACAGACGGAATTTTTGCTCCGTATGTAAAAATTCCAGCCAAAAATCTTTGGGTTGTAGATTACAATAGAGTCCGCCCAGAAATTTGTGCCTTATACGACCCGTTTGGCAATGCAGTACACGCCCTAACCAAAGTAGATTTGCGTGGAGCCAGAGTAGCTATATTTGGCTGTGGCCAAATTGGGATGTTTTCAATTCTCTTGGCCAGACAATTTGGGGCTGCCAAAATAATAGCTGTAGATGTAAACCCAGACAATGTAGAAATGGCCAAGCAGCTTGGCGCTCACGAAGGGATTGTGATAGAGAGAAAAGAAAAAGATCACAATTACGATAGCGATCCAGAAGTAATTGAAAGGATTATGGAGCTAACCTATGACAAAGGAGTAGATGTAAGTTTGGAAATGGCGGGGTTTAATTCTTCGGTAAACAATTGTATAGAATCAACCAGATTTGGTGGAGATATAATTTTGTTTGGGATCAAAGATGGAGATTTTACCGTGCCGAATTTTTCGAAGCTTGTGGTAAAAGGTCTTACACTTCACAATGTAATTGGTAGACAGGTTTTCAAAACTTGGCAAATTGCCCAAAGAGTTTTGTCTGACCGTTCGAACGGATTGCAAGATTTGATGTGGGGGATTGTAATGAAAGCTGGAGACGGAACAATTGTAAAACTTTCAGAATTTAGTCCAGAATTGATTGAAGAAAAAATGAAGCAGTATCCGAAAATTATTTTTGATATGCAGAACTAATTAATGTACGAATTGCGAATAGTACGAATATACGAATTCTTTTCTTATATTCGTGCATTCGCAAAATTCGTAATTCGAACATAATATTATGTCTAAAAAACTTTTACAATTTGCAGCCAAAACTTTGGAGGAGATTAAAGAACAAGGACTTTTTAAAGAAGAGCGAATTTTGGAAACTCCACAAAATGCGGCTATCGAAGCCAACAATAAGGAAGTGCTAAATTTTTGCTCTAACAATTATCTAGGCCTTGCCAATGATTCTAGATTGTTAGAATCTGCTCACGAAGCTTTGGAAAAATGGGGCTTTGGTATGAGTTCGGTGCGTTTTATTTGTGGTACTCAAACTCAACACAAAGAACTCGAAAGTAAAATTAGTAAGTTTCTTGGTACCGACGACACGATTCTTTATTCTTCTTGTTTCGATGCCAATGGCGGACTATTTGAAACTTTGCTTGGACCAGAAGATGCTATTATTTCCGACCGATTAAACCATGCATCTATTATTGACGGAGTTAGACTTTGCAAAGCCGAACGCCATGTGTACGCCAACAACAATATGGAGGAGCTAGAAGAAATATTGAAAAAAACAAAGGACAAAAGATTTCGCCTAATTGCCACCGATGGGGTGTTTAGTATGGATGGAATTATTGCCGACCTCAAAGCTATTTGCGATTTGGCCGACAAGTACGATGCTCTGGTAATGGTAGACGATTCGCACGCCACTGGTTTTATAGGAGAAAATGGCAAAGGTTCGGTAGAGCATTGCGGGGTAGAGGGTCGGGTAGATATTATTACTTCTACCCTTGGCAAAGCTTTGGGTGGGGCTAGCGGTGGTTTTACTTCTGGTAGAAAAGAGATTATAGATTTGCTCCGTCAACGCTCTCGTCCTTATCTTTTTTCCAATACTTTGGCTCCGGTGATCGTTGGGACTTCTTTAAAAGTTTTGGATATTTTGGAAAGTAGCAAAGACCAAATAAAAAAACTGCGTGATAACACAGAATATTTTCGAGAAAAAATGGAAGCAGCGGGATTTGAACTGTCTGGCAAAGTACACCCAATTACTCCAGTTATGCTATACGACGAAAAGGTAGCCGTTGAAATGTCTAAGAGGTTGCTCGAAAAAGGGATTTATGTGATTGGGTTTAGCTACCCAGTAGTACCAAAAGGCCAGGCCAGAATACGGGTACAAGTTTCGGCTGCTCATTCGCGAGATCAACTAGACAAGTGTATTGATGCTTTTGTAGAAGTTAAGAAGGAAATGAATATGTAAAAAGTGTTTAGAAATGATGAAGCCCCCGGCGCGCGCAGTGCGTGCCGGGGGCGGGTTGAGGAAATCAGGAAGGGAGCTTAATTTCCCTCCTCTCTACTTCTTCTTCGCTGCTGATCGTGATCAGCCCTACGATGGTGAGGATGACCCCACCGAAGGCGTAGAACATGTAGTGTTCCGGCAGCCAGGCCCAGATTGGGTCTGCCGTGTACGACTTGTAGAGGTTGTTGTACAACCCCACGAAGATCGTAGACATGGAGATGATGAATAGAACGGTGAGGATGATCAGTAGAGCCCAGTGCAAAATTTTGTTCATTTGTTCCTCGATAGCGCTGGTTGCGCCATTGTCACCGAACGCCTCTGTGGCGTAAAAGTGAACATCAAATTATATCACAGAAAGACCCTTTTGTCAATATAAATAAGAAGAAATTTGGCTTAAATAAGGTAAAAATATAAAATGTGGACAGCCGAGGGGTTCCCTCGCATGCTCCCTCCTACGTCGGTCACGACGCTCGGGATGACAATTTTAAATGTTATGTGTGGAATAATAGGTTACATAGGAAAAAAAGAAGCAGCGCCGATATTGTTAAAAGGTCTGCGTCGTTTGGAGTACCGTGGGTACGATTCGGCCGGTTTGGCGGTATTGAGCGAAAAGCGAAAAGCGGAAAGCGAAAAGCCTGAGTTTTTATTGGGCAGAATCCGTTCGGTTGGAAAGATCGACAATCTTGCTGACAAGATGAAAGGGCAAGCTTTGGCAGGAAGCGTTGGAATTGCTCATACTCGTTGGGCCACTCATGGTAGTGTGACCGAAGAAAATGCTCACCCACATGTAGTAATGAATGGCGACTTGGCACTAGTACACAATGGAATTATAGAAAATTATCGCGAACTAAAAGAGCAGCTAAAAGAAACGGAGTTTAAATCAGAAACAGATTCAGAAGTTTTGGCGCATCTTGTTGCTAAACATTATGAACAAGGAACAAAAAACAATTTGCGTGAAGCAGTGGTTAGTGCACTTAAGCATGTTCGTGGAACTTACGGTCTCGTAGTCATGCACAAAGACCATCCAGAAAGTTTGATAGCCGCCAGAATGGGGAGCCCTTTGGTAGTAGGAATTGGAGAAGACGAATACTTTTTGGCTAGTGATCCAACTCCAATTATGGCGCACACCAAAAAAGTAGTTTATCTAAACGATGGCGAAGTAGCAGAAATAAAAAAGGATCATTTGGAAGTTTCTAATTTGAAAGATGAAGCTGTGACAGCTTGTGTAGAACAAATTGATTGGAGTGACGAAGAAGCCGAAAAGCAAGGTTACGAGCATTTTATGCTCAAAGAAATTTTTGACCAGCCAACAGTGTTTGAAGATGCTATTCGGGGAAGAGTAGATATAGAAGAAGGCACAGCCCACCTAGGTGGACTAAATATGACAGCCGAAGAAATGCGTCGTATTCATCGCATTACTCTAATTGCTTGTGGAACTGCCTCTTATGCGGCTATGGTGGGCAAGTATGCCTTCGAGCGTTTGGCCGGGATTCCTACCGAGGTAGAAGTAGCCAGCGAATTTCGTTATCGCGATCCTATACTAGACAAGCACACTTTGGTATTTGGTGTTTCTCAGTCTGGAGAAACAGCAGACACCATTGCTGCCCTCCGCGAGGCCAAGCGAAAAGGGGCTTATGTGCGCGGGATTGTAAACGTAGTAGGCTCTACCATTTCTCGTGAGACCGATGGCGGAACTTATATTCACGCTGGCCCAGAACTAGCGGTAGCTTCTACCAAAGCTTATACCAACATGATCGCGATTCTTATTCTTTATGCCATTCAGTTTGGTAGATCTAGAAGAGTCACCCCAGCTACTGGCCAAAGATTAATCAAAGCACTTTTGGAAATCCCAGGGAAAATGCAAGAAATTTTGGAGCAGTCAGACGAGATTAAAAAAATTGCAGAAAAATATTTGAATTACAAAGATTGTTTCTTTTTGGGTAGGGGGATCAACTTTCCAGTAGCTTTAGAAGGTTCTCTAAAACTAAAAGAAATTTCTTATATTCACTCCGAAGCTTACCCAGGTGGAGAAATGAAACATGGTCCGATTGCTCTACTTTCGCCAGATTTTCCAGTAATTGCGCTAATGACCAAAAATCAACTGTACGACAAAATGCGTAGCAATGTAGAAGAAATAAAAGCCAGAAATAGCAAAGTGCTTTTGATAGCCAATACTGGAGACGAAAAGGCTGCGGAATTGGCCGATGATGTAATATATATCCCCCCAACCATGGAATTGCTCGAACCACTTTTGAATACAATCCCATTGCAATTGTTTGCTTATCACACGGCAGTTTTGCTTGGCAAAGATGTAGACCGACCAAGGAATTTGGCTAAGTCAGTAACTGTGGAGTAGACGCTGATTACGCAGATTGTAGAAGGATTACGCGGATTTTATTTATAAACTAAGGAGGAAATATGGAATCAAGTTATAAATACACAGATCTACTTATGCTATTATTGGTGCAGCAATGAAGGTTCATTCAGAAATCGGTCCTGGTTTTAAAGAAATTATTTATCATAGAGCATTACTGATAGAATTAGAAAAAATAGGTTACCAAGTTTTTTCTGAGAAACAATTTCAAGTTTTATATCAAGATAAAAATGTAGGAGCATTCAGGGTCGATTTATTAGTAGATTCTCAAATAGTAGTAGAACTTAAATCAGTTACTGGGATGATGCCAAAATTATTTCAAACACAAATAATTTCTTATTTAAAAGCTAGCTCTAAAGATGTTGGCTTATTAATAAATTTTGGTAATAATAGTTTGGAAGTTAAAAGATTTGCAAATGATCGAAATAGAGAATCTGCGAAATCATTAATTAATCAGAGTAATCAGCGTTTATGAAGTTTGAAGCAGTTATTTTTGACATGGATGGCTTGCTTATCGATAGCCAAGATTATTGGTCAGAAGCAGACAAAGAATTCTTTCGCAAAAGAGGTGTAGAGCCCACCGAGGAGTTGATAACAGAATGGAAAAGAAAGTTAATGGGACAAAGTATGCTAGAAGGGAGTAAGAAACTGAAAAAAGCTTTTTCTCTTGCCGAATCGGTTGAAGATATCGTAGCCGAGAGAATCAAGTTAACAGACAAAATTTATACAGATTTTACCAAAGCTTTTGCTGGAGCAGACAAGTTGGTTCGTTATTTAAACAAGCAAAATCAAGTGCA
The DNA here is from genome assembly GCA_964345045.1 of uncultured Gammaproteobacteria bacterium. Lineage (GTDB taxonomy): Bacteria > Patescibacteriota > Patescibacteriia > Magasanikbacterales > UBA922 > XYB1-40-15. Next base: position 15,823 of record CAYFPM010000001.1, read on the forward strand.
GGCTATTGCATCTGGCTCTTATTTGTATAGAATAGAGACTGTGGTCAAAAGATTTGGTTGGGAAAATTTGTTTAATACTTTGGTCTCGAGTGATCATGTGGGGGCAAAGGGCAAACCAGCTCCAGATATTTATCTTTATACAGCCAAAGAATTACAAGTCGATCCGGAGAGTTGTGTAGTTTTTGAAGATGCCAAGAACGGAATTGAGTCGGCCAAAGCTGCTGGTATGAAATGTATTGCCATTCCAGACGAAGTGGTTGATCCCAAGGATGCCGATCTTGTTGTAGATTCTCTAGAAGACAAACGTATTTTTGAATATTTAGGTTTATGAAAAAAAGAAAAGTAGTTGTTTTTGGTGGAGGCAATGGTAGTGCCACCACTCTTCGTGCTATGAAAAGAAATATAGATTTGTTCGATATTTCTGCAGTTATATCTGTAAGTGATTCGGGGGGATCCTCTGGCCAGTTGCGTGAAGAATTCAATACCTTGCCAGCCGGAGATATTTTGCGAGCAGTTTTGGCTTTGTCTCCAATTGGCTATAGATCAATTCTAAAACCATATTTTTATGGCAAACGTTTTGAAAACACTGGCAAACTAGATGGTCACAATTTAGGTAATTTGTTTTTGGTTTTGGCAGCTAACTATTGTGGAGATTTTGTAAAAGCTATTAGAGCTTTGGAGCAAGCTGTTAGGGCACAAGGAAAAGTTTATCCAGCTAGTTTGGATAATGTTCAGCTCGCCGCCGAGCTAACCAATGGCGAAATAGTTCAAACAGAAGCAAAATTAGACAGACCAGATTACGACAGAAATTTAAAAATTAAAAAAGTTTATCTAGATCCTCCGGGAGAAATTTATTCGGAAGTTAAAAAAGTTATAGAGGAGGCAGATTTTATATTACTAGGACCAGGTAGTTTGTATACCAGTGTAGTAGCTTCTATTTTGCCAAAGGGGATAAAAGAGGCAATTGATAAATCAAAAGCAAAATTGGTTTATATCGCTGGTAATAAATATGAAATGGAAGGAGAAACTGGCCCTACCGCCTTGCATGAGTTTGTAGCAGAGTTAGAAAAATATTTGCCAAGAAAATTGGATTCGGTAATTTTTAACAACATGAAATTAACCAAGGAGCAAGCCAAACATTACGAAGAAAAGAAATGGAAGTTGATTGATTCTGATATGAGTAAGCTTAAAGATTATTTAGTTTTTTCCGAGCCGTTTGAAAGACAAAGTGGGGGATTGTCGGCCGAAAGATTGGGGATGCTTCTTCGCGAGGCCTTGAGTTAACATGAGTCAAATATCATATAACCTGTAACATATGGAGATTAAAAAGCAAAAAGAAGATAGAGCCTATTCTGTAAAATTTAGCTTAGAGGAAGATGGCAAAGAGGTTGGTCGTGCCAGACTCTATATTATATATAATGATTTGCGTGAAGAGCCTTATGGCCTAATGGAAGATGTTTTTGTAGACGAAAGCTATCGTGGAAAGGGCTTGGGTACAAAACTTATTCAGGCTCTAATAGAAGAAGCCAAACAAATTGGTTGTTCCAAACTGATTGGCCAGAGTAGATATGGTAGAGAAGAAGTGCACCAGCTTTATGAAAAGTTAGGCTTTCGCGACCATGGCAAAAATTTTCGGATGGACTTTTAGAAATTAAAAATTGTAGATCAAAAATCATAAATGAATTTTTTGTTAAAAAATGTTTATGATTTTATATTTTTCATTTATGATTTAACATATGAATTTATACGAATTTGAAGGTAAACAATTTTTTGAAAATCATGGTATAAAAGTACCAAAAGGTTTGGAAGTGTTGCCTGGCATGGATGCCAAAAAAGTTTACCAAGACGTAGGTGGTGGGGATGTAGTGGTAAAGGTGCAAATTCTTTCTGGAAAAAGAGGCAAGAATAATGGGATCTTTTTTTGTTCAAATGCCGAAGAAGTTGAAAAAGTTGTGAATGATTTGTTTAATAAAAAGATTAAGAATCAACACGTAGCGGCTGTAAGGATAGAAGAAAAGTTAGATATTGCCGAGGAGCATTATCTTTCTATTACATATAACACAAATGCCAAACAGCCGGTTTTGATTTATTCCAAAGAAGGGGGAGTGGATATTGAGGAAGTAGAACCAAGTTCAATTTTGAATTTAAAATTTCGAATTTCGAATGATACCTTGCCAGAGGAAGTCAAAAGTAAGTTAGGAGAAGTGAGTGAGGTGGCAGAGAAGCTTTGGCAATGTTTTAAAAAAGAGGATACAAGACTTGTCGAGATTAATCCGCTAGTAAAAACCGCTTCTGGCGAATGGATTGCGGCGGACGCCAAGGTGGCCATTGATGATGATGCATTTTTTCGTCACGAAGAGTGGAAAGAACTAGAACCACGAACTATGATGGGTAGACCCCCAACAGACAGAGAAATAATGGTCAAGAAAATTGATGAAGGTGAAGGCTATTATCGTGGTACTGCTGGCAAATATATAGAGCTAGATGGTGACATTGGGCTTATACTAAATGGTGGAGGTGCAAGTATATCGAATATGGATGCTTTGGAAAAAGCTGGTCTAAAAGCCGCTAATTATACCGAGTATTCTGGTAATCCCCCACGAGAAAAAGTTTATGAGTTGGCCAAGATTATTATGTCGAAACCAGGATTAAAAGGTTTGTGGGCTTGTGGTGTAGTATCGAACTTTACCAATGTAGAAGAAACTTTCAAAGGTTTTGCCGATGCTCTAGAAGAGATCAAACCGACTTACCCGATTGTAGTACGCAGAGATGGGCCGGGTGGCGAAGCTGGTAGACAAATTTTGCGAGATTGTGCCGAGAAGAATGGACTTAATATGAAAGTATTTGGCAAAGATGTGCCGATGACAGAGACAGCCAAGGTTTTGGCAGAAATGATTAATCAGGAATAAGTAATGATTTACCAAAATTTTTTATGTCTAAATTGAAACTTAAAAGGGAGGCTGTTTATAAATGGGGATTTTTGGCTATGTTTATAGTTTTGTTTTTAGCTATTTTCATCACGCAGTATACAATTCCTTGTAGTACTGCCCCACTAGGCTCGGTAGATTGCGAAGAACTGGCTTCTAGTGTAACCATGATTACTTTGCCAACAGCCACTTTGATATCTACTTTAAATATACTTATTACTCGTTCTTGGGAAGTTTCTTTTTCTACAGTTGTATTTATTACTTTGATTTCTGGGATTATTCAGTATGGGGCAATTGGTTTTGTAGTTGGTAGTTTTGTGGCTGGTTTTAAAAAAGAGCAAGTTAAAAAGTAAATCTTATGAATGAAAAAAAATACGAAGAAGCTGTTAGATTTATATCTGATTTATTGCCACATATTTCTGAGGGTGAGTCTAAATCAGAACTCCTTCATTCTTTGGGGACTGGTCTTAGACTAATTAATTTAGGTTATAATGGCGATGTGGTGGTGGCTGCTTTTCTTCATGAAATTTTTGAGGAGACAGAAATAACAGAACAAGAAATAGAGTCAAAGTTTGGTAAAAACGTTTTAGGAATAGTGAAAGCCAATACTAAAAACTTTGATTTGAAAGGTGAGGAAAAAGTAAGGGATATTATAAAAAGGTGTGCGGAATTTGGTGAAGAAGCTTTGGTTGTAAAAGCTGCAGATATTTATGAGAATTATAAACATTTCGAAAGATTGGGGGACAAAAAAGAAATGAAATATGATGAAATGCAGACTAAATTTTTGTTTGAAAATACCGATTCTTCTGAGGCTGTATTTGAAAAATTGAAAGAAATAATTTAGATATGGAAAAAGAAAAAGTCTTAAATTTTATAAAAGGTGAAAGACTGGCCGTTCTCTCCACTGTTACGCCAGATAACAAGTCCGAAAGTGCTGTGCTTGAATTTGGGGAGACAGATAATTTGGAAATTATCTTTGATACTTTTCATACTTATAGAAAGTACCAGAACCTGCAGCACAACCAAAATGTCTCGCTAGTAATTGGTTGGGACGATGAGATTACAGTGCAGTACGAGGGCGTGGCTAGGGAGCTAACTAGTGAAGAAGAGATAAAAAAGTATCAACAAATTTACTTTGCCAAAAATCCTAAGGCGGAAAAGTTTTCCAAATTACCAGAGATAAGATATTTTGTAGTAGAACCAACTTGGATCCGCTATTCTAATTTGGGGGTGGAGCCGTGGGAGGTATTTGAAATTAAGTTTTAATTAAAAAAATATGGGTAGATTTGAAACAAGACCAATCATAGAAATTTCACCAAATACTGGTTCGGAGACAGAACTTGGCAGAGGAGAGAAAGAGCGGATTGAAGAGATAGCAACAGATGTAGCTGCAAGAACAGTAGCTTATGTTGATTTGGATGAGGCTACTTATGAGGAACACTACCGAGATTTAATTAATTTTGGTAAACAAAGGATACTTGATCGTAATAAGGATAGTGTTTTTCCAGTTGTGATAGCAATGACAGAGGCACTTGTTGATTCTATAGGGGGAGCAGAAAAATTGAAAGAAGAAAATGATTTATTCCTTCAAAAACTGGAGCAGCAAGTTATTCAAGAAACAATAGATGCTCTCAGAGCAAAGTTTGCTAATTAGAGATTATATTTATTCCAATTTGGGGGTGGAGTCGTGGGGGGTATTTGAGATTAAGTTTTAATTTTTATGAATGCAATTTTAAATTATTTTAAAAATTCCAGAAAAAGAGTCGCTTTGGGGTGGTTTTTCGTGCATTTATTTTTTTTCATAATTGTCAATCTTTTGATGGCTTTACTTAGTCAGGGATATCTAAATTACCATTTGTCAGACTATGTTTTAATATTTTCATTTGAGGTACTTTTATTTCCAGCTGTTTTTTATACAGCTTTTATTGATAAAGTTGATTTTTTTGGACTCTATGCTGACAAAATTTTAACTATATTGTTATTAATTATTGTCTATTATTTTTTATATATAGCTATTATTTATTATGCCAACAAGTTTGATTCAAGATTTTATTTTTTAAATGGAATATTTTCTCTTTTGTTTTTGTTGAACATTATAAGTATTTTTTATTTTATATTGAATAATTATTTTTAGTTTATGATTAATAATATATTGCCCTATTTTAAAAATTCCAGAAAAAGAGTGGCTTGGGGCTGGATTTTTGTACATGTATTTTTTCTTGCACTGGCTAATTTTTTCATGCAAAGCGACTATCATATTTATGCGGATTTTTTTGATATTAGTAACTTGTATTTTTTGTTTTTTCAGATAGTCATTTTCCCAGCTATTTTTTTCATTTCTTTTTTGGATAGCTTGAAATTTAGTGGTTTTGATACCACAATATTGGTCTTGGGTGCTACTCTTATATTTTTTTATTACTTTTTGTATGGTCTGGTAGTGTATTATGCCAATAAGTTTAATGCCAGATTTTATTTTTTAAATGGTATATTTGCTTTTTTATTTTTACTAAATCTTAGTGTGGGTTTTTACCTAGTATTGAGTAATAATTTTTAGTTGTATGAGTATATTAATTAACAAAAATACCAAAGTCCTAGTTCAAGGAATTACTGGCAAAGAAGGGCAAAAGGCAACCAAGGCCATGCTCGACTACCATACCAATGTGGTAGGTGGGGTACGGCCAGGCAAAGGTGGAGAAGAAGTGCATGGTGTGCCAGTGTTTAATAATGTGAAAGAAGCGGTTCAAGCCTTTGGTATTGATGACCTAGTCTCGGCCATCATTGTCCCTCCGTTTGCTGTAAAGGATGCCGTGCTCGAGGCTATAGAAAATAACATTCCCCAGATTTATATTTTTTCCGAGCGAGTACCGATTCAAGACACGGCTATTTGCCTAGAAAAAGCCAAAGAGAAAAATATTAGAATAATCGGCCCGAGCTCCATGGGCTACATAGTGCCAAATGTAGGGAGAGTAGGGCTGATTGCTGGCAACAATGTAAACGAGATTTTTACTCCAGGTTCGATTGGGATTATCTCTCGCTCTGGGGGGATGACCAATGAAATTGCTTGGCAGATCCGCCAAGCTGGTATGGGGCAGAGCGCAGCGGTGCATGTAGGCGGAGACTTACTAATGGGCACTACCTATGCCGATCTACTCCGCGAATACGAAAAGGACGAAAATACCAAAGCAGTAGTGCTATTTGGTGAGCATGGAGGCAGTTACGAATTTGAAATTGTAGAGCTAATAAAAAATAAAGAGTTTACCAAGCCACTGGCAGTGTTTGTCGGTGGTAAATTTGCAAGCGCTTTGCCAGAAGGAATGAACATTGGCCATGCCGGGGCGATCGTAGCCAAAGGGCAGGGAGCCGAGGACAAGGCGAAGGCACTTAGTGAAGTAGGAGTTATGATTGCCGATAGTTATGAAGATCTTATCAAGCTGGTTAAACCTTATAGTTAAGATTAAGATTAAGATTAAGATAAATTTATATGGGTATTGCTTACGAAAAAATAACAAATAAAGATGAAATTGAGATTTTACGAGATAAAGGATCGGTTTATAAAGATTTTTCTTATAAGTATAATGGAGAGACAATTGATCTTTTAAAGAAAAATTTTGATAGAGATAAAAGCTATTACCTTTTGGCAAAGAATAATGATGATTTTGCTGGATTTATCTCTTGTGATACAGATTGGTGGGAAGATGATTGTTTTTTCCTTCGTGAAATATTTGTAGATCCAAATTTTCAAAAACAAGGTATAGGTAAGAAATTAATGAATGCATGTATAGAACACGCAAAAAAAAATGGAGCAAAATTTGTAGTTACTGAAACAGCTTTTGAAAATATCCCTATGCAAAAACTATGTGAGGAATTAGGATTTAGAAAATGGGATAATCCGGAATGGGAAGAGGGGATTACGTATAAGTTGAAATTAATATAAAAATCTTAATCTTAATTTTAATCTCAATCTAAGTTGTCAGTTTATGAAATACAAAACTTCAATTACAAAAATAGAAAATGGCAAAGAATTTATTCGTGGTCATGCTTTGACTGATTTGATAAAAGAAAAATCTTTTGTGGAGACAATTTTTCTTATTTTAAAGGGAGAATTGCCAAATCAAAAAGAGACCAAAATGATGAATGCTATCTTTACTGCTGCCATAGACCATGGCCCAGGCACTGCCTCTGGGCAAGTATCTAGAATTACCGCTAGTGCCAAAAGTTCTATGAATGTAGCTTTGGCTGCTGGAATTCTTACCATTGGTGATCGTCACGGTGGAGCCATAGAGGGCGCAGCCAAGTTTTTTCAAGAGAATAACGGCTGTGAAGACGTGTCAGTGTTAGCAAAAGATTTGAAAGAGAAAAAAATAAGAGTGCCAGGATTTGGGCATGCTGTGCTAACTCACGATGAACGCAGCGAAGCTTTGTTTGCCACTGCCAAAGGGTTAGGCTTTTATGACAAAAATTGTGTCTTTGCCGAAAATTTTTATGCAGAACTAAATAAAATTTCTTCCAAAGAACTACCAATAAATATAGATGGTTCTATGGCGGCTATTTTGTCTGATATGGGTTTTGATTACAGAATGATGAAAGGCTTTTTTATAATTTCTCGTGTACCTGGTTTGATAGCTCAAATTTATGAAGAGATAACAAACGACGAAGGGTTACGCAGAGTCAGTCAAGAAAATATTGAATATATAAATTAAAAATATGAATAAAAAAATTTTGGTGACAGGGATAGTTTTGATTGCAGTAGTAGTAATTGCTTTTCGTTTGGGTAAAATCTCTGGCAATAACTCAATTATTGAGCCAGACTATATAGTAGACGAGGGGAGTAGTCTAGACAGTGAGGTAGAAAGAACAACTTCTAAAAATGTGGCAGAAAAACCAAGTAGCGAATCTATCTTGGGAGAAGAGGTTGGTTCGCAAGTAATTGTAAATGGTTTGATTCTAGATCAAGATCAGCTAAATAGTTTGCAAGCCACATACGGAGTAACCCCTTTGCCTGGTAACTATTGGTACGATAGTAGAAGTGGTATGTATGGTAACATTGGTGGAGCGGCTACCAATGTAATGTATCCCAATCATAATTTTGGAGTCCTAAGTTCCAATGCTTCTTATGGGACTTCTGGTTTGTATGTAAATGGAAGACAGTTGACTACCGAAGAAGCTTATTTACTTGCAAGTTTATTTGGTTACTCTAGTCCACTGCCGGGGAGTTATTGGCTAGATGCCAATGGAGACATTGGTGTAGAGGGCTACAATGTAGCCTTGGGAAATGTTTATGCTGCTATTGCTGCTGCCGATGGTAGTGGTGGAGACAACATTTGGTCACGCGGAGTGTACAGTGGTGGTAATTATTATACTGGAGCTGGCGGACAAGTAACCGAAGGTTATGTAAGTGTACCAGGAGTAGGGCCGATTAGTCATGGTTTCTAAATTCTTACTATAAATTACTAAATTAAAAATAAGAATAATAAAAATAGTTTTGAATTTTGGTTAAGGGGATTGCTTTTTTGAGATTGACAATCATAAATCGTACATGATAATTTAGGTGTATTAACTTTATATATTTAATTTTTTTTTATGAAGAGTATAACTAGTAAACAAAAATGGCGTATTCCAATTTTGGGAGCGTTCTTTGGGGTAATTGCTTTTTTGTTTGGAGTATTTTCAATTCAAACAGCCAATGCTTTAACCCCTATTCCATATCCAGCCGGAACATTATTAAAATGTGGTTCAGGCAATGCCATTTATTATGTAGGTAGTGATGGCAAAAGATACGTTTTTCCAAATAGAGTAACTTATGATTCTTGGTATCCGGATTTTTCGGGGATAACTAGTGTATCCAATAACATTTGTGCCAGAATGCGGTTAGGTGGAAATGTAACTATAAAACCAGGTTCTTTTTTGCTAAAAATGAATCATGATCCTAGAGTATTTGCTGTAGAATATCCAAATGTTTTGCGTCATGTATCTAGCGAGCAAGTAGCTAGATCTATCTATGGCAACAGATGGAATAGAAGAGGAAAAAGAGGTTCTATGAGAACTTTGGGTGAAGTTTTCTTTGCCAACTATACCGAAGGTAGTGCTATTACTTCTGCAAGTGATTATGACAAGGGCTTACAGTTGGCTAATTGTGACTCCATTAATCAATGTTTAGGTTTGGGTTATATAGAAGTTCCACCAGCCCCAATGCCAGAAGTAATCCCACCAGAAGAAATTCCAGCTCCTGCCCCAGAACCAGCGCCAGTACCAACACCAGAACCAACTCCGACTCCAGCACCAGCACCAAATCCTGCTCCACAACCAGCTCCGGCTCCTGCCCCGGCACCAACCCCTGGTGGCTCTCCAGCTGGGATTACCAATCCATATACATCAGTTTCTCAGAGCGGTCTAAACACTCCGGCTGTGGGGAGTTCTTTCCAAGATCCAGATTTTGGGACCACACTTATGCGTTTGACCAATGCTCCAAATGGTGGTTCACGTAGACATATTTATTCTCAATTGCAAGTTATAAATAGAGACAATACTCATGCTTTAATCCTAGACGGTGGGAGCTACAGTGTATATAGAATCTCTGACCAAACAAAAGTGGCCGATCTTCCAGGAGATATAAACTTGCCAAGATGGAATCCAATCAACGCTGACGAACTTATATTTTGGGACAGCAATGATACCGGTAGCCAAAATAGCGATGTAGTACTTGAAAAATATAATTTCAAAACAGGAACAAGATCTGTAATTGGGGCATTGCCAAGTAGATACCTAACAGTCAGAAACTCTCGTTCTTTTGAAGAAATTTCTCGTGATGGTCAATGGATTACTGCCTTGGTAACTCGCGACGATGGTGGTGGAGATACTTTTATTTCTTACAACATTTTTGAGAAGAAAATCTACGCCGAGTTGAATCAAAATACAATGGCTGCCCAAAATTCACAATGTAGATTTGAACCGGATTGGGTAGGAACTTCTCCATCTGGTAAATACATGGTGATTAACTGGATCGGGGACGGAACAACAACTTGTCGCGGAGTAGAAGCCAGAGATATCAAAGATGGTTCTTACCTAGGACATGTAGCCGATGGTCACCAACATAGTGACATGGGATACGACGCAGCTGGTAACGAAGTCTATGTAACAGCCACTTCCGATGGTCCTTCTACTGTGATTTTGTACTCACAGTTTCCAGGATCAAGAAATTTTAATCCATCCCAACACGAACGAGTAGTTTTAAACGTAGGTTGGGCACAAAATTTCAATACCAATTCTCACTTTGAACATATTTCTTGTTTAGGCCCAGCTGGAGTTTGTGTAGTTAGTGCCACTGGTAATCCATCGGATGCACTTGGTGGAGAAATTTACTTGGTTTACTTGGATGGGAGTTCTGCCGATACTAGTGAAATAAACAACGACAATGCCAAAGTAAGACGCCTGGCTTTTCACAGATCAAGCAATAGTGAATACTTGGCTCAACCTCAACCTTCTATTTCTCAAGATGGTTCGTACGTAGTTTTTGGAACTGATTGGGGCAACAGAAGCAACGGAATTGATGCTGTGTTGATTGATTTAAGAAACGCAGATATTAGCTCTCCAACCGGTAGCCATACAAATCCAAACACCACTACCAACAACAACCAAAACACAAACAATAACACTACAAATAACAATAATAGTAGCAACACAGATACCTCTACCAACAACAATACAGATAGTTCTAGCGACCAAACCAGTACTGATTCCTCTAGCAATGATACAGATACTACAAACAATAATACAGATACTGGTAATACTTTTGACAACAGTGGTAGTAGTGGTACAACTGTAGGATCACTCCCTGGTACTAGTAACAGTTCTATCGTATTTAGTGTGTTTGGTACCGGAGCCGACAGGACAGCAACCCTAAACGATTATTACACAGATACCAATGGTAATTATTGTTTGGATCAGTCTCCAATGACAGGTTGGTTTACAGAAGAGATTTACGCTTCTGCTGCTGGAGCCAACAACTTTAGTTCGGTAAATTACTCCCTAACAGATAATATTTGTAATGCCAGACAAAGCAGAAGTTATAGTCTTTCCGGAGTAGGTAGCGGCACCAAAGATTTTGCCCTTTGTGTGACCGATACTAGAGATGGTGCTGTAAACTGTAGTGAGGTAGTAACTAGATAATCCAAAAAGACAAAAAACAACCCCAAATGGGGTTGTTTTTGTTTTACCACTTTAGTATTATGACTAACATATGATCCAAAAAATTCTCGATTTACATACTCACTCCAAATACTCTAGAGCTTGCTCCAAACACTTGGAATTACCTCTGATTGCCAAAACTTGTGAGATCAGAGGGATAGATATTTTGGCAACATCAGATTTTACCCATCCGGCCTGGTTTGCCCACATGAAAGAAAATTTAGTAGAAGATAATGATGGAATTTACAAGCTAAAGGATGATAGTTCCAAAACCAGATTTTTAATTGGTACAGAAATAGCCTCTATCAAAAAACACGCAGATAAGACCAGACGACTTCATCTGTTGATATTTTCTCCAAGTTTAGAGGTGACTGAAAAATTTAATAAAACACTAGACAATCGAGGTTTTAATTTGTCTGCCGATGGCCGACCTATACTAGGAATGACTGCTAAAAATATTTTGGAGTTAATGCTTGAAACAGACGAGAGAATGGTAATGATTCCAGCTCATGCTTGGACGCCTTGGTTTGGAGTATTTGGCTCCAAAGGTGGTTATGATTCACTACAAGAATGTTTTGAAGATTTGGCTCCTTATATATTTTCCATTGAAACCGGACTCTCTAGTGACCCGATTATGAATTGGCGTGTATCGGCACTTGATAATATTTCACTTATTTCCAATTCCGATGCCCATAGTCCACAAAAATTAGGTAGAGAAGCTAATGTAATGGAATTTTCCAACGAAAAAGATATTACATATAACGAGATCATGAGGATTTTGAAAGAAGAAGATAAAAATAAATTTAAATTTACCATTGAATTTTATCCGGAAGAAGGTAAGTATCATATAGATGGACACAGAGATTGTAACTTTTCTTGTGAACCAGAAGAAACCAAAAAATTGAAGGGGATTTGCCCAAAATGTAAAAAGAATTTAGTTGTAGGAGTAATGAACAGAGTAGCAGAGTTGGCAGACAGAACCGAAGAAGAAGCTAAAAGAATAGCTGAGAAAAAAATACCTTACAAAAGTTTGGTTCCACTGGTAGAGATCTTGTCCGATACCTTGCAAAGAGGAGTAGGCACCAAAACAGTTTTGACAGAATATAATAATTTGATTGATAATCTAAAAACTAGTGAATTTGATATTTTGTTAAATCAAGACTTGAAAAATATCGAAAAAGCCAGTTCCAAACAAATAGCTACAGCTATAGACAAGGTAAGAAGGGGAGAAATTTTTATAAAACCTGGTTTTGATGGAGAGTTCGGAGTGGTGAAAGTTTTTGAACAAGGAAAAGATAGGGGATTCCCTATGCAAGGAGCGTTGAATATTGAGCTTTAGATTGAGATTAAGATTGAGGATGTTCAAAATGAGGTTTAATGATTTTTGGAGATAAAATACAAATTTCTTATCATAAACATATGATTGATCACATTACAATCCAAGTAAGAGATTTGGAGGAGAGTCGGGCATTTTATGAAAAGGTTCTTGCTGTTATCGACTACAAACAAGTTCTGACCAATGATAAAAAGACCTTTTATGGTTTTGGCCCTGACAAAGAACCATTTTTTGAAATTGTTCAATCAACCAAAGAACACCCTCTTCATGAAAAAATCCATTTTGCCTTTAAAGCCAAAAGCAAAGAGCAAGTAGATGAATTTTATAAAATTGCTCTAGAGAACGGTGCTAAAGACAACGGTAAACCTGGTTCAAGACCAGATTATTCTTCAACATATTATGCCGCCTTTGTTATTGATCCTGATGGGAATAATGTTGAATTTTGTTGTTATTAAAGTTTAATCTAAATAGTCTCTTAGTAATTTTTACATAAAAAAATCCCGGCTAACCGGGATTTTTTTTGAAAGAAAATTTATCTTTTCTTTCTTTTTACAGCTTTGCGCTTAGGAGCAGCTTTGCGTTTAGTAGGTTTCTTTTTAGCAACCTTACGTTTAGCAGGTTTGCGTTTAGCAACCTTTTTCTTAGCTGGCTTGCGTTTTGTTGTTTTTTTCTTAGCAGCAGCTTTTTTGCGCTTAGGAGCAGCTTTGCGTTTAGCAGGTTTCTTTTTAGCAACCTTACGTTTAGCAGGTTTGCGTTTAGCAACCTTTTTCTTAGCTGGTTTACGCTTAGCAACTTTCTTCTTAGCAGCAGGTTTCTTTTTAGCAACCTTGCGCTTAGTTGTTTTCTTTTTAGCAGCTGGCTTACGTCTGGCTGTAGTTCTTTTTACAGCTTTGCGTTTTTTAGGAGCAGCAGCTTTTTTGCGAGTAGCTCTTTTTCTTGCAGGCATATGTACACCCCCTCTCTTTAAGAGATTAATTAAGTATTTATTTTAAAAAGCTATGATTGATATAGCCATGGCACATACCAATTCACAATAAATACTTTTTATTTTTTACATGACAAGCATTGATGTAAAAAATTTTCTCGCCCAACTCTGTAAAAAAAATTAAATTTATTTTTAACAAACTATTTTTGTTACAAAGTTAGGCGAGTTCGACCTGTTGCAATTAGTATAAGTTAATTTTTTTTATTTTAAAATAGTTTTAATAAAAAAACTGTGTATAACTTTTGTAAAAAAAACTTTTATAAAAAAATTATTTTTTGATTTCTATTTTTTGTGTATCTTCGCCAAAGCCTTCAAAAATAAAAATTAATAAACTACCAAAAATAATTCCAATTAAATTTGAAAAATAAAGAGTTGCTCCATTGTAAAAAATATTCCATTCTGCCAAGGTAATTCCAATACCGGCAACACACAAAGGAGGAATAACTGTAACAGAAATTGCTACTCCAGGTAGAGAACTTTTTCTATCCGGCTTGGTATAAGCATAAGCCCCAGCCATTCCAGAAAGAAGTGCCACTGCAAATAGCAAAGTATTTGGCTCGTAAGAAAATAAAGTGCTAAGTCCAAAGTTTATTTCTTGTAAATTAGAATAAAAAATTAAGTAAGATGAGATAGAAGATACTATTATAGCTACGATAGAACCCATGACAATTGCTAATATAGCTCTAAAAACACTTTTTACCTTTAAAACAATTAAGGCAAAAGAAAACCAAAAGACAGGTGTAATAAGTGGGGCAACCAGCATAGCTCCTATTAAAATCGCCGTATTATTCAAGATAACTCCAATAGTTGCTATGGCAGCAGACAAAGCGATTAATAGAAAAAAATCAACCGATGGTCGGCTGTATTCTTCTAGTTTCTTGGCGGCTCTATCTCTAACTTTTTGAGTGTGTGTTTTTATAAGAAACATATTAAGTAGGTTTAAGTTGGTTGATATGAAATTTTTTTTCTACTCTTTTCAAAATTATTTCTCCTTTTTTTATCATGTTGTTTACCCAGCGTAGACCAAATTTTTGGGTATGCCATTCAAAAATATGTTTTTGTTTTAGCCAGCTTATAAATAATTTCATTAAACGAATAACATAATTTCTGGCAGCCTGTGTTTTCATATGCAAGTGTTTGGTGGTCAAAAACCATCTAATAGCTGCTTTGTAACCAGCATGATAAATTTTGGAAGAATCTGCCATTGTCATTAACTTTTCCATTCTATCTAGATTGAGTATATCCAAACTATCGGCGTCTTTTAACAGATCAATTAAGATTCTATCTTTTTTTCTGATAAGTATTCTGGTCAATAATTGTCCGGTGGCAAAACTTTTGCAAAAGATTATTCTAGTAGATTTACCTGTTATAGATCCAAATAATCTACATTTTATAGTAGCTTTCCACAACATAAGAGCCGAGATCATGTCGTCTACAAAAGGCATCCAAACAATTGATGGTTTTTTTGTTATTGTCCTACCCACATCGTGCCACCAAGCCGCCAATACCAAAGCTTGTGTATCTTTGCTATTGAGACCTGTATCTTTGGCAAGCTGTTTGGCATAGCTTGCTACTTGCTCTGCGTGGGTAAGATCGTGAGCCGGATCGGGAGAAGCTTTCATCCTTCTTTTGGCTTCGAATATAAGTTTTGTTACTTTTGAGTCCATATTGTCCCAAGTATACCAATATATATAGTACTTATCAATTATAAAGCTCTCCCCGCTTTATTTTGGGCTTAGACTTGATTTTTTGGCCTAGTTTTGGTAATTTATGCCCATTGTCTTCGGATATTTATTACAAAAAATTTAAGGGCCTATTTCCGACTTTGTCGGAACTGATTCACTTCGTGTAATCAGAGCTCAGCGGTTAGTCCTGACACCTCGGGATATAACGTTGTATGTTATAGTGTCTTCAAAACAACTAGAATTAAGGGCCTATAGCTCAGTGGTTAGAGCACAACGCTTATAACGTTGGGGTCGATGGTTCAAGTCCATCTAGGCCCACTATATACATCCAAAATAGATCTTATGAAAAAAATAGTAGATGACAATTTTGCAGGATCTAGATTGGATGTTTTTTTATCCGAGGAATTGGGTAAAACTAGATCACAAATAAAAAGATTAGTAGAAGCTGGTTTGGTATTGTTGAATAATAAAAAACCTAAAAAAGCCGGAGATAAGCTTAAATCCGGCGATGAAATTGAGATTTTGGAAATAGAAGAAGAGATAAAGTCAGATACAAAGATTCCTCATATAAAAGTTTTGGCAGAAGAAAAAAATTATTTGGTAATAGAAAAACCAACTGATTTGCTTGTTCATCCTACAGAAGCAGAAGAAAAAAATACACTAAAAGATTGGCTAATAGAAACTTTTCCAGAAATAAATGGAGTAGGAGAACACAAAGATAGACCCGGTATCGTACATAGATTGGACAAAGATGTGTCCGGTGTGATGGTAGTTGCCAAAAATCAGACAATGTTTGAAAATTTGAAAGAGCAATTTAAAAGTAGATCTATAGATAAGATTTATACAGTTCTGGTGCATGGAGTGGTAGAAAAAGATCATGGTCTGATAGATTTTGCTATAGAACGTGGAACAGATGGTAGAATGGCAGCTAGGCCACATGTAGACACAACCAAGCTAAAAAATGTTGGCAAAGAACAAACCGGCAAAGAAGCTCTTACAGAATTTTGGGTAGAAAAAAGATTTTCTCGTTTTACATTATTAAAAATAAAAATTCATACAGGGAGAACTCATCAAATTCGGGTACACATGTTGGCCTATGGCCACCCTATAGTCGGTGACAAACTTTATCTAAACAAAAAATTGAATTTAAAAAGAGACATTGATTTAGGTAGAATTTTTTTGCATTCTACACAGCTTTCTTTTGCAGATATTAATAATGAAGAGGTGACTTTTGAATCCAAATTGCCAAGTAAGCTCCAAAAATTTTTGACAGAGTTGAATTGAGGTTTCGCTATGCAGCAAATTTTGGCAACCCAAAATAGAAATATTCACCGGCCGTTTCATATTTATTCCGGGCACACTTATTTTGTGACGGGGAGAATGATTAATGGAAAGACTTTGATGAAAGATAATAGTAGGAAGAGATTTTTTCAGGTAATTTTGAAAAATTTATCAGAAGAATTGAATATTGGAATTTTTGCTTGGGTAGTACTTCACAATCATTATCATTTGTTATTTAAATTAAATAGAGGAGAGACGAGCGTAAGCTCGTCGAGGGCTAGTGACAAGCTGATGCTTGTCACTCCTAGTAATAATAGACAAAGTGAGAAATTGGTATCTTTTATGCGTAGGCTTCATGCCTCTACTGCTAGAAAGTTTAATGAGATAGATCAAGCGTTTGGTAGAAAGGTTTGGTCTCAATACTTCGATTATTGTATAAGGGATGAAAAAGATTTTTTTACTCATTTTAACTATATTGTGAAAAATCCACTTAAGCACAAACTTGTGTTAAATTTAAACCAAGCTTATAATTACCCTTATTCTAGCAATCCTACGTGGGTCTCTAGATTGGGAATAGTAGGGTTGGGAGAGGGTATGGCAAGATACCCGGTAGAGGAGTGCCCTCAAGCTATAGAAGAGTTAAATTAAAAGTATGAAAGGTAAAATTGTAATAATATCCGGACCATCCGGAGCAGGAGAAGACAGTATAATAGATGGATTAGAAAAACTAATGCCCATAGAAAGAGTGGTAACTACTACCACCAGAGATATGCGGCCGGGAGAAGCAGAGGCTCAGCCTTATTATTTTATTTCCAAAGAGGATTTTAAAAATGGAATCGAAGAAGGAAAGTTTTTTGAATATGCCGAACATTATAATAATAATTTTTACGGTGTAACTTTTGAAGAAATTGAAAGAGTTAAAAATAGTGACAAATTGGGAATTTGGAAAATTGATTACAAAGGGGTAATGCAAGCCAAAGAGCAAATGCCAGAGGTAAAAGCGATTTTTGTAAATGCTCCAATGGATATTCTTGAAAAACGGATTCGTAGCCGTGGTGGGGTGACAGAAGAATATGTAAAAGAGAGAATGGCCTATACCCGCGAGTGGCTAGAGCATACGGATATTTATGATTATGCTATAGAAAATACCGAAGGGGATTTGGAAGGGACTATAATGAAGGTGAAAGATATTATTGATTCTATCTAAATAAATTAAAATTTTAGAGCCAGGTTAATAGCCTGGTTTTTTGGTATTGACAATTTAATTTTTTTGTGGTAATAAGAGGGTATCATGACCGAAAAAGTTTTTTTGGTGGAAACACGAGTAGAGATCCCCGGGGAGATCTTCTCTGCGTTCACTTTGCAGTTTTTGCTCTCTTTCGAAGGTACTTCGAGGCCTGACCAGGCCAGTGTACAGGGGAGAGAGCAGATGGCGGCGGCTATCCGCGCTCACTGGGCCGAGAGTATCCAGGAGTTCACAATTTTGGATAGAGCGGACTTCCCTCGAGAAGAGGAAGAGGACGACACGTACTATTTTGGTGAACGACGTGGGGAGTATATACTCCATTTCTTTGCCAGAAGTACCTCCTCTGGCTACGAGTTACGCCCTCTGAAAAGATCCGAGATGCCAGATCGTAGAAAGAGTCTAGGGGTAGGTTATATGACATTGGTTTTCAAGGTAGAGCGTCAGTTGCCGCTGTATAGGGTGTAAAGCTCTACAAAAAACGCTGGTCACGATAGGTCTGGAGAGAACCCCTCCGCATATAGATTCAGACCACCTCAATTCAATTATTAAGTCAGTTATTGACAAAATTGGCCATATATAGTAGTATATCGCCACTTATGTATATGCCGACGTTGGGCAGACATACCTCAACCTCTCGATAATTTTTTGTAAAAATATGTCCGAAGACAAAAGACTAGACCTAAGACCCGGCATGATTGTAAAGGTTCACCAAGTGATTCGTGAAACCAATGCCAAAGGGGAAGAAAAAGAACGTATCCAAATTTTTGAAGGGACTGTAATTGCTATAAAACACGGTAAAGAAGCCGGAGCTACAGTAACAGTTCGCAAAGTATCTGGCGGAGTAGGGGTAGAAAAGATTTTCCCACTACATTCTCCGGTAGTAGCCAAGATAGAGTTGGTACGCCAAATGAAGGTAAGACGCGCCAAGCCAACTTACTTGCGTGATTACAAAAAGAAACTTAAAGAAGTTAAAAAGAAAGTAGAAAAGAAAGTTGCTCCTAAAAAAGAAGTAAAACCCGCCTCCGCTAAAAGCTCTGGCGTGACAAAGAAAGAAACTACAAAAGAGACTTCAGAAAAAAAATAAGTTTAGAAAAAAGTAAACCCTGTACAAAATAAGTACAGGGTTTTTGTTTGCAAGGTTGACTAACCTTGTTTTTTTTGGTATATAAAGTTTCATGAAATATAGACTGGATGTCGTTGTCACGCGTATTTCTCTCCCCCCAGATAGTTTGCGTTTGCCTAGGGTGTTTAGGCTTCGTGTGCCGGCGGATTGTTCTTTTTCCATCCCAATTGGAGAGGGCAAACTACCCCAAAGTTGTTTGCGAAGCAATGGAGAGGTGAAGCGATTCCCCGAGATTACGCCGCATATGCCGGTGACCGAGGGGGTATTCGATGCGGCTAGGCTGCAGATCTTTACTTTTCTTAATGAGCTTTTCGACCAGCAAAATAGAGAGCTTGATATCACTGGCTCTCTAGGAGAAGAAGAGGACGAACGTCACTACCAAGGGCCCGGAGTGGTTCGAGTTTATCTTCGTGTAAAGCCTGCCAAAAGAGGAGAGGGGGACTTTTCTTGGTATTCGACAGACAAAGGTTCTGTGCACAATTTGTGTTTGCAGTTCGCTTTTTCTATCGTTCCAGACGACATGGGAGAGATCGACCTTAGTAGTATTGGCGAATAGCCACTGCTTAGCAGTCTTATTTTCAAGCGCTGGTGTTGGCATTTTTATCTGTCACAGAATCAATACCAGCTCAAGCTTCACAAATTAAAAAACCCTGTACCAGATCGGTACAGGGTTTTTGGTTAAGCAGCTTCGTTTACTTCAATATCTATATCATCCTCTGGGAACTGCACTTCTGCAGCAGAACCTCCCATTCTTACGCCATCTTCGTTTTCATCCCAGGGGGATGTTTCTTTTACAACTTGAGTATTATCTATGTTGTCGATGGATTGTCTTATTTTTTCTATTTTAGCGGCTTCAGCAGTTTTTGAGTCTCTTTCGGTCTCTTCTAGGTCCTGCCTAGCATGTAGCATTTCTATAGAAGTTTCTCCAGAAGGTGCTCTGGGAGCTGGTTTTTTTTCTGGTATAGGCGGAATTTCCAAATCATTTATTAGGTTTTCGTGTGGTCTTGGTGTTTCTCCTAACATAGGGAAAATTTAATACTAAGCTTTAGTAGTGTAGCACAAAATTGGGCTTTTGTCAAGGTAAAAACAAGGAAAATTGGCTAAAATTAAACAAAAAAACAGCTTATATTCAAAGCTGTTTTTTGTAGTTATTTAATCTTCTACAATATCACCCGCTTCAAGATCTATAATTGTGTCAGTAGCCAAATCCTTTGCCGAACCGCCCACTTTTACGTTTTTATTGGGTTGCCATACTTTGCCTTCTTCTTCCTCTTTTATCATTTCATCGGCTATTTTTTTTCCAATTTCTTTTGGGTCTTTTTCTTCTTCATCTGGGTGAATACTACCGCCCAGGCGAACATAGTCTGGTTTGTTCTCTGGCATATTTTTTTATTAAGTTATTTTTCAAGTATAACTTTTTACATCTCGGCTTTCAAATATTTACCAGTAAAACTTCTTTTAGCTTTTACTACATCTTTTGGAGTCCCTTCGGCCACTACTTCACCACCACGTTTACCACCTTCTGGACCTAGGTCAATAATCCAGTCAGCCGATTTGATCACATCCAAATTGTGTTCGATAATTAGTACAGTGTTTCCTTTGTCTACCAACTGGTTCAAAACTTGTAACAGTCTTTTGATATCATCAAAGTGTAGGCCGGTTGTTGGTTCATCTAGGATATACAAAGTTTTGCCAGTGGCTCTACGAGAAAGTTCTGTAGCCAGTTTAATTCTTTGGGCTTCTCCACCAGATAGGGTAGTAGCCGGTTGACCCAGGTGCAAGTAACCTAGACCAACATCGCGAAGAATTTGTAGTTTGTCGGCAATAGCAGAGACGTCGGAGAAAAATTTGTAAGCTTCTTCAATAGTCATTTCAAGGACGTCAGCAATATTTTTGCCACGGTAGTGAATTTCCAAGGCTTCTTTGTTGTATCTTTTTCCACTACATTCGCTACATTCTACAAACACATCTGTTAAAAATTGCATAGGAATGCGAATATAACCGTCTCCGCTACAAGCTTCGCATCTACCACCACCTTTGACATTGAAACTAAACATCCCGGCAGTAAAACCACGCATCTTGGCTTCTGGCACAGCGGTAAATATATCGCGAATAGCGGTAAAAACTCCAGTATAAGTAGCGGGATTACTACGTGGAGTACGACCAATTGGAGTTTGATCAATCGAGATTACTTTATCAATATTTGAAATACCTTTGATAGATTTGTGCAATCCTGGTTCAGCTTTGGCACGATAAAAATGTTTGGACAATGATTTGGCCAAAATATCTGTAACCAAGGTAGATTTACCAGAACCGGATACACCAGTCATACATACTAGTTTGCCAAGCGGAATAGAGACATCAATATTTTTTAGATTAAAGGCTTTGGCTCCAACTATATCTATAGTTTTGCCATTACCTTTTCTAAATTTTTTGGGCGAGGTAATTGTATCTTTGCCAGACAAGTATCTACCTGTAGAGGATTTGGTACTCTTTTTTACACTGGTTGGTTTACCTTCGGCCATTATTTCTCCACCATAAGCTCCGGCTCCCGGCCCCACATCGATTAGGTGATCAGCTGCTTCCATCGTGGTTTTGTCGTGTTCTACCACTATCACTGTGTTACCTAGATCACGAAGAGTTTTTAGGGTATCAATTAGTTTGTCATTGTCTTTGGAATGCAAACCAATCGAAGGTTCGTCCAAAATATAAATTACGTCGGTTAGTCCGGTAGAAAGTTGAGTAGACAATCTTATTCTTTGGGATTCTCCTCCAGATAGGGTAGTAAAAGATCTGTCGAGGGTTAGATAATACAGGCCAACTTTCATAAGATCTTTCACTTTATTTTTGATCTCTTTTACAATAGGTTCGGCCACTAACAAATCTTGTTTTTTTAGTTTAGAAGTTTTGGTTTTTCCTTTTACTTCTATCAATTTATCAAAAAATTCACCAGCTTCTTCTATGGTCATTTCGGCAATGTCGGCAATAGAAACATTGTTTACCTTTACATGCAATGATTCTGGTTTTAATCTTTTGCCAGTACAAGCCGGACAAATTTTTTCACGCATGTATTGTTCTATCTCTTTTCTTATATAATCAGAATCAGTTTCGGCATGTCTTTGGGTTAGATTTGGGACAATTCCTTCGAAATGAATTTTTTTGCTACCAATTTGATAAAGCTGGCCATCTGTACCATAAAATAAAATGTCCAATACTTTTTGTGAGAGATCTTTTATTGGAGTATCCATGGAAAAACCATGTGATTCGGCCACAGCACTAAGTAATTTTTGATATTGATTTTGGTTACCTACAATTCTGGTCCAAGGTTGGATAGCTCCTTCGGCCAAAGTTAGGCGAGGATTTGGGATTACCAATTCGGTATCAATATCCATGGTGTAACCCAAACCAGTACATCTAGGACAAGCCCCATATGGACTGTTGAAACTAAAGGTTCTTGGTTCAATTGGCTCGAAAGTGCGGCCAGAACTAGGACAAAATGGAAAGGTGGTATAAGTCTCTTCGTCTCCGGTATCTTCGTCCAAAATAACAATGGATCCATTGGATAGATCAATCGCTTTTTCTACTATAGATGATACATTTTGTTTTTTGATATCATTAATTCTACCTATAACCAGCTCTACGTCGTAAGTTTTTTCGTCACTAAATGGAAATTTCTTTATATCAGCTATTTTCATTTCCACTCCGTTGATACGGATTTGTTGGTAACCAGATTGTTCGGCGCTTTTCAAAAGTTCTTTTACTTTTACAGGCCCTTGGGTAATTATGGGGGAGAGAACTACTAGTTCATGATTTTGTCTACCAAGTTTTCTAACAATTTCGGTAATTTCACCAGGTTTGTATTTTATTACAGCCTCGTTTGTTTCTGGGCAATATTGGATTCCAATTCTAGAAAAAAGTAATCTGAGGTGATCATAAATTTCGGTTACAGTTCCTACTGTTGATCTAGGATTTTGCGAAGTGTTTCTTTGGTCAATCGCAATAGTGGGGGAGAGGCCAGTAATTTCGTCTACATCTGGTTTGTCTTGCACATCCATAAATTGTCTGGCATAGGCATTTAGACTCTCGGCATAACGACGTTGACCTTCGGCATAGATAGTATCAAAGGCCAAAGAGGACTTCCCTGATCCGGAAAGTCCTGTGATAACAGTTAATTTGTTTTTGGGGATTTTTAGAGAAACGCTTTTTAGGTTGTTTACTCTGGCATTGGTAATTTTTATTTCGTTCATAGGGTACTAATCGTAGTCTTTTATGCTGGCGGCGTCAATAGTGATATGGATACCGGTAGGGCTTAATAATTCTTCTAAACTATATAATTCTGTATTTTTAATACTTGGTTGTCTTTCCAAAAACCTTCTACTATCTCCAAAATCTATTCCATTTCTACCAATAAAGTGATCTTCGTCTACCGAGTCATAGGATTCATTCATCTCTACTCTTAGATAAAATCCTTTGAAGGCGTTTATATTTCCGCAATTGTCGGAGCGGCTAATATATCCCACAGGATCAGCTACTTCTAATTCTATAACGAATTGTTGAGTACCTGCTGTGTCATTGTTGGTGGTAGTATCGTCTACTGCAAATTCGAATCTTTCTCCATCGTTACAAAGCCCCCATAATTCTGTTTCTCCTTCGTCTACCCAAGGGTATTCCCAGTCTTCGGTAATTAATTGCGAAAGCTCTCTCGATACACTAGAATTTTTTACAAAACCTACTATATTTCCTACTTCACACTTGTAAGTAATATTTTCCGAGTTTCTTAAATCTTGTATACATATTTCTTTTTCATTTGGGCAAATAGCTCCGAGACACGAAGCCCCTGTGTCTCCCAGATAGTATTTTTTGCCACAAGGGGCAGTCTCGGAAGTTTGCGTTCCGTTTGTTTTGTCTCCTTGCTTATCGGCTTCGTCGGCAGCTTTAAAAGCATTTTCTACACTTTTTCGTAGATTTTCTGTTGATAGATTTTTATCTATATCAGCTGCAGGTATTTGGGCCAAAGCAGTATTTTTGTCTACATCACTACAATAAAATGGACTTACATCTTGTTGTTTTATTAGCCATACTTGGGGTAGTCGTAGATTAACCGTAGCCGGATTAAGAATGTTTAAGAGGGTAAAAGAGATTGATAAAATTATTATTCCCATTATGGCTCCGCCAATCATTTTTTGGGCGGCTTTGACTCTTTCGGCATTGCCCCCAGACATGGTCCAGCGAATACCCGACACTATTATTATAATAGTGGCCAAAATTCCACCGATTATAATTCCATATCTATAGATTAGTTGGATAAACTCACCAATGTTGTTGAATTGTCTTTGGCCACCAAAACCAATTTGGGTGATAGTTTTGGTAGAGGGGAGACAGAAACCAAGTTCTTCTTCTGGTTCAAACGGATTGGTACCACAGATAGCTTTGGAATCACTTTTGTTGTACCAGCCTTCTCGGGCTTCTCTTTTGTCGGTAATGCCTAGCCCTTGCCTGGCTTCTATACATTCTGCTTGGCTAAAGCATCTGGGGTCTAGTTGAGCCTGTGCTGCAGTGTTTGGAAAGATTATATAGATCAAGGCTGCCGCCAAGCTTAATCTTAATAAATTTTTTTTATTTACCCTCATAATAAAATATTTAGTTATTTTGAAGTTGGTTTATTATAATTTGGTCCCAAACTTTTTTTTCTACCACACCTTCTAATTTTAATTGATTGATGGTGTAGGTGGGGGTGCCTCGAACACCGATAGTGTTGGCTTCTAGTACATCGCTTTCTATATTGGATTGGTATTTTTGACTTTCGTAGCAATTGGCAAATTGATTCATGTTTAGATCAATTGTTTCGGCGTATTTGGTAAGAGCAGATTCTTTCAAATTGTTGTTTGTAAAAATTTGGTCGTAGTATTGCCAAAATTTATTTTGTTCGTGAGCGCAGGCAGCGGCCAAGTGGGCGTTTTGTGCTCGGGGATGGATGGCATTAACTGGCAAGTGTTTGAAAACCACCTGAATAGCGGGACCATATACTTCTACCATTTCTTTGAAAATTGGGTAGCTGGCTTGGCAATAAGGGCACTCAAAGTCTATAAAAGCGGTGATAGTAATTTTTGCATCTGGGTTACCAAGAACTGGAGAGTAGCTTTTTTTTAGGGTTTTGTGGTCGATTGGGAGTTCGCTAGTAAAGTTTGCAGATTGGTGTAGTGGGTTCAAAGAAAAACCACTTTCAAAGGTTTTTGCGAGTTTTTCGGCGTCGCCGTATTTTATTTGCCACAGGTAAGAAACGATTAACAGGCCAAATATTACAAAGCCAGTTAATATTAAACCTACAAAACCAAGAAAGATCGCCCCTCCGGTAGTTTTGTACCAAACTTTGTTTGGTTCTTGATTATTTGGCAACATAAAGCAAAAAATATGATTTTTGATATTATAGCATAATTTGGCAATTGTCAATATTTGCAACTGGGGGAGATTAGGATTGGACCACTTGACAGCTGTACATATATATAGTATAGTATCGCCGCTTTGCTCCTATGAGCAGTATTTATTAATCACTCACTTGCGGAATATTTTCCTCTGCCAAAAACCTTTTGGTGGTAACCGCAAGGAGGCTAAAAGGAAATTCACAATATGAAAATTCCAAGTATCGTAGAGATGCTAAAGGCTGGTGTTCATTTTGGACATCAAGTTTCTCGTTGGCATCCAAAAATGAAGGAGTACATTTTTACCTCTAGAAACGGGGTACACGTAATTAATTTGGAGATTACCAAAGAAGAACTTGAAAAAACTTTGGAATCTGTAAAACAAATGGCAGCCGAAGGCAAAAAGATTCTTTTTGTCACTACCAAGCCACAAGCTAGAGAGATAGTAAGACAAGCAGCAATTGATTGTGAAATGCCATACTTGGTAGAGCGCTGGGTTGGTGGGTTACTTACCAACTTTTCTGAGATGAAAAAACTTTTCAAAAAGTATTTGTCTCTAAAAGAACAACAACAAAATGGTGAGCTAGAAAGATACACCAAAGCCGAACAAGTTAAAATTAGCAAAGATTTGGAAAAAATGGATCTAACTTTGGCTGGTTTGGCCAATTTGGAAAAATTGCCAGATGCGATTTTTATTCCATCTATGCAAAGAGAAAAAACTGCGGTAACCGAAGCCAACAACATGAACGTGGACATAGTTGGTGTATGTGATACCAATGCTAATCCAGACAAAGCTACTTATGTAATC
Source organism: uncultured Gammaproteobacteria bacterium (assembly GCA_964345045.1). Lineage (GTDB taxonomy): Bacteria > Patescibacteriota > Patescibacteriia > Magasanikbacterales > UBA922 > XYB1-40-15. Next base: position 41,817 of record CAYFPM010000001.1, read on the forward strand.
CCAGCCAATGATGATGCTGTAAATGCTATTGGCATGATTGTAGGACTAGTTGGTGAAGCTGTAAAAGAAGGTAAAAAGGAATGGGACAAAAAACAAGCTACCATGAAAAAAGCTCCAGCTGCCAAGACCATGGCCGACAAAAAAGAAGAAAGAAAAGATGTAGTTAAAGAAGCTGTTTAATGGGAGTGAGTAGTGAGGAGGCAACAGGCAATAGTTTGTTTTAAAATTAAAAATTGTAAATTTAAAATTCTAAAGATATGTCTATAAACGCTAGTGACATTGCCAAGCTAAGAGCCCAAACTGGGGCTGGTATGCTTGATTGTAAAAAAGCTCTAGAAGAATCCAATGGTGACATGGAAAAAGCCATTGATTGGCTAAGAAAACGTGGTGTAGCCAAGGCTGCCAAGCGTGCCGACAAAGTAGCTGCCGAAGGTGCTATTGTAAGTTACATCCACGGAGCTGGTAAGATTGGTGTGCTTATGGAAATGAATAGTGAAACCGATTTTGTAGCCAAAAATGAACAATTTCAAGCTTTGGCCAATGACATTGCTATGCACATCGCAGCGGCTGCTCCAAAATATGTTTCTCGTGACGAAGTGTCTGCCGCAGATTTGGAAAGAGAAAAAGATGTATACCGCGCCCAACTAGAAGCCGAAGGCAAACCAGCCGATATGATTGAAAAAATCTTGGAAGGTAAAATGGGTAAGTATTATGGAGAAGTTTGTTTGCTAGAACAAGCTTACATCAAAGATGAAGACAAAACAGTAGAACAACTTCTTACCGAAAAAACCGGTGAGATTGGTGAAAAAATTTCTGTTCGCAGATTTGCTCGTTATGAACTAGGTGAAGGTATTGAAAAACAAGAAAAAAGTTTTGCTGCCGAGGTAGAAGAACAAATTAGTTAATGGTAATTCCGCCTACGCTAAAGCTCCGGCGTGACAAGTAGTTCGTGGCCAATAGCCAATGGTTCAAAAAATAAATCGATTGACTGCGAACCAAGAAAGATGGACTAGGTCAAGTTCTAAAAATTAAGAAATAAGAAGCCCCCGATTTTTGTCGGGGGCTTTATTTTTGAATGGGGGGGAGCGCAGGTTTTTCGCAAGCAGCCGGTGTCGGGCTGCGCTCGGGGGCTGGGTGGCTAGGGGCTCTAGTCGGGGAGCTTCCAGTTGATCATTGTATCGGGGCCACCAAGTTTGTTGTGGATTTTCATGTCGAATACAACCACCTGGAAGAATGGCATTGCATCTCTAGCGCTTCCTTGGTCTTGCCAGCGGCCCTGGATCGTAGCCCTGTGACGATTGCTTGCCTCCTTGGGGGCGTAGCCGGTCACGTCGACCCAGACCACGATCTTGAACTCTCGACGCCCCTTGTCGATCTGCATCTCACCGATCACAGGGGCCTTGGGCAGCTCGATGCCGTCGATGAACATGGCTTCGAGGGTCTGGTTGATCCTCCCCACGAAGCGTGAAAGTCTTGACTATAGCGATAAGCCCATAAATAGGTTCTCCTTTGCAATCATCTTTACCATAATTTTACTTTTTTGTCAAGCCTAAAGGTAGATTGAGGTAGAAAAATGTTTGTGTTATGATACGGCCAATAACTAATATTTATATATTTATATGAGTACAAAAAGAATCGCCATCAACGGGTTTGGGAGGATTGGTCGTCATTTTCTAAAAGTCGCCTGGGGTAGAGACGACATGGAAATAGTGGCCATAAACGACCTAACAGACACCAAAACCTTGGCACATTTATTAAAATACGATACAGCCTACCCAGACTTTGCCCCAGAAGTAAAAGCTGAAGAAGGTAAAATAATTATTGGTGGCAAAGAAGTAAAAGCCTTTTCCGAACGTGATCCCTTACAACTACCATGGAAAGATCTTGGGGTTGATATTGTAATAGAATCAACCGGCGTGTTCCGCACCAGAGAAAAAGCCAGTATGCATATAGAAGCTGGTGCCAAAAAAGTAGTCTTGTCTGCTCCGGGCAAGGGCGATGGCATTGACTGCCGAGTACGTGGTTTAAACTGTGAAAGTTACGATGGAGCCGATGTGGTAGACAATGCTTCTTGTACTACCAACTGTACTGCTCCAGTAATGAAAGTTTTGGAAGAACAATTTGGAGTAGAAAAATCTTTGCTTACTACAATTCATGCTTATACTGCTGATCAAAATTTACAAGATGGTCCTCACAAAGATTTGCGTCGTGCCAGAGCTGCGGCTCAAAACATGGTACCTACCAGCACCGGAGCCGCTGTGGCTACTGCCAGAGTCATCCCTAGTCTAGAAGGTAAGTTTGATGGTCTAGCCATTCGTGTGCCAACTATTACGGTATCTCTTATAGATATTAGTGTAGTTTTGAAAAAGGATGTAACTGCCGAAGAAATTAATCAAAAAATGAAGGAAGCTTCGGAAACTTATCTAAAAGATATTTTGGCCGTAACCGACGAGCCATTGGTATCTAGCGACTTTATTGGCAATCCTTATTCTTCTATCGTTGATTTGGGACTTACCAAAGTAGTTGGTGGCAATTTGGCCAAAATAATTTCTTGGTACGACAACGAGTGGGGCTATGCCAATAGATTGGTAGAAATGGCAGGGATTGTAGGTAAAAGTTTGTAGTTTACTTTTATGGATAATTTTGCCAAAACTATCCAAACTTTTGACGAAACTGCCGAAGATTATCAAAAGAATACTGACAATTTGGCTCCAACAAAACTTTTAGATAAATTTGTAAACTGCTTACCAAAACAAGCCAAAGTTTTGGATGTTGGTTGCGGGCCTGGTCGCGATGCAGATTATTTACAAAAACAAGGTTTGGAAATTTTTGGTGTAGATGCCTCACAAAAAATGATTGAATTGGCCAGACAAAGAAATAAAGAAGTTTCTTTCGAAGTTATGGATATGCGTGAGCTTAATTTTGCACCAAAAAATTTTGATGGAGTCTGGGCTAGTGCTAGTGTATTTTTTGTAGACAAAGAAACTGTAAAAAAAGTCTTTGCCAAGATAAAAGAAATAATGAAAAAAGATGGAATTCTTTTTGTATCGGTAAAAGAAGGTGAAGGAGAAATTTTTTCTCCAGATGACAGGTATGGGGGTAGGGACAAATTTTATGCCTATTACCAAGAAGCAGAGATTAAAGGTCTGTTAGAAGCAGCTGGTTTTGAAATAATAGATTCTAGCAAAAAAGAAGCAAGTAATAAGTACCAAAGAAAAACAGTTTGGATTAATATTTTTTGTAAATTTTAAAGATGTAAATTAAAAAATATACTGAATCACTATTATATTTAGTAATTCAAATTTTAAAAATGAGTTATACAGAAAAATACAAAATAGAAAAAAAGTATTTACCAGCACCTAGCAAGCGTCGATCTGGTGATTTGATTGCAGCAGCTGTAAAATTTGTAGTAGCTCACGATACTGGCAATCCAGGTTCAACTGCTATGGGCAATGTAGATTATTATATAAGATCTGCCGGAAGCATTTATGCTTCGGCGCATATATTTGTAGATGATAAGAAAATTGTAGAGTGTATACCAGCTCTTACTACAGAAAGACCAGAAAAAGCTTGGCATGTGCGCTACAGCAGACCAGAAGACAATGCTAGATTTGGAGTCGAAGCCAATGATACGGCCATAGCCGTAGAGTATTGCTATGGCGGGAATATAAACGCAACCGAAGCCTATAAACGCTATATTTGGGTCTTGGCCTACATTTGCTATCAGTACAGTTTGCCCCCAGAAGTATCTGTAGTAGGGCATTATTTGCTAGACCCTGGCCGAAGAACAGATCCGGTTTCTGGTTTGGCTGCTAGCGGAAGAACTTATGATACTTTGCTACGAGATGTGGTTTTGGAATATAATAAGTTTGTAAACGAAAGTAATACTATGAAACTAATAAAAAGTAATCGCTCCAACAAAGTTTTTGCTATTGGCAAAGATAATAAAAAATATTGGATTTTTAATGAAGAAACTTTTTTGGTGGGTAACCAAATGGGTATGTGGGGGAGTTGGGCAGATATAGAAACTGCCGACGATAGTATTTATCCAACTGGACACACTATTATATTTGTAAAGTAATTTTTTTGTAAAAAAGTAATTATGCCTCTAAAATCAATTTCAAAAGTTAAAGAGTTAAAAAATAAAAAAGTTCTGGTAAGAGTAGATATGAATGTTCCGGTAGAAAGGGGAAAAGTAAAAGATGATACCAAAATAAGAGAAAGTTTGGATACAATAAAATACCTTTCAAAAGAAAAAGCCAAAGTAGTGCTAATGACCCATCTGGGGAGACCCGGTGGCAAAAAAGATCGCAAGTATAAGCTGGGTCCGGTTGTAAAAAAGTTGGAAGAATTGCTTGGCAAAAAAGTGCAAAAACTACCTAGACTAACTGGCGAAGCGGTGGCCAAGCATATAAATGGTTTGCGTGGTGGGCACGTAGCCTTTTTGGAAAATACTAGATTTCATCCAGGAGAAAAAGGAAACAAAGGAGAGCTTGGCAAAGAATTGGCAGGACTAGCAGATATGTTTGTGCTAGATGGATTTGGAGTTTCTCATCGCACAGATGCTTCGGTAGTAGGAGCAGCCCAGTTTATTCCTAGTTACGCTGGTTTACTTTTGGAAAAAGAAATCAAAGGTCTAGAAAAAGTAACCAAAAAGCCAAAAGCTCCGTTTGTGGCTGTAATTGGTGGTGCCAAAACAGAAACCAAAATTCCAGTAATAGAAAATTTGCTTCCAAAAGCTGATACAATTTTGATTGGCGGAGGAATTCTAAATACTTATCTTGCTGCTCTTAAATATAAAATTGGTGATTCTCTGGTAGACAAAGATTTCAAAAAAGAAGCCTTGGCTTATTGCAAAAAAAGAAAAGTAATTTTGCCCGTTGATATAGTAGTAGGTACATTAGATGGCAAAAATGTAAGAGTTGTAGATATAAAAAAGAAGCCACATCAAATTTGTAAAAAAGGAGAAGGGATTTTTGATATAGGACCGGAGTCAGTCCGGCTTTTTGCCAAACATATCAAAAAAGCCAAGACTTTGGTGTGGAATGGAGCTATGGGTTATTTTGAACAAAAACCATACGACATGGCTACTTTGGCTGTGTCCAGGCTAATAGCTTCTCGATCTAAAGGTCAGGCCTATGGAGTAATCGGTGGAGGAGAAACTATCCAAGCTATGGAACTGGTAAATATGCTCGACGATATTGATTTGGTTTCTACTGGTGGGGGAGCCATGCTAGAATTTTTGTCTGGCAAAGAATTGCCTGGTATAGAAGCTTTGAAAAAAAACAAGAAAACAAAAAAATAAAAAAACAATAAAGCAAGAAAACATAACACAAGAAACAAATTTTGTGTTATACTATTTGTATCTTGAAATTTGTTTCTTTAATTTTCAACTTTATGCCTGTCAAAAAAAATATGGATAACAAAAAAAATATCTTCAAATCTTCCATGGGTTGTTGTGGAGAAGGTTATGCAAGTAAAATCTTTGCTACTTTGTGGGGCATACTTATTGTGTACGCCATAGTTTTGCTTGGCACCATGATAAGAAACAACATGCAAGCGTACAATTATATTGGCCAAGCCGATAGACCCGAACGTACCATAACTTTGAACGCCGAAGGCAAGGTAACAGCTACTCCGGATATTGCTGTGACTACTATGGGAATGATAGTCAAGGGGGACACTGTAGTCGAAGCTCAGGCCGAAAATACCAAAGTAATGAACAATCTTATAAGTAAATTAAAAAATTTGGGTATAGCCGAAGATGACATCCAAACTACCAACTATAATATCTATCCACAATACAATTACACTCAAGACGAAGGAAGAATACTCACAGGATACGAAGTCAGTCAAAGTGTAACCGTAAAAATCAGAAATTTGGACAAAGCCAATAGTGTGTTGGCTCTAGCTGGAGAAGTTGGTGCCAATAGTGTCAGTGGTTTGAGATTTACTATAGACGATAGAGAAGTTTACAAACAAGAAGCCAGAGAAAAGGCCTTGAAAAAATTAGCAGAAAAGGCACAATCTTTGTCTCAATCTTTGGGAGTTGAATTTGTTAGTATTTCTTCTTACAACGAATACGAAGGTGGTAATGGTCTACCGGTTCCAGCACCTTACGAACTAAGAGCTCTAGATGGTTTTGGTGGGAGTGCCGCTCCTAGCATAGAGTCTGGTAGTTTGGATATTTTTATGAATGTTAATGTAACTTTTGAGATTAGATAGGCAGTAGGGTATAGGCAGGAGGCAGTAGAAAATAGAACAAGGGAGAATCCCCGAAAGGGACTCTTTTTTCATATTTAAACTACTGCTATAATATACAACAATTACTACTGCCTGTTGCCTACATACTAACCCCTATAAAAATATGAAAAAAACAGCTATAAAGAAAATTCATGCGAGGGAAATTTTGGATTCTAGAGGTAATCCTACGATTGAGACAGAAGTTCATTTGGCCGATGGTTCTGTTGGGGTAGCGGCTGTACCAAGTGGAGCTTCTACTGGAACTCACGAAGCAGTAGAACTCCGAGACGGAGCCAAGCGTTATGGAGGGAAAGGAGTTTTGAAAGCAGTCAAAAATGTAAACACTACTATTTTCAAAAACTTAAAAGGTTTTGATGCTAGTAAACAAAAAGAGTTGGACAAAAAAATGATCGAACTAGATGGAACTGCTAACAAAAAGAAATTGGGGGCAAATGCAATTTTGTCTGTTTCTTTGGCTGCGGCCAGAGCCACTGCCAAGTCCAAGAAGAAACCTTTGTACAAATATATTCGTAGTGCTTATTCTTTGAAAGAAAAAGGCTGGCGTATGCCAGTGGCTACCATGAATATAGTTAATGGTGGGAGACATGCTGACAACGGATTGTCTATCCAAGAATTTATGATAGTGCCTATACACAAAAAAATGTCAGAAAGAATAAGAATGGGGTCGCAAATTTTTCATTCTTTGCAAGCTTTGCTCCGAGAAAAAGGATATGCCACTTCTGTAGGAGACGAAGGTGGTTTTGCCCCGGAGCTCGTAAACAATGAACAAGCTCTAAAATTTATTATAAAAGCTATAGAAGTTTCTGGTTTTAAACCTGGCAAAAATGTTCATATTGCTATGGATGTGGCTGCTAGTGAATTTTATCGTGGAGGTAAGTATTATTTTGTTAGCCAAAGACAAGCTTCTACTGGTGAAAAAATGATTAGAACTTTGCAAGCTTGGACAAAAAAATATCCAATAGTTTCTATAGAAGATCCGCTATCCGAAGACGATTGGGAAAATTGGAAATCATTTACCAAAAAGGTGGGCAAGAATGTAGCGGTGGTTGGAGATGATTTGTTTGTAACCAATGCAGATCGTTTGCAACAGGGTATTGATATGAAAGTGGGAAATGCTATTTTAATTAAATTAAACCAAATTGGGACTTTGTCCGAAACTATTGAAACTATTTATTTGGCCAAAAAACATGGTTACCAAACTTCTATATCACATCGTTCTGGCGAAACTGGCGACACCTTTATCGCCGACCTAGCTGTAGCAGTAAATAGTGAATTTATAAAAACCGGTTCACTATCTAGAAGCGAGAGGGTAGAGAAGTACAATAGGTTGATGAAAATAGAGGAGGAGTTGGTGTAGTTGTCTGAATTGTTAAAATTGTTGTAAATGACTTAAATAGGTTTCCTCCGACTTTTGTCGGAGGATTTTTGTTTTATTGAAATATCCAGCCCAATCTAATATAATGCCACCATATGAAACAGAAAAAAGAGGATAAAAATAAAAAAAGAGGGGGTAGATTGACCCTTCTTGTTATATTGGATGGATTTGGTTTGGCTAATTTTGCCAAAAAAGGGAATGCCATTACTCCCAAGACAGCCCCCAATATTTTGGGTTACATGGATAAGTACCCGAGTACCAAACTAAAGGCACATGGCAAAGCAGTAGGGCTTGCCAATAACCAACAAGGCAATTCCGAAGCCGGGCATTTTAACATAGGAGCAGGAAGAGTGGTAGAGCAAGATTTGGTGCGAGTATCGAACGCTATCAAAGATGGAACATTTTTTAAAAATGAAGCTTTTAAACAAGGCGTTCATCATGCCAAAAAATACAAAAGTGCAGTACATGTTTTTGCTCTTTTGACGCACAAAAATAGTGTACATACTTCTCCAGATCATTTGTACGCTGTTTTGGATATGTTGCACAAACACCAACAAAAAAAAGTTTACTTACATTTGTTTACAGATGGCCGAGATTCTTCGCCTCATAGCGCAGTTAGCTTTTTGCGAGCGCTTAACAAAAAGATAAATGGCAATGAAAAAATTGCCACAGTTATGGGAAGATTTTATGCCATGGATAGAAACAAAATTTGGGATAGAACCAAAGAAGCTTATGAAGCAATTGTTTGTGGTCATGGTTGCGAAGCCCCATCTGCCGAAGAAGCTATAGAAAGAGGTTACAATAGAGGAGAAAGTGATGAGTATATGTGTCCAACGGTGATAAAAAAAGATGGCAAACCTGTAGCCACTATAGACGATAACGATGTTATAGTTTTTGTAAATGCCAGGAGCGATAGAGCCAGACAAATCACCAAAGCTTTTGTGCAAAAAGATTTTCAAAAAAGAAATGAAGATGCTTTTGCCAGAAAAAAATTTCCTAAGAATTTGCGTTTTATTGCCATGACAGATTTTGGGCCAGACTTACCGGGGATTCTTACAGCTTTTCCTAGCCCCGATGTAGAAGAGAGTTTGGCGCAAGTTATAGATGGTAATTATAAACAATTGTATATATCAGAATCAGAAAAATACGCTCATGTAACTTATTTTATAAATGGAGGATATGCTGAGCCGATAAATGGGGAAGAAAGGATTCTTTTGAAATCACCAAAAATAAAATCTTACAAAGACAAACCGGAAATGAATGCCAAGGGATTGACTGATATGGTTTTGGGATTTATAGAGAAAGGTAATTATGATTTTGTAGCTGTGAACTACCCCAATGCCGACATGGTCGGGCATACCGGAGATTTGTCGGCTGCCAAAGTGGCTGTAAATGTTTTAGATAAAGAAGTCAAAAGATTAGTCGATTTGGCATTGAGCAAAAACGGTCAAGTTGTGATTACTTCAGATCATGGTAATGCTGAAGAAATGATAAATGAAGAAACTGGAGAAGTTATGACTCAACATTCTATTAACCCAGTTCCGTTTATCTATATTGCCAAAGATAGCAAAGAAATTAAATTAAAAAGTGGTGGAAAATTGGCAGATGTAGCACCAACCCTATTAAAGGTGATGAATGTAAAAAAATCAAAATTAATGACAGGGAAGAGTTTGATTGGATAGTAAGCAGATTAGGCAGAGTAAGCAGAATAAATAGTCCTCACTTAATTCTTATTTTGCTTACTCTGCTTACTAACTTAGTTTATAATTTTATTATGAGACCAAAACCATTAGTACTAGCTATTTGTGATGGTTGGGGGGTAGCACCGGACGCAGATGGCAATGCTATCACTAGGGGTAAAACTCCTAATTTTGATAAATTCTTAAAAGAGTTTCCAGCTATGACTTTGCTTGCTTCTGGCAATGAAGTCGGGCTTATGTTTGGAGAAATGGGAAATTCCGAAGTTGGGCATTTGAATATTGGAGCTGGTAGAGTTTATTATCAAACTTTTCCTAGAATAAACAAAAGCATTAGTGACGGAAGTTTCTTTTCTAATGAAGCTTTGCAAAATGCTATTGGACATGCCAAAGAAAATAAATCAGATCTCCATATTATGGGGTTGGTAAGTCCGGGCAATATTCATGCTAGTCAGGATCACTGTTATGCCTTGCTGGAACTGGCCAAAAAAGAAAAAGTTAAAAATGTTTATATTCATGTTTTTTTGGATGGACGTGATACTGGCAAAGATACTGCAATTGATTTTGTAAATAAATTACAAGCAAAAATGAAAGAGTTGAAAATAGGAGAAATCGCTAGTCTATCCGGCAGGATGTATGCTATGGATAGAGATAATAATTGGGATAGGATAGAACCAGCCTACAAAGCAATTGTAGAAGGAGTCTCCACCGAATATTTTGCCGATCCTATAGAAGCTATCAATGCTTCTTATGAAAAGCAAGTTTATGACGAAGAGTTTGTCCCAACAGTAATTGGGAAAGAAGGTAAACCGACTGCCATAGTCAAAGATAATGATGCTGTAGTATTTTTTAATTTTCGTCCAGATAGAGCGCGTCAATTGACAAAAGCTTTTGTTCTGCCGGGTTTTGATAAATTTGCCAAAAAAGAATTGCAGAATTTGTTTTTTGTGACCATGATAGAATACGAAAAAGAATTGCCAGTAGAAGTAGCCTTCCCTCCAATTGTAGTACACAACTGTTTGGCCGAGGTTTTGAGTAAGAATAATTTGAAACAATTACACATTGCCGAAACACAAAAATATGCTCATGTTACTTTCTTTTTGAATGGAACATTGGAAGATCCTTTTCCTCTAGAAGATAGAAAATTGATCCCTTCTCTAAAAGTTAATTCTTTCAAAGAAGCTCCGGAGATGTCTGCAGCTGAGATTACCAAAGAAGTTGTAAAAGCAATAGAATCTGATGTGTATGATGTGATTATTCTAAATTTTGCTAATTCCGATATGGTAGGACACACTGGAGATTTTGAAGCGGCCAAACAAGGTATAGAGATAATAGACAAAGGTCTTGGAGCTATTGCAGATCATGTTCTTGCCAAAGGTGGAATATTTATGATTACAGCGGATCATGGCAATGCCGAAGAAGAGATTAATTTGCAAACTGGGAATATAAACAAAGAACATACTACCAATCCGGTACCATTTGTAATTATTGGCGAACAGTATCGTGGTCAAGCTGGGCCAGGTGGAGATGCGCCAAATGGGGATCTAAGCTTGCTGCAACCTGTGGGCATGCTAGCCGATGTAGCGCCGACTGTATTGTCTGTACTTGGTTTAGAACAGTCACCGGAGATGACAGGGAGAGCACTTATCTAAAAAACAAAAAAGCAAAAAAACATTAAAACAATTTTAAAACCGCCAGAGTTGGCGGTTTTTGTTTTTGAAGGAGTGGGGTGTCTGGTTTCGTCTGTTTAGAAGAACTTGTCGATCGCAAGCGCGATGGCGCCGATTAGTGTGCCGAGAGTTCCTCCGATTAGTCGCATGGTAGCTACTTGTTGATACATGGGCATTCTCAAGAATTTTTCCATGAGGGACTTCCTTTTTCGAGATTTGTGTCAGCCACCCCTTTTTATTTTTCTAACAAAAACAAAAAGGGAAGATTGATCTGGGGTGGTGGAGAGTTCGCACGTCTTCTTGCTAGAGAGATTGGATCATCTCGAGCAGAAAGCTGAAGCATTGGTAGGTGAAGACTGCGGCTAGCGCGAGTATGAGAACCATTGTTGGTTTGCCATCGTACCAGCTGACTCTATCCAGGTTTGGCTTCTTGAAGACTAGCAGATAGGTTATGTACAGTAACGCGTAGAACGACAGAATGGTGGAAGCCCCCGCTGCAAAAGTCACGAAGACTTTCTCCCCCGCGAGCATTGCAACCGAGACCGCCCACAAGAATTCAACGAGCTTCGGCCAGATTCTACCTTTGCGTATCATCCGCAAAAAGTAAACCGCGGTCGCGGTGAGGAGGGCAAACTTTACACAAATCAAAAACGTATCCATCGTCTTCCTTCTCTCTAGGGCATTATCCACCGCCCCTTTTTGTCGACATTACAAAAAGTGGAAGTGGATTTAAATATTAATTTTAAAGAATGTGAATTGGGTTGGGGCGGAGGGTCTTCGATAGTCATTAGAAGCCTTTGTTGAGGATTAGAAAGGTCAGCAAGGCAAGGCCTCCAAGAGTCATAGCAACTTTGGCTACGAGAGCCACCCCCCCGAAACTTTCGGGGAGTTCTATGGCTTCCAGCCAGCTTGGACCATTGCCCATGTGCAAGTTCGGAGTGTCGAGTTCGTTAGTATCCATCGTCTTACTTCTCTATAGGGCATTATCCACCGCCCCTTTTTATCTTTTTACAAAAAACAAAAAGCGAGGGTGGATTGGTTGGTATAAATTGTAAAGAATGATGGGGAAGGGAGATGTGAGATAGTTTTGACTATCATTTTTTGACTCTCGGGCAGTTGGCTTTGATCGATATTTGTAGCCAAGGATTCGGTCTGCATCGACGAGGTTTTTTGCAAATACCTTGTCGCTTTCCCTGTAGTGAAAAGAGTTTCTTCTCTAGCCGACGTAAACTAGTTTTTACATCTTGGCATTTTTCACTTTCGGGGCAGAGTTCTTCCTGGCAGTTTGTCTCGGCTTCTATTTCTATCAAAACAGCAGCGATTTTTCTATCCAACTTTTGTAAGTTGTTCACCTTTTTTTTGTTGGTGGTTAGCGAGATCAGTTGCCCTACCAAAAGAGCAATAAACCCCACTGTCGCCAGAGAAAACAATGTTTGTCGTATCATTTGTCTCCCTCTTTGTATACATGAATTTTTCACGTTTACAAAGTGAAAGACAAACCTTTTATTTGGTAAATTATTGTTTTACTCTTTCCAACAGCATCTTTAGTATTTCTTCTTCAACTTGTTTCAAATTTTTGTTTTTAATTTCAAAAGAAACCTGATTTTTGTTACCAACAACATTATAACCGGATAATAGTTTTTTTGCATCTAGATTGTTACTATGAACTCTTAGTATACCATGAATAATATTTTCTACTTTGGAATGTTCGTGAAGTAGTAGAGTTAGTTTGGCTTCTGGAGAATTGCTAATTAATTCGTCGACAATTTCTACCAGATCCCCTTCTTCTGCTCCACTGCGTACAAAATTATCTCTAGTGATAGTACTATAAACCAAACCAATTTCCGGTTTGGTTTGCATATGGGTTAGCACTTGCCCCCAAAGCTTAAGGGTAGACACAGAACGAGTACGATAAAGATTGGTAACAATTTTTTCTCTATCTGCCCCTAGGCTCATTAGTTTGCCAGCGGTGGCTAGTGTATGCGGTTTGATATTGTCGGCCTTGAAACTTCTGGTTTTGGCAATCATACCGGTGAGTAGAGCTGTGGCAATATTTTCGTCCAAAAATTCTTCACCTAGTTTTTTCATTAGAGAAAACAAAATTTCAGCTACAGAAGTTACAGTCAAATCGGTTAAATTTATTTGGCCAAAATGTTCATTGCCAGATTGATGGTCAATATTTACAATTGGGGTTTTGTAAAATAATTCTGTATTGTTTCCGTAAATCCCAGCAAGAGAGTTTAGATCTTCTGCTCCAAGTACAAAAATTAGATCGTATTTGAAATCACTTTGGGCAGTGCGAATGTGATCGCGAGTTAGAAAACCAAGTTTTGGAGTTACAAAGATATTAAGCTTTTCATTTTTTACATCGTAGCTTAACTCTTTTACTCCAGAGTCTTTTATATCAATTGAGATAATCAATTTTTGCAAATTAGTAGCGTTGTTTTTGATTTTATCTGAATTTTTTAAAAATTTGTATGAAGCAGGCAAACTAAAATTGTCGCAAACTACATCTACTACTTTGCCTTGCTTTTGCAAAAACAAAGAAAGCGCAATCGAGCTAGCGATTGCGTCTCCGTCTGCAGCTTTGGGAAAAGTTATTAAAATGTTTTTCTTTTCTTTGGTTAGCTGATTAATTTTTTCAACTTGATTTAAAGCCATGATTATAATTTTCAAATTACAAGAAACAAGATACAAATTTTGCAAGATTAAGCTAAATATCTTACTTAACACTGTTTTTACAGTAATAGCTGATATTATCAGAGGAAGTGATTTTTGTCAACTAAGTACTGGGCAGTTTGGGGGTAGCCTCCAAAAAAGAGATCTTATTGATTATTTCGCTAAAATAAGGTATTGTGGGCATATTATGGATATAGAAAAGGAAATAAATAAAATCCAAGCTAGGAACATTAAAGTTGAGGCAAACAAGGCTTGGGAGACTAGCCAAACCAGAAGATGGTCTATTTTCCTAATAACCTATGTAATTGCTGTAATCTGGCTTTATTCCATTGGGGAGTCAGGTTATTTATTAAAAGCTTTTGTGCCTGCATTGGGTTGGTTACTTTCCACTATGACTTTGCCTTTTATTAAGAATATTTGGTTAAAAAAGAGAAATAAATAAATATGAAAGAACTTCCAAAAGCCTACGAACCACAAAAATACGAGGATGGGATTTATAAAAAATGGGAAGAATCCGGCTATTTTAATCCGGACGTTTGTATTGAAAAAGGAGTTACAGATAAAGACGCCGAGCCCTTTAGTATTGTGTTACCCCCACCAAACGTAACTGGAACTCTACATATTGGCCACGCGGTCATGCTTGCGATCGAAGATGTCATGGTGCGCTATCACCGCATGAAAGGTGATAAGACTCTGTGGGTACCAGGGACTGACCATGCCGCTATTGCTACCCAAGAAAAAGTAGAGAGATTACTATGGGATACCGAGAAAAAGACTAGGCATGATCTAGGTCGCGAAGAATTTCTAAAGCGCGTAGATCAATTTGCCAAAGACAGTCACGACACCATTGTAAACCAAGCCAAGAAAATGGGAACAAGTCTCGACTGGTCACGTGAATACTATTCGCTAGATGAAAATTTGAACATTGCTGTTCGTACTGCTTTTACCACCATGTACGAAGAAGGTCTTATTTATCGTGGTGACAGAATTGTAAACTGGGATCCAAAGATGCAGTCGAATGTGTCGGATATAGAGGTAGATAGAAAAGAACAAAAAACCAGATTTTATTATTTCAAATATGGTCCGTTTGAGATTGGCACTGCCAGACCAGAAACCAAGTTTGGGGACAAATATGTAGTCATGCATCCAGATGATAAACGTTACAAGGATTATAAACACGGGGACACATTTGAGTGCGAATGGATCAACGGCAAAATTACCGCCACCATTATAAAAGACGAAGCCGTTGACCCAGAATTTGGAACAGGGGTAATGACCATTACTCCGTGGCACGACGCCACTGACTTTGCGATTGCCGAGCGTCACAATCTCGACAAAGAACAGATTATCGACAAAGACGGCAAGCTCATGCCGGTGGCTGGTGAATTTGCTGGCATGGATATTTTTGAAGCCAGACCAAAGATTGTCGAGAAGCTAAAAGAAAAAGGTCTGCTGACCAAAGTAGACGAAGATTATGTACACCAGATTGCAACTAACAGTCGTGGTGGTGGGGTGATCGAGCCGCAGATTATGAAGCAGTGGTGGATGGATGTGAATAAAAAGTTCAAAGCGAAAAGCGGGAAGCTAACAGGGATAAAAGAAGGGCAAGAGATAACACTTCAGGAAGTGATGCAACAAGTAGTGAAGTCTGGTCAGATCGAAATTCTACCAGAAAACTTTAAGAAAATTTATTTTCATTGGATAGATAATCTGCAAGATTGGTGCTTATCGCGCCAGCTTTGGTTTGGGCATAGGGTGCCAGCTTGGTATCGTGATGACGAAGTGTATGTAGGAGTGGACGCTCCAGAGGGTGAGGGTTGGGAGCAAGATCCAGACACACTTGATACTTGGTTTTCTGCTGGGTTATTTACTTTCTCTCCACTAGGGTGGCCAAACGAGACTGATGATTCCAAAATTTACCATCCTACAAGTGTCCTCGAAACTGGTTACGACACTCTTTTCTTCTGGGTGGCCAGAATGATTCTTATGAGTACCTATCATTTGGGTGACATTCCATTTAAGACCGTTTACTTGCATGGTTTGGTACGAGATGAAAAGGGTAGGAAGATGAGTAAGTCGCTTGATAATATTATCAATCCGCTTGATGTGTGTGAGAAGTATGGGACAGATGCTGTGCGACTTTCACTTATGATTGGTTCGACCCCAGGGAATGACACCAAACTTTCGGAAGAGAAGATCGCCAGTTTTCGTAATTTTGCCAATAAGCTTTGGAATATATCTCGTTTCATGTTGATGCAAATTGACAATGAACAAATAACAATGAACAATGAGCAAACTCTAGAAGCGAGAACGTTGTCAGATTTGTGGATTTTGAAAAAAATGGAAAGTGTGGTTGCTATTATTTCTGGAGATCTCGAAAATTATCAATTCTCTCAAGCCGGTGAAACGCTTCGTGATTTTACATGGAACGAATTGGCTGACTGGTATTTGGAAATTGTTAAAATCGAGGGTGGTAAGTCTGAGATTTTGAATTATGTTTTGAACACTATTTTGAAACTTTGGCATCCATACATGCCGTTTGTAACAGAAGCTATCTGGAAAGAAGTTTATGGTGAGGATCAAATGTTGATGGTCGAATCTTGGCCAAAAAATACAGATGGTGTAGAGCAAGGTTACAAAAAAGGTGTGTCTACATTTGTAGAATTTGGGATTATTCAGGAGATTATTGTCGGAATTCGTTCCCTGCGAGCAGATTTAAATATTGAACCTGGTAAAAAGATCAATATTAGAGTGAGTGCAGGGGATAAAGTTGATTTATTAAATGAGAATGTTGAGGTTATAAAGGGGTTGGCACGACTTGAAAAGATTGAGATTGAAACTAAGATTGAGAAAAAAGATGGAGAGGTGGGTTTTGTATCTGGTGGTATAGAAGTATTTGTAAATTTGTCTGGAGCAGTGGACATAGAAAAAGAAAAATCTAGAATCGAAAAAGAAATTGCCAAGGTAGAGCCATATGTAAGTAGCCTTGAGAAAAAACTTTCGAACAAAGGCTTTACAGATAATGCTCCAGAAGAGATACTAGCAGGTGAGAAGAAAAAATTGGAAGAGGCGAAAGAGAAGTTGGAGAAATTGCAAGAGCAGTTAACCAATCTAAATTAGGTCCTCCTCTTTCAGGAGAGGAAACTTTATAAGGGGAAAATAATAAGATATGTCAATTAATACAAACAACCAAAAAATCCAAGAACTTCTTAGTCGTGGGGTAGAAGAAATAATTGGCAAAGAAAGTCTGGAGAAAAAATTAAAATCTGGCAAGCAGCTCCGCATCAAGCTTGGCATTGACCCTACTAGTCCAAACATCCATGTTGGTCGCTCGATTCCACTACTCAAACTTCGTGACTTTCAAGAACTTGGTCACAAAATTGTTTTTATACTTGGAGATTTTACCGGGGTAGTGGGCGACACTAGCGACAAAGATAGTGAACGTCCAATGCTAGACAACAAAAAAATAAAACAAAATCTGAAAACATATGCCAAACAAGCTGGCAAGATCCTCGACATTAAAAAGTGTGAAGTAGTTAAAAATAGTAAATGGCTTGGTAAACTTGGTTATCACGAAATTGCCGAGCAGGCCAATGTATTTTCTGTCCACGAATTTATTGCTCGCGAAAATATAAAAAAGAGACTAGACGCTGGCAAAAGAGTTTCTTTGCGCGAAGTGCTTTACCCACTTATGCAAGGTTACGACTCTGTGGCTATTAAGTCTGACGTAGAACTTGGAGGTACAGACCAACGCTTCAACTTGCTCGCAGGGAGATCACTCCAAGAAAATTTTGGTCAAAATCCGCAAGACATTATTATGGGGCCAATACTAGAGGGGACAGATGGCCGCAAGATGAGTAGTAGCTGGGGCAACACTATCAACCTAACAGACGAACCAAACGAAATGTTTGGAAAAGCCATGTCTATACCGGATGATCTTATTATCAAGTATTTCCGCTTGGCTACCAGAGTGCCATTGGACGAAGTAGAAAAGATTGAGACTGAGATAAAAAATGGGGGGAACCCTCGTGATGCCAAAGTGAAGTTGGCTAGTGCCTTGGTGCAGATGTACCATGGAGAGAAAGAGGCCAAAGCGGCAGAAGAAAATTTTGTAAACACCTTTGCCAAAAAGCAGGTGCCGGATGATATTAAAGAATTAAAACCTTCTGCCTATGATATCATTACAGTTCTAATCGAGGCTGGATTTGTGAATAGTAAATCCGAAGCCAGAAGAGCTGTGGAGCAGGGTGGGGTGAAGGTGAATGAAGAAAAAATAACTAAGATTGAGACGGAGATTAAGATTGGCGACATTGTGCAAAAGGGGAAAAGATTTTTTGTGAAGATTAAGTAATTTTGTAAATAATAATTAGTGAACAGTAAATAGAATCTAATTATGATAGATAAGATTAAAAAAGATATAATTTCTATTTTGGAAAAAGTCGGGGTGACTGGTGAGATAGAGCTAACTAGTCCTCCAAAGAGAGAGATGGGGGACTTGGCTTTTGGGTGTTTTGCTTTGGCCAAGGTAGAGGGAAATAATCCAGTAGAAATTGCAAAGGAACTAAAAGCGAAAAGCGAAAAACTAACAGGGGGCTTGATTGAGAAGGTAGAAGCTTTTGGGCCTTATGTTAATTTTTTCTTGAATTCCAATGAATTAGCCAAACAAGTGTTGGAAAATGTAACTAAGGAATATGGAAAAAACGAAATGGGAAAAGATGAGAAAGTAATGGTAGAATTTGCTCATCCCAATACTCACAAGGCCTTTCACATTGGGCATTTGCGAAATATTATCACTGGTGAGAGTGTCGTGAGGATTCTTGAGAATGCTGGTTACGAAGTAATCCGAGCCAATTATCAAGGCGATGTTGGTATGCATATTGCCAAGTGTCTTTACGGATTTCAGATTTCAGATTTAGGATTTCAGAATTTATTAAAATTGAGTGATAAGTCTCTTGAAGAAAGAATAAAGATGATTGGGGAGGTGTATGCCAAAGGGTCTAAGGCGTTTGAAGAAAGTGAAGAAGTAAAAGAAATTGTTCGCGATCTTAATACAGACATTTACGAGCAAAATGAAAATATAAAAGAAATCTACCAATTAACTCGTGGTTGGAGTTTGGAATATTTTGATTCTATTTACAAAAGAGTTGGCTCTCATTTTGGCAGACTTTATTTTGAGTCCGAGGTTTTTGCCCGGGGGATAGAGATTGTAAAAGAGTTTGTAGGCAAAGGAGTTTTCAAAGAAAGTGAAGGAGCGATCATATTCCCTGGCAGTGAGTACGGCTTACACGATCGCGTATTCATCACTGGCAAAGGCTACCCAACTTACGAAGCCAAAGATTTGGGGCTAGCAGAATTACAATTCAAAGAAAAAAATCCAGACAAAATTATTCACGTAGTCGGCAAAGAACAGACAGATTATTTTAGAGTTGTTTTTAAAGCTTTGGAATTTACTTTGCCAGAAAGCAAGGGAAAAGAAGAACATCTCAACTATGGTTGGGTAGATTTGAAGCATGGCAAAATGAGTTCTAGAACCGGAAACGTGGTGCTGGGCGAATGGCTGCTCGATGAGGTAGAAAAAAAAGTTGCTAGTATAATGGGAGCAAGAGAAATAGAGGAAAAACAGGAAGTAGTAGAAAAAGTAGGAATGGCTGCTACCAAATATGCCTTTTTGAAAACTGGAGTGAAAAATGATATTAAATTCGATTTGGATGAATCTGTTAGACTAGACGGGGATAGCGGCCCATATTTGCTTTATATTGTCGCTAGGATTAAAAGTATTTTGAAAAAGGCTAACAGCGGAAAGCTAACAGCGAAAAGCGATTACAATATTGAAATATCAGAGTCGGAGAAACAAGTTATACTTAAATTGAGTAATTTCCCAGAAGTGACAAAACTAGCAGCACAAGAATATGATCCTTCGAAGATAGCTAAGTATTTGTTTGAACTGGCACAAAGTTTTAATACTTTTTATGCAAATTGTTCTGTGCTAGATGCAGAGAGTGAAAATATTAAAATTTTTAGAATTAAATTAATAGAAAAAGTAGAAATCGTAATGGCAGAAGGATTAAAATTACTTGGAATTGAAGCGGTAGAAAAAATGTAGAAGTATTTTTTATTAGAGGTGTTTAAATAATTTACTACTAGTATAAGGATTGCTTATGCCAAAAGTTAATAAAGAACCAATAGAAAGAGTAACATTAAAGTTACCAAAAAGTGTTGCTACTTATTTTCGCAAAGCTTTTCCACATGGGAGACGTAGTGAGTTTGTAGCCAAATGTATTTTGGATTACAAACACAAGCAAGAAGTAGAAGACATTGAAAAAGAATTAAGAAAAGTTAGCCAAAATAGACAATAATTATTTAGATTGTTGGATTATTATTTTTTAAATTAAGAGATAATATGGAATTTGATTTGGACAATATGTATTGTGGGGCCATTCGTAGAGGCGATATTTTTTTGCACGAAGAGCCAGACAATACCGAAAAACCTGTGGTGGTACTACAAGATAATCTTCTTAATGATGGTTTGCCTACTATTGTGTGCGCGCTTTTGGTGCCACACAAAAAAGAACACGAAGTATTTGCCAATGAAGTTTTTTTGGACAAAAGTGAAACTGGTTTGGGCAAAGATGCTATTTGCCAATTGCACAAAGTTATTACTATGGATAGAAGAGGAATGGTAGCCAAAAAAGGAGAACTCCACCCAGAAAAATTGCAAAAAGTATACAAGGCTTTGGATATAAATTTTGGAAGATTTCGTGATAAAAAGATGTAAACAATATTTTTTATTAAACTTTTTACAAGAATAAAAGTAGACTAAACGTCTATTTTTTATTTTATTAAAATTGACAGAAAGGGTTTTTAAAGGTATGTTGGATGTACCAAAATTTCGTTCTTTTTACTTTTTTAGAAAAAAAAGAGAAAGGAAAAACCGATGCAACAGAGAGCATCACCGGCAACTACTGCCGTCAACGCGGTGAACGCGACGTCTCGAAGAAAGCCTCGTCGTCCTACGTGGCGGCGGATCATGCTTCAGCTAACGAAGCCACTTCGTCAGCTTTTCACTCTCGTGTTGGTATTCGCCTGGAAACTATACCAAGGAGTTTGGGGGCATCGAAAGAGGATCCCCTTCGTCTTCTTCGTGTACGGCACCGAGCGTGACAAGCGGGCCTACTTCCCTGCTTGGGCCGAGGAGATCCTTCCGGATGTCTTCCCCATTGCACTCATGAAGTTTCGTGGTCGCAGTGGCCGCGTGATGGCCACCTTCAATGACGTCAACAAACTGCGCGAATCTCCCGCTTTGGCGGTTGGCCTTTTGGGCTATTACCGCAAGCTGTTCCCCAATTCGGGACCGGTGGCCTTGGCTGGGCAGCTGCCTAGCTTGGTACACAAAGCTGGCGGCAAACTAAAGCAGCCGTTTGTCCAAGGCACCCGTGGCACCCGTTTTGCCCTCATCGAAGGCTCCCGAGCCTTGGCCAGAGAGTATGGGAGCGATCCAAAGAATCTGACCATCGCTGTTCTTGGGGGCGCTGGCTATACCGGCCGGTTCGTGGTGTTCGACTTGTCGAACATTTTTGGGCGGGTTGTTGCCTACGACCCTCGGTACACCAAAGGCCCTACCAACAGCGTGCCGGATACCCCGATCAACATTGCTTTCACCGCAGATCCCTCCGAGTTGGGAAGAGCCGATGTGGTGATCGTCCTCACAGCTAGTGGAGACGACATTGACGGTGTGGTTGATAACTTGCGTCGAGGAGCAATCCTTGGCGACGACACCCATCCCTGCATGGGTGAAATCGTGCGTGGGCATCTGGAAGATGCTGGGGTCAAGTATCTCAAGCTTACGACTTCGACTGGTGGTAAAGTACGGATCTTACCGCGTCTCCCCAACTTCCGGGGTGATGACGTTCCGGGTTGCTTGATCGAAGCCTTGGTGGTAGCAGAGGGACACGAAGTATCTGCGTGTCCCAAAGAACCAAATCCTGGTGATTACGATAGGCAGCACGCCTTCAACGAAGCGGCGCGCGAACTTGGTTTCCAAGCCAGGCTGGCCGAGCATACCGGTGATTCATGACTCGTTGTTTTCCTAACTTCTTAATTGATCTTTTTTTGTCGAGAAGCGTTGATTCTCAAAAATCTTCGCTTCTCCACAAAACTCCATTACAAGATGGTGTTTTTTTATTTTTAGAATTAAAAACAAAAATGTTGTATAATATACAACAAAAATATGTTTGAATTTGATTTTCGTAACATAATTGTTTTCGTTTCATTAGCCATTCATGCTTTGTTGCTTTGGATATTGTTTCGTTATGGTAGAAAAACTCCTGGAGGCAAAGCCTACTCCATTGCAATTTTAGCAATTGCCGGTTGGGTGCTCCCCATGACTTTTTATCGGGCGCATTTTTTTGGAGAAGTATTACTTTGGGCAAGATTGTTATATATAATGGCTTCGTTTACTTCGACCAGTTTTTTCTTTTTTACACTGGTTTTCCCGGAGAATAAAAAAATACCACTTTGGCTTCAGTTATTTATAGTTTTAGAAAACTTAGCAATCATTTCTATAATTTTACATCCGACCTGGATGATTCGAGGAGTCCAAATAGTAAAAGATGCCGAAGATGTAATTTTGTGGGGGCCACTGTATTTTGTATATGTAAATCATATATCCCTATACTTTTTGGCTGGTTTTGTTACTCTTTTTCGCAAAATGCGCAAAGCCAGTGGAGTATTGCACAAACAGATCGCGACTATTTTGACTGGCTATTTTGTGGCAGCCAATTTGGCTATGACCACCAACTTAATTTTACCTTGGTTTGGGTATTTTGAGCTAAACTGGATAGGTCAATTCTTTTCTACATTGGTAGCTGCTTTTACTACCTACGCTATCTTAAAACACAAACTATTGAATATAAAAGTATTGGCAACAGAATCTTTTATTCTCCTGTTAAATTTATTTTTATTCTTCCAGTTCATTTTGTCCGGTTCGCCAGTAGAATTTGCAGTTAATGCTTTGTTGCTTTTTGCTGTTATGGTGATTTCTTACTTGACCATACGAAGTGTAGCCAAAGAAGTGGAACGCCGAAGAGAGGTAACCGAATTGGCCGAATCTTTGGAAAAAGCCAATTTAAGACTGTTAAAATTAGACAAACAAAAAACAGAATTTTTATCGATTGCTTCTCATCAATTACGCACACCGTTGTCTATTATAAAAGGATATATAGAACTTATTTCCGATGGAGCTTATGGTAAACCAACACGAAAAATGAAAAAGATTTTAGGAGATATAGATAGTAGTAATGAAAGGTTGGTAAAATTGGTAGATGATTTTCTAAATATTAGTCGTATAGAACAAGGTAGAACCAAATATATTTTTGAATACAATGATTTGGCAGAAACCATAGACGGAGCTGTAAAAGAATTACAAGAAAAAGCCGAAGAAAAAGATATGCAAATAGAATGGAAAAAAGAAGATGAATGTTCTATATTTATGGACGAAGAAAAAATTAGACATGTTGTATTTAACTTTGTAGACAATGCGATAAAATATAGTACAGAAGGTGTTGTTAAAGTGTTTTTGGAACATGATGGTGTCGACGTAACTGTAAGAGTGGTAGACGATGGTATTGGTTTCAAAAAAGCCGATGGAGCTAATTTTTTCCAAAAATTTTACAGAGGAGAAAATGTAAAAAATACCAATGTAAACGGAACCGGTTTGGGTATATACGTTTGCAAAATGTTTATAGATGCTCATAGCGGAAAAGTCTGGGCCAAAAGCCCGGGGCTTGGCAAAGGTTCGGAATTTGGTTTTACAATCCCAATAGAACAAGGGGATAGACCTGCTGAATTACAAATGGAGGCAGAATAGTCCATATTTGAAAGGATTATACTTTTGTAGTAATATAGCTTAGTTCCTAATTAAATTTTGTATATGTTTCAAAAACCATCACCAGACATTGCGCTTTCTCAAAATAATTATAACGAGGGAACCGATGATGTAGAGACTGTTGTAGGCCCGTCTGTTCATGTAGAGGGGGATTTTGCCTCCGAGGGGAATATATTGGTAAAAGGGATTGTGTCCGGTAGTGTAAAAACCAGCAAACTTTTGACTGCCGAAACCGGCTCCAAAATATTGGCCAATGTAAAGGCTGGTAGTGCTATAATTTCTGGTTCTATAAAAGGTAATGTAAAAGTAGCAGACAGATTAGAAGTAACTGCTTCTGCCCAAATTGCCGGAGATATAGACTGCAAAGTATTGGTAGTAGAAGCCGGGGCAAAAATACATGGCAAAGTAAACATGAAAGGGATTGAAATAGAAGGTGCTGCCAGTAAAAAAAGTATTATAAGAAAATCAAGTAAAGGAGACGAAGATAAAAAAGAATAAAGTGAGGCTTACATAGCTATAGAGGCTTACACAGCTTATGGGCAAACTAACCTCTTAAGCTTTGTAAGCTTTTTATGCATTGTAAGCCTTTATTGTTTATGTACGTTTATTTGTACGATAAATTTTTGGAGCAAAAAAAGTACGATACTTTGATAAAGTCTATGGAAACCCGGTTGACTGATTTTGGGATAGCTGGTAAGATATTGCGACTTCGAAATTTTAGCAACCCTAAATCAATAATAGAAGAAGAAATCAAAAAAGGTGCTACAGCCATAATTTTGGTAGGGGACGACAATACTTTTGGAAGAATTCTTTCTAGAGCGGCTACTTGTCAAACTTTGTTTGGTTTTTTGCCGGTAGGACCAAACAATACTATCTGTGATGTGTTGGGGATCCCGGTTGGGGTAGAAGCTTGCGAAGTTTTGTCTAGAAGAAGAAAAGTAAAATTGGATATTGGTTGGATAAGCAATCGAAATAGATATTTTATTTCTCAACTTCATATTCCCTCTAGTCCGATTACCATAGAATACGACGAAAAATTTAAAGTTTCGGGTAGAAATAAAAAAATGGAATTGGTGGTTTGTAATTTGCAACCGTTTGTTTGGAAGGATACTCGAAAGAGTAAATTTGTTGTTCACCCGCAAGATGGCAAACTAGAAGCTTTTTTGCGACCAGTAGCTGGCAAAGGAATTATAAAGGAAAAATTCGAAGAACCAAGTGTTTTCCCTTTTCAAGAAATGATTATAAGTAGTCCAACTCCATTTGTAGTAAAGGCAGACGGGGACACTAGCAAAGAGACAAAGATTGTAATAAAATTGGCTAGAAAAAGAATAGAGATGATTGTAGGGAAAGATAGAAGTTTTTAAAATAATGCTCAGGTGGCGGAATTGGTAGACGCGCTAGCTTGAGGGGCTAGTCGAGGCTTTTCTCGGTGGAGGTTCAAATCCTCTCCTGAGCACAAAAGGAAACGCCGATAGGCGTTTTTTTTGTGTAAAGGGAGGAAGCAGAACCTGGGGGTGGTAGGGGGAGGAACCCCCTACATACTGTGGAGAGATGGAGAACTGGAAAGTTCTCCAGGAGCGCGAAGACGCGACGTGAAAATCCTCTCCTGAGCACAATTGGTCAAACAAAAAAATTCGACTTAATTAGTCGAATTTTTTGTTGTCTTGTTTTTTGTGATAAGCCGAATTTTGTACTCAGGCAAGCTGAGTGATGATCATTTCTCTAGCCAGTACATTGCTGTACTGATCATAACGAGCTAACTTATCACCAATGCGAAGCATTGGCGCTGCTCTTTCTCTAGGTAGGGTTTACCACGCTCTGGTGTCACCACCAGAGGAGTATAGTAGCTTTTGCCAATTGAACAAAAACTTCCATACACTTTTCACCTTTCACCGACGCTCCGCATCGGAAGCTCCAATAATCAAGTTTCAAGAGACAAATTTGTAACTTGAAATTTTTGATTTGGAATTTCCAATGCGAAGCATTGGTTAGTATAGTCTCTGCGGCACTATCCCGCTCTATACCTCGCAGCATAGAGGGTGGGTGTTACCCACTACCAGGACCGACGCTCCGCGTCGGAAGCATTGGTCAGAGTTCGGACTTTCCTCTCCGACGTGACGTCGGAGCGATCACCTACAAAGAACAAGACCAAGAAAATATAGCATAAAAATGGCGGATTGTCAAGGTAAATGAGTTGTTTTTTGGCTAAATTATAAGGGGGAAGTCTTCTAAAGGATAGGGGGTCTTGACAATGCAACTCATTTGCATTAGGGTGGAATCGTGAGACATCATAAATTGTTTGTCCCAATCTGTGTTCTTTTCTTTGGGATGTGCCAGGTATCTCCTGTAGAAGCCTGCATGTACCATGGATCTGCAACCGATCACAAAGAAAAAGACGAATTGACTCTTTTGCTATCCGGGATCCTAGAATGGCATGGCGATGTGAGTGCCGGAGCTCCTCATGCCGAAGATATCCCCGATGGTGACAAGCTTGTCTTGACGGTTGATCGAGATTTTCGTCTCTACGGGGGGGCTGTTGTAGGAAGTTGCTACCAGAGATTTTGTGCTTTTGGTCAATTCTCTCTGGGACTGGGTATCCCAAACCAACATGTGGGATTCCATTTTGCCTACCAAATAGGCCTAACACTTCGAGCCTCTATCACTCCGGAGCTGGCGTTTTTTGTTTGGGGTCTGCTAGAGTCCCCTCACCCTGCCGAAGAAGAGGAAGACCCTCAAACCGAAGTTGAAGTTGACGAGTCTGGAACTACTGTGACAGTCGAAATCTCTAACCCAAGTCAATCAGACAAACAAGGCAATTCTCCTGCGGGGCTGCTTGTCACTGGCATTATGGGTGAGAACTTTGGCGTGGGGGTTGGTATTTTTGGATCAGATCTTGGAGCAGGACCGGCTATTATGCTTGCTGGACGAATAGGCTTTTTTACAGCCCACATCAGCGTAGCCGCAAATGACAAGTTTGCACGAGGAGATTTTGGGGTAGGTTTTACATCTGCATTTCTTGAAGGAGATCACGACGAACATAAGCATACGGAACCCGAAAGTAGGTGCGAACTAAGCGAGGGGGATTGCGAGCTTTGTGGTGGACACTGGCACGAAGCTTCCAAAGGGACAGGATCCTGCCATATAGGAGAGCATTAACAGTAAGATTTTCTTACTTGAGTAGGGTGTTGCGAGTGCAATGCCCTACCAAATAATCAATCTATTTTTTATATAATTATAGAGTGTGTAGCTCTGTTTTTTATTATATTTGTTTTTGATAATTTTAGTTTTAGGCGTTGAATTAAGCGTTATTTTGGAATAATAGTCCCACGTCAAAGGATTGACTAAACGCCTTTTTTTGGCTATATTATAACTAATATTCCTATGAAAAGATCAGAATTAATTATCATGATGTTGCAAGTCCCTTTGGACTTTTTGCTTTTGATACTCTCTGGAGTTTCGGCTTATTACTTGCGTTATACAAACTGGGCAATTGCGCTAAAACCGGTTCTTTTTGATATTTCAGTAACTAATTTTATAGAAATTATCATGCCAGTAGCAGTAGTTTGGTTGGTAGTTTTTGCTTTGGCCGGGCTTTATTCGGTAGATCCAAATCGTAAACTTATGAATACTATAGGCCGAGTATTTTTGGCTTGTTCGGCTGGTCTTTCTGTAGTAGCTCTTTATATCATGTTTACACAACAATTATTTGATTCTAGATTTTTGGCTGCAGGAACTTGGGCTTTTTCTTTACTTTACATTACTTTAGGCAGATTAATTATAAGAGGTATAAAAGCGATTTTGTATCGCAAAGGGATTGGTTCTAGGGGAGTGGCTATTATTGGCCACCATGGAGCTGCCGAAGAAATTATAAAAACATTAAAGCAAAGAAAAGAATTAGGCTATATAGTAATTGGCCAATATGTACATTTTGACAAAAATACTAAAAAAGATTTAAAAAAGAAAAAACCCGATGAAATTATTTTTACCAATCCTAGAGCTCACGAGGACGAAACTTTGGAAGCAATTGAATTTTGCAATGATAATCATATAACTTTCAAATATTCTGCCGATCTTTTTGATACTTTTTCTACCAATATGACAGTTCACCCACTTGCCGGAATTCCTGTGGTAGAATTGAAACGGACACCTCTAGAAGGTTGGGGAAGAATAATAAAGAGGATATTCGATATCATAGCGAGCACGTTTATGATAATTATTTTTAGTCCAATTATGCTTTTGGTAGGGATTGGAATTTTGGTAGAAACTGGTTCCCCTGTAATTTACAAAAATAAAAGAGTTGGTATTCGAGGTAACAAATTTTTTGCTTGGAAGTTTCGTTCTATGTACAAAAAAGATTGTACAGGTGAACAATTTGGCGAAAGAGGAGTTCACGCTGAAAAGAGAGAAAAAGAACTTATAAAAAAACAAAGCGTGCGAGTTGGACCAATTTATAAGATCAAAGACGATCCAAGAGTTACCAAATTTGGTAAATTTTTGCGTCGTAGTAGTTTGGACGAATTGCCGCAATTTTTTAATGTTCTTTTTGGTTCTATGAGTATAGTAGGGCCTAGACCACACCAACCGAGAGAAGTAGAACAATACGAAAAAGATCACAAACATGTCTTAACAATCAAACCGGGTATTACTGGTCTTGCCCAAATTTCCGGTAGGAGTGATTTGTCTTTTGACGAAGAAATAAGATTGGATGTGTTTTATATAGAAAAATGGAGCTTACTGTTGGATATAATCATTTTCCTAAAAACACCTTTTATATTATTTAGAAAACGTAAAGCCTTATAAGCAAATTAAGCAGACTAAGCAGTAAGCTTATTACTTAGTCTGTTTGGTACTCAAACTTATGAAAATTGCTCTAGTTCATGATTATCTAGCTCAAGATGGGGGAGCAGAAAGAGTTTTGCAAGCGTTTCACGAGATGTGGCCAGAAGCGCCTATTTTTGTTTTGTTTCATGATAGAGAAAAGATAAAAGGTTTTGATAAAGCCAAGATCAAAGAATCATTTATTGCCAAATTTCCTTTTGCTAAAAAAAGATACCAATGGCTACTCCCACTTATGCCCATGGCTACCGAAAGACACAATTTGCACGAATTTGATGTGGTGTTATCGTCTACCAGCGCTTTTGCCAAAGGAGTTTTGACTAGACCCGAGACATTGCATATTTCATACTGCCATACTCCCACCAGATATCTTTGGACAGATACTCACGAATATATTGCTGACTTAAAATATAATTCGGCTGTTAAGGCGCTCTTGCCTAGGATAATTCATCATATGAGATTGTGGGACAAAATGAGCGTGGATAGAGTCGATCATTTTATTGCCAATTCCGATACTGTTCGTCATAGAATTAACAAATATTATCGTCGAGATAGCGACATTATCTATCCGCCGGTAGATACTCACAATTTCAAAGTTGCCGAAGAGGTTGGGAATTATTTTGTAACTGGTGGCAGACTAGTGCCATACAAACGTACAGATTTGGTAATTCATGTTTTCAACCGTCTTGGTTGGCCACTAAAGATTTTTGGGGATGGACCGGAATTTGCAGAGTTAAAAGCTATGGCCAAAGATAATATCGAATTTTTGGGTAGAATTAGTGATGAAGCAAAATCCGATCTTTTGGCCAAAGCCAAAGCTTTTATTCACCCGCAGATAGAAGATTTGGGTATTACACCAATAGAATCTATGGCTAGTGGTAGACCGGTGATCGCCTATCCGGTCGGGGGAGTCACCGAGACAGTTATCCCAAATGTAACCGGACTTTTTTTCAAAGATCAAACTTGGGAATCATTGCTTGATACTATTTTGGACTTTGATAGTCTAAATTGGGATAGCCAAACAATAAAAAAGCATGCTGAAAGATTTGGTTCGGAATTGTTTAAAGACAGAGTAAAAAAATATGTGGAAGACAGATACGAAGAATTTCAAAGAGGTTTAAACCAATGTAGGATCCCACTTAGAAACAAAATGCTGTGGTAATACTATGAATATTGGAGTAGATATTAGATGCTTGCTTTCTTCCAAAAAAACTGGGGTAGCCAGATACACAGAAGAACTTTTGACAGCACTTTTTAAAATAGATAAGGCAAATAGCTATTATCTATTTTTTAATTCTTATAAAGATTTTGAAGATTATCTGCCTCACTGGGAAGGGGACAATATTCATTTTGTGAAAACAAATTTTCCAAACAAAATTTTTAATTTTTTAACCAAAGTTTTTGTCTGGCCAAAGTTGGATAAGTTGGTTATAAGAAGAGTATCTAAAAATAAAATTAAAAATATAGATTATTGGTTTAGCCCAAATTTGAGTTTTACGTCACTATCAAAAAATACAAAACATATTTTATTAATTCATGATTTATCTTTTGAATTTTTGGGGGATTGTTATACCCAAAAGAGAAGACTTTGGCACAGAGTGCTAAATCCCAAAAAACAATGTCAAAAAGCAGATTTGGTTTTGGTTCCGTCGCATAGTACAAAAAGTGATCTGTTGGATTTGTATAAACTAGAAGAAAATAAAGTAAAAATTTTGACACCGGGTTTGTCTAATGTTTTTAACTTTCAATTTTCTACGGATCAATTGAAAGCTGTAAGCGAAAAATATAATTTACCAGATAAATTTATCTTTTTTTTGGGGACACTAGAGCCTAGAAAAAATATTATTGCTATTGTAAAAGCCTTTGAAAAATATCAAAATAAACATTCTACAAATTACAAGCTAATAATTGCCGGTCCAAAAGGTTGGAAATATAATGAAATAATGAAATTAATTTTCGAAATACCAGGGGCAGAATATGTGGATTATATAGAAGAAAAAGACAAACCACTAGTTTACAAACTATCTAGCTTGTTTGTTTTTCCAAGTCTTTACGAAGGCTTTGGATTCCCGGTTTTGGAAGCCATGGCTTCTGGATTGCCGGTGGTTACTTCAAATTTGTCATCCCTGCCACAGCTTGTAGACGACAGTGCTAGCTTGGTTAACCCTCATAATATTACGGAAATCTCACAAGCAATAGAAACTTTGTTGGAAGATAAAGAATTAAGAGATTTTTATATAAAAAAAGGTTTTGATAGAAGTAAAAATTTTGACTGGGACAAGACATCTGAAGAGTTTCTTTCTTTTTTAAAGAGTAATTGACCACTATTATATTGATTGATATTATATATAAATAAAAATATTACTATGAACAATGAAAAAAAACCTTCTGAAAATCAAAATTATTTAATAGAAATGGTTCAAAATGCTTTTGGAGGAAGCTGTGCTGGTAAATTTTTGGCAGTTGCTATTTTGGTATTTTTGCTTATTTATGCTGGAGCCAATGGCTGCAATAAAAGTTCACAAGCACCAAACAATACAGCCCCGCATATAACAAATAATTCCAAAAAATCTACAGAAAGTTGTAATTATAAATTTTCAGATTTTAAAGTTGGTACCAATTTTTCCTCGCCAACAAAAGATATGGATATGGGGACTTGGCCACTAGCAAGAGTCGAAACTTTCAAAACAGATGTTAATTTGGCTGAAACATTTTCTTCTGGTGGTAGATTGGCAGATAAGTATGTGATTGTAGAAGGTGATTGCCCTGGTAGATTTTGTAATATTATTAATATAATAGATGCAGAAACTGGTGGAGTTGTTGCACTTAATATGCAAGTTTATGGAGGGATAAAATACCAAAAGAATAGTAAACTTGTGATAGTAAATCCACCTGGTCATGATGGACAAGGATACGATGTGGGAGCAGAATTTTCTACAGATTATTATGTTCTCGAAGATGGAGTGACTAGGCTGCTTTGTAGCAAGCCTTCTCCAAATTTTAAAAAAGAATTTTGTGATAATAGACCTTTTTTGGGGGTAAGTAACCAAACCAGAGAAAGAAAGAATTTCTCCAGCTCTTGTGAAATGCCAAATCAAAATTGGGGGGCAGCTTTGCCTAATCAAGCAACAGATAATAACTTTTGGAGTAAATAATATTGGTTATGCGTATTGGTATAGATGCTCGCATGATGGGGGAGGGGTATGGAATTGGGCGGTATATATCACAACTTGTAAAACATTTGGAACATGCTGGTGGTAATCATCAGTATGTTTTGTTTACAAATAATACAAACATAGAAACATACAAACATATAAACAAATCTAGTTTTGAGATAATGGAGATTAATGTTCCTTGGTACTCTTGGCAAGAGCAGTTGAAGATGCCTGGAATTATAAAAAAAGCAAAAGTAGACTTGATGCATTTTCCGCATTGGAATGTTCCAATTTTTTATTCAGATCCTTTTGTCCTTACAATTCACGATTTAATAATGTTTCATTATTCTAGGCCACAAGCAACTACCTTAGGACCAATTAAATTTTTTATAAAAGACCAAGTACATAGATTGGTATTGAAGCTAGCGGCCAAGAGAGCCAAACATATTTTGGTAACTAGCGAGTTTACCAAGCACGATGTGGCCAAAACTTTGGGAGTCGATAAAAACAAAATGACAACAACTTATCAGGCGCCATTTGTTGTTAAGGAACAAGAAACAAGAGACAAGGAACAAGTTTTAAAAAAATATAATATCGACAAACCGTATGTTTTGTATGTTGGTTCTGCTTATCCGCACAAAAATTTACCTAATTTATTAGGAGCTTGGCAAATTTTTTGTGAAAAATATGGAGAAGATTATCAACTGGTTTTGGTTGGCAAAAAAGATGTTTTTTGGAAGAAGCAAGAATTAAAAATAAAAAATAAAGAATCTATTATTTTTACTGGATTTGTCCCCGACAAAGAACTGTCTGTTTTTTACCAAAATGCTGATTTGTATGTATTTCCATCTTTTTACGAAGGTTTTGGTTTGCCACCACTCGAAGCCATGCTACATGGAGTTCCGGTAGTTTCCTCTAGTAATTCTTGTCTGCCAGAAGTTCTCGGTGAGGCCGTTCTTTATTTTGATCCCAATCACCAGTCTCAAATTGCCGAAGTAATTTACAAAGGGTTGACTGATGAAAATATCCGTCGAACCCTTAGACTTGCTAGTAAAAAAGAGTTAAAAAGGTACTCATGGCAGAAACTGGCAGAACAAACAAGAGATATCTACGAAAAGAATATTTAAAAAGTTATTAAGGTCGCTTTTTACAAGCGATTTTTTTATTTGTTTGTGATATAATAAGCCTATCACAAACACTTTGTATGCCAGAAAAATCTGTGCGAAAATGTTCTTTATGTCGTAGTCCTGGGCACACCAAAAGAACATGTGACCAAAAACAAAATTCAAAAAAAATACCAGCCACCAAACCACCGGTGGTTGTTCGGGTTGTGCCAGAAATAGACAAATCTCCACATGTTGTAAATTTAAAAAAAGAAGTATTGGAAGATCCTTTTATAAAAGTAGAAGTATACGAAGAAAGTTCTGTAAAAAACATAGCAGTTAACCAAGTAGTAGATTTGGCCAAAGCTGTAAAATCGGCAAACAACAAAAAAATGCAAGAGTGGAAAGAAAAAATGGTGGCTGTAGAAAAAGGACTTTTTAAACACAAAGAAAAAATCGTCAAAAAACCATTGGCCAAAGCAGGTTCTCCATTGTCTAAATTTTTTTACAAAACAGATTCTGCCGTTGCAATTAAACCACTCCCACAGAAAACTAGACCAAAGATAAAAATCTCCAAACCACAGGTTAATATTTTTTCTAGAAAAAGATTGGCTTATGCTACGTTGTCTTTGGCAGTTATCTTGGCACTCCCATTTCCAGCTATTGGCTATGTACAACATTTGCAAGACGTAAACGGCGTAGTCGTGGCAGAGAGTACCAATGCTTTTTTGGCTTTGCAATCTTCTACTGTAGCCGCTCTCAAATCCAATTTACCACAAGCAGAAACAGATCTTACCAAAGCTTTACAATCTTTTGCTACGGCCAATTCTTTGGTTGAAAAAGAATATCATCTTTTGACATCTGTAGCTTCGTTTTTGCCAATTATTGGTAATCAGGTAACCAGTCGGCAAGAACTATTGGTAGCCGGACAACACTTGGCACTTGGCAACACCTACTTGGTAAAAGGAATAAAAGAAACTAGAGAAGCAGAGGAATCACCAATAACCGAGAGGTTTTCTATTTTACAAAGGCATTTAAAAAGTTCTATCCCACAATATAACGAAGCTTTGTCTAGCTTGAATCAAGTAGACCCAAAAGCTATCCCAAGCAAATATCAACAAAGTTTTGCAGATTTTAAAATTCTTTTTGGGGCTTTTATAAACGACATGAAAGATTTAACAGATTTGATGGCGGTGTTCAACACAATTTTTGGTGATGATTCTTTTAAAAGATATCTGGTGATTTTTCAAAACAATCATGAGTTAAGGCCAACCGGTGGGTTTATGGGGAGTTTTGCAATTTTGGATGTGCAAAAAGGTAAAATTCTAAATATAGAAGTTCCTGGTGGGGGAACCTACGATATAAAAGGGCAGCTAACAGAATATGTTAAACCACCCTTGCCTTTGCAACTTTTAAATAAACGTTGGGAGTTTCAAGATTCTAATTGGTTTCCAGATTTTGCAGCTTCGGCTAGCAAAATGGAGTGGTTTTATGAAAATAGTCGTGGCAGCACGGTAGACGGGGTTATCTCTATCAATGCTAATTTGCTGGAAGATTTTTTGGCAGTGGTAGGACCACTAGAAACAGGAGAGGGTGCTTTGGATGAAAATAATGCTCTACAAAATTTACAAGAAGAAGTAGAGTTGAATTATGATAAAGAAAAAAATAAACCAAAAGAGATTATTGGAGAATTACTAGATGAATCAATTAACATTGTAAAAGATTCTGATAAGTTGGATATAGTTAGATTATTATCTCTTCTTCACAAAGCTGCAGAAAAAAAAGATATACAAATTTTTATAAATGAAACAGAAGTACAAGACGAACTAAGAAGTTTTGGTTGGACTGGAGAGATTTTTC
Organism: uncultured Gammaproteobacteria bacterium; assembly: GCA_964345045.1. GTDB lineage: Bacteria > Patescibacteriota > Patescibacteriia > Magasanikbacterales > UBA922 > XYB1-40-15. Next base: position 76,339 of record CAYFPM010000001.1, read on the forward strand.
CAACTCATAAGAATCAAGATTATTTAATGGTAGTTCACTCCAACATTCAAGGACAAAAAAGTGATGCCAAAATAAAACAAGAAATTGAACACCAAACCAATGTTTTGGAAGATGGTTCAATTGTAAACAATGTGACTATTAGAAGAACACATACCGGTACCCCTGGGGAACAGTTTTATGGATCACAAAATATTAGCTATGTTCGGGTTTATACCCCAGAAGGTTCTGAACTTCTTTCTGCCGATGGTTTTGTGTTTCCTCCAGAAGATGCTTTCAAAGTTCCAGAAGCTTGGTATCAAGAAGATCCACATTTAGAAACACTAGAAGAAGAACTATCTATAGACGAAGAAAGTGGGACTAGAATTACCAAAGAGTTTGGCAAAACAGCTTTTGGTAATTGGGTAATTACACAACCGGGAGAAACTAGTGAAATCAGTTTTTCTTATAAGTTACCTTTTGTACTAAATTTGCAAGAGATTCCACTAGAAAATACCCAAAAATGGAAAAGTCTTATCTTGCCAGACACACAAGACGTAACTTCTCGTTATAGTTTTGTTTTGCAGAAGCAATCTGGTTTGGATAGTGATATAAAAATAAGTATTAAATATCCAGAAGAATGGTCCCCGGTATGGAAATCAAAAGAAGAAATAGACTTGTCTTTAAATGGAGCCGAATACGATACCGTCTTGGATAGGGATTTAATTGTAGGTTTAGTAATGAAAAAACAAAATTATTAATTTTATCTATGCCAAAAAGTAATAAGAACAAAACAAAAAAGACCAAAGAAAAAAATGAAAAACCAGAAGAGATAGAAAAAGAAATGGTTGTAGATGAAAAAGAAGTCGCTTTAGAAGAGGATCATGTTTTTGTAAAAAAAGAAATTACCAAAGAAGAAAATTTGGAAGATATAGAAGATAAAGAAGACAAAGTTGCTGCCGTTACTTATAATTCTATAGACGAAGCTGAAACTAAGGTTAATGAAGATTCTGGCGTGGTGGAATCCGTCTCTGCTAAAGGGTCTGCTGAGGTGAAACCCGCCGTCGCTCGTCCTGAGGCGAGCTATGGCGTGGTAAAAGAGAAAAAGAAAAAAGGAAAAAGAAAAAATACAGACAAGGAAAAAATAGATAACAAAATTACAGAAATATACGAAAATGCCGATGGCAGTATGCCAGATATGCAGCATTTTCAAAAAAGAAAAAGAAATAAGTTCTTATCCGCTTTGTTAACATTGTTTGGTTCGATTGGACTTTTGGCCGTGGTTTTTTGGGTGGTGTTTTTTGTTTTTCAAACAGAAACTTCTTTTTCCGAAGAAGATGTAATATTGTCTATCTCTGGAGAAGAAACTGTGGTAGTTGGCGAAGAATTAACTTATAGAGTTAGATACCGCAATGCCCAAAATACCAGCTTAAAAAATGTAGTTTTGCAGGTACATTATCCAGAAGGTTTTGTTTTTGCAAAAAGTAGCTTAGAACCAACGGGAGAAAACAATGATAAATGGGATTTGGCTAGCTTGTCTGGGCAAGACAGTGGCTATATAGATATTTCTGGTCGTATGTATGGTAGCTTGGATCAAAAACAATCTTTTCGAGCATTTTTAAATTATACTCCGGAAAATTTTAGCTCAGAATTTCAAAAGGCAGATACAGTAGCAGTTGGTTTTGATGAAATACCAATTGATTTTGTAATAAAGCATCCAGAAGAAGTGATAATAGGTAGTGAAGTAGAAATAGATATCACAGCTGATTTGCTTTTGGATGAGCCAATAGAAAATTTGGCTATAGAAATAGAAGATAATAATATTTTTAATAAAAAAAGTAGCAGTTTGGAGAGTGACCAATTTGAAGATTTTGTTTGGTCTATTGCAAAGCTAGAAGATGAATTTAATCTAAAAGTAACAGGTTCTTTTGCCAAAGATACTAATGAAAAAACAAATTCGATAAAAGTAAAATTGATTGGCTGGAAAGATGCTGACAAAACTATAGAACCATATATATACGCAGAGAAAGATGTAGAATTTAATTTTTTGGAAACTAATCTATCGGCTAATTTGGTGATAAACGGAGCTACCAAAGAATTAAATGTAGAGCCTGGAGAAACTTTGAACAGTAGTGTTATTTTGAAAAACGCTGGAGACACTCCGCTCAAATCAGTAAGCGTTAGAACTGTCTTTGACGCACCTTCGGCAAACAAAAAAAGTATTTTGAATTGGTCGGAAATTTTGGACGAAGCAGATGGAGATATTGTAGGAGAACAACTAAATAATGAAACTAGACGAGGTATAATAGCTTGGGATAGGGGGGAGATACTGGATTTGCGCCAATTGGATCCTGGCGAAGAATTGATTATAGATTTTTCACTACCAATAAAATCTTTTGAAAACACTGATTTGAGTAAATTTACTACTACCAATATAGAAGCTACCTTGGAAGTGCAGTATGAATTAGAAGGAGAACCAAAAATATACTCTTCGAACCCAATTAAAATGAAGCTTAATTCGGATACAGAGTTTGAAGTGAGGGATGAAATTGGAGAAAAGAAAGGTAAAGAAGTTCATACTGTGACTTGGTTACTTACCAACAGATTTCATGAATTATCGGATCTAAGGATAGAGGCGGATATCTACGGTGACGTATCTGTCGACAAAAATAAAATAGATGTTCCGGCCGGGGAGATTGAGTATGATAACGAAAATAAAAAATTGGTTTGGACAATCGAGTCTATGCCAGTGAGTTTGGATGTACTTGCTTTGCAATTTGATATTGTAATCAATGGCACTAATCCTAGCCAAACTAATCTAACTTCAAAAGTTTCGGTGCAAGCCACAGATGTTATTTCTGGAGAGAGAGTGGTAGAAGTGGGAGATGAGATTTTGTTGGGTTCGGGGGAGTAGAGTTTTAAAAAATAGATCAAAAAACCACCACAGTAATGTGGTGGTTTTTTGATCTTGCCGTTTCGTTTTGTTGTGCGAAACGGCTCTCCTTGGTTGGGTGATGAATGAGTCTCTGCGGGTAAAAAACTTGATTTTGCTACGACAGTAGAGTCAGACAAAATCTAGATTAGTTTTTTTGATCTGAGTTTTTGTAGCCGGTCTCTCGCGAGTTTGCCATCCCTGGCCAGTTTACGCTGTCGGGATAGCCAGCTTGTTGAACCGTTGTCTAGTTTCCCACTAGATTCTAGGCCAGTAAGCAATTCTTGGTATCTTTGATCCCAGCTCTTTTTGGTTTTGCCCCAATCGAACTTTAGGAGATCAAGTTTGCGTACTCGTTCCTTAGAAAGTTTCCCTTTTCTTCTTCTTACTCTTTGTTGGGCTACCCATGTCGCAAGAGTTTGGTCTTCGTAGAACCTAGTAACCTTGCTGTGACCGTTAGCCTTGAAGAATGCTGAAAGGATATCGTATGATTCTTCCCAGCTCCTTTTGTCTCGGTACTTCCAACGCAGGCCAATATCGCACAAAGCAACATAGCGTTCGCGAGGTAGAAGACCTCTAGTGTGACGATCTCTTTGGTAGTTGATCCATCTGCTCAGAGAGTAATTGTCAGGATCCCCAAAGGGGACGTTGCAATCCCCATATTGCTCCTTGTAGGCGAGCAATTGACCAAACATTTCATCCCAGCTCGAGGTCAACTTGTCTACGCATCGTGTTGTGATCGCGTTACGCAGCAACTCGAGGTCGATCCCATCAGCTCCAATCACGTCGACTATATCCGCATCGTTGACGTGGTCTTTGCCTTGGTCTCCATTGCTCCCACGTTCACCTCGCTCCTGGCGGAGTCTAGTGATTTTGTGGGCCATGGCCTCGTCTTGCTCGCGCATGGCGTTGAGCACAGCCCAAACCTCGCGGAAGTCTGCACGCTGCACAGCGTCCTCGATGGATTCGTCCTCGTGTTGTTCCACATATAGCGGCACAAGAATATAGCCCTTTTTCTTGCCGTTGGCTCGGCGCATGGCTCGGCCAGTAGCTTGGACAATGTCGATGAGACTACGCTTTTTGGTGAAAAACGCGACCAAATCGACCGTAGGTACGTCCACACCCTCGGTGAGACATCGGGCGTTCGAGATTACTGCTCGCGCAGAATGTCGGAAGCCTTGCATCTCTTCTTCGCGCACTGCTGTCGACATATCGCCGTTGACATTGTGGACTGTGAAGTCGCTGGGGATATGGGGAGCCACCGAACGTGGTCCATCACCAGTGAAAGCCTGGGCATCGACGACGTTGGCATGGAAGGAAAACACTTTGCCTACGCCGTGGCGCTCGATTGCCTTGGCTAGTGAGATCCAGTTGGCCGCCTCACGCGCCTTGACTCGTACCCCGTCACCCATGTCTACGAAGCCCTTCTCGATATTATCAAGCATCCCGCTTGTCACCACCGACACAACGACTTCGTAGTCGCAGATAATGCCTTCGGCAACTGCATCTCGGAAATTCATCTGGTACGCGGTCGGTCCGTAGATTTCTTCATCGTCCATCGAATAGACGAGTCTAGCTTCATCATCGTCCTTCTTACTGTCGGGTATATCCCAATGTCTGGGGGTTGCCGTCCAGAAAGTTCGAATGATGATTGGTAGATTCTCGTCTTCGAGCGCGAATGCGAATTGCCCGCCCTTCTGGGTAGCTGTCTTGTGTGCTTCGTCAAAAACGCCGAGTTCAAAGACGTGCTTCCCACCCATCCCCTCGGCCACAATCGGTGCCGAGTGGTAGGTGGTGAAAATAATCTTAACCCCATGAGTCTGTGATGCAAGGAATGCAGAAACCGCTGCTGCCTCGTTGGTTACAGGGAAATCGAGTTCGGTTTGTCCGATCTCGAATTCATGGACACCTTCTGCAACAGTTCGATCCGAACACACGCATAGGAAACTAGGTCGCTGCCAGCTGGTATGCTGGAGCCACTCGTGCAGAGTTTGGCGAACTAGTGCAAGTGACGGCACGAGAACTAGGATGCTCTCGACGCCGAGTTGCTCGGCTACAAAAAGCTGAGTGGAAGTTTTGCCCGTGCCACAGGGCATGATGATTTTCATCCGAGGTTTGTTTTGTGTCACCACCAGGTCACACACATTGTCGCAGGCTTCTTGCTGGCGTGGCATTGGCTTACGGAGGGTCTTGGCAACTTTGGGTTGCTTTCCGGCAATCCAAGCTCCAATCGCTCGGAGGTTGTCCCGCGTCAGGCGGCTCAGATCTTTGCCCGAGACTACGTAGATCGATTTAGCTAATCCGTCGATCTCTTCTGGGATCATTTCGACGTTGGTGAAAAGTACATGCGTGCTTCCCCCTCCAACTGAGAAGAACGGGGTGAGCGCTTCGACGTCTATCTCTTCAGTCTTGTCGCAGAACAACGAATGGTAAACTTGGAGCTCGCCAGTCGCAGTTTCGATGACCCCATCGATCAGGTGCGAGTGTAGCCGGAATGTAGCAAAGCCTCGAGGTGCCTGCGTCTCAACCGACCATACCCTCTTGGCTTGTGCCACGGGCATGACAGTGAGATAGGCTTGCGCGAAGACCATGAAGGCTTCCATGCGCTCTTCTGGATTTTTGAGTCGCGCGATTTTTCGTTCGATCTGCCGGAAGGTGTTGGCGTTTTCGTAGATACCCATGCGGTTGAAGGTTGCTGCCTTCGGATGTCTGATTGTCTTCAAAGCCACTGCTCCTTAGAGTCAAAAATGTTGTGGTTTCAAATTTCTCGCCACCTACGCAAATCGCAGGTAGATAAGAAATTTGAAACATTTTAAAGAACATCAAATGGCCACAAATTTGAATTTGTGGAACAATCTAAATTAGCTTATTTTAGCGAATTTGTCAAGGTTTTTTATTAATTTTGTTTAAGCAAAAAAAAACGCTTAAATAAAGCGTTTTTTTATTTGTGCTTCCGGAGGGAATCCCAGCCTTCGGCTGATGACCCGTAGGGTCAGAACCCACATGGATGGTTCTCTCGATGAATGATTTTCTGTTTGTGCCCCCGGCAGGAATCGAACCCACATCAACGGTTCCGAAGACCGTTGTGTTATCCATTACACCACAGGGGCTTTTAAAAAAATGCTCCCCCTATCAGGGGGAGTTAGAGGGGGTCTGGTAGACGATTTGACCCCACCTAACCTCCCCTGATAGGGGAGGAAAAGAGTAGTGAGTTGTGCAGGGTTCGAACCTGCGACCACCTCCGACAAGAGTCGAGGCTGCTCTACCATATGACAATATTTGTGCGCCCAGAGGGATTCGAACCCCCGACCGTTTGGTTAAGAGCCAACTGCTCTACCAACTGAGCTATAGGCGCCTAGATTAATTAAATATTGTCAACTGAGCTAACAACCCATATATTATGTACAAATTACGAATATTGTGAATTTACGAATTCTGCTATTTGAAAAATTCGCGCATTCGTATAATTCGTAATTCGAACATCTATATCTTATCCAATTGGATCTTCTGGAGTTCGCTTTAGTATTTCCACTTTTGGACCTTTCCAACCTTTTTTGTTAAGGGCGGCTTCGGCAGCGGCTACTTGGGCTTCTTGCTTGCTACCACCTTCACCTTCACCAATTTTTTCTTTGTCTAGATAAACTCCAACCACAAATTTTTTGTCATGATCAGGGCCACTTTCATTTAGGACTTTGTAGTTTGGAGTAATCCCAATAATTTCCTGAGAAGCTTCTTGAAAACGAGATTTGGGATCCATCCACAAACCTTTTTCTAAAACTTCTGGCAATTTGGTAATAATCCAGCGAGTAATAAATTGTTTGGATATATCCCAACCTTGGTCTAGATAGATAGCTCCGATCACCGATTCCATGACATTGGCCAAGATATATTCTCTAGCTTTTGTGCCGGCATCTTTGGATTCGCCGTGGCTTAGAAAAAGATATTCTTCCAAACCAATTTCATTGCTAACCGCTGCACACATTTTGGCGTTGACCAAGGCTGCGCGCCAGTTGGTTAGTTCACCTTCTGGATTAAGATAATTTTCAAATAGATATTCTGTTACTACCAATTCTAGAACAGCATCGCCAAGAAATTCTAGGCGTTCGTTGTGAGATAGAGGGAAGTCTCTATTTTCGTTTAGATAAGATCTGTGTACCAAAGCTTGAACAAGGAAATCTTTATTGTTGAACACAATGCCGATTCTTTCTTCCAACTTGGCAAAGTTTTTTTCTGTATAAGCTGGTATAGTCATATTTTTTCAGTCAGCCATTTTCAGTATCTCTATATTTATACTATATAGGTACTAAAAGCGGGGGACTGTAATTAATAATAATTATTTTTCTTGTTTAGCAATATCGTTGTACATAGCTCCCAAAATTCCATTTACAAATTTGCCACTAGATTGGCCACCAAAACTTTTGGCAACTTCAATTGCTTCATTGATAGCTACTTTATCTGGGATTTGATCATTGTGATAAAGTTCGTAAACTCCGACTCTTAAGATATTTCTGTCTACCAGAGTCATAGAGTCAATCGGCCACTTGGGAGCGTACTCGGTAATTTTTTTGTCGATTTCTTCTAATTTGTCCAAGACTTTGTCTATTGTCTCTATAATGAATTTTTTGTTTTCATCGTCTAGACCAATCCCAAATTCAGCAATTGTTTCTTCTACAATTGCCGGTATTCCAGCGGTTGGTTTTCCTTTGAAATCCCACTGGTAGAGGGTTTGCATTACTATAGAACGGGCTAGGTGTCTGTTGGACATATAAATTAGCTCTATAGAGCCAAGAGATTAAGATTTCTTCTTGGCTCTTTTGGTAACTCTTTTTAGAGTGTCGATTACAGTACGACCGCGGTATTTGCCTGTTTTTGGGGTAGAATGATGAGGCAAATGTGGGTTGCCATCGGCATCAAAAGCAACTTGGATTGGCTTTAGAGCATGATGTGAACGACGAGAACCTTTGCGATGACGACTGTGTCTTTGGGTAGGTGTACTCATAGCTGTTAAGTAAAAAGCTTAAAATCATAAATCAAAAGTTGATTGATTTACGATGGGGCTTAGTATAGCTTATTTTATAAAAAAAATCAAGACCTATAGCTCTAATTGCTATAGAGAGCAAATTTCGCTATGATAAAGGCTATGAAAGCTATAATTTGTCAAAATAAAACTCTTTGGGAGGGGGGACAGACTCCGGGGCAAAACTCTTCTTTTTTGCAGTCTTGGGAGTGGGGAGAATTTCAAAAGTCTGTAGGAATTGCTCCAATTAGAATTCAGGTTCTGGAGGATAAAGATGTAAAAGTACAAATTCAAGGATTTTCTTACAAAATTTTGCCAGGGATAAATTATTTTTATGCAGCAAGAGTCCCAGATCTTGAAGAAGAATTTTTTGGGGCAATATTAGATTTTCTAAAAGATGAAGGTTTTACATTTGTCAGAATAGAGCCAAACAAAGAACTACTAACTACTAACTACTCACTACTCACTACTAAGAATCGTCAGCCGCAGGATACTTTGGTACTAAACCTAAAAAGCGACAATGAAACTTTGCTTTCTGAAATGCACAGCAAAACCAGATATAATATTCGCTTGGCCGAAAAAAAAGGAGTGATTGTAAAACAAGAAAAAAATATAGAAAATTTTTGGAAGCTAAACCAAGAAACAACGGGGAGAGATCAATTCAAAAGTCACGACAAAAATTATTACGAAAAAATGTTGGAACTAGAAAATTGTTTTCAACTAACAGCTTATTTTGAGGATAAACCAATCGCTTCTAATATTTTTATTAATTTTGATAAAACTTTTACTTATTTGCACGGGACTTCTGGCAACCAATTTAGAAATTTGATGGCGCCGTATTTGTTGCAATGGCGAGGAATTGAATTGGCCAAAAGTCTTGCTTGTGAAAAATATGATTTTTGGGGGGTAGCCCCGTCAAAGAACAAGAAACAAGAAACAAGAAACAAAATTATTGAAACTAGTTTCCACAATTACAGTTGGAATGTGAATCATAAGTGGACTGGGATTACTAGGTTCAAAGCGGGTTTTGGTGGTATACCGGTTTCTTATGGAGAAGCGCGAGATATTATTTTGAACAGTTGGAAGTATAGTTTATTTAATTTTTTGAAAAAGCTTAAGGAAAGTTTATAGTTAGTAGTTTGTAGTGAGTAGATTTTTATTTACTACTAACTACAACCTATAAACTACTAACTATAAAAATATGCAAAAACAAGATTGGAAATTACTAGAAACAAAAGAAGTTTTTGATGGGCCTCATGGTTCTAGAATTGAAAATTGGAAAATGTCTACGCATCATGGTAAAGAGAAAGATTTTACAATTCGGATTGGTAAAGATTTTATAATTTTGTTTGCCCTAACAGAAAACAAAGAAGTGGTTGTAGTCCATGAATATTTTCCAGCCAATCAAAAAAGATTAGCTTCTTTGGTTGGGGGGATTGTTGATCCGGGAGAAACACATAGAAGCACTGCCGAAAAAGAGCTTTTGGAAGAATCCGGTTATACTGCCAAAGAGTTTGTACATTTAGGAGCTTTGTCTCGTGGCAAATATAATAGCGGGATTATGCATAGTTACTTGGCAATTGATGCCAAAAAGATACAAGAGCAAAATTTGGAAGAAGAGGAAGATATTGAAATAGAAATTATGACAATAGAAAAGTTTAGAAAGTTTTTGGCAGAAGGGAATATAGAATGTGTATTTGAAGTGGCGACCTGTTATCAAGCCCTAGATTATTTAGGTTATTTATAAGTCAGTCATTGCGAGGAACGAGGTCCCAGTGACGTAGCAATCTCTAATACAGATTATGAGAGATTGCGACGGTCGCAATGACAGAAATAAATAAGTATGAAGTTAAGTTGGAGTCACAAATTATTTTTACGCATAAATAATCAGGTTGGCAAAAGACGTTGGCTAGATTTGTTTATGATTTTTTGTGCTAGATGGTTGATTTATATACTTTTGGTACCGTTGTTATATTTTGGTTGGGTAACATCAATATTGGCATACAAAAATACAGAAACCACTTTTTCATATACAGTTTTACTAACAATTTTTGGAGTATTTTTTTTAAGTTATATTATTAGTCTTATACTTGGAATTATTTTAAAAAAGAAAAGGCCGGTTAGAGAATTACCAAATATAAAAACTTTGGTCCCTACACTGGCTACTTGGAAATCTTTTCCATCGGACCATACTATGTTTTCTTTTTTAATGGCTTATTTCTTTTTTTTCTTTAATGGAGGTTTTTCTATATGGTTTGTGTCTTACTTTTTTCTTGCTAGCTTGGTGGCAGTTGGCAGAGTCTATACAGGAGTACATTATCCTAGAGATATCCTAGGAGGATTCTCTTTAGCTTCTCTAGCTTTTTTGTGCTACTATTTATTGATTACCATTTATTAATTATTCGTTATGAACGCTATTATTCTTTGTGGGGGATTATCTACCAGATTGGGAGACATTACCAAAAGCATCCCTAAGATATTGCTAGATGTGGGTGACAGAAAAATTTTGGATTGGCAATTGGAAAAATTAAAAAGTACAGGTGTTACTACCGTTGTACTAGCTGCTGGGCATTTGGCCGAAGTTTTACGAGAAGAAGTTGGAGAAGAAAGAAATGGTATAAAAATGATTTATGCTGTAGAAGACAAAAAATTGGGGACAGGTGGAGCTATCAAACACGCCATGGAATTTGTAGAAAACAAAAACGAGCCAACTATAATTTTGAATGGAGATATTTTGACAACAGTTGATTTGAAAGACATGTCCAGTTATCTAAAGCCAGAATCAGATGGAATTATTTTGGCCAGTTATGCTAGTGATGTAGCAAGTTATGGCACTTTGGAATACAATTCAGATTATCATCTAAAATCTTTTAAAGAAAAAGAAGGTTTGCATAAACCAGGTTACCAAAATGGTGGTATTTATATTTTTAATCAAAGTGTAAAAAAATATTTTCCACCTAGGGATACTTTTAGTATTGAGTACGATGTTTTTCCACATATGAAAGACTTGTATGTTTACGAGTCGGATAGAGATTGGATAGATGTAGGTGTGCCAGATAGATTGGAATGGGCTAGAGAAAATTGGGAAGTGTTTAAATAGTTCATGGCCAATAGCCAATGGCTAATAGTTATTGGTTCTTAGTTTTTATATTATTTTATGAATCAAAATTTATACAAATTAATTGGCGCGTTATTTTTGGTACTAATTTTGGCAGTACCGTTTTATTTTTATATTAGTATTTTTTCAAATAGTACTAGTGAAGAACAAATAAATTTTGAAGTAAAAAAAGGGGAGTCTGTTTCGGAACTATCAATAAGGCTAGAAGAACAAGGAGTAATAAAAAATGCTAATTTATTTAGCAAATACGTTGCTTTTAAAAAATTAGATAGACAAGTACAAGCTGGAAATTTTGTAGTAGATCCGCCAGTAACTATTGCCAACGTAGCCAAATCCCTAAAACAAAGAGCCGAGCAAGAAGAAAGATCTATAACAATAATTCCAGGTTGGGGTCTGCACGACATTGCAGCTTACTTTGCCAAAGAAAATATTGCCAAAGAAAAAGAAACTTATTCGCTGCTAGGTGAGCCGGCCAAAAAACCAACTATCCCAAAAATAAAAGCTTTGTCTAATTTGGATTTAAAAGTTTTGAAAGATAAACCGGTTGGAATTAGCTACGAAGGTTACTTGGCACCAGATACATACCGTATTTTTACCAATGCGACTTACCAAGAAATTTTGGAAAAACTAATAAAAGAAAGAGACAAACAGTTTACAGAAGAAATGTATGCCGATATAAAGAAATCAGGTAGAAGTGTTCACGAAATATTAACTATGGCAAGCATTGTCGAAAGAGAAGTAAGAGGCAAAAGAGACAAAGCCAAAGTTGCTGATTTGTTTTGGCGCCGTTATGACAGTGGTTGGGGATTGCAGGCAGACTCTACCGTGCATTATATAGCTGGCAACAAAGATGGGGATTTTTTTACAACTAGCAAAGAGAGAGATATAGATAGCGAGTGGAATACATACAAATATGCCGGGCTCCCCCCAGGACCTATTTCTAACCCAAGCTTAGAATCAATCATGGCAACTGTTTATCCAGAGCCAAATGAGTTTTGGTATTTTCTTACCACCTTTGATGGAGTGGTTAAATACGGCAGAAATTTAGACGAGCATAATGCCAATGTACAAAGATATCTACGCTAGATTATGTTGACAAAAAAGGTTTTTTAGAGTAAAAAAGTGCTTCGGCATTTTTTTTGATAGAAAAGTATTTTGCTGTAAAATAAAATTATGTTTAAGCCCAAAAATTTTAATTTATTCTGCTTAGCTTTTTCGGCTTTTTTTGTCTTGGGAATTTTTTGGCAGTGGCGGAGTGTGTTTGCGGTTGAGAAGGTTGTAGATGATGTAGTTGTTGAAACTGGTGTATTTGTTGAGAAAGAAGTTAAAAAAAAGGCAGAAAACGAAAAGCGAAGAGCTGAAAGCTCTAATAATTTAAAAGAAAGCCTGAAAGAAGAATCGCTTTCTGCTAAAGAACTGCCAGAGAAAGTCAATCTAGGTGTGCCATTTACTAGCCAGGCACCAGAGAAAAATTGGGAACAGCCTTGGCAAGATGCTTGCGAAGAAGCTGCCCTACTTATGCTAGATGCTTATTACAAAGGTTACGGGGTTAGTCCGTTATTTGCTCGTGACGAAATAATAAAAATGGTAGATTGGCAAGATGGTTTGGAATGGGGGGATAGTATTTCGATCGAAAGAGTTAAAAAAATGGCCGAAGATTTTGTTAATCTAAAAATAAAAAATAAAAAATTAGTTGTTGTAAAAGATCCAACTGTAGAAGAAATAAAAGTATTTTTGGCAGCTGGCGACCCGGTATATGTAGTGGCCGATGGTCACAAGCTTCCCAACCCTTATTTTAGTGGAGAGGGGCCAGAATACCATGCTTTGATTATAAAAGGTTATAATAAAGATTCGTTTATTACCAATGATCCAGGTACCTGGCGTGGAGAAAATTTTGAGTATAAATTTGATGATCTTATGAATGCTATTCACGATTGGAATGGTGGTGATGTAGAAAATGGTGATAGAGTAATAATGGTAGCTAAATAAAATTATGAAAACAATAGATTTTGATTATAATTTACCAACAGAGTTAATTGCTCAAAAAAGTGTGGAACCAAGAGACCATTCTAGGTTAATGCTGGTCGATAAAAAAAATAAAAAAATTGAACACAAAAAATTTTTTGATATTGTAGATTATTTTAATAAAGGAGATCTAGTAGTGTGGAATAATTCCAAAGTTTTCAAAGCCAGACTACTTGGTAAGCTGGTTTCGGATAATAATGAAGAATTGAGAGATCACAAAAAACCAATGGAAATTTTTCTTGTTCGTCCCATGGAAAACTATGGTGTATGGCAAGCACTGGCCAAACCAGGCAAGCATGCCAGACCCGGCACCAAGATTCATTTTGCCAGTGGTTTTGATGCCGAGGTAGTAGTAAAGAAAAGAGATGGGACTATCTTAATCCAGTTTGATTATGATGCGGATAAAGTTCGTGAACTAGCAAATAGACATGGACACATTCCAATTCCGCCGTATGTAAAAGACGAACCGCACGAGCTAGAGATGTACCAAACCAGTTATGCCAGTCTAGACAAAGAAGGTTCGGTAGCCGCCCCTACAGCCGGCTTTCACTTTACTCCGGAATTAATTGAGAAGCTAAAAGCCAAGGGCGTAGAATTTGCCGAGGTGACGCTACATGTGGGGTTAGGGACATTCTTACCAGTGAAGTCTGAGCGAATTGAAGACCACACTATGCACAGCGAGTGGGTAGAGCTAAGCAGTGAGACTGCCGAGAAGATAAATAAGGCCAAGAGTGAGGGTAGGAGAGTAGTGGCCGTGGGGACGACTACGGTGAGGACGCTAGAGGGGATTGCGAAATTTTCTCTCCCCCTAAGAGGGGGAGCTGGAGGGGGTCCGGATTCAGATAGACCCCCCTTTGTCCCCCCTGATAGGGGGGAGGTTGTCCGGCCCTACGTGGGAGACATCAACCTCTTCATCACTCCTGGTTTTGAGTTTCGGGTGATTGACGCCATGATTACCAATTTCCACCTGCCAAAATCTACCTTGCTAATGTTGGTAGCTGCTTTTGTGGGGGACAGGGAGTTTACTTTGGATTTTTATAATAAAGCAGTAGAAGAAAGATATAGATTTTTTAGTTTTGGTGATGGGATGTTTATTTATTAGAAAACATTGATTCCACAGATTAATAAAAGATTGCACTGATTTAAAAGTGGATAATTCCCCTCTAAAATTTGGGTAATAAGGAGTTATAGTTTTTTTCGATTCATCATTTTGATTTTAAAAACCGCTCCGATTTATGTCGGAGCGGTTTTGTTTTTGAAGTAGGGACGACCGGAGACGAGGTTTGTTTCGCCTCCGGTCGTGGCGAGGCCGGCAGAGAAAATCAGCCAGTGGTCTCACCCTCTTCGGGTGATATATGGCCGTCGGTCGAGGCATCTTCGCCTTCGCCAGCGTCCGGCTCGGCGTCATCCTTGCGGAACTCGACTTCAGCTACCTGGGAAGCGGGTAGAGTCTTTTTCGGACCCCGTCCCTTTTCGAAGTGTACAGAACTCGCCATTGGCGGTCCTTCTTTCACACTTAAAATTATCAAGTGGTGTTAATTTTGTAAAGATAGAGGATTAAAATTCGTATCTTTGTCGTAGTAATCTTCGTGTTCTACTTTTTTCATTTTGTTTACAACAGCGTAAGTCGCTGGAAGAAGTATTACTTCTACTCCAATTTTGAAAATATAGTTAGCTATCCATATAGCCCACAAAACAGAACTTGGCAAAATACCGGCAAAGGCTACCAACACAAAAATACTAGTATCTACAAATTGACCAACTACCGTAGAACCAATAGCACGTGCCCAAAAATTTTTTCCATTCATTTTTACTTTCATTTTGGCCAGCACATAAGAGTTTAGAAATTCACCAGCCAAGTAGGCGAGTAAACTAGCCAAAACAATGCGAGGCACTACGCCCAAGACTCCCAAGAAAGCACTGTGAGAAACAATAGATTCGGCATGAGTTGGGAGCGCTCCAACGGCAGCAAAAGTAAGTACCATAAGCAAGTTCATAGTAAAACCAATCCAGATCACACGACGAGCACGGGCATAGCCATACACTTCTGTTAGGATATCGCCAAAAATGTAGGCAAGTGGGAAGAGAATCATGCCACCATCAAAAGCCATAAAACCAAGGTCGACGGTTTTGATGCTAGTGATATTGGATAGAATTAGAACGACGGCGAAAGTTACGGTGACGAGATCGAGGTATTTGTATTTCATAGGTTGAGAGGCTGAAGAAGCTATAGAGGCTCGAGAGGCTTAAATTTTTAAATCAAGCATCTCAGGCCTTTTCGGCTTTTTTAGCATTTTTATTAAATAAAAAAAGACAAGACCTAACTTGCCTAATGTCACCTCGGCAGAGGATTGAAAAAAAGTATATATTACATCCACTTTTTTTTCAAGTTTAAAAATTTGTTTTTTTCTATAGCTTCGCGCATTTCTTCCATAAGTTTGGTTAGGAAATGAAGATTGTGAATAGTGCCTAGTTTGTAAGCCAGCAATTCTTCGGCTTTGAAAAGGTGGTGCAAATAGCCTGCAGAAAAATTCTGGCAAGTATAGCAATCGCATTTTTTATCAATTGGTTTTTTGTCAGTTTTGAATTTGGCGTTTAGGATGTTGATAGTATATTTTTTTCGTCTACCGAGTTGCCCCCCTCTCGCACTCGCTACGCTCGTGTCGTCTCCCCCTACAAGGGGGAGAGAATAAGGGCGTACATACAAGGTTCCGTTGCGGGCGATGCGAGTAGGCGAGACACAGTCAAACATATCAATCCCACGTTCGACTACCTCGAACAGGTCTAGTGGCGAGTGGCCTAGACCCATGGTGTAGTGAGGTTTGTCTTCTGGAATGTGCGGCATAACCCAGTCTAAGATTTTTTTGGTAGCGGCCATGTTGTAGCCTATGCTCTCACCACCAATGGCAATGCCATCGAAATTTTGTTCGGAGATAAATTTGGCACTCTCGATCCTCATGTCCTTGTGCCCGGCGCCCTGCACAATACCAAATAGGAATTGTTTGTAGCCATGATATTTTTTATTTTTTTTATGAGCTTCGATAGACTCTATAGCCCAGCGGTGGGTTCTTTCTAGGGCTTCTTTAGTGTATTTCTCATCAGCCTTATCTGGAGTACATTCGTCAAAAGCCATAATAATATCTGCTCCAATTTTGTGCTGAATATCTATAGAAGATTTGGGAGTGAATCTATGTTTCGATCCATCGATATGACTACGAAAATCTACTCCGTTTTCATCTATGCTTACGAGTTTGCTGTTGTTTGAAGCTTGTTTTTCCCCTTCGAATGACCCCCTCTGGCCTTCGGCCATCTCCCCCTTGTAGGGGGAGAGATTTTTTCTTTCTTTCATCTCCATTTGTTTCCCGAGGGAGAAAACTTGGAATCCACCAGAGTCAGTCAAGATTGGACCATCCCAGCCCATAAATTTGTGTAGTCCTCCAAACTTGGCAACGAGGTCTTCGCCTGGTTGCAAATGCAAATGATAAGTATTTCCGAGAATTATCTGCGCATCTAGAGCTTGCAATTCATTAGGATCAAGAGATTTTACAGTGGCCTTGGTTCCCACTGGCATAAAACACGGAGTTTGGATTTCACCGTGATCAGTTTTTATTACCCCAGTGCGGGCATTGGTTTTTTTATCTTTGTGTTTTATTTCGAAAAACATTTTAATAGGGAATATTGAGTAGGGTGTAGGCAGTAGTTTATTTTTATGATTTGATATTAACGTTTTTTGCTGCTTTGTTCAAGGTTTGGTAGACTCTATTAGTATCAACAAACTAATTTATATTTTTTATGAATTCACGAGAAAATGGAGGATTTAATCCAGAGGATATTGTAAAACCAGATGATTTTAAAGATGGAGAGAAAACAACAGTAAATACAGGTCAAGTAGGAAATATCATGGAAAGATTAAGGGAAAGATCTGGTGATCTTAAAGAAACTAGAAATATTGGTAATGGCAACCAGAATGGCAATGAGGAAAAATCTACTTTGGCAGTGGGAGAAGCTCTTAGACCTCGTACCAGCCAAGAAAAAGCTAGAGAGGAAAATAAAAGTAGATTAGATAGTGTGCTTGCAGCTGCTGGATGTGATTTTAGGTATAGTGTTTTGACAGGTTCATCGGACGAGGGATATGAGTTTAAAGTTTTTATAGATGTCAAAGCATATAGAGAAAATAATCCTTTACATACTTTTACTGGTGCTAGAATTTCCGATATAGAAGCTTCAATTCATGCAAAATTTAGGGACGAATAAATGATTAATTTTGAAAAAGAACTTAACAAAGAACCATGTACAACTCACTTCGTTCGTTTCCGTGGCAAGCAATTTCAATATGATTAGATTTGAAGAAGAGCTCAATAAAGAACAATTGAATGTGGTTCAGCATGGCGATGGGCCGTGTTTGGTTTTGGCTGGAGCAGGGAGTGGCAAGACCAGAGCTATTACTTACAGAGTAGCTTATTTGCTAGAAAAGGGTATTGCCCCCAAAAATATTCTTTTGGTTACTTTTACCAACAAAGCTGCCAAAGAGATGAAAGATAGGATAAGTCAGCTTATTGAGCGTAGACCCCCCCTAGCCCCCCCTTCGCAGGGGGGGAACTTAAGTTGGTCTGGGACGTTCCATCACATTGGCTATAGAATTTTGCGGCAATATGCACCACTACTTGGTTACAAAAATAATTTTAGTATTCTAGATAGTCAAGATAGTTTAGATTTAATTAAAATTTGTTTAAAACAAGAAGGAGTAAATAGAACCGAGCGTAGGTTTCCTTCGGCCAAAGTTTTGCTTTCTATTATTAGCTATGCCAGAAATGCCGAGACTACCATAGTAGATGTGCTAGACATGAAATACCCAAACTGGCTGGATCTCTCCGAAACTATTGGCAGAATTGCTGCCGAATACGACAAACGTAAAAAAGAGGCCAATGCTATGGATTTTGATGATCTTTTAGTAAACACTTATTTGTTACTTTTGAAGTCCGAAAGGGTGAGAAAAAAATATAGTGAGCAATTTCAATATGTGCTGGTAGACGAGTACCAAGATACTAACAAGATTCAGGCTTCGATTGTAAAATTGTTTGCTTCGCATCACCGCAATATTTTGGTAGTAGGTGACGATGCTCAGAGTATTTATTCTTTTCGAGCCGCCGACATTCAAAACATTCTCGACTTTGAATCGCATTATCAAGATGCCAAAGTTTTTCGTTTGCAAACAAACTATCGTTCTACTCCAGATATTTTAGATGTAGCCAACCAAGTTATAGAAAATAACGAGAGTCAGTACAAAAAAGAATTAAAAAGTGTTATAGAAAATTTTACCAAACCAGAAGTTCATGCTTTTGCCGATAACCAAGAAGAAGCTCAATTTGTGGCCGGAAGAATTTTGGAATTACGAGACGAAGGAGTCGAATTAAACAAAATTGCTGTTTTGTTTCGCGCAGCTTTTCATTCGCAAGCACTCGAAGTAGAACTTACCAAGCGAGACATCCCGTATGAATTTCGGGGTGGCGTAAGGTTTTTTGAACGGGCGCATATAAAAGATGTATTGGCGTATCTTAAAATTTTTAATAATAGAGAAGATGAGATCGCTTGGAGCCGAGTTTTGAACATGCAAACTGGGATTGGGCCGGCCAGTGTTCAGAGGATTGTCAGTCAAATAAAGAGTTTTGATGTCATTTCGAGCCCAGAGGGCGAGAAATCTTTCCGAGAACAAAGTAGTCAGACAGAAAGATCTCTCGTCGAGTCTGACGACTCTCCTCGAGATGACAATTTTTTAGATGGTATTTCTGAAGTATTACCTGCCAGAGCCAAAATTGGTTGGAATGATTTTTTGCAAGTCTACGAAGCAATGCAAAATGAATTAGAAAAAAATCCAGCCCAATTAATTAGAGCAGTGACTAATTCTAAGTACCAAGATTACTTAGAAGCCGAATACCCAGATTATCGTGAACGTTTGCAAGATTTGGAACAACTAGCAATTTTTGCCGAGCGACAACCTGACCTTAATAAATTTTTGGCCGAAGCTAGTTTGCAAGAAAGTTATACTGCGGGACAGACCAAAGATGTAGAGACAGATGACGAAGAAAAATTAATTTTGTCTACTATTCATCAAGCCAAGGGGTTGGAGTGGGAAGCTGTGTTTGTACTTAGTGTAGCGGCTGGCCAATTTCCTAGCGACAGATCCCTAAAAGAAGAAAAAGGGATAGAGGAAGAGCGCAGACTCTTTTATGTGGCCATTACTCGCGCCAAAAAGCAGCTCTATTTGTCTTATTCTCTCACTGGAAGTTTCGACAGTGCTTTGCAAGGGCCGAGCATATTTATAGAAGAGATAGACAAAGATTTACTAGACCACCATTTTATACAGGGCGGAACGGTATTTACTGATCCTTCGGACAGTGTAGACGACGTAGTTTATGAGCCATTCGAAGATGATCATTTTTCCAAAAAGAAGAGGCCGGGGAGTTTCTTAATCGACGTTTAACGTTTTTAGAAAGATTGATTGTTTAGTGGTATGTTTTCTAATACTGTGATGGGCTACACTTAATATATTGTTAAATTGCTATATTGTTAATTAAATATAAAATATATGGAGGGGAAGTTTTTAAAATTGAATGATCTAAATGTTTACAAGGTTTCTTTTCATCTCTCTAATTATGTTTGGAGGGTTGTTATAAAATGGGACTATTTTTCTAAGAAAACCATTGGAGATCAGCTAGTCAGATCAATTGATTCTATATCGGCCAATATTGCAGAAGGTTTTGGTAGATATGGGAAAAAGGATAAGATTAAGTTTTATAGGTACTCGATGGGTTCTATCAAAGAATCCCAAGATTGGATACAAAAAGCTTGGATTAGAAATATTATTGAAGAAAATGAGTATAATCACATAATATCAAAGCTTAATGATTTGCCAAGAGAACTGAATCATCTGATTAAATTTACAAATGAGAAATTAACAATTTAGCCATATAGCAATATAGTAATATAACCTTTTAAGAAAGCTTGACAATCTCCGTCAATTTTCCTATAATCCTCCCAAACTTACCTTAATAGAGATAATTTTTTAAAAATATGAATTTTGAAGGACTTCACGAAAAAACTTTGGTTATTATCAAACCAGATGCTATCCAACGTAGTTTGGTAGGTGAAATTATTAGTCGTTTTGAGAAAAAAGGCCTAAAATTGGTAGGTACCAAAATGACAAAATTGCAAGAAGATATTTTGCGTGATCATTATTCTCATATTGCCGACAAGCCATTTTACCCAGGGATTGAAGAATTTATGATGAGTTCTCCAGCAATTGTACAATGTTGGGAAGGACTAGACGTAGTAGAAACAGTTCGTCTAATTACCGGTATTACCAAAGCCAGAGCTGCCGAAGCAGGTTCTATTCGTGGTGACATGGCTATGAGTGTAGGTTGCAATGTAATCCACGCTTCTGACTCTGTAGAAACTGCCAAAAGTGAAGTAGCAAGATTTTTTTCCGAAGAAGAATTGTATGACTACGACAAAACAGACTACATGCATGTATATATTGGAGAGGAAAGGGAATAGACCAAAGCTTGCAAGGCATAAGAAGCAAACAAGGCTCACAAGGCAAATCGTTTTGTGAGTTTTTATTTAATAACTAGGAGGGTATGCAAGATTATCAAAAATTATTGGTTTGGAAAAAAGCAATGGAATTGGTTTCATTGACTTATAGACTGGCGAAACTATTTCCAAAAGAGGAAATATTTGGTTTAACTAGCCAAATGAAGCGTTCTGTTGTTTCGGTGGTAGCAAACATAGTTGAAGGTAGGGGCAAAGCTACAGATAAAGATTTTTTAAAATTTTTATATATTGCCAATGGATCTTTGAACGAAACTAGGTGCTATTATGAAATTGCCCTAGAACTTGAATTTATAAATGATGAACAATTTAAATTTGTAGATGAAAAACGTAAGGAAGTGGGATATCTACTCCAAAAGCTAATAAAATCAATCCAAAAAGCCTAGTAAGCCTCCCAGGCATTGTAAGCCTTTCTAGCCTCCCGGGCTTTCCTACTGTGGATAACCAATTTGACTCAAACTTTCGTCTATACTAATCTACTTACTAATATGAAAAATATTTCTCTAACAATTCGTCGTTGCGTGAAAAGCCTATGGACTACACTGGCTGCCTTTGCATATGTGACAAATGTCTATAAGACACATACATATGTGCCGGCCACTGGGGTGAT
Organism: uncultured Gammaproteobacteria bacterium; assembly: GCA_964345045.1. Classification (GTDB taxonomy): domain Bacteria; phylum Patescibacteriota; class Patescibacteriia; order Magasanikbacterales; family UBA922; genus XYB1-40-15. The sequence goes on from CAYFPM010000001.1 coordinate 97,625, forward strand.
GTACTTACAAAATGACGAAGGAGAAGAAAGCAACTGCGATAACTGCGGATGCAGAGGAAGCGAAGAATAAAAAGTCATTATAAAAAAGTAAATCACCCTAGAGATAGGGTGGTTTTGTTTAATAGAAGCTTACAAAGCTAGCAATGCCCACAAGGCTTACAAGGTTTAAAAAGCCTGGTAAGCCTCGTAGGCCTTATAAGCCTTGTAAGCATTTACAGAGTTCTTTTTACAAGGAGAAAATAAATGGTAATGGAAAAAACTGTGTCGGTATTAGCCAATAGATTTGTTGGTTGCTACCGACACAGTTAGGTCGCTGGGTTGGGTGCAGGCTCTGTCTGCAAAAAACAATGACCAGGAAGGCTTCGTTACAATGACTACTAGAAAAATTACAATGACTCAGTTCATCAGCGATTCGGCCGAAGCGGCGGCTACCCAAGGTGGTTCCCACGACGCTATCGCAACCGGGCTCGATATCGAGCTTATGCCCAAGGGGGATACCAACAGTGAAGAACCTCTTCCTATCGCTGACTGCAGCACGTTCGCTTGGGGCGATAGACCCTGGTATCTGCAGTAGCAGCAAGTCTCAACCTAGGATCAATTCCATTACCACCATTCCTATATACATTTTTTTACAAAGTGTATAGAGACAATGGAAAAATTTAAAACAAATTATGAATTTAAATACTTATACATATTATTATTTGCTTCCACTAGCCAAGTGAGAGTAGTTTTGTTTTTTTGCAAAAACACTCCTTGGCTAGGGGTGTTTTTGTTTGTGGGTTGCCAAGAGATTTTAAATAGTTTAAAGTCTGCTGGGGATTCTGCAAGGAGAATTTCTCCTGCAAAAAAGGAAGGAGGAATCCTATGTCGAATACGTTTCAGGTCGAGGGGCACAAGCGCTGCGTGGTCAGCATCGTTGGATCTGCGGATCTGGGGGTGCCTACCGAGATCAAGTGCCTGGACTGTGGAAAGAAGGGGAATGAGGCTCAGCTCGAGGTCGAGCCCTGTCGAGAGGTCTCGAGCGAAGACGAAGCCGCTTGAACCAAGCCTACATTTTTCATCTTTCACCTTCGTCATTTGCCCGACCGCAACAGCGAGTCGGGCACCATTCACAATTATATTTGCTACAAAGTATAATGGTGCAGTGGTAAAAGATTTGTGCTATTATCTAAAAATATGAAACTCAATAGCAAAATAAAAAATTTAGCAGAGTCTGCTACTTTGGCTATAAATAACTTGGCTTTGGAAAAAAGAAAAATGGGGGAGCGAGTTTTTAACTTGGCTGCCGGTGAACCTATGGTAGAAACTCCAGAGGTAGTGATAAACGCCGCCACCAAAGCCATGAAAAATGGCAAAACACACTATCCTCCAGTTTTGGGGATTCCAGAATTACGGACTGCTGCCGCAGAGTGGATAAACAAAAATTACCAAACCAATTTTACTACAGAAGAAACAATTGTTACCTGCGGCGGCAAACACGCTCTGGCTATGACACTAGAAGCCATTTTGGATCCGGGAAACGAAGCTATAATAATTTCTCCATATTGGGTGTCTTATCCAACTATGGTAGAAAAAAATGAAGGAGTAGTTAGAATTGTAGAAACGCAAGAAAAAAATAATTGGAAAGTTAAAATAGAAGATTTGGAAAAAAGTTGTACAGACAAAACCAAAGTTTTACTTTTTAACAATGCTGCCAACCCTACCGGAGTGCTTTATGAAAAAAATGAAGTGGAAGCAATTTTAAAATTTGCCAAAGAAAAAAATATAATAGTTATTTCGGACGAGGTTTATAGTGGATTAGTTTATGATGATAAAAAATTTACCTCGGCCGGAAGTTTTGCCGAACACAAAAATAATGTTGTAATTATACAAAGTGCTTCCAAAAGTTTTGCTATGACGGGGTGGCGAGTTGGTTTGGTATTTGGGGAGATAGAATTGATAAAAGCCTTAAAAAAATTACAAAGTCAAACTACCAGTGGAACTAGTAGCATAAGTCAGTGGGCCGCTTTAGCCGCTTTGCAAAATTCAGAAGAGATAACTAAAGAGCTTAAAAAAGAAATGCAAAAAAGAAGAGATTTTTTTGTAGATAATTTTTTTACGGAAATAAACAAACCTCAAGCTGGTTTGTATAGTTTTATATCTTTGCAAAAATTTGGCATAGAAAATAATAACTCTGTAGAATTTTGCAAAAAAGTTTTGCAAGAAAAAAATATTGCCATGGTTCCGGGAGCTCCGTTTGGGGCAGAGGGGTTTGTAAGAATTTCTTTTGGGGTGGAGATTGAGGAGTTGAAGGGAGCTTTGAGTAGTTTGTAGTTGGTTGTGGGTAGTTGGTAGTGAGTAGATTTTGAGAGTCATCCTGACTCGCCGTGGCGAGGAAGGATCCCAGTGGTAGTCCAAAGAGATCCTTCGACTGCGTTCGTCCTTTGGACTCACTCCGCTCAGGATGACTTTGCTTAACTCTTTCATTATTCCTTATTCCAATCATTTGACACTCTTTTTCAAGAGGCATATACTAAAAGTGATCCTGGCAAATTTGGACGAATATTCATATTCTACAAACTAGCTATTATGGAATACCTATATCGTCTCGATCCGTGGATTGAGATTGCGGTTATCCACCTATTTTATAGGGATAGCGAATAACGTCCGGCTTGGATCATCAAAAAACAGCTAAAAGGCTGTTTTTTGTTTTTTCTATTCTTGATTTTTTATCAATTTATGCTAGTATCAATTTCGCAACAACGGTGTTGCTAAAGAGTGAGGTTTGTCGTGAAAGTTTTGAGAGAAGTAGCAAGTGATATTGGTGGGCTCGTTTCGGTGGTGAACCGTGATACGGTTCGCCAATTCGCGCCGAACGATGGCGGCAATGTGTCGCCTATCGCCATGGAGTGGAGTTCCTTCTTGAGAGGGACGAGTGCCGACCAGGACTTGATCAAGCTGTGTAAACGTAACCAGGTGTGGCAAGTCATCGTGGTCACGCTCCCCGTGAATACCTCCTACCTCGAGTTGGTTCGGGGGAGCGAGTTCGAGGGGGCTGACGTCGAGGAAATCTCCAATATGAATGGTGGGTTTGTCCACTACGTCCTGGTTCGGGCCAACGAGGGGCCGGCCGGCCCCATGAGCGTGGCAATCGGGGGCGATTGCCTGCGCCCAGAGGCCACCTTGACCGAGGTGTTCGAGAGAGCCTCGCTCTTGGCCACGGCCATGAGAGCAAAGGCCAGGTCGTTTTTGCCCAGTATGCCCGGCTTCCACGCCGGCAAAAAGGGAGCCCTACTCCTCGTCGACCGAGATGGCGAGCGCGTGGTGCTGAGCAATCCCTCGGCCATGGCACTCTCGGCACCGGCCATGGTGCTTGGAGTGGGGTTTGCCAACCGACTACGCGTAGAGAGCTGTGCTGCTTGGGCTAGCCGCTATCGACTACCGCTCGGGGTTTTGTCTCCGGATTCTCTCTCCCCGGACGTGGTTACGGGAGGAGGGTGGACTCGGCTTGCCCAGGCATTCCGCTACTACGGGCTTGACTCTCGTATGGCCACCTGCCAGCCGGGCAAGACGCCGAATCCCTCGTCGGTGCCCACTGGCCAAGGTGTAGCCACGGCTGCTCTAGAAGTGGCCAAGTGGCTGCGGGAGTCGGGTAGAGTCCCGCAGGGCGAGCCGATTCGGGTGCTTGTCGAGGCTGCTGGCGCAGTGACGCAGGGCATGTTCCCACTGCTGCTAGAAGAAGGATTGGTGAAACCCGAGTACCTCACCTTCTACGACCCTAGCAGAGAGGCGATCGCCGTGATCGAGGCTCTGGTACCCGGCTGCCAAACGCTCTGTCGTTCGAACGATGTGGCACTCAGCAAGTTGGCCAACAAGACCTTCGATATCTTGATCAACAATGGCCTGGGCAACCACTTGGGTACGCCAAAGCATATGGAGCACTTGGGAAGGATGGTTAGGTCTGGAGGACAGTTGGTGGTCTTGGGTGGAGCCAACAACATCATCAAGTGGGACAACCCGGCACTCAACTTGCCTCTCGTCATGGCTGAACGAGGAATTCAGGTGATCCCCGATACGGCTGTGTCGGGCGGTGGTTGGACCTTGGCCTTGGCTGGCCAAGCTGCCGAAGTGGCCGGGGTTGACCCGAGCAAATTGGCCAACCCGGTCAGTTCGTTTGTGTGTCGCTCGGTCTCGAGGAGAATTCAATCTGCCCTTGTCGCCTTCGGCGAGGGTGGTGGCGACCACCTCTGGAAGATCGTCTCGGAGCAGATGGAAGAGGCCGCTCCGTCGCTCGACCTGGTTCTCCCCGAGGACGAGTGGGCGGCGGCTGTCGATCCGAGAGACTTCCTGCGAGCGATAGGTGTGTCGCTCCAGGGCGAGTAGAGCGACTGCCTGGCTCCGGCCCCTAGTCTCTTTTTAGGCCAGGCGCGACACCAATTTTTGTTCTTTTTTGTTGCGGCGAGCCTAGATTTTACCTTTGGTATATCTGGGCTCGTTGCACACACTCATCTTGACAAGAAGCAGAGATTTGTGTATATTAGTTTTAATCTTATGAAAACAAATATCCACAACTTCTTTTTCTTTTCTTTCTTTATCCCGCCAAAGAGTCGTGGTGTTTTGAGTTAATGCAAATTAAAATCAAGATTACCCCGACTCGTCGGGGTTTTTTGTTTATTCGGGTTTGGCGAAAGGTGATTAGACTTTTCGCTAACCTCGAAGCCATAGTGGCTGAGGGGTTGAGACAATTTTTTCGCGAAAGCGAGAGAGGACAATAGACAATGAAGAGTGAGCGAGAGTTTCTTGCCCAATACATGGACGGACCGGAGCATCGGCCAGACTGGGCTGGACATTCTGCGTTCGAGCTCGAAGGTCAGTTTGCCTTGCGTGGTGGCAATACCAACACCCAGCTGGTCTACCCGGTTGGACATTTGGTCTACAATGGCTTGATGAAAAGCTTCCCAAATGATCAGGAGCGCTTTAGCCCAGAGTTCAGCAACACTCAGGTGGAGCTGAACACCGGTGCTTGTGCAACCCCCGATCTGACGCTGGCAAAATTGCTCGAGCTGGTGGGGAAGATCAACCAGGTCGCTGGTCGTCACAACTTCCAGTTCGTGGATCACGAGTTCATCCCACTCAACGTGTGGGTTCCCGAGCAGGTATCACCGCTGGTGCCCCGCTACCAGCAGTTTGCCAACGATCCAGCCAACGTCGAGCGCGTGCCGCTGATGCACCGGGTGGCAGCGGCTCAGGTGCAGTGGGGCTGCGCCGATCCGGAGGAGCGTTTGGCACTCTTGAACGCCCTCACCACCGAACTCGGTACCATGGAGAGCTTGGGATGGATCGACCCTGGTCGCAAGGCCGCGTTCGAAAAAATCCATGCCGGTTGGTACCCGCCTCCCTTCGACACTTGGAGTCGGTTTTACGAGTACATCCGAAGTCACCAAGATGGCGTGGCCATGATCGAGAGCCCGGCTCTGTACTACGCAGCAGTGCGTCCTCACCACGTGTACAGCACTGTCGAGCTCCGGCTCCCCGGCGCTACGCTCGATCCGGAGCGCTTGTTCCAGATTGTGTCGTTCGTGGCCGAGGTGTACAGCCAAGTCTGTAGGCGACGTAGTGTAGCTGTCTAGTCCCCCCCGAAGCATTCCTGCCCCACAAGAATGCTTCACCCCTTCCCTTTGTACAAAAATAATTTTGTATAGAGAAAAGAGGATTCTATTTTAAAAAGGAGATTATGCACATTTTGATTGACAGGAAAGTAGAATTTGGATAATATCTAAATATTATGAAAAATAAGCGCAACATTCTGCTACTAAGCCTGCTAGCTCTAGCCCCAGAGAGTGGTGATGTTGTGTTATCTGCCTAAGCAAAAACACATATTAGCAACACCGCTCATCTGCGGTGTTTTTGTTTACTTTGTCGAATTAAGCTTGGACTGAGTAGAGTAAAACTCATTCAGTTCAGACCGATTCTGACAATTTGATTGGACGCTGCGTTGCAGCAAGGAGAGAAAGCCCCATGGCAACCCCGTGGACTACAGAAAACCTTCAAACCGCTGGCCGAGATGCACTTGCAAATTTGCTGGCGGAGAGTTCGCGAGCAGTTGCCAAGGCCTCAAATTCTGGTTGGATGGCTTTCGAGATGGAAGCCTCTCTGACCAAACTTCGCATTCCTGATTTGGCTGGGGTCTGGCCTGAAGTGAAGAGGGCTGACGAGGTAGGTGTGGTCGTGGACGAGTTTCAAGACTACATGATCGAAGGCGTCCCTCCGCGTGACGCTGGAATCGTGGACGCGATGGGACTTCGTAGTTCGATCCTAGATGTAGCAGAGGCTATGGTCGCTGCTTGCGACAAGGCTGGCGTGCGCCTTACTCCCATTGCTCACCCTGATTCTTGGGGGGGGAAGCGGGATACCAAGATGCCTCAAAAGGCCGACCACCAGCGCATGGTTCGAGACACCATGCCGGCGGTTGGCTTGGGGGCTATTGGGGCCTCGCTCCAGCTCCACTGTGCCCACCCCTGCAACATCACCGAGGACAGATACTGGCGTACCCTCTTGCTCCTCCAGCAGCACGCGCCGCTCCTCTTGGCCTTGTCGGCCAACAGCCCCAAGAGCGGTAGCATGATTCATGGCAGCGTTCGGTATCTGCTTAGCCGATCGGTTTGGTCATTCCAGCCGTACTTCTGGCAGAGCTACGAAGAGTTCGTGGATCATGTGCATGCACTTGTCCAGTACGGCAGCATCACCGGGCCGCACAACCTGCACGGTTGGGTCAAAGCCTGTGTCGGTTCGATCGAGCAACGTATCTGCGACATTCCCGGTACTGTCCAAGAGATCTGGACGCTCTGTGCTCTGATGCGCGCTTTGGTGCAGTACTGCTACGAGCAGGCAGCTGACCCCAATGGATTCCTTCTTCAGGGAGATATTGGTCGTGATCAGCTGCTCTTGGCTCTGGAGCAGGCGGCCACCTTTGGCCTTTCCGACATGCAGGATTGCCGAATCCAAAGCCCGTGGGAAGGTCAGCGCGTCAAGCTCTACGATCTGTTCATGGAGCTCGGCAATCGCGTCGGAGATATCATGACGGATCAAGGGGCTGACTGGGAGAGGCAGTACCTCTTCGAGCATATGCTCGCCGATCAGAAATGCGGCGAGAACGGAGCCACCCGGTTTGCGCGTTGGCACGAGCAGCACGACGGCAACATGACCAGGGTGGTGGAGGCCGCTAGCCGGCACTTCGGGCAGTCTCTCGGAGAGGCGAAAAAATCTCTGTCTGCGATGCAGCCAGATCAAGTCGTGAATCAATAGTTCCTTTTGTGTAGTTAGCCATAGTTTTGGAGGCTGGCCCACTACACTCCCTTCCTTTTGCACAAAAGTTATTTTGTATAGAAGAGAGGTATAAATTAGTTTTCACGCTGGCTCCATAGTCCCAGAGGTCTATGGAGCCAAATTGCCACAATACGGCTCCACAGGGCTACGCCACTATGGAGCCAGCATAGTAGTTCCTCCCCTATAAGGGGAGGCTAGGTGGGGTCAAATCGTATACCAGACCCCCTCCCCGATGCTTTGATCGGGGCAGGCCAACTCCCCCTATTAGGGGGAGAGTTTCTGTCCACAAAAACATTGACATCCGCCTACAGCTCTGATAGGGTGAAGATAATATGAACAAACTATTCAACATTATTATTTGGATTATCGCCCAGTTTGGTGGTAAGTTTGTTCGTGAATAAAAATATTTACAACAAAAAATTACCGCCGGAGATGGCGGTATTTTTTTTCTCGATCTTTGCAAACGTACTGGGTAGCACTGTGATTACAAAATGTATTCAGAGTGGTGCCTAGTACCAAATTTTGTTTTTTGACAATGCAATATAGGAAGGTGTGACAATGAATCGGAAAATGAAAGAAGTTGCTCGTCGGGTCGCAGACCTGATCGAGGCGATGAACTACGCTGGACAGCGTGGGCTCCAGCTTGGGACAGAGCGAGAATTGGTAGCTGTGAAGGCCTCGAATCCTCGAGAGGTCGGAGGCTTTGCACTCTCTGTCGCCCAGAATCTCGCGACACAGCCAGGTTGGACAGCTGTCTACGACGGCACCACCGATCTGGTGGTTGGAGCCAAAAGTCCTGGTGGCGAGTACGAGGTCATGACCGACGCTGGCAAGTGGGTTCTAGAATACTGCCCGCTCGCACCGTGCGACTCTCTCAATAGTCTCGATAGGTTGTGTGGGGAGGCCGAGCGAACGATTATCTCGGCATCCCAAGGGCTTGGTTTCGAAGTTCTCGGTCTTGGGCGGCATCCGCTCTTTCTGGCAAACCGGAGTAGCTGGACCCCAAAGCTGCGCTACAATGGTCTGCAGTCAGTTCTCAAGAACGGGGGCCACGAGACCTGCGAGACTGCTTCGCACCAAGATACTGTAGACGTACGAAATTCGGGACACATGATGCAGGTGGTCAACATCGGCAACGCTCTAGCAGGTCCGGTTGCCGCTATCTGCGCCAACTCGCTAGTGTTTCACGGAGAAGTGCATCAAGATCAACTGGCCAGCCGGTTGCTGACGTGGCAAAGGATTTGCCACCCGGTACAATTCGCTCGAGTGGGTATCCCCATGGTCTTTCGGGACGTAGGGCACTACGCCGAATACCTGGTGCGTTTGCCGTACCTCTTCCACATTCACGAAACTGGTGTTGCCGACGTGTTCGACAAACCTTTCTACGAAGCGGTTGAGTACTTCGAGAGCGTTGACTTCGGACGTTTGCTGCAGATTCACATGGCTTGCGTGTGGTTCGATGCTCGGGTACGCATGAACAAGTGTGCCAGTGTCGAGCTGCGAGCACCGTGTGCTCAGCCTCAAGGCATGGGTCAAGCGGTGTCTGCTCTACACCTAGGGCTGGTTCACAACTCGGCAGCTGCCAGCAACTTGGTGCTGACGCATTCTTGGGATGAGTGGCAGGCAGCGCGCTTCGATGCCGCCAATTTGGCACTCAACGCCAGCGTTGGATCTGAGCCTATGGCAGAGGTGGTCCGGTCTATGTTGCACGTGGCCGAAGATGGCTTACGCTTAGCCGGAGAGGACCCTACCAGGCTTGCCCCGCTGTGGCAACGACTCGAGGATCCTTCTCAATTGCCAGCTATGATGGCCGGCAAGCTCTTTGTCGAGGGTGGAATAGATGCCTTGGTAGAGGCCAGGCGCTTCCAACTACAGCAAGAGCCAGTAGCTCGCGCTTCTTAGTTCTTTTGCGGATCTCATCCATCCGCCTACTCCTTTTGTAGACGAAAAATCGTCTGCAAAAGAAGACTCTTAGCCAATTGACTAAGGGGAAAAATTTTGATATATTTTATTCCATTTATAAAAAATTATGGACAATAATAAATTGGACGACATAGTAGCCTTAACCAAAAAATTGGTTCATTTTCGTGGTACCGAAAGTAGAGTAGAAAATCTTCGCCGTTGTGCAGATTTTATTGCTGATTATTTTATAGATAGTGGCCTTACAGTAGAGCGCTTTGAAAAAGATGGATACCCTTCGGTCGTAGTCACCAAACATGGCACCAAAAAACCCAAAATTTTTCTAAACGGACATTTTGATATGGTAGAGGGAGAAGATCACCAATTTGATCCCAAAATAGAAGGAGACAGAATGTTTGGTAGGGGAGTGTTTGATATGCAAAGTGGCAATGCTGTTATTATGACATTGATGAAAGAACTAGCTCATACCGAACACGATGTAGGATTAATGCTAACCGGAGACGAAGAAGCCGGTGGTTTTCGGGGTGTTGGTTATGTAATGGATTTTAACTATAGTTCGGATGTAGTAATAATTCCCGATGGTGGCATGGCCGTAGAAAATATTATAAGTAGAGAAAAAGGGATTATAAGATTTGATCTACAAGCTCATGGCAAAAGATCTCATTCGGCCTATCCTTGGCTTGGTGACAATGCTATTACCAAATTGATGAGTGGAATAGAAAAAACACTAGCTCTTTTCCCAGAATCAGAAAAAGATATAGAAGATAATTGGACAACCAATGTAGCTGTAACCAAAATTAATGCTGGTATAGGTGGCAATGTAGTACCGGAAAAAGCCTATGCTCATTTTGATGTTCGTTATATTACAGAGGACAACCCCGAAGAAATCTTGGAAAGAATTAGAAAAGTTTTGCCAGACGGAGTAGATTTAAAATTAGATTTTATAGAACCAGCTACCAGCACAGATACTAGTAGTCCATATGTAGAAAAATTTGTCGAAACCCTAAAAGAGCACGACAAAGAACCAAAATTCATTTCGGCTATGGCGGCCTCTGATTCTAGATTTTTTCACGAAAGAGGCATTCCGTTTATCATAAGCCAACCAGAAGGTGGCGGACATCACGGTCCATACGAATGGGTAAGAGTTTCGGCAATTGGCAAATATTACGATATACTAAAGTCATACCTAGATAAGGTTGCCAGGTAATTAAAGATTAGAATTTAGATTAAGAATAGGATTAAAAATTTATTTTTTAAAAGCTGTAGAGCTAGAATTTTCAGGCTAGTAAGCCTTGCAAGCTTTGTAAGCCTCTTATATATATGTACCACGTACTTCTATACTACAAAATAGTCAAAATCAAAAATTCGGAAAACGAAGTTAATATCCACAAAGAAGTTTGCAAGGCTCTTGGTCTAAAGGGAAGAATTTTGATGAATGAAGATGGAATAAACGGAACCGTTGGTGGTAGAAAAGAAGCTATAGAAATGTATAAAAGCTACATGGACAATCATAAGATTTTTAAAAATATTGATTGGAAAGAAAGTACTAGTGAAATTGAGCCATTTCCAAAATTGAGAGTACGCTATAGAAAAGAAATTATTACCACAGACGCCAAAGAAGATATAGATATTTGTGCCAGAGGCAACCATGTAGATAGAGACACTTTTCATGGGTGGTTGAAAAATAACGAAGACATGGTGATACTCGATATGCGCAATGATTATGAATGGGAAATTGGCAGATTTGTAAATTCAGTTCGTCCACCAATGAAATATTTTCGTGATCTAAAGGACAACATGGATTTTTATGATCAATTCAAAGATAAAAAAATTGTAATGTTTTGTACAGGAGGAATTCGTTGTGAACCGGCTAGTGCTTATTTTATTGCCAAAGGTTTTGATCCCAAAAATCTTTATCAACTAGAAGGTGGAATTGTAAAGTACGCCGAGAAGTATGGTAACGAAGGTTATTACGAAGGTAAATGTTTTGTGTTTGACGAACGTTTGGCTGTGCCGGTAGACACTAGTGAAAACGCCAAGATTATTGGGAACTGTTTACACTGCAATAATTCTTGCGATGTGTATCGCAATTGTGCCAACCGTAATTGCAACCAGCTTTTTATTGGTTGCAACGAGTGTACAATTGAATTTGAAAATACTTGTTCGGCAGAATGCCAAGCTGTAATAAAAAATCCAGCCGAGATAAGACCTCCTAGAGTTGGGGCAAAAGTGTTGCATAGGAATAAATAATATTTCTCCCCCTATTAGGGGGAGCTCGCCTGCCCCGATCGAAGCATCGGGGAGGGGGTCTGGAATAAGATTTGACCCCACCTAACCTCCCCTGATAGGGGAGGAAAAAAAAATCCGCTTTACGGATTTTTTTGTTACATGCTGCGTGTTACAGGCTACATGCTTTAGGCGGCTTGTTTGGCCAAGGTGCGGATGCATTTGGTGCATACAAGCATATTGCCCATTTTTTGTACGTTTACATTTTGGCGACGTAAGGTTTTGTTTTTGGCGTGGCTGCGGTTGGCAGCTTTTTGAGAACCTTTGTCGCATCTTTCACATTTTTTGGCCATAGGATTATAGAGGCTAGAAAGGCTGGAGAGGCTATATATGCCCAAACAGCTTATTTACACTTTGATATAAATTATGAATGCATATATAATATGCAAATACAGTGAAGCGATTATATATTGTAAACGCTGACTTGTCAAGTGTAAGCCTCTCAAGCCTCTTTGGCTGCTTTAGCTTCTTAAGCCTTTTTCTCATGTCTTTCTTACCCCTTATATTCTTCTTTATTGTTATTATCCCCTCGGCGATCCTGCACGAGTATATGCATGGTTGGGTAGCCGACCAGCTAGGAGACCCTACGGCTAGGTATGCTGGCCGCCTTACTCTAGATCCTAGATCTCATATAGATCCTATGGGTACTTTTATTATGCCAATTGCTTTGTTTTTGCTTAGTGGTGGTAGTTTTATGTTTGCCTATGCCAAGCCGGTTCCCTACAATCCATTCAATTTGCGTGCTGGCAGATGGGGGCCACTATACGTGGCTGTTGCCGGTCCATTATCCAATTTTTTATTAGCTTTTGTATTTGGGCTTATTATTCAATTTGTACCGGTTTCTGCCAGTTTGGCTTCTGTACTTTCTATTATTGTGTATGCCAATGTTTTGCTCGGCGTGTTTAACTTGGTTCCAATTCCACCGCTCGACGGCTCCAAAGTTTTATTTGCCTTACTCCCAGACTCAGCTTATCGTATCAAAGCTGGGCTAGAGCGTTATGGTTTTGTAATTCTTATTTTCTTTGTTTTCTTTTTCTTTCGTATTATTAGTCCAATTATAAATTATCTTTTTTATCTTTTTACCGGTGGAGTAGGAGGATTCTGATTTTGACGCATGACACTTGAAACTTGACACAATTTTGTCTAATCAAAAAAAGCCTACTTATGTAAGCTTTTTTTGATTGATTTCGATGGGGCATGCTTGCTTATCTCTAGAGCTCTGTGAGGCGCCTTTGGATCTCTTCTAGTAGCAAGCGTGCTTTGCTGAAGTTGTAGCCGTGTGTTCTGGCAGCCTTTCGCGCCTTGTCGCTATTTGGATCACCTGCTATTGCGGCTTCGTAGCTAACTCCGGCAACCAGCGATGTTGTAGCTAGCTCACTAACCATGGCAGACAAGCTCATGGTTGAAAGTTGCCCTGGCACTTCTTGCTGGGCAGCTGCTGTGCCTGTGGTGTAGAAGTCACCTCTTAGGTATTCCAGATCAGTTGAGTCTTGTTCAAAATCATCGGGCAATAGTCCCATCGAAAGATCTCCTTGTTTTTAAACTAGTTTTTTTGTACTTTTTTGTCAAATATCAAAAAACAAAAAAAGCCTACTTATGTAAGCTTTTTTTGATTGGGGTCGATTGTCGAGTTTGTTATTCAGGCGAGTCATCGACCATCTCCTTCTACTCCTTTATCTGTTTCAAACAGATTCCAGTACCTATCAATAAGAGCGGTTCTGTCGGCTACCCCCAATTCACGGCAAAGTTTTCTGACATGATACTTGATAGTTCTAGTTTTCACGTTAGGGACAAGTTGCTCAGCTATCTCTCTGTTTGAGAGTCCTTCTGCTAGTAGAGTCCAGACTTCCATCTGTCTTTTTGATATGGATTCTGGTTTGGGGTTTTTTGGTTTTTGATCCGAGCATCTTTTGTGTCTGGCAATCAAATCGTAGGATGTAGAGCAGCCCTTCACTTTTTTTAGGATATTTTGGATATGAAATTTGACTGTTCTTGGGTTGAGACCCAGTTGATCAGCTATTTCTTGGTTGGTGGGCTTTTTGCTTGGAGAAGTGAGTAGGTCGTAGACCTGCCTCTGCATACGAGTGAGACCAAGAGGGTCTTTTTTTGTATGTATGTTTGCCATTACACAAATATAAAAGCATATTTTTTTATTTAAATCAAGCTTTGAGAATCAAAAAAAGCCTACGTATGTAAGCTTTTTTTGATTGGGGCCGAGTTGTGTGTTCTGTCACTTCTCGGCAGAGGTTCTCCTTTCTTTGCGTCGGTTCTGAGCGGGGGCGTCAGCTTCCGATCAGCCCTCGACGTCGAGGTAGCTGGGTTCGTCCTGCCCGGGGCGCGAGCGCGAGAAGAGCCAATCGATGCAGGGCTTGATGGCGCCCACCATCTTGGCTTCATCGAGCTGTCCCATGAAGCTGGGAATGCGGAACGAATACCCCGGCATAGGCAGACGAGAATCCGTAGTATTGTAGTTCCGTTCTTGCGTGGTGTTCAAGAGACCTGCCGTCCGAAATGAGTTCGCTCCTGGAGCAGACGCGAGCCCAATACGACCAAGGGGGCTACGGTGGGCCGTCTTTTTGATCGCTTTGTGCTCCCATTTGAATTTGGCGACGAAGCGAATGTCTCGTTCGTCAATGGCGGAGTGTTGGATCGAGAGATCCACATTGTCCCAGTCGATGAGATCTCCAGCCGACTGGAGAGAGTCTGCTCCTTGATCGGCGGGGGTGCTTTCGGTTCCCACGGTGTAGAGGACTTTTCGACCATCCTCCATGAGCGAGACCCTCACCCCCTTCTTGAGGGGGATCTGGGTTGTTGCCGAGAGGTGGTATTTCGGAGTCTCCTTGGTCGCGGTGACCAAGATCGCGCGGCCGTTATCGGCCGGGGACACCTGGATGTTTCCTTCCGGGATGTCCGCGAAGACGGTGATTTTCTCTCGGCACTGGTCGGCCGCCATCGAGGTGGTCGGGCTGAAGATGAATAGGCTCAAAAGAGCCAAAATCAGGCTACGATACATCGTGTACTCCTTGCGGCCAAAGCCGCTTTGTTGCTTGCTTACTCCCCATCAAATAATGGCAGCTCGCAGCTAAAAAATATATCAGTAAAATAAGTTTTTGTCAACCTCTATTGACAAAAAAAAGTATATATAGTAGAGTGTAGCCAATCTATTGGGGTTGCTTTGCAAGCCCTAGAACGGAGTATCCAATCTGTATCATTAAAAAATGCTATAGAATTGGAGAAGTGCCTCGGGTCAGTCCTGGGAGACACGTTCGAGAATTCTTCTACAAAAAAGATTTTCGAGCCTCCGTACCAACGGAGATTTTTATTTATTAAAGAAGCTGTAGAAGCCAGAAAGGCCAGAGAGGCTAGAATGCCTCTTAAGCCTCTTAAGCTTCTTAAGCCTCCCAAGCTTTTAATATATGCCAACAATGAATCAGGTGTTGCGCAAGGGCAGAAAGAAAAAGACTACCAAGTCAAAATCTCCTGCCATGCAATTCACCTACGACAGTTTGCACCGCAAGAAAACAGACTTGCGTAGAGGTGCTCCATTCAAAAGAGGTGTTTGTATCAAGGTAACAACCAAAACACCAAAAAAACCTAACTCTGCGTTGCGTAAGGTAGCTCGTGTCAGACTATCTAACGGAACCGAAGTTTGGGCTTATATCCCAGGTGAAGGACATGGATTGCAAGAACACTCTGTAGTTCTAATCCGTGGAGGAAAAGTAAAAGACCTTCCAGGTGTAAAATATCATGTGGTTCGCGGTGTGTACGACACAACCGGAGTCGAGAATCGCAAACGTAGCCGTTCACTATACGGAACTAAGAAACCTAAATCATAAAGAAGCTGTAGAAGCCAGAAAGGCTAGAGAGGCTAAAAAGCCTCCTAAGCTTCTCAGGCCTCTTAAGCCTCTCAAGCTTTTAAAGTATGCCAAGAGGAAAAAGAATTCCGAAACGTGTAGTTTCTCCAGATTCAAGATACAACAGTGTGCTTGTTTCCAAGTTCATTAATTTTGTAATGGAAAGAGGTAAAAAAACTGTAGCCGAAAAAATAGTGTACGGTGCTTTTGAAAAACTTGCCGAAAAGAAAAAAGGCGACGCTATTAAACTATTTGAACAAGTATTAGACATAATTAGACCACAAGTAGAGGTACGCTCTCGTAGAGTTGGTGGTGCCAACTACCAAGTACCTATGCCAGTAGCCAGTCATCGCCAAAACGCTTTGGCTTTTCGTTGGCTAGTAGGTGCTGCCAAAGCCAGAAGTGGCAAAACCATGCAAGACAAACTAGCTATGGAAATGATGGATGTACTAGAAGGAACCGGTGGAGCTGTAAAGAAAAAAGAAGACGTCATTCGTATGGCCGAGGCCAACAAAGCCTTTGCCCACTTCGCCAGATTTGGTGGCAGAAGATAATTAATAATTAGTTCATCGCCAATAGCCAATAGTTAATAGTTATTAGATATAACTAAAACAAACGATTGGCTATGAACGATGAACGATGAACTATTTATATGGCTAGAGAATATACCCTAGAAAAAACCCGCAACATCGGGATCATGGCGCATATCGACGCCGGAAAAACTACTACCACCGAACGTGTCTTGTTTTATACTGGTAAAAAACACAAAATCGGTGAAACTCATGACGGTGAATCCGACATGGACTGGATGGAACAAGAAAAAGAGCGTGGTATTACTATTACTTCTGCTGCTACCACTTGTTTCTGGCAAAATAATCGTATCAACATTATCGATACTCCAGGTCACGTAGACTTTACTGTAGAAGTAGAGCGTTCACTACGTGTACTAGATGGTGCTTGTGCTGTTTTTGATGGTTCACAAGGTGTAGAACCACAAAGTGAAACCGTATGGCGCCAAGCCGACAAATACAAAGTACCTCGTATTTGTTTTGTAAACAAAATGGACAAAATGGGTGCAGATTTTTATATGAGTCTTAACTCAATTTTGGAACGTTTATCAGACAAAGCTGTTGCTATCCAACTTCCAATCGGAGCGGAAGGCGAATTTAGCGGTGTAATCGATCTTATCGAAAGAAAAGCTTCTAAATTTGAAGGCAACATGGGGATCAATGTAGTAGAAATGGAAATCCCTGCCGACATGAAAGACCAAGTAGAAGAGTACCGTGCCAAAATGCTGGAAAAAGTAGCCGAAGCCGATGAAGAAACCATGAATGCTTACCTAGAAAACGGTGACCTAACTACAGAACAAATCAAAGCTGCTATTAGAAAAATGGTAATTGCCGATGAACTTTATCCAGTATTATCTGGTTCTGCACTTGCCAACATTGGTGTACAAAAGATGCTAGATGCTGTTATCGATTACTTGCCATCTCCATTGGAAGTACCACCGCTAGAAGCAACTGATGTAAATGACGAAAACAAAAAAGTAGAAATCAAACCAAGTGATGATGAAGCTTTTACTGCCTTGGCTTTCAAAATTGCTACTGATCCATACGTAGGAAAATTGGCTTTTTTCCGTGTTTATTCTGGTTCTGTAAAAGCTGGTACCTATGTAGTAAACACTTCAACCGGTGCCAAAGAACGTATTGGTCGTATTGTTCGTCTACATGCCAACAGCCGCGAAGAAGTAGACGAAGTATATGCTGGTGAGATTGCTGCTGCTATTGGTTTGAAATCTACCACTACCGGTAACACTCTTTGTGCCGAAAATCGTCAAGTAGTTTTGGAAAATATTAGTTTTCCAGAACCGGTTATCCATATTGCTATTGAACCAAACACCAAGCAAGATGCCGAAAAAATGAGTTTGGCTCTACAAAAATTGGCAGAAGAAGACCCAACCTTCAAGGTTCATACCGACGAAGAAACCATGCAAACTATTATTTCTGGAATGGGGGAACTTCACCTAGACATTATTGTAGATCGCATGAAACGTGAGTTTGGTGTAGAGGCCAATGTTGGTGCTCCGCAAGTAGCTTACAAAGAAACTATCCGTTCCGGTGCAGAAGGAGAAGGTAAATATGTAAAACAATCTGGTGGTCGTGGTCAATACGGTCACTGTTGGATCAAATTGGAACCAATGGAAGAAGGTGCAGACTTTGAATTCATTGACGAAATCAAAGGTGGTACAATTCCAAAAGAATTTATTGGTCCTATCCAAAAAGGTATTAAAGAAGCTATGAGCAAAGGTATTGTAGCTGGTTACCAAATGGTAGATATCAAAGCTACAGTATACGATGGTAGTTACCATGATGTAGACTCTAGTGAAGTTGCCTTTAAAATGGCCGGATCTATGGCTTTTCAAGCTGCTGCCAAAAAAGCAGAACCTGTACTACTAGAACCGATCATGAAAGTAGAAGTAACTACTCCAGAAGAAAACATGGGAGACGTAATTGGAGACTTGTCTTCCAAACGTGGTCAAGTTCAAGAAATGACAGACCGTGGACAAAGCAAGGTAGTTCGTGCCGAAGTACCTTTGTCAGAAATGTTTGGTTATGTAACCAACCTACGTAGTATGACCCAAGGTCGTGCCAGCTCCAACATGGAATTTTCTCACTACGCCGAATGTCCTAAAAACGTTGAGGCGCAGGTAGTAGAAGGTAAAAAGTAGAATAAGCAGAGTAAGTAGTAAGCAGAGTAAGTAAACCCAGCTCAGAGAGGAGCTGGGTTTTTGGTTATGTAGTTTGTAAGATTGTGTTTTATTGAATTAACTGATATATTGCTTAAGCTGCAATTTTATGTTATGATTTTTTAAATATATAAATTTTAATTATAAACATCTATGTTTTCCAAACGTCTGGCTATCTTGGCCATTATAGGGGGTTTGGGGGGAGCGTTGCTAGGTTTTCAAGAATTAGCAAATGGTTTCACATTGGATTCTGGCAATACAGATCAAGTGAATCTTAATACCTTAAAATTTGATTCTGGCAAAAGTTCGGATATAACTGTTAACAGTCTTTTTTTGTTGGATAATTCGGAAAATGAAAAAGAAGATGAAAAATCTACTTTTGATACCAAAACAGAAGAAAAAGATGTAAGTAATTTTAGTATATTAAATTTTAATCAAAAATCTACAGAAACAGTTACTGCCACAGTAGATGTAAGTGAAAATTTTGCAAAAACAGAAGTGACAGATATTAATATTTTGGAACAAAAAAAAGAAGATGAAAAACAAGATCAAGATGAGGGTAGAGAGGATAGTTTGCTTATAAAAACTACTCCAATTACTATTACCCCAATAAAGGTGGAGCCGGTGGAGCCTATAAAAAATATTGATGAGGATACCAAACAAAATGAACTACCAAAAAAAGAAGATCCAAAGGTAATTTCTGAACAGATTGAGACTAAGATTTCTGAGGAGGAAAAACCTGCCGATGCCACAGGCTCTGGCGCTGTGAAAGAAGAGAAAAAAAGTATTTTTAATATTTTTTCTCCAAAGGTAGACAAGGTTGATATTGAAGTAGAGTCCAAAAAAGATGCTAAAAAAGTAGAAGTAAAAACTTTGCCAGAAATAAAAGATACTCGTTTGCAAGTTGATTTTGAAATAGAAAAAAAAGAAGATGGATCTGTAAAAGTGGAAGGCTCTAAAGTAAGAACAAATTTGGAAATTGCTATTGATAGTAAAGTAAAAGAATCTAACAAAGAAGATGCCCCAAAAGAAGAACAAGTTAAACCAAAAATACTTTCTCCAATCAAACCAACTCTTATCAAAACCAAACAAGATCTTGGAACATATGCTGGAGATATTGCTGCTCGTGACACAGATGTAGAATCTGTAGAAATTGAAGAAGACACAGTAGAAGTGTCTTACAAAAAACCGGCCCGACTCTTTGGTATTTTCCCAACCAAAATAAAGGAAGACGTGGTTGTAAAAACAGATTCATTGGGTCGACCTGATGTAGAAGTAAAACGTCCTTGGTGGGCTATTTTCACTAGTGAAAAAGATAGTAAAGAAGAAGTAGCCGAAGATATAGAAAAGAGAGTTGGTTACACAGGTACAGGTGCTAGCAGCCAAGAATCTTCTGTAAGACTAGCTGGAATTCTTGGAGCCATTGATCGTACTATGAAGATTGGTAGTGACAAAGCTACTGGAATTGATGTGGTCTCTAGTGTAGAAGAAGGTTTGCCAGATAGAGATGACGTGCCAGAAGAAGGTGTACTTGTAAGTGATTTAGATGTCATGATGCGTCAAGCTTTCTTGGGGGACTTGTTTAATCGTCCTGGTTCTGGAAGCTCGGCTCATATTTTTATCGATCTGGCTATAGAAGGAACTTTTGGTAATTTTGCTTCGCAACAATTAAGTATTGCCAGCCGCACAGCCGGGGACAGTGGCGAATTTATTGTCGCTGGTATTGGCAGAGTATTGACCATGTTCAACGAAAGAGGACTTAGCCACCAGCATGATGCCTTCTTGCGTTCAGCTCTAGTACTAGAAGTCGCTAGAGCTATGAATGGAGACGCAGCTGCCGCAGCCTTTGTAAATCAGTATGCTAGTCAAATGAATAATTTATTGGCAAACAGTGGTGTGCCACTGACAACTTCTGCCAATGGAAATAGAACTTTGGTAAATTTTGCTGTTTGTTCTGGTGCCAATAGAGCTGGTTGTGTCGATGTCGCTACTCTACTTAGTTCACTTGGTGATCCTCGCTCACTTTCCAATTTGTGTGATCCAGGTAACATGGTGTTGAACGGAATTATGAATTTGGCTGGAGACGAAAGATATGGATGTGCTCCACCAACCGGAATGTGTGCTACTACCTTGGAAGGTGGTATTAACAATGGAGAAAACGTAGCTCCAGGATTACCAGGAATACAGCAACCAGAAAATGCCTTGGGACAATCGGATGTTCCAAATGGGGCACAAGGATTTTTGGAAGACCAAGGTATTACCGGTCAAGATTTGGAAACCATCTGTGGAGCTCATGCTGCCGGAGCGCTGGGACTAGGCGGTGGAACACAAGAGTGTATAGAAAATGCAATTTCACAAATGGCCAGACAAGATCTGCTTGGTGCTGCTGGTATGGCTGGTTGTATGGCCGGAGCCCTAGGTCTAGAGCTAGGAGATGACCCAGCCATCGATAGAGTGATTGATGATGCCCTTAACAGTCGTGGTTGTGGAGACCTAGCCGCCGATGGAGAAAAGAAAGAAACTCCTCCAAAGGAAGAGAAAAAACCAGATCCTTCGAAAGAAACTGAGGAAAAAACTCCACCACCAAAAGATAAAGAAGAACCAAAGAAAGAAGAAAAAGGATTTTTTGGTAAATTGTGGGATGCTGTTTTTGGTGGAGGTAATGATAAAAAACCAGGAGTAGAATTCCAATATGACAAAGAAGGAAAGTTAATTGGTGCAGAATCTGGAAATACAATAGTAAGACTTAATGAAGACGGTGAAGCAATAGTGGAAATAGGTGGTCAAAATGTAACTGTCGAAGGAAGCCAAAATGAATTGGAAGCTATATTAGACGCCATCGGAGGTGTTTATGATGGAGAAGGTGTAGGAAACATTGTAGATTATGATTCTACTGGAGAAATATACATTGGAGCACAAAGAGCCCTATTGAAGTTTAAAAATATTAGAGGTTCTTCGTTAGAGCCAAGCTCTGGTTGTAGCGAAGCTTTGCAAGCTCTAGAAGCAGCCTACACCCAATGTTCTGGCGACATTATAAACAATGCTGCTGCCGGAGCTGGTGTCCCAGGAGGTTCTCCTGCCGAAAGAATCGGACGAACTGCTCCAGGATCTAATCCTTTTGGTGGTAGACCAGGCGAGTATGGTGGCACTGCCGGAGCTACAGATCCAATCACTGCGTGTATGGAAGCCAATAGTTCTAGAACTCATGGTTCTGGTAACTGGGCCTCCAATGGAGGAGCTTGTGGCTTTATGGTTTGTGCCGATGGTACAGATAGTTGTTGTCAGGGAGCTGGTTTTGGCAATCAAGCAGCCGGAGAATTGCTTCGTGATTTACGAGATTGTACCGAAGTAATGTGTGTCCCAGGTGAGCCATGTCTTTGTGCTGGTGAACAAAGTACCGGAGAGTTACCAGAGATACCTATTTTTGGAGATGACGGTGGAGTAAATCCTGTAGCCAACGACAGTATTGCCCCAAACGAAGGTAGTTCGGCCAGAGGATTTTCTGAAACAGTTGGTAACACCAACTTTACAGGTTCTGTAGGAACTGGCTTTGGTGTGGGTTCTGGATCAAATCCAAGCCAGGAGCTAGACGGTGATGTAAATAGTAGATAATTAAATATTAAAGTTTAAGTATATGGAACATCCAAAAATTATACAGAAAATAAGTAAGCGCAATCTTTCACTAGCTGGTATTATTGCTGTAGTTGGTTTAGCCTCCCTTATTTTTGGTTTGCAATCCAGCATTGAATTGACCTTTGCCAGGTTCACTGTACCTCCAATTTTGTTTGTGATTTTAGGTCTTGTTATTATCTTGGTAGCTATTGTTTGGGGTTTAATTGGTTTGAAATCAGAACATTGCGCAGAATGTAAATCAGAATTAACCTCTGAACAAGCTAGATTTGAATTTGAGGCTCAAAAAACTGTATTGGAAGCGATAAGTAAAAAGGAAGTCACTCTTCTTACCAGTTTGTCAATGGCCGAAGACCCGGGGAATGAAATTGAAATTGATTTTAACTATTGTAAAAAGTGTCATAACATTGGACAGGTAGAAGTAAATCGTCGCGAAGAATGGAATCCAGACAATTTATTGCCAGAAGAAAATGTAGATAACAAAGATTTTATAAAATCTTTGGGAAAAATTACAGAAGAACAAGAAAAATTAAGAGAAGAAATGGAAGATGATGAATAGAAAAAATATTAATTTATTTATTTACTTTAATTAATGTAATTTATGAAGAAAATAATTGGAGTTGCTTTGGTAACACTTAGTATGGTTCTTTTTTTGAGTGGCTGTGCTGTAGGAGAAACAGGTAAACATAATACTTTGGTGGACAAATTAGATGCTGTAGTATCTGCAGACCAGGTATTTTATGGAGAATTAGAAAATTATGAACTAGGAGGAGACACTAGTGCTTTAAGAACATCTTTTGATTCTTTCAAAGTTGCTACTGTTGAGTTGGATACTTTTTTTTCAGAGACAAAACTTGATAAAGCCCAAGAATCTTTTCAGATAGAGTATGACGTTATTTACAAAAAAGCAGTGGATAGTTATCTATCCAAAGCAGAAGAAGTTGTAGAGGCTATAGAATCTGGAGTAAATGAGGAAGAGCTTAATGTTTTGTTTGAAGAGATTGTAGAACCAGCTAATGATTTTATAGAAGCAGATAATTCTATGACAGAGGCTATAAATAAGCAGGCTTAATATACTAAGTTAAAAAAAGAACCTTCAAAAGGTTCTTTTTTGTTTTTTTACAGTTTTTTGTATAAATGCTATTATTATACTAATAATTTTTTAAACATCATGAATATATGATTCAGCTTTTGCGTAAATATACGATTGGTTTTTTGGTTATGGGGGGATTATTTGCTTCATTGTATTTTTCAACTCAGGTGCAAACAGCATCTTGTTTTGGATTAGAATCTGGCAAACCTTATAAACATCCATTCCATAGTGGTGTTTATTATATTTCAGAAGACTGTACCAAACGTCCAATAAAAAATTCTAACATATACTTTTCCTATTTCAACAGTTGGAACGATGTGGACACGGTTAGTCAATCATTATTAGATAGTATCCCAGACAATGAGTTAGGATTTTTACCATGGGGACCAAAAAGAGATTTCAAAAATGGATCACTCTTAAAAACTGTAACTGATCCAAAAGTATATTTGATTCTAAATGATAAACGTTATCCAATCGGTAGTGAAACAGCTTTTAGAAATTTGGGTTATTCATTTGCTTGGATAGAAGATGTTGATCAAAGAGTATTAAATAAATATTTGGTTGGCCGAGATATTTCGTCGACAAGTGATTATCCAAAAACTTTGGTATTTAAATATGAGGGTAGTCCAAAGGTCTATATATTGGACGATCATAATGATAAAGACTTGGGCAAACGTCATGTTATTTCTTATAAAGATTTGTCTCGTGATTACCGGGTAGATAGAATTGCAGTATTACCATCATCTGTAGTTATAAATGATTCCCCAGATGGAGAAATTTTAGAAGGAACCAGTTTGAAAGATACAAATAAACAGGTAGAAGAATGTGAAAACTATGCACATGATGGCAGTTGTGAAAAGGATGAAAAAGAAAGTGAAAATAAAAGTAAAGCGATTTGTGGAAATGGTATAAAAGAAACAGGAGAGTACTGTGATGACGGTAGACTTAATGGTCAAGCAGGTGAGTGTAATGCACAGTGTAGTGCGTATTTGCCACTTTCTTCAGAACCAAGCGAAGATAGTGATAGTGGATCTATTTGTGGTAACAATATACGAGAATCAGGAGAAGTATGTGATAGTGGAAGCAACAATGGTAAAGTTGGGTATTGTAATAAAAGTTGTTCAGGCACTATTCCTTCTTCTTCAGTTGTTCTTCCAACTTTACCACCAGTAGGAACGCCAACCGTCCAATGGACCAAGTTTACCCCGGCGGCCAACACCAATATCATTTATGTAAGTAGCAATGGAA
This sequence comes from uncultured Gammaproteobacteria bacterium, assembly GCA_964345045.1. Lineage (GTDB taxonomy): Bacteria > Patescibacteriota > Patescibacteriia > Magasanikbacterales > UBA922 > XYB1-40-15. Next base: position 121,707 of record CAYFPM010000001.1, read on the forward strand.
ATGACAAGACGGGGAAAGTATACTCAGCCGCTGAGGTAGGCAATGACCCATTTAATCCATCTGTTTCTATCCAATCGTTTGCTACTTTGGCAGCTGCCATGAATCAAGCGCGCAATGATATGCCAGACTGGGTGCTCTTGAAACGTGGTGATACTTTTTATACAGACACTTTGGTTCGTCCACGTAGTGGTCAATCAGCATCGGCAATGTCACTCATCGGGAGTTATGGTAGTGGACCGCGTCCTGTTATTATCCCCACTGTAACAGATGTTTCAGTTATCACTGCGCCACCTGGCTTATCCCATGCAGCCATTACAGACCTCGACATCTATGGTGAACAACACGACCCAACCTCACCAAGCTTTGCTGGTTATGGCACAATGGCTGGAGGCATGCTCATGTTGGCTAGTACAGGTAATACCAACACAAATATTTTGATTGAAAACAACCGTTTTAGATATCTCGGTGGGGCATTCAATTTTCAAGCCTTTGGTGGCACTTTTACCAATGTCACGATCCGTGGCAATGCTATATTGCATTCTTATGGACATACTGGTCATTCGGGGGGTGCATACTTTCAAGAAATCAATGGACTTCTTTTTGAAGGGAATATTTTTGATCATAATGGTTGGCTTAAGCAAAGCATTCAAGGGAATAATGCGAAGGAAGAGGGACAAGCAACCATTTTTAATCACAATTTATATTTGAACGCAGTTCATAATACTACATTGCGTAATAACGCTTTCTTACGGGCTTCGTCAATTGGAGCAAAAGTCCTTTCTGAAAGTGCTACCCAATCAAGTAATGTTGTGTTTGAAGATAATCTATTTGTAGAAGGAGAAGTGGGGATTAGTTTTGGTGGAAACGACAAAACTGCGCTTCAAAAATATGACACTGTTTCTGTACGGGATAATGTTTTTATGCATATTGGACGTGCTCGTCCGACCAATCGACATTTGTCTTGGGCGATTACATTAGAGGCTCTCTTTGGTGGGCCAAATGTGATTGACGGGAATATTTTTATGCTCCAAGAGGAGTCAAACCTTAGTGGTAATGCCTTTGCCATTCAAGCAACGTTGGCCAATGAACAAACAAGCATAACTAATAATATCGTCTACGATTACTATTCAGACAGTGGAACGATGACATTGTACAACAATGCCGGGAACTCTCAGATTACGTTTGCAAATAATGAAGTTCAATCTCCTGGATATAGCTCTGTACTAATGAACTACGAAGCCGGGCCATATACATACTCTGGCAATAAATACTACTCTACAGCACCAACTAGCGGATGGTTTGTTGATAAAAGCAAGGGGAATGGGGTGGATCAATCGATGTGGTCTACTCTCTCAGGGGAGTCTAATCCACAGTTCTCGCAAGCATCCTACCCAAATCCAAATGTCCGTTTAGAATCGTATGTTAGTAGTCAAGGCAAGGGCAGCACATATTCCGATTTTATTAATGTTATGCGTGCTCAAGAACGTGCTAGCTGGAATGCCAATTTTGAACCATCAGTAATTAATGATTACATTCGAGCTGGATTTGGAAGATAATAGATTTAGCTAGGTTCTAGGTGGTTAGGTAATTAGGGAGGTAAGATAGTTTAGTCCAAAAACATCCGGTAGTTTATCGGATGTTTTTTATTGACAAAATACATTTTTTGCTATTTACTATTCACTATCTTAACAAGATTATGAAATTCAATATCATCACAATTTTTCCAGATATAATTTCCAATTACGCCGGTGAAACTATTCTTGGTCGTGCTCAAAAAAATAATTTGATAAAAGTAAATCCAATTAACTTGCGTGACTTTACAGAAGACGCTAGGAAGACAGTTGACGATACTCCCTATGGTGGGGGAGCCGGCATGGTAATGAAATCAGAACCTATTTATAAGGCACTCAAATCAATCGATGCCATTCCCTTTGCCAAAGTAGATGGACTTTCCAAAGTCAAAAAAGTTTTTGATGGTAGTTTAAAAAAGAAAAAAAAGACTGTCTTACTTTCTCCACGTGGCAAACAATTTGACCAACGTATGGCCGAGAAATTTAGTCAGTTAGACGAGTTAACTTTTGTTTGTGGTAGATACGAAGGGGTAGATGCTCGAGTTTCTCATTATATGGTAGACGAAGAAGTGTCTATAGGGCCATATGTATTGGCTGGTGGAGAACTGGGTGCTTTGGTAATGATAGAGGCTGTGTCTAGATTAGTTCCAGGAGTTTTGGGTAATAAAGAATCTTTGGCTGAAGAAACATTCATTGCCAATGGTTCATCGCCAATGGTATCCGATGAACCATTGGCTACTGGCCATGAACTATTTGTAGAGTACGATCAGTATACAAAACCAGTCGATTTCAAGGGGTGGAAAGTGCCAGATGTACTCCTTTCTGGAGATCACAAAAAGATAGAAGAATGGAGGAAGGGCAAGGACATATAGTTTATCCCCATATCTGTGCAAAACTAGGCACTTGACAACCTTTTGGGGTTCATATATAATGGCCAAGCGTTAAAGAAACATTCCACAATTAAATATTCTGCTAGGCTCTTACAAGAGAGAACCGGTTGAAGAAAGAGTAACCTTGCTTTTTTTGAAAAGTTTCAAAGAAAGTGTATAAGGTTCCTCTTTTTTCTTTAGAAAAAAGTGGTAGCTCATGACAATCAAATACAAACAACATTCATACTAAGAATGTGACAAAGACAACTAGGTGCCAATTTGGCACCAGGTGATAAAAGTCTATTTCTACAAAAAAGAATAAAAATCCTTTTACATTGAGTAAACGGAATAAATTCTCATCGTCGTTGAGACGATACTAATGTACTTCGGTACATTTTCATTGAGAGTTTGATCCTGGCTCAGGATGAACGTTGGCGGCGTGTCTAAGGCATGCAAGTCGAGCGACGGACCCACTTCGGTGGGGGACCGAGCGGCAAACGGGTGAGTAACACATTGGTAACCTACCTCCGAGACGAGAATAGCTCATCGAAAGATGAATTAATACTCGATAGTCATGAGGGGACGAAAGTCATTCTCATGTAAACCTCCGGGGCTCGGAGAGGGGCCTATGTCTGATTAGCTTGTTGGTAGGGTAAAAGCCTACCAAGGCGATGATCAGTAGCAGGCGTGAGAGCGTGACCTGCCTCACTGGGACTGAGACACTGCCCAGACTCCTACGGGAGGCTGCAGTCAAGAATATTCCGCAATGGACGAAAGTCTGACGGAGCGACGCCGCGTGCAGGAAGACGCCCTTCGGGGTGTAAACTGCTTTTATTAGGGAAGAATTTGTGACGGTACCTAATGAATAAGAGGTTGCTAACTCTGTGCCAGCAGCAGCGGTAATACAGAGACCTCAAACGTTATCCGGATTTATTGGGCGTAAAGCGTCCGCAGGTTGTTTGGGAAGTCAGCGGTCAAATCTTCGGGCTTAACTCGAAGACTGCTACTGATACTCCCAGACTAGAGGCTGGAAGAGGCAAGCGGAATTTTCGGTGTAGTCGTAATAAGCGCTGATATCGAAAAGAACACCAAAGGCGAAGGCAGCTTGCTGGTACATGCCTGACACTCATGGACGAAAGCGTGGGTAGCGAATGGGATTAGATACCCCAGTAGTCCACGCCCTAAACGATGTCTACTAGGTATTGGAAGTATCGACCCTTTCAGTGCCGTTTAAAAAAGCTAACGCGTTAAGTAGACCGCCTGTGTAGTACGGCCGCAAGGCTAAAACATAAAGGAATAGACGGGGACCCGCACAAGCGGTGGATCATGCGGTTTAATTCGATGATACGCGGCGAACCTCACCCAGACTTGACATGTAACTGCAAGCTCCTAGAAATAGGAGCCGCCTTCGAGGGTGTTACACAGGTGCTGCATGGTTGCCGTCAGCTCGTGCCGTGAGGTGTACCCTTAAGTGGGGTAACGAGCGCAACCCTCGTCTTGTGTTACATTGTACACAAGAGACTGCCCGGGCAACCGGGAGGAAGGTGAGGACGACGTCAAATCAGCATGGCTCTTACGCCTTGGGCGACACACATGATACAATGGCCAGTACAACAGGTTGCCAACCCGCGAGGGGGAGCTAATCCTATAAAGCTGGTCTCAGTTCGGATTGCAGGCTGCAACTCGCCTGCATGAAGTTGGAATCGCTAGTAAACGCGCATCAGCCACGGCGCGTTGAATACGTTCTCGGGTCTTGTACTCACCGCCCGTCACACCACGAAAGCTGGGGGCACCCGAAGGCTCTTTACGGGGACGAAGGTGAAACCAGTGATCAGGGTGAAGTCGTAACAAGGCATCCGTAGCGGAAGCTGTGGATGGATCACCTCCTTTCTGGAGTATATTTGCCGGAAGGCAAATCACAGATTTCGAACTTATGGTTCGGGATTAAATTATCAGAGTAGACCTAAATCATCAGTTTCTTTGTCACATTTGTGGTATGAATAAAAAACACCAAGCTAAGGTGTTTTTTTGTTATTGGATTTTATTTAACATCTAACGTTTTCAAGCTTTTTTGCAGATGTACAATTTGTTTTTGTTATAAAATAGAATAATAACCAGTTGTTAATGTGTGATAGTAGTTTTACTTTTTTTTATCGTAGGATTGTCTAGTACATCGTGGATATAATTAACCAAGCAAACAGTTGTATACAATATAAAAATAATTAGAAGAACAAAAATCAAAGAGAGTGAAAAACCTGCAATGTTTTCTGTAGAAAAATTGGCAAGACGCTCTGTTGAGAAGAATAACTGAAGAACCTGAAAAAATATTTTAGGAATACTCTGTGCCAAGGATGTCCCCAAAAAAACAATCAAAGGGGATATAACTATTATTTTAAATTTATAAGAAGAGAAATGATTTTTTCTAAGATAAAAACTTAAAATGAGAGCAACTGCAATGTAGAATGCAATATTTACAGACCATCCCACGAGTCTAAACCAAGATGCTGGTTGAGTGTTGTAACGAAAATAGTTTGTAACTAATGTTATAAGTAAAAAAGATTTACTTAGATAAATTAATATATATAATGCGGTTGCTACTAGTTTCTTTTTTGTTATTTTAAAAAAGGATGACATATATAACGAAACTATGTCGAAAAATACAATAACGGATGTGTAAAAGTATAATGAAGGGGGTAATTTACGTCAAAAAGGCAGCTGTTTTATAGAGTTTATTAAAGAAATGTTTAAATTATAGCCTATAAAAAAGGGCATTAGCCCTAGATAAGAAGAAAAAATTTAAATAAAAAAACTCTTGACTATTTTTAACCTTCATTTATAATTCCTAATCATAAATATTTAATTATTTTTTGTTATGTCATTAGATCGACTTATCAGATTGTCACAAAAGACAGGGGACAAATTAATCGTACACGATCCAATAGAGGGGAATGACGTAGTTATAATGTCTGTAGATGCTTACGAATATCTGCTAGATATAGATACCTATGGCGAATTAGATGACAATTTTTCCCCTTGGGACGAAGATTTTATAGAAGATATTAATTTTTACGATGGCAAAGAGGCTCGTTCTGATTGGCATAGTACTGCCGATGTTTTAGAAGAAAAAGCCTCTGATTTTAAAGAAGATTCAGATTGGATGGATCTTGCCGATGATCTGCCAGAAGAAGATTTTTTTGCAAAAGAAGATAACCTTGCCCCTGGTAGTTTGAACTGGGATATAGATACTTGGCAAGAAGATTCTCCAAATGAAATGGAAATAAATACAGAAGGCCTGTCCATGGAAAAAGTATCAGAAGATGAAATTGATATAACTAGTTTGGAAAATACTTGGGAAGAGCAAAAACTTTCTGATGAACCAGTATTTTACGAGGAACCAGTTTAAAGTCTTAGATGCTTAATTTATCAAATAAAAAATCTCGACAAAGTCGAGATTTTTTGTATTTTTAGCTTAAAAAAGATGTTTTTTAGCTAACCACATTCTATCCCCAATTTATTAATTATGTAGCACTTGACTATTTCCTGTGGATAAGATATAATCGTGACCACGTAATAGGTAATAGTTTTTTACCTTAAATTAGTTATTTTATAAATATATTATATTCCCGCTGGATACAAATCTATTCCGACCACTCGGGGTAGTGCGGGCAACATTATTCTAAGCCGTATGGCCGATTTTGATCGTTCCAAGGCTCACGTTAATGTGGGTACTATTGGTCACGTAGACCATGGAAAAACAACTACAACAGCTGCTATCTTGAAGGTAGCTGCCGCTGCTGGTTTGACTGCTCAAACCAAAGACGTAGACGCTATCGACTCTGCTCCAGAAGAGAAGCAACGTGGTATTACCATTGCTACTGCTCATGTAGAGTACGAAACTGCCAACAGACACTACGCTCACGTAGACTGTCCTGGTCACGCCGATTATGTAAAAAACATGATCACTGGTGCTGCCCAAATGGATGGTTCTATCCTTGTAGTATCTGCTGCTGATGGTCCTATGCCTCAGACTCGTGAGCACATTTTGCTTGCTCGTCAAGTAGGTGTACCTTACATCATCGTATTTTTGAACAAAGTTGATCAAGTATCTGATCCAGAACTTATCGACCTAGTAGAAGAAGAAATTCGTGATCTATTGAAGAAATACGAATTCCCAGGAGACGAAACTCCAATTATCCGTGGTTCAGCTCTAAAAGCCTTGGAAAACCCAAGTGACGAAGCTGCTGCTAAACCAATTTTGGACCTATTGAACACTTTGGATGAATACATCCCAACCCCAGAACGTGATCTAGACAAAGACTTCCTAATGCCTATCGAAGACGTATTTTCTATCGAAGGTCGTGGTACTGTAGTAACCGGTCGTGTAGAACGTGGTTCTGTAAAAGTTGGTGAAGAAATCGAAATGGTAGGTATGCAAACCGAAACCATGAAAACCACTGTTACAGGTGTAGAGATGTTTAACAAATCTCTAGATCAAGCTCAAGCTGGTGACAATGCTGGTGTTCTTCTTCGTGGTACTAAGAAAGAAGAAGTACAACGTGGTATGGTGCTTTCCAAACCAGGTACTATTACTCCACATACCGAATTCGAAGCTGAAATTTACGCTCTTACCAAAGAAGAAGGTGGACGTCACAAACCATTCTTTACTGGTTACAAACCTCAGTTTTACATCCGTACAACTGACGTAACTGGTGATGTGACTTTGCCAGAAGGTACAGAGATGGTAATGCCAGGAGACACTGTAAACGGTAAAGTTAAACTTATCGTTCCAGTAGCTATGGAAGAAAAAATGCGTTTCGCTATCCGTGAAGGTGGACGTACAGTAGGAGCTGGTGTTGTAACTAAAATTATAAACTAAATATTGTGATCCTGCCCCGACCTAGTGTTGGGGCAGGGTTGTTCTTTTTTCCAAGTTATGGCTACAAAAACAGATGAAAAAACCAAACAAGAAGTAGGTCAAAAGATTAGAATCAAAATCTCTGCTTACGATAACAAGATTATCGATAGTGCTACCAAGACCATTATAGAAACCGCAGAGCGTAATAACGCCAAGGTTGTTGGTCCTGTGCCACTTCCAACCGCTAAGAACAAATTTAGTATCAACCGTTCTACTTTTGTTAGTAAAACTTCTCAAGAACAATACGAGATGCGTACTCACAAAAGATTGGTGGACATTCTAAATCCATCACCAAGAGCCATTGATGCTCTTATGAACCTAAATTTGCCTAGTGGGGTAGACGTAGAGATCAAGATGCAATAAGCATTATTGTGGATCAACTCCACGTCCGGTTTCTAAAAATTTTAGTAACAGGATGTGGGGTTGACAGGGGATAAGTAATAGGCTATAATTGTGCCACCCTATATTAAATAAAAAAGCCAATAGAGAAATCTATTGCAAAGATCATTGTTTTGCAAGCTAAAAAAGATTCTCCTTTTAGAGAAAAACCTTTAGTGAGTAAAAAATGAGACGAGGTATTTAAATTGAATATATTAACCGCCATACAAACCATAAAGGTTTTTGGCTAGAAGTTTGGACATTTGCACTTTAGAATACGAAATTGCAGGTGTTTGGACTTCTAGTTTTTGTTATGATCCGGATCGGATCCAATGCGTGATACTATGAAATACATATTAGGAAAAAAATTAGGCATGACTCAAGTTTTTAAGGACGACGGTACTGTTGTTCCTGTAACCAGAGTTCAAGCCGGACCATGTGTTGTAACACAGGTAAAAACAAAAGAAAAAGACGGAGTAAATTCTGTACAGTTAGGTTTTGGTGTACAAAAATCTTTTAGATTGAACAAGCCACAACAAGGACATTTGAAAGGTCTTACTTCTGTAAAAATCATGAGAGAAGTTCGTATGAATGATGATCATGGTTTGAAAAGAGGCGATACTTTTACTGCCGAAACTTTTAAAGCCGGTGAAAAAGTTCAAGTTGTTGGTTGGTCAAAAGGTAGAGGATTCCAAGGTGTAGTAAAACGTCATGGCTTTGGTGGTTCTCCTGCCAGTCATGGTCACAAAGACCAATTGCGTATGCCTGGTTCTATTGGTGCTACCGACGCAGCCAGAGTTTTCAAAGGTACTCGCATGGGTGGTCACATGGGTGACAACAGAGTAACTGTAAAGAATTTGGAAATTGTAGAAATAAATCCAGCAGAAAACGAAATTCTTATCAAAGGTGCTGTTCCTGGAGCTAGAGGTGGTTTCCTTATTGTAGCTAATTCCGAAGGTAATATTGAAATCGTAGAAGATAAGAAAACAGAAGAAAAAGTAGAAGAGGTTAAAAATGAAGAAGTTGTAGAAACTAAAACAGAAAATACAGAAGAAAAAAAACCCGTCGACGCCGAAGGCTCTGACGTGGTGAAAGAAGAGGCTCCTGCAGAAACCAAAGAAGAATCTGTAGAAGCAGCTGAAGATAAAAAAGATGAAGAATCTAAATAAATATGGCCAAAGTTGATTTGTACAATTTGGAAGGTAAAGTAAGTGGTAGCATTGATTTGAATGATGCAATATTTGCTGTACCTGTAAAAGAAGATGTAGTACACCAAGTATACTTGGCTCAAATGGCTAATGCCAGACAACCATGGGCTCACAGCAAAGACAAAAGTGAAGTTCGTGGTGGTGGTAAAAAACCATGGAGACAAAAAGGTACTGGTCGTGCTCGTCATGGTTCTATCCGCTCTCCACTTTGGAAAGGCGGTGGTGTGACTTTTGGTCCTTTGAATACCAGAAATTACAAACAAAAAATTAACAAAAAAGCTAATAAAAACGCTGTACGCATGTGTTTGTCAGCCAAAGCTGCCGATGGTAAATTGATTATTTTAGATAGTTTGACTACCGATGGTAAAACAAAAGGAATGGCCAAATTGCGTGCTATGTTGCCAGGTTTTGGTAAAACAACCATTATGCTTTCTGGCAAAGCAGACGAATCATTGAACAGAGCTACCAGAAATATACCAAGATTAGATTTGCAAAGAGCTCTAGATGTAAACGTGGTAGACTTACTTCATCACCAATACATAATTATTTCCAAAGAAGGGATAGAAGTATTGGAAAAAAGATTGAATAAATAATATGGGAATATTGGATAAACTAAAAAAGAAAGATGAAGAAAATGTAGAAGAAGCAAAAACTGCTACTGTTAAGGCTGCTCCAAAAAAGAACGCTACATCCTCCGACGCAAAAAGCTCTGGCGTGACAAAAGAAAAGAAAGTAGAAGAGAGTAAAGAAGTTAAATCTGTAGCGACAAAAGTAATAACTGATACTGTTTTGGTTAAACCATTCATTAGTGAAAAAGCTGTAATGCAAGAAGCCAAAGGAATTTATACTTTTGTAGTAAAAAATAAGGCAACAAAAGTAGATGTAAAAAAGGCAGTAAAAGCAGTTTATGGAGTAATCCCAGCTAAAGTAAGAATGTTGAACATGGAAGGTAAAAGAACCTCTTTTGGTATCCGCAGAGGCAAGAGATCTGATTGGAAAAAAGCAGTTGTAACTTTGCCAAAAGGTAAGACTATAAGTATTCACGAAGGCGTATAATTATAAAGGTATGGCAGTAAAAGTATACAAACCAACCACACCAGGAAGACGCAAAGCTAGTGTCCAAGATTTTTCTAATATCACAAAAACCAAACCAGAAAAATCTTTGACAAAAAGACTAAACAGAAAATCTGGTAGAAATAACCAAGGTAAAATTACTGTTCGTCACAGAGGTGGTGGAGCCAAAAAATTATACAGAATGGTTGATTTCAAAAGAACTGTAAACAAAGATGTTGTTGCCGAAGTTTTGGCTATTGAATACGATCCAAATCGTGGTCCTAGGGTGGCTCTTATCAAATACGAAAATGGTACCAAGTCTTATGTCTTGGCTCCAGAAGGTTTGAAAGTAGGAGACAAAGTAATGTCTTCTAGCAAAAAGGTAGAAGCCAAGATAGGAAACCGCATGCCACTACAACATATCCCAGTAGGTTTGTTTGTATATAATATCGAACTAAATCCTGGAGACGGTGGTAAAATGGCCAGAGGTGCTGGTAATGGGGCTCAGCTTCAAGTAATTGAAGGTGGTATCGCTCAATTAAAATTACCTTCTGGTGAAGTAAGACAAGTAAAAAAAGAATGTGCTGCTACTGTTGGTAAGGTAGGTAATGCTGATTATCAATTGGTAAGACTTGGTAAGGCTGGTAGAAAAAGACATATGGGATGGAAGCCAACTGTAAAAGGTAAGAACATGAACCCAGTTGATCACCCTCATGGGGGTGGTGAAGGTCACTCTCCAATTGGTTTGAAGAAAGGACCTAAGACCAAATGGGGTAAATTGGCTATGGGTGTTAAAACTCGTGAAAAAGGTAAATGGAGTGATAAATTTATAGTTCAAAGAAGAAAAAAGAAAAAAAGATAAATTACTAGTTCATAGCCAATAGTTCTTAGTTCATAAGTTGTAAGTATCTAGAAGATAAACAAATATGAAATAAAGACTATTGGCCGTGAACCAAGAACGATTAACTAAAATTATGTCAAGAAGTCTTAAAAAAGGGCCTTATATAGACCCAAAACTAGCCAAGAAAGTACAAAAGGCTAAAGATGCCAACGACAAGAAGCCTATTAAAACTTGGGCTCGTGCATCTACTATTACACCGGAAATGGTGGGAATGACTTTTTTGGTACACAATGGTAGAGATTTCTTGAGTGTGTTTGTAGATGAGAACATGGTTGGCCACAAGCTGGGAGAATTTTCTCCAACTAGAAAATTTGTTCGCCATGGTGGTAAGATGCAAAAAGAACAAGAAAAAGGTAAATAAATATGAATAAAACATTAGATACAACTGCACACCTAAGAAAACTAAGAATGAGCCCAAGAAAGGTACGCTTGATTGTTGATCTTGTTCGTGGTATGAATGCCAAAGAAGCTGTATTGCAACTTCAGTTTTCTAAAAAACATGCGGCTAGACCAGTAAAAAAATTGATCGAATCTGCTATTGCCAATGCTAAACACAATCATAATGTTTTGGAAAATACCTTGGTAGTAAAAACAGCTTTTGTAAATGAAGGACAAACTTTAAAACGTTGGATGCCAAGAGCTATGGGTAGAGCCACTCCACTTCGCAAAAGAATGTCTCATGTAACTATAGTATTGTCTGGAGAAGTAGATGAAAAAGCAGCCAAGCAAGAAAATAATGAACCAAAAAAGCAAGAAAGTAAAACAGAAAAAGTAGAAACTAAAGATTCTGAAAAAAAAGAAACTAAAAAAACAACAGCAAAAAAAACAACTAAAAAAGTAGAGAAATCAAAGAAACCCGCCTCCGCTAAAAGCTCCGGCGTGGTGAAAGAAAGTAAGAAAAAAGCATAGAAATTATTTATTAGAAATTAGGAATTAATATATATGGGTCATAAAGTCCATCCAAAAATTCATCGCACTCAGGTAATTTATACTTGGGATTCTCGCTGGTTCAAAAAAAGAAACTACGCCGAGTATGCTGAACAGGATATCAAAATCCGTGAATTTTTGATGAAAAAATTTAAAGACGCCCATATTGATGCTATTGGTATAGAACGTGGTCCAAAAAATATGACCATTACTATAATGGCTGCCAAACCAGGATTTATCATTGGTCGTGGCGGTGAAGGACTAGATTCTTTGAGAAAACACGTTGAAAGAAAATTTTTGAAAATGAAACTAAAAGTAAAATTAAATATCAAAGAGGTTCGTTCTCCTGCTTTGTCTGCTGCTGTTGTAGCTCAAACTATGGCCTCTGATATTGAAAGACGTATCCCGTTTAGAAGAGTAATGAAACAATCTATTGAACGTGTAAGGAAAGCTGGGGCTCAAGGTGTAAAAGTATCTATGGCAGGACGCCTAAACGGAGTTGATATTGCTAGAACCGAAACTTTGTCAGCTGGAAAAGTTCCATTGATTACTTTGAGAAGTGATGTAGATTTTTACAAACATTACGCTATCACTACTTATGGTAAGATAGGTATTAAAGTTTGGATTTACAAAGGTGAAGTATTTGGTAGAAAAGAAACTGTCTCCGAAATTGCTGATGCTGAACCAAAATCTAAACAAAAAAGAAAATAACTTTGTATGTTGTTGCCAAAAAAAGTAAAACACAGAAAGTGGCATAAGCCACGTAGAGCCAACAAAGGTGTAGCTACCCGCATAAACACTGTAGCTTTTGGTACTTATGGTCTAAAATCTACTACTCATGCTTGGGTTAGCTCTCGTCAAATTGAAGCTGCTCGTCGTGTGCTTACCAGATATGTAAAACGTGGTGGTAAAATTTGGATTAGACTTTTCCCAGATAGACCTGTAACTAAAAAAGGTAATGAATTGCCTATGGGGGGAGGAAAAGGTTCTCCAGAATTCTACGTATGTACTGTAAAACCAGGAACTGTAATGTTTGAGATGGAAGGTATTCCAGAAGAAAAAGCTATGGAAGCTTTGAAATTGGCTAGCTACAAATTGCCACTTAAGACAAAGATTGTTACCAAAAAATAATATATGGATTTTACTGAAATTAAAAACAAATCAGAAAAAGAACTTCATGACTTGCTAAATGAAAAACGATCAGAGTTGAGAGAACTTGAATTTAAAGTTAGTGAAAGACAGCTAAAAAATGTCCGTTCTATAAGAGACACCAAAAAGGTGATAGCACGTATTTTGACTGCTATTAAAGCAATAACCAATAAACAAAACCAATAATTAGTATGGCAGAAAAAACTGTAGAAAATTCAAAAAAAGTTATTAACCGTGAATTTGATGGTGTGGTTGTTGGTGCCAAAGCAGACAAAACTATTAGTGTTTTGGTAAAAACTGTAAAAGTGCATTCTAAATACAAAAAACAATATACTGTTAGTAAAAAGTACGCTGTACACGATGAAAAAGGACAAGCCAAAGTAGGAGATATTGTAAAGTTTGCAGAATGTCGTCCAATTAGCAAAACCAAAAAATGGAGATTGGTTAGTGTAGTAAAAACTAGCGCTTAATTATCGTTTTGTATGATTCAACATAGAACAATCTTGAAAGTAGCAGACAATACAGGTGCCAAGAAGCTTATGTGTATTCGTGTTCTTGGTGGTTACAAAAAACGATATGCTCAAATTGGAGATGTTATTACTTGTACTGTAAAAGAAGCTGCTCCTCGTGGTATGGTAAAAAAGAGTGAGATCGTACACGCTGTGATTGTAAGACAACGTAAGGAAAAACGTCGTAAAGATGGAACTTATATCCGTTTTGATGAGAATTCTGCTGTAGTAATTGATAAAAAAACCAAAGAACCAAAAGGTACTCGTATCTTTGGCCCCATTGCCAGAGAACTACGTGGTAAAGGTTATCAAAAAATTGTATCATTAGCCCCAGAAGTTCTGTAGTAGTTCATAGCCAATAGTTCTTAGTTCATAGTGTGTAAGTAAAATATCTATGAAACAAAGACTATTGGCTACGAACCAAGAACGATGAACTAATTATATTATGAAAATTAAAACTGGTGACAATGTAAAAGTTATATCTGGAAAAGACCGTGGTAAAACTGGTAAAGTTATTCAGGTATTAACAGATAAAAAAACAAAACAAACTTTTGTGGTAGTTGAAGGTGTAAATATGAGAAAAAAACACCTAAGAACTAATCAAGCAGATCAAAAAGGTCAAATTATAGAATTGTCTGCTCCGATGAACGCCAGTAATGTAATGCTAATTGATCCAAAATCAAAAAAGTCTACTAGAGTTGGTTTTAAAATAGAAGGTAAGGATAAAAAAAGAGTCGCCAAAAAAAGTGGTGAATACATAGAATAATTATGGAACCTGTACTATACACACAATATAAAAAAGAAGTTGTTCCTGCTCTAAAGGAAGAGTTTGGATACAAAAACATAATGCAAGTCCCTAAAATCAAAAAGGTGATTGTTAATGTTGGTTATGGAAGACATGTAAAAGATAAATCTTATATAGATAAAGTAGAAAATACTTTGGCTACTATTACTGGGCAAAAACCTGTTCATAACAAAGCTCGTAAATCTATCTCTAACTTTAAGATTAGAGCCGGTATGCCAATTGGAGCCTCTGTTACCTTGCGTGGTAAGTCAATGTATGATTTCCTATATAGATTAAATCACTTGGCATTGCCTCGTGTAAGAGATTTTCGTGGTATTAGTAAAAAAGGTTTTGATAAACAAGGTAACTATACTTTGGGTCTAAAAGAACAAATTGCTTTCCCAGAGTTGGGTGCAGAAACGGCTGACTTTGTACATGGTATGGAAATTACTGTAGTAACTAGCGCAAATAGCAAAAAAGAAGGTGAATCTTTATTGAGTAAGTTAGGTTTTCCGTTTAAAGCAAAATAAGTATATATGGCAACAAAAGCACAAATAGCAAAATCAAATAAAAAACCAAAGTTTAGCACTAGAACTGTTAGACGTTGTTGGAAGTGTGGTCGTAAACGTGGTTTTATGAGAAAATTTGGTTTGTGCAGAATTTGTTTTAGAGAATTGGCAAACGATGGAAAATTGCCAGGTGTACGTAAATCAAGTTGGTAAATTTATAAAATAAATATAAGAATATTTTCATCAAGTTAAGATTATGATGACAGATCCAATAGCAGACATGTTAACTCGCATCAGAAATGCCCAGCAAATAAGAAAAGCTGAGGTTGATGTACCATACTCAAAACTAAAACTAAAATTATTAGAAATTCTTAGTGCTGAAAGTTATATTTCTGGTTTTGAAAAAGTTGGTGACAATCACCCATTATTGCGTGTTAAACTAAAATACGAAGGCAAAGAATCTGCCATTCGCTCTATTAAACGTGAAAGTAAACCAGGTCATAGAGTGTATTGTAAAGCAGGTGAGATGCCAAGAATTTTGAATGATTACGGTATTGCTGTTGTTTCTACTTCTAAAGGTCTTATGACTAATAAAGAAGCTAGAAAGCAAGGCATAGGTGGAGAAATTATTTGTTCAATATATTAATGGTTCATGGCCAATCGTCCATTGCCATTAATATTTGACGATTGGCGATTGGCTATGAACTAAGAACTACTTTTTATGTCAAGAATAGGTAAACAAATTATAGAAATCCCAAATGGAGTCACTGTAACAGTAGCAGATGGCAAAGTTGTGGTACGCGGATCAAAGGGAGAATTATCTAGACCAATACACAGTTTAGTATCTGTAACTGTAGCCGACAATCAAGTTACTGTAGATGTAAAGAATAAAGAAGTAAAAGAAGAAAGATCTTTGTGGGGAACTTTTTCATCTCACATAAAGAATATGGTAGTAGGTGTAACTGAAGGATTCAAAAAACAATTAGAAGTAAACGGAGTAGGTTACCGTGTAAGCATGCAAGGTACTGACCTTAAATTAGAAGTAGGATATTCTCATCCGGTAATTTACAAAGTAGCTCCAGAAGTAAAAGCTTCTGTAGAAAAAAATGTAATTACTTTGGAAAGTGCTGACAAAGAACTTTTGGGTAGAGTAGCTTCTGAAGTAAGAGCTGTACGTAAACCAGAACCGTATAAAGGTAAAGGTATCAAGTATATGGACGAAGTAATTCGTCGCAAGGCTGGTAAATCTGCCAAAGCCGCTGCTTAATAAAAAAATATGAAGAAATTAAGTAAATTACAACAAAGACAACGAAGACACAATAGAGTTCGTGCTGTTGTTTCTGGTACAGCGGATCGCCCTAGATTGCACGTACACCGTAGTTTGACTGGTATGTATGTACAGCTTATTGACGATGCTTCTAGCAAAACTTTGCTTAGTGTAAATAGCAAAAAAGATGCCACCAAAGGTGATGCGGGAGAAAGAAAAGGTAAAGTTGCTGTAGCTTATATATTAGGAAAAATTTTGGCAGAAAAGGCTAAAGAACAAAATATTACCAAAGTAGTTTTTGATAGATCTGGACACAGATACATGGGACGTGTACAAGCTGTAGCCGATGGTGCTCGTGATGGTGGTTTGCAGTTTTAATTAAATAATATATAGTTTAGAATCAAACGTATAAATACATATGGCACAAAAACCCGGTAGAGGCAGAGGCAAGCCTAGACAAAAAAGAGAAAAACCAGAATTTGACCAACAAATTATTGATTTGGCTCGTGTAACTCGTGTTACCAAAGGTGGTAAACAAATGAGTTTTAGAGCTACTGTTGTAATTGGTGATAGAAAAGGTAGAGTTGGTCATGGTACAGAAAAAGGAAAAGATGTACAGATCGCTGTAGAAAAAGCCGTAAACCAAGCCAAGAAAAATCTTATCAGAGTGCCAATTGTAAAAGAAACTATTCCACATAGAATTGAGAAAAAATACAAAGCTGGTAGAGTAATGATTAAACCAGCTCCAAAAGGTTCTGGTATTATTGCTGGTAGTGCTTTGCGTGTAGTTCTAGAATTAGCAGGTGTCCCAAATGCTTCTGGAAAAGTTATGGGCAAGACCAATAACAAAGTAACTAACGTAAAAGCAGCAGTAGAAGCTTTGAAAACTTTTAAATCTGTAAAGAAAACAGATAAAAATAAACCGGTTCCTACCAAAAAGAAAGTAGCTACCAAAGCTAAAGCAAAAACCGCCTCTGTCAAAAAAGACTCCGGCGTAGTGAAAGAAGAAAAATAATATGTCTTTAAACGCTAGCACAATTAAACCAAACAAAGGTGCCAAGAAAACTTCTAAAAGAGTTGGTCGTGGTAACGCTTCTGGAAAAGGAACAACTGCTGCCAGAGGTATGAAAGGACAAAAAGCTCGTTCTGGTGGTAAAAGTGGTACAGCTAGAAGAGGTTTTAAACAATCTTTGCAAAAGGTACCAAAACTTCGTGGTTTTAAAAGTCATGTTCCAAAAAAAGAAACAGTGACACTTAGACTTTTGGAAAAAATTACCAAAGATGGTGACACCGTAACACCGTACTTCCTAAAAGAAAAAGGGGCTATCTCTAGACCAAAAAATGGAGTAAAGATTGTAGCCACTGGAGAATTAAAAAAGAAATTAAAAGTAGAGGGTTGCTTGGCTTCTAAAAAAGCGGTAGAAGCAATAGAAAAAGCCGGAGGCAACTTAACTTTTTAAGCAAAAAGATATAAGATACAAGCAACAATTTGTATCTTATTATTTATATCTTGTATTTTGTTTAGTATGTTGGAAAAATTAAAAAGAATTTGGAAAATAAAAGAATTACGAGGCAGCATCTTGTTTGTTCTTGGAATGCTTGTTATCTTCCGTTTGGTAGCTCATATCCCTGTGCCGGGGGTAGATGTAGACAATCTAAGAGCTTTTTTGGCAGGCAACCAAGTGCTTGGATTACTTAATGTATTTTCTGGTGGGACTATAGAAAATTTTTCTGTAGTCATGCTTGGGATTGCTCCGTATATTACTTCTTCTATTATTTTTCAGTTGCTTACCATGGTTGTCCCACAGTTAGAAGAGCTAAGTAAAGAAGGTGAGTCTGGTCAGCAAAAAATAAATATGTATACCAGATTGGCTACCGTGCCATTGGCTTTGTTACAAGCTTATGCATTTTTGCAACTGTTAAATAATTCTAACGCAGCTATCTTTGGCGGAGTTTCTACTTGGCAGTTTATTTCCATGGTATTGGTTGTCACTGCCGGTACTGTCTTCCTAATGTGGATTGGAGAGCTTATCACCGAAAGAAAAATTGGTAATGGTATTTCATTGCTTATCTTTGCTGGTATTATTTCTGCTTTGCCAAGCGCACTTCGTAATGCCATTGTAAACTATAATCCATCGGATCTTTATACTTATATTTTGTTTTTGGTGATTGCAATTGCCACTGTAGTAGGTGTTGTAATTATTAGTGAAGGACAAAGAAATATTCCAGTTAGTTATGCCAAACAAGTTCGTGGTGGTAGAGTGCTTGGTGGCGCTACTACTCATTTGCCACTTCGTGTAAACATGGCTGGAGTTATCCCGATTATCTTTGCGATTTCAATTGTGCTTTTCCCATCTATGGTAGCTCAATTTTTTGTAAATGGAACTGGATTTTTGGCTAGGGCTTCTGAGGCGACTATTAATTTGTTTAACAATCAATTGTTTTACGGAGCTACTTATTTTTTGTTAGTATTTGGTTTTACATATTTCTACACAGCTGTAATTTTCAAACCGGAAAAAATGGCTGAAAATTTGCAACGACAGGGTGGTTTTATTCCAGGTATTAGACCAGGCAAAGAAACCGAAGAATACTTGTCTAGAACTATGACCAGATTGGTTTTTGTTGGAGCTTTGTTTTTGGCTATTATTGCTATTTTGCCTCTCTTAATGCAGCTTATTACCAATTCTCAAACTTTGGTAGTTGGTGGTACTGGTCTGCTTATCGTGGTGTCTGTGGCTATAGAAACTGCCAAGCAAATTCAAGCACAGTTGACTGTGCACGAGTACGATAAGATCTAGTCATGAAAACAAAAAAGCAATAAGGTATAAAAAATACCCCGCACCATTTTGGTGCGGGGTTCTTTTTTGTCTTCATTTTTATAAAAACAAAAGAGATGGGGGAGTAGGTGAAATACACTTGGGTAAGGCTCTCAGCTACTCAGGTGTGGGCATTCTAAGCGCCACGGAAAGGACATTCTTCCAAACGTAGTTCCTTGATCACAGACTCTGGGGGGCAATATCGAAGTGGCTGGTTGAACCAGCGCTTCTCTTGGCTTCCTTCTTCTAGACAGAAACCGCCGCATTCAGAGGTTTCCTCCTCGAAGTATTCAATGGCTCGTTCCACTACGCTACCTTTGTCACCAATAATCTGCTTGAGATCTTCAGCGAGGCCGACAGCGGCCTTGGTTCGCTTCTCTTGGTTTTGGGCTAGGCGCCGGTTGGCTTCTTCCACGTCCAGGCTTTCCGGAACCTCTAGCTGCTCAACTTGGCTTAGCCTGAGCGAAAACCACATTCGACCTAGCTGGACGATATCCAGTTGATCATTACTCTGACGTAGTGCATCTTCGATAACCGGGATCGCTCCGCGGATACCCAGGATCATCAGAGCAATTCGTGCTTGGTTCTTTGTGGCTAGATCGATTCGGTTGTTGATGAGAGCGTCGTGGACGACGCGGCGAGCCACAACTTGCCAGGCAAGTCCGCAAAATACGGCGTCATACTCCTTGAATTCATCGAATCCATGCAGGTTGAGCGCTTCCGATGCCTCTACAAGCATGGAGTAAGCATGCTGTCGCTGTCCGATCTGGTTGGCGGCGAGCAGGTTGGCCGCGGCGCAGGCCAGCGAGGCTCCCTGCCCGGTTGCGAAGCCGGTCCAGGTGCTGGGCCACTTGGTGCAGACACGGGGTTCAACCTGGAGACCCCTGATCTTGTTGTCGGTGTTGATGGGGTCGTCTTTGGCTAGAAGAGACGGGGTGATGTGTAGTGCACATCTGTTTTCGTGTCGTGGGGTCATCGTGTCCGCGATGGGATTCTGCAGAAGAGGTTCCTTTTGGACGGGGGTGTTGGTAGATGTTTCGTGACACCCACTAGTTATGGTAGCGAACAGGACGAGGATGTTGACGATTGCCGAGTTGCTTTTCAGCATGGATCGTTCCTTTCTTGCTTGTTGGTGTGCCTAGCCAAGTATATACAGCTTGGGCACAGTTGTAAAAAGAGCAATATGTAAATCTATCAAAAATTTGTATATTTGTCAATATTTAAATAATTAATTATTCTTGTCAACCTAGCAAAATTTTGTTATAGTAGGCTGGCTTAAATTTGCTAAAAATATGGGAATTTTAGGGGACATTTTTGGTTTTTCTGCTAGCAATCTTTCTACAGAGGAAAAATCCGTTAGCCGAGCAGTTATAGATAATTTGGTCTCTTCTAGCCGGGTGCAAAGTTTGTCACAAAAAGAAGCTATAGAAATAAGACAAGAACTAGACAAGCGTCGTCGGGGAGATGGAAAAATATCTTTGGCTCAAGTACACGAAGTTTTACTAAGATTGAGAAACCAAAATAAAATAAGTGAAGTAGATAAAAAAGGTGTAGAAAGACAGTTTAAAAATTATTTTGAAAATAGCTAACATGAAAAAAGTTATTATACTTATGGGGGTTCCTGGTAGTGGCAAGGGAACCCAAGCCAAAAAAATTGTTGAAAAATATAATTATGGTCATATTTCGACCGGAGATTTATTGCGTGCTTTGGAAAGTGATGCGAATGCCGACCCAGAAGATTTGCAAAAATTGGCCGACATGAAGGCCGGCAAATTAGTCTCTGATGATTTGATTTACAAACTAGCTTTTCGAGAAATTGAAAAATATCTAGACAATGGTCAAGGAGTGGTTCTTGATGGAGCTATAAGAAATGCAGACCAAGCCAAAAAGTATCAACAATTTTTTGAAGAAAAAAACCTGGGAGACGATATGGTAGTAATAGAAGTGCATATTTCCGACGAGACAATTATGAGAAGATTAGAAATAAGATTGGAAACATTTGGTAAAACCAGATCGGACGATGACCCGGAAATAATGAAAAAAAGAATTAAAGAACAAGGTAACGAAGCTATTAAACCAATTCTAGATTATTATAAAGAATTAAATATTTTAGAAGTAATAGATGGGGAACCTCCAATTGATGAAGTTGAAAAAAGTGTGGAGGAAGTTTTATCAAAAAATTAACTTTGAGCTGTCATTACGAGGAGTATGAAATAACGACGTAGTAATCTCTGGATAGAAAGTATTAGAGATTGCTACGTCGCTGCGCTCTACGACGCAAGGTACGGTCCGATGTTTCAATACGGACTCCGTACCTTGCGTCGGAGAGTCCTTATCGCAAGCATCGGACCTTGCAATGACAGATATTGTATATGTCTTACGTAAAAAAATTAGAAGAAACAAAAAAAATTGAAGAGGGAGGAAAATTGATAGGAGAAATACTGGAAAAAATATCAAAAATGGTAAAGCCAGGTATTTCTACTTGGGAAATTGATCAAGAAGCAGAAAGATTGATAAAAGAAATTGGCGGTAGACCGGCTTTTAAAAATTATAAACCAAGGATAACAGATACTCCATTTCCTGGAACTATTTGTGCCTCTATCAATAATGAATTGGTGCATGGTATCCCCAGTAAAGAAAGAATTCTTAAAGAGGGGGATATCTTTAGTATGGATATTGGAATGGAATATCCTTTGGGTAAAGAACAAGGATATTATACAGATACAGCTTTGACAGTGCCGGTTGGTAAACTTAATAAAAAAACTTACGAACTTTTGAATGTAACTTCGGAGGCTCTGGAAGAGGGGATTGTCATGTGTAAACCGGGCAATACTATAGCCGATATTGGTAGAGCTATAGAGGATTATGTAAAATCTCAAGGTAAATATGGTATTGTTCGTGATTTGGTAGGACATGGAGTGGGTCACAAACCTCATGAAGAACCGGCTGTCCCAAATTTTTATGCCAAAGAATTAGAATCTTGGGTTTTGGAGCCGGGAGTCGTTATTGCAATTGAACCGATGATAACGCTAGGAACGCACGAGGTAGAAACAGCCGAAGATAGATGGACTATTCTTACCGCCGACAATAGCTTGAATGCTCACTTTGAGCATACCGTTATAATTACCGAAGATGAGCCAATTGTGGCTACCAGAAGACCAAGTGAAAAATAATATGAACATACTAGCCATAGACTATGGTGAAAAAAAAATTGGTTTGGCTTGGATGCAAACTGGCATTGATGTGGTTTTGCCATACGGAAAAATAGAGAATATTGATTTGGCATTGGCTATAGGTCAAGTGGTAGAATTGATAGAAGATGAAAATGTAGACAAAGTGGTAGTAGGCTTACCCATTGGTCTAGATGGAGAAGAAAATGAAAATACCAAAAGAGTGAGAGATTTTGCTAGAGAATTAAAAAGTAAAATTGATATTAAGATAGATTTTGTAGACGAGCGTTTTAGTTCTCGCCAAGCAGACAGCACTCCGGGAGACGTAAGCCGAGATGAAAAAGCGGCTATGATTATTTTGCAAAGTTATATTGATAGTAATTGATGTGCGAATTACGAATATTGCGAATTTACGAATTATGTTGTTTTTAAATTCGTATATTCGTACAATTCGTAATTCGTACATATTTATGCAAGCAATTGTTTTATCCCGTCGAGATTTTCGAGAGAACGACCAGATTGTAAGTTTTTATACCAAGGAAAAAGGAAAGATTGAACTCTTGGCTCGAGGAGTAAAAAAAATTACTAGTAAAAATGCGGCTCATCTGGAGCCGTTTTCTTTGGTTTGGATAGAGATGGTTTCTGGCAAAGAGTTAAATCATCTAACCAAAGTTGTACCTGTTAATTTTTTTACAAATATTAGACAAAATTTTTTAGGGAGTAGGAGGGCAGGTTTTGTAGTTTCTTTTTTGGATAAGATGTTGGAAGTAGGAGAGCCAGACAAAAAAATTTGGGATATCTCTTTGTCGTATCTTAAGTTTATTGATCAAAATTTGAATAATCAATCTAATTCAATAAATCTGCTAACTTTGGTAGATGCTTATATTGTTAAGTTATTAAATTATTTGGGTTTGTCACCCATTTTGGATAGGTGTGTGGTTTGTGAAAAAAGTTTTCAAGAAATTGCCAAAGAGCAAATTGTTACCAATAAAAAAGCCGGTATGTATTTTGCCGGTGGAGGTTTGATCTGTCCAACCTGTTTACCAGAAAAGCAAAAAATTGGAGAAGAAATTTCGATTTGTGGTTTGAAAGAGATTGGAGACATGGAAATTTTGAGCAAAGGAGAGTGGTTGGCAATTAATAAATTTGAGATGACTAGTACAGAGAGACCCAGGTTACACAAGCTTATTTATGATTATTTGACTTTTCATAGTGAGAAAAAAATAGTTGATTGGAACAAAGTTTTGCAAATATAAAAAATCCTGTTCAACAGGATTTTTTACTTCTCAATAGTCTCGATGATTCAAGATGATTGGGAATTGGGGGAAGGCGGGGGCTGTAGTCTGAATTAACTCAGCGCGTTCCCGAAGGAGCTATTTGTGGAATACCACACCCTCTGAGCCGAGGGAGAAGACGATTCCTCGTCCACTCTCTACCATGGCCATATAGCATCTCTGATTGGCCTTGAGCTTGTCGCTGCAATAACTCGCGGTCACTTGACCTAGGTGGTAGAGCTGCTCCTCGCCAAAGGCGCGCAGAGGCTGGTGGTTGTAGGTCGCGTAGGCCAGGTTCCGGCGCTCGCCGTTGACCGGACGGATGTAGAACCCAAGCTGTACGGTAGGGTCTGCCATCATTTGACCCAAGAGCTTGCGTTCACTACGGTTCAGCCTAGCGGCTCGAGACCTCAGGACTAGTTCTGTTGCGATCTTTTCCAGCAGATCCCAGCGAGCGTGGGCCATCTTCTCGAGTGCCTCCAAGGCCTTTTGTGATCCATCCTTGTAGGGGGTCTCTACCTTGAAGGTGATGACTCGGAGATCTCCGTTGAACATCCTGTTGAAGTAGGCCAATAGGACCTCGACCTGGGGCTCGGTGCGAGTCGCCCTGTACACTGGAGCCAGGAGACCTGTTCTCTCCATGGGGCCAGCGATAGTGACTTCGAATTGGTTTAACCCGACATGCCGGATGCCCTGAACGTGCCACTGGTGCAGCTTGGGTTTGCCTGCATCTCGTGCAGCTGCCAGGCGTTGCATCTCAGCTTGGGCGTGCTGAAAGTGGTGGCGCCAGGCCTGCTCAGCATCCTCCATCTTTGCAAAGGGTGCCTTGAAGGTGATGCCCTGGAGATCTTCGAACCTATCGACACCGTGAAACGGCATGATCGTGAGGTTGAAGTAGCTCCTACAGATCAGAGCAGGCGCTCTTGGGTCGGTGACTGGCTTGATCAAGAGACATTGGCTAAGCCGTGCCCCTCTGTAGTTCGGGGTGTAGCTGGTGGTGTGGATCACCTTCCAGGTGTGAAGCTTGGGCGGCTTTTTGGCCTCGGCTTCTGGGGTGGTCAGCAGGTTGAAGACAGCCGCCACAACCAGAATCAAAAGAGCGGTTAGAGTTCGACGCATGATTGATTCCTCCCTCATGCTGGATATGCATCTTGGCGATAAAACCTTGACGCGTTTTGGCGTGACTAGAAGACCCTCGTATAGTCCGAAGACAGAGGGGAAACAGCAGACCAAGATTGACCCACTATTTTCCAGCTGTTTTGGCTAAAAATAGGCAGATATTTGACTTGGCAGAATACCACATTGTTACTAGCTTGTCAATATGACGTTCTCTCTCATTTCAAAGCACTTGACATAGTTTTTTGAGTCTGATAACTTAAAATTAATATGATTAAATTTGTTCAAACAATTCAAAATCGTCGTAACAACTTCCTCTTTCGAGAGTAGGTTGTGTTGATATTTAAAATAAATATAACCCCCTCTCGAAAGAGAGGGGGTTTTGTTTTGCTGTGGGAGCAAAATTTGTACCTAACAAGATTAAAAAGGAGAATCGAAGGATGAATGGAAACAAGTACGGATTTACCGTAGCTCTTGGCCGTTGCTGGAGCAATCGTTTACCGGTAAAAGGTTGGAACCTAAGGTGCTCTGACTATGGAGAAATAGTTCATCATCATCTAAAAGTAAGGCGTGGTGAAGATGAAAGGCTGTTTGGTTTCTCCATAGAATCACAAGAATTCTTGATGGCTGTGCTACAAAAACTTCTCGAAAGGGATATTGCTGACGAGCAAGATGTGGCTCGGTTTGAAAAAAACGGTCTCGATTTGAAAAATCTTACAGAGAGGGAGAGAGTTCTTCTAAAAAACAGAAAGGAATTCGAGGCGTTGATTGAATTTATTGTTGGCATTAGCAAATAGTTGTTTTTCCCCCTTCACAAGTTAAGATCGGTCAGATTGTATTTGATATCTGACCGATCTCGCCTTCAATCTACTAGGCTTGCACAAGAGGCAAAAATTCTATAGTATAAAGACTAATCTTAGCTAAAAATATGACAAAAATACACATAAAGGATATAGCAAAATTTGTAGATGAGGAGGTTATCATTTCGGCTTGGCTCCATAATCATCGTTCTAGCGGTTCGATTGCTTTTTTGGAATTACGTGATGGATCTGGTTTTGTACAGGCGGTTGTGGCCAAGGATTCTGTTGGTGCAGAAGTTTGGGCTAATATAGAAAAATTAACCCAAGAAAGTTCTGTCAAAGTAACCGGAAAAGTTTCCAAACATCCCAAAAAAGAAGGAGTTTATGAATTGCAAGTTAGTGATTTGAACATAATTCATATAGCCGCCGAATATCCAATTGGGAACAAAGAGCATGGACCAGAATTTTTGCTAGACCAAAGACACTTGTGGCTTCGTGGCAAAAAGCAGTGGGCCATACTCCGTATTCGCGATACAGTTGAAACCGCTATCCATGATTACCTGCACCAAGAAGGCTTTATCCGTACCGATTCGCCAATTTTTACCCCAAATGCTTGCGAGGGGACTACCACACTTTTTCCTGTAGAATATTTTGACGAAGGTACAGCTTACTTGGCTCAAACTGGACAGCTTTATTTAGAAGCTGCTATCGCCAGCGTAGGACGTTGCTACGATTTTGGTCCGGTTTTCCGAAACGAAAAATCCAAAACCAAAAGACACTTGGCCGAGTTTTGGATGATGGATGCCGAAGCTGCTTTTGTAGAGCACAAAGAAAATTTAGATATTCAAGAAGGTTTAGTTAAATTTATTGTCAAAAGATGTTTGGAAAGATGCGAAGAAGAATTTAAGCTTTTGGGAAGAGACTTGGAAAAATTAAAACCAATTGTAGACGAGCCTTTTACTCGCTACAGCTACGAAGAGGCTATAAAAAAATTAAAGGAACTTGGTTCAGATATTAAACATGGTGAAGATCTGGGGAATGATGACGAAGGCATGCTAACCAAAGATTCCAAAGTACCTATCTTTATCGATCGTTGGCCAAAAGAAATCAAACCTTTTTATATGAAACGTGATTCGGAAAATGAAAGTTTGGTATTAAACGCAGACCTAATTGCTACCGAAGGAGCTGGGGAAATTATTGGTGGCAGCCAGCGCGAAGAAGATTTGCAAATTTTGCAAGCAAGAATAAAAGAAGAAGGTTTACCAGAAGAAGATTATAATTGGTATTTGGACACTAGACGTTTTGGTACTGTCCCTCATTCTGGTTTTGGGATTGGTCTAGAGCGTATGGTGCGTTGGATGGCGGGTGTAGAACACATTCGCGAAACTATTCCATTTCCAAGACTTATCAACCGCATGAGACCATAGAATGAAAAAAAAGAAAAAACAAATAAGAGAATTACCAGAAATGTTTTTAGAAAGACTCACAGATATGGTGGGTCCTTCTTTGTTTCGACAAGTAAAAGAAACTTTTGTAGAACGGCCAACTACTTTTCGAGTTAATACATTGAAACATTCAAACATACAAACATTAAAACATGGCTTAGAAAGTCAAGGTTTTAAAATTAGACAAATACCTTGGTACAAGTCAGCGTTTGTTTTATTGAACAAAAGTAAACGAGATCTAACCAAAACAGAAGAATACAAAGAAGGTAAGATTTATATTCAGAGTCTGGCGAGTATGGTGCCGCCTATAATTCTTGATCCAAAACCAGGAGATACTGTTTTAGATTTGACGGCGGCTCCTGGTAGCAAAACTAGCCAGATAGCCGCTCTTATGAATAAAGAAGGTGAATTGGTGGCCAATGATATTAACAAAGTACGTTTTTTTAAGCTAAAGGCGAATATGGAGAATTTGGGTGTGTCTGACAACTTCTCACCCTATCAGGGGGAGTTAGAGGGGGTCGATCAAAAAAATGAAAGTATTTCTGGGGATGGACCCCACCCGGCCTCCCCTAATAGGGGAGGAGATTGGGAGTTTACCCTGCGGATGGAGGATGGGGTGAAGCTGTGCAAAGAATATAGTGAGCCTTATTTTGATAAAATTTTGTTAGATGCGGTGTGTAGTTCGGAAGCCAGATTTGTAGAGGGTAATCCAAAAACATATGGTTATTGGAAACCGCAAAAAGTAAAACAAATGGCTTACATGCAACAAAAATTGTTACTAGCTGCTTGGAATGTGCTAAAGCCTGATGGAGAATTAGTTTATTCTACCTGTACCTGGGCACCAGAAGAAAATGAATCTAGGATTTCCAAACTTTTGGAAATTCATAGTGATGCCAAAGTAGAAAAAGTTGAAATTAAAGAATTAAAAAAATTACCAGCTGTAATGAAATGGAAAGATAGAAAGTTTGATAAGTCTGTAAAAGATACTTTAAGAATAATGCCAACCAAAGAAATAGAAGGATTTTTTGTAGCAAAAATTAAAAAGAAACGTCTTGATTAATAGAAGACTATTGTTATACTATAGTTGCCAAAAGAAAATACTATGAAACAAGCAGATTTTAAAAGAGCCGAAAAAATGGCCGAAGAACTTTTGAAAAAGTACAGTATAGAAGATCCTGTTACTCCTGTTTTTGATATAGCCGAAAGTGAAGGACTGAAAGTAAAGGTAATAAAAATGCCAGAAAATCTTAAAGATTTGTCTGGATTTATAGATCCAGACAAAGGAGTGATATATGTAAACGCCGATGACTCTTCTAAAAGACAATTGTTTACAGTAGCACACGAGCTAGGCCACTACGCCCTAAAGCACGAACCAAACGACTACGGAGTTTTGCCAAGAAATACTACCGAACCTACTACTCCAGCCGAAAAAGAAGCCAATTGTTTTGCTGCCAATATTTTGGTTCCGTCAGTTCAGTTAAAAAGGTTTATGAAACAATACCGAGTTAGGAAAGGGGCTTTGTCTTCTTTGGATGTAGAGCTTTTGGCAGATATTTTTGGAGTATCCAATCAAATGATGCGTCATCGTTTAAATAAAATCTAAGGCTTATGGAAAATAATCGTGTAAAGAGAGAAGCCTTGGAAACTGTAAGAAATTATAATTTTGAAGATGAGATTGAACAAAAAAAGGCTTATCAAGAATTAAAAAACAATAGTATAGAATCGCAAATAAAAGCGGATGAAAAAGTTGATCTTATTTTTATGCGTCGGATTTGGTCGAAGTATATTCTTATTTCGATTGTGGGTTTGATTATTTTTGATGTTTTTGTGGTTTTGGCGCTGGGGCTGCATTGGATATCTTTTGAGGCCAATTATTTGGTACCAGTTTTTATTGGGGAGAGTATGTTCAAAATGTTTGGTTTGGCGTGGATAGTGGTAAAGTTTTTATTTCACAAAGATTCTTTGGTTTAGTTTAAGTATTTTTTCAAAAGTTATTTTCTATCAAGTTTAATACTTGATTTTTTTTTAATCTTGTGCTTATATAGGTGGGCTTAGCTGTAAAAAGGAGGAAGCAGATGAGCCAGCCGAGTATCAATCTTGGAGCTTTTGGAGGAGGAAGAGAGCAAGATCTAGCCAGGATATTGGTAAAGATGGAGCCCAGCTATGATTTGTTGATGGCCTTGGCACACGAATTGGATGTGACCAGGCCGGAGGCTACTCGTAGGTGGCAGCAGCTCTTGTACTATCTGGTGACTTTGTTTTACATGCGGTATGTAATCGATCGTATCGACTATACCGAAAAGTTCACGCAGCTGCCCAGCACTTTCGCGCCCATGTGGAAACTTTTTTGTGATGCGAGTAGTGAAGGGGTTCGCCTTTTCGAGGGCAATTATTTCCCCGGCTGGAACTGGCAGTGGCGTGAGTCGGGAGAGTACGAACCTTGTGAGAGGATCGATGCTGAGTTCGTAGCCATAGTTGTAGATGTGGCAGAGGATTTACTAGGTATCCCCGTCGACAGAGAGCTCTGGCAGCTATAGCCAGCCCAACAACCGATCTCGACTGAGAAGCGAAAGTACTAGCATTTCGCGATCGGACAATTCAAATTTTAGAGGCACCTGTTGGTTTTGGATTATAAACATACCAGGTAGTCCTACTTTATTGCTGTGGAATGAAGCTCTCTTCGCTCTCGCAAACGTCCTCGCGGCGAAAGTAGGACTACCTGTGTTATAACTTACTTAATCCAAAGTCTGTTAGCAGGTGTTTTTTATTTTACTAATCCTTAGAAATTATGCTATAATTTACAAACTTCAATAATCAAAAAAATAGCTAAAATTAGCCAAAATATGTACAGAACACATACCTGTGGACAACTAACCGAAAAAGAAGAAGGGAAAGAAGTAACCCTGTCTGGCTGGGTACACAAACGCCGTGATTTGGGTGGTCTTATTTTTGCCGATTTGCGCGATAGATATGGCATAACCCAAGTCGTATTCCACCCAGATACTACCAGCAATTTTGCTATAGCAGAAAGTTTAAAATACGAACACATAATCAGAGTCACTGGCGAAGTAGTAAAAAGAGATGAAAAGTCTGTAAACAAAGATTTAAAAACAGGGCAGATAGAATTGAAAGTGAAAGAAGTAGAGATCCTCAGTGAAACCAAACCCATGCCGTTTGAAATTTTTGATGCTAGAAAAGAGGAAGAAGACGAGGAGCTTAGATTAAAATATAGATTTTTGGAATTACGCCGTGAGAAATTGAAAAATAATATTTTGTTTCGCGCCAAAGTAGTCAAATATATTCGAGAGTACATGGACAGTCGCGATTTTGTTCATATTGATACGCCAATTTTAACAGTATCTTCGCCAGAAGGAGCTCGCGATTTTTTAGTGCCAAGTCGGCTTCATCCTGGCAAGTTTTACGCTCTGCCCCAAGCCCCACAACAGTACAAACAACTTCTTATGGTTGCCGGTTTTGACCGCTACTACCAAATTGCTCCGTGCAATCGCGACGAAGACCCCAGAGCCGACCGCGCCCCGGGTGAGTTTTACCAACTAGATTGCGAAACTAGTTTTATGACCTCGGCAGAATTTTTTGATCTCATGGAACCGCTTTTTGTAGAACTAACCGAAAAAGTAGCTAATAAAAAAGTAAAACAAAAACCATTTCCAAGAATTCCTTTTCGAGAATGTATGGAAACCTATGGTAGCGACAGACCAGACTTACGTTTTGAATTACCAATAAAAGAAATTACAAACTGGGCCAAGACCACAGATTTTAAAGTATTTGCCGAAGCCGAGTATGTACGAGCTTTGGTAGTACCTGGTGGATCTGAGTTTAGCCGCAAAGATATAGACGGAGAATTTACCGATGCAGCCAAACGAGCTCATGCCAAAGGATTAGCTTGGATGAAATACGTAGATGGCGCTTACGAAGGTGGTGTGAGTAAATTTTTTAACGAAGCCCAATTGGAAGAGTTGGGAAAAATTCTCAAACCAAAGTCTGGCAGTATTATATTTTTTGGAGCAGACAACTGGGAAATTTCTGCCAAAGCTTTGGGAGCCGTGCGTCAATTAGCTGGAGAAAAATTGGA
The DNA here is from genome assembly GCA_964345045.1 of uncultured Gammaproteobacteria bacterium. Lineage (GTDB taxonomy): Bacteria > Patescibacteriota > Patescibacteriia > Magasanikbacterales > UBA922 > XYB1-40-15. The sequence continues at coordinate 152,461 of CAYFPM010000001.1, forward strand.
TTTAGCTGACCCCAATGAAATCGCTTGGGCTTGGATAGTAGATTTCCCAATGTTTGAATGGGATGAAAAAAACAACAAAGTAGATTTTGGCCACAATCCTTTTTCTATGCCACAAGGTGGATTGGACGCTTTGGAAAATCAAGATCCATTAGAAATTTTGGCAGACCAATACGATATTATTGCCAATGGTTTTGAACTTTCTTCTGGAGCAGTAAGAAACAAAGATCCAAAAGTGATGTACAAGGCTTTTGAAATTGCTGGCTACACCAAAGAAGATGTCGACAAAAAGTTTGGCCATATGATAAAGGCGTTTGAATTTGGTGCTCCTCCTCACTGCGGTTTTGCGCCTGGGATTGAACGTTTGGTTATGGTACTTTTGGGAGAGAAGAATATTCGTACCGTGGTACCATTTCCAAAAAACCAAAAAGCCGAAGAGCCAATGATGGGTAGCCCAGCCGAAGTAAGTGCAGAGCAATTGAAAGAATTAGGGATAAAGTTGGATATACAAAAATCATAAAATATATAACACGTAACAAGTAACATTTGTTATATGTTTTATGTTACAGGTTACATGCTATGAAATTAGAATTAGAAAAATTTTCCGGGCCTTTGGAGTTATTATTAGAATTACTGCAGGGGCAAAAATTAACGATTACAGAATTAAATCTAAGTGAAGTAACTGAGCAATTTTTGAATTTTTTAGATAAATTGGAAGATGATCCCTTAGATCATAGCCAAGATGGTCAAAATAGGGCAGACAAATTGGCTGATTTTTTGGTAGTTGGTTCTCGATTGCTTCTCTTAAAATCAAAAGCCTTGCTCCCACAGTTTGCACCAGAAGAAGACGAAGGCCCGAGTTTAGAGGATCAGCTAAGGCTTTATAAAAAATTTGTAGAGGCAAGCAAAGAGCTAAATAAAAAATGGCTAAAAGAGAATAGAAGCTATTTTAGAATAGAACCTCCGAGAAAAATGACCGAGTTTACTGCTCCGGGTAATTTGAACAAAGACGCAATTTGCACCAGTATGGTACAATTGGTAAACCGCTTGAAACCGGTAAAAGAATTACCTACCACCAAAATAGACAAAACCATTTCTATAAAACAAAAGATAGATAACATTAGAAATTTTTTGAAGAAAAGAGAAAAAATGAGTTTTTTGGAAGTGGTAGAAAGTTCTAAAAATAAGACAGATGTGATTACAAGTTTTTTGGCGGTTTTAGAACTTGTAAAACAGAGAACCGTTTATTTACAGCAAGAAGATAATTTTAGTGATATATTGATTGAGAGAGCATAAAATTTGGAAAACAGTAATCCATACCTTAAAATCTAATACTGTCATTGCGAATTTGGCGATAGCCAGATGAAGCAATCTCACACTTAACTTAATTACTGTGGTGTGAGATTGCCACCCTTCGATTTCGCTCAGGGCAAGCTCGGGCACAACGCTCCTCGCAATGACAGTTGTGGTTAATTTATTTAAATATGAGTTTGAATTCTAAAATTGAATCAATTTTATTTGTAGCTTCTAAACCTTTGGCTATTGGAAAAATTGCCAAAGCACTTGTCAAAAACGAGGCTGAAGTAGAAGAAGCGATTGAAAATTTGATTTTGAAATATAATGGAGACAATTCGGGTATTCATATTTTGAAAGAAGGCAAAGAAGTGCAAATGACTACAAATGCAAACAATGCCGAAATTGTAGAAGGCTTTGTAAAAAGTGAAGTGTCTGGAGAATTGACCAAAGCACAACTAGAAACATTGACTGTGATTGCTTATAGGGCACCTATTACTAGACCAGAATTAGAACAAATTCGTGGAGTAAATTGTTCACTTATAATTAGAAATTTGTTGGTCAGAGGGTTGATTACCGAGACAGAAGATGCTGATAAATTTGGTATGGTTTATAGTTTGTCTATGAATGCTTTGGCTCATCTAGGCATTACAGACAAAAATGAATTACCAAACTTTGAAGAATTAAGTAAACATGAACACATAGAAAATACTATTAACGAAGGAGTGGAGTAAAAATTATGAAAAATTATTTTGGTCCACAAAAACCGGTTGATGATTCTTCCAATCTATGGCGTGCGATTGTTGCAGGAACGAGTATTTTTGTAGGTTTGGTAATTTTGGGAGTACTTTATTACAACAAAATTCCAGGCAACCTTAGCACTGTTTCGGTAGCTGTAAAAACCCTTACTTCTGTAGCCAATCCCGAAAAAGCTTCGGCTGGAGGAGACGTAACAGTAGCTCCACCAGAAATAGAAAAACCAAAATTACCAGAATTAATGGGAGAAATGATTAATCAAGATGACTTTTCGGCCAAGGCAATAATTGTAAAAGACAAAGAAACCGGTACAATTTTGTTTGCAAAAAATGAATACCAAAAAAGACCGATTGCTAGTATTACCAAGCTTATGAGCGCTTTGGTAGTATTGGAAAAAAATCCAGATTGGGATTCAACTTTTGTTGTTATCCCAGACGATATTATAGATACGCATATGTATGCTGGCGATACTTATACTCTAGATGATTTATGGTATTCGGCTTTGATAGCTTCTTCCAACAAGGCTATTTATACCTTGGCCGATGCCGTGGGTTGGCCTAGAGCTGCTTTTGTAGAACGTATGAATCAAAAAGCTCAAGAACTAGGGATGGTGTCTACCAAGTTTGTAGAACCAACCGGCCTGTCGGCCGACAATGTTTCTACTGCTTCGGATCTTTCTATACTTTTGGAAGAAGCCTTGCGTCAAGAAAAAGTTAAAAAAGCTTTGCTCAAACCAGAATACAATCTTTATTCTGCCGAAAGAAAAAAATCTCACCATATGTGGAATACTAATTGGCTTTTGCTTGGTTGGATCCCAAATGAGTTTGCAGAAATTGTAGGGGGCAAAACAGGTTATATCCCAGAATCTGGTTATAATTTTTCGGTTCAGTTAAAGAATGAAGCAGAAAACGTTTTGAATGTAATTGTACTGGGTGCGGGTGTACACGAAGCCAGATTTACCGAAGCACGGGACATCGCTAATTGGACTTTCGCAAATTATAAATGGCCAAACAATAATTAGTAAAATAATATGCCAAGGAGATCTACTACAGCTAAAAGAGATAACCCAAAACTTTGGGAAAGATGCAAAAAATTAGCTATAGAAAAAATGGGCGGTAAGTTTTCTGCTAGGGCTATGCAGTACGCTGTAAAACTCTACAAAGAAAAAGGCGGACGCTATATTGGCTCAAAAGATAAAAATAATAGTTTGGTAAAATGGACAAAAGAGGATTGGGGATACGTAGGAGAAGAAAAACATAGTCGTTATTTGCCAAAAAAAGCCAGAGAAAAATTGACTCCGGCAGAAAAGAGTGCCACCAGTCGCGCCAAAAACAAAGGTACAGCAAAAGGGGAGCAGTGGGTGAAGCAGCCGAAAAAGATTGCCAAAAAGATAGCTAAATATAGAAAAAAATAAACAAAAAACCTCTCGGATAATCGGGAGGTTTTTTAATCTAAAAAATTAGGAATGGTTGAGGTGCGATTGAAATTGTCGTTTCTCTTGCTACGAGGCAGAGTCAGTAGAATGCTATCATGCCGCCACCGTTGCAGATGGCTGTGGCAGAGATACCTTCTGCGCGTAGTGCAGCCGCTTGTGCTTCGAAGTCTTGCTCTGGCCACTCGCGAGTCTGAGACATCTCCCTCGCTTCTTCGACGCCTCTTTGTCGGCGAGCGTGATCTTTTGCCTCGCTGATTCTCAAGCTGAGTTCTAACACTATTGCCAGAATCGAAAGGGCTACATTGAGCCATAGACCAACAATAAGTATCATCGCACCTCCGTTTAGTTATTTTAGATAATATTTTAGAAAAAGGCAATTGATAGTATTTAAGAGAGGTTATGTTTTTGTAAAATAAAAATCCTACTTAAAAGTAGGATTTTTGGTGCCCGAGGAGAGAATCCCAGCCTGCGGCTGATGACTCGTAGGGTCAGAACTCTTTAATTATTCTATTTTGGATTACGTTTTTTATAGTGCCCGAGGAGAGAATCGAACTCTCACTCCCGAAGGAACACGATTTTGAGTCGTGCGCGTCTACCAGTTCCGCCACTCGGGCTTTATTGTTTATTAAAGTAATTTTTTTGCTTAAACCCTTGTGGTCTTTGGTACCAGTGGAGTCTATCCCGACGTATGTCGGGACCACTCGGGCTTTTTATTAGCTACATAATTATAGCTATACTTGGGGATTTTGTCAATCTCTAGTATAATATAGCCAGTACAGCCACAGGTTGTTACTAACTTTGTATAGAAATATTTTATAGTAAACATGAGTAGAATAATCGCCATTGTAAATCAAAAAGGTGGAGTAGGCAAAACTACCACAGCCATGAATTTGGCTGCTTTTTTGGCCGAAATGGGCAAATTTGTTTTGCTGGTAGATATGGATCCACAGGGCAATGCTACCAGCGGTTTGGGATTGGCAAAAGAAGAATTAAACCATGGGATCTACGAAGCTTTGTCCAAACAAAAGAGATTTCATGATATTGTAAACAACACTCTACACGAAGGTTTGCGAATTGCGCCAGCTACAACAAATTTGGCAGGTGCCAATGTAGAATTGGTAGATATGGAAAGAAGAGAACATCAGTTACACGATCTTTTGCAAGAAGCCAAACATGCTTATGATTATATTATTATAGATTGTCCCCCATCTCTTGGGTTGCTTACAATAAATAGTTTGGTTGCAGCAGACGATATCTTGATTCCGGTGCAAGCAGAATATTATGCTCTAGAAGGGATTAGCCAACTTTTAAATACCATCAACTTGATTCAAGAACATATCAAACCAGATCTAAATGTGATTGGAGCTGTAATTACCATGTTTGATAAACGCACCAAGCTTTCGGAAGATATTATGAACGAGCTTTACAAATATTTTCCAGATACAATTTTTCGCAGTGTAATTCCTAGAACTGTTCGTTTGGCCGAAGCTCCTAGTTTTGGTCAATCAATTTTGCATTATGATCCAAAAGGCAAAGGAGCTAGAGCTTATGAGCGCTTGGCCAAAGAACTTTTGGAAAAATATGAATATTAACCCCGAACATTTGACCATTGACCTCTGACAATTTGTTTTTGTTAAAGGTTAATTGTTAAATGTCAAAAGTTAAAGCTATGGCACTTGGAAAAGGTTTAAATTCTCTAATACCACAAAACAAACCAAGAAAAAGTATTCGCAAAGAAACAGGCGGAGATTTTTCTAGTCATGACAAAATTTGGCAAATTCCTATTTCGGAAATAGTTCCAAATCAAGAGCAGCCTAGAAAATATTTTGATCATGCTGAATTAGAAAATTTGGTTAGCTCTATTAAAAAACACGGTGTAATGCAACCAATAACCGTGACCGAAAAAACAGATGGTGGTTATGAACTTATTGCCGGAGAAAGACGTTTGCGATCTTCGCAAATTGCCGGGCTTACAACTATCCCTGCTATAGTGCGTAGCGCCACCCAACAAGAAAAATTAGAATTAGCTATAATCGAAAATGTCCAAAGACAAAATCTTGATCCAATTGAAGAAGCTTTTGCTTATGAAAGATTAATGCAAGAATTTGGCCTAACTCAAGAAGAAGTCGCCGAACAAGTTGGTAAAAGTCGTTCTACAGTGGCCAATATGATTCGTTTGTTGGATCTGCCAGAAAAAATACAAAAAGCCCTGGTCGACAAAAAAATAAGTGTGGGCAAAGCCAAAGCTTTGCTTAGTTTGCGTGATGAAAAAGAACAAATGAAAGTTTTTTCCAGTATGATAGGGGAGTCGGCCACTGTAAGAGATGTAGAAAAAGTAGTTTCGCAATCTGGTTCTCGCAAAGGTTCTACCAGACGAGATCCAAATATAATGGCTCAAGAAGATTTGGTAGAAGATCGGTTGGGAGCCAAGGTGGAGATAAAACAAAAAGGAGAAAAAGGTACGATTACAATTTATTATAGTTCTCGCGAGGAATTAAAAAGGTTGTTGGAAGAATTGAGTTAGGTGTTGATAAAATTCCTCCCCTATGAAGGGAGGTTAGCCCGCCTGCATTGCTTTGCGAAGCATTGCGGGCAGGGTGGGGTCAAATTTTATACCAGACCCTCTCCCCGATGCTTCGATCGGGGCAGGCCAGCTCCCCCTGATAGGGGGAGAGTTTTTTAATAAAGCGAAGATTGCCTTGGGGAGGGGTTACTTCTTTGGCAAAACAGATTGTAACCAACCGGTAATTTTGGTTTTTTGGGTAGCCTTGATGTGGTATTTGGCTGTATGAGTTTTTACAAAATTTAGCCAATCTTGATTTGGGCCTTTTCTATTTTTGTCTACAATTATATCCACTACATCACCACTTTTTAGAGGGCTATCTAGTCTTACCATTTTGTCGTTTACTATAGCGCCGTTACATTTGTTGCCAATATCTGTATGGATATGATAAGCAAAATCAACCGGAGTAGCATTTTCTGGCAAATCTATCACATCTCCCTTTGGAGTAAAGACAAAAATTCTAGTTTGCAAAAAATCTACTTTTATTTCTTCTAAGTCAGATAATTTTGTTAGCATGTCTTTTTGGATTTCGGCTAGTTCTTTTACCCACCGAATTTGTCTACCAGGTAATCTGGATCCACTTTCGTCGTAGTGCCAATGAGCCGCCACACCGTATTCGGCTTCTTCATGCATTTCTTCGGTTCTAATTTGAAATTCTATTAATTCTCCATGGTCATCAAAAATAGTGGTATGGAGTGATTGATAGCCATTTGGTTTGGGTTGAGAAATATAATCTTTTATTCTACCTTTTACTGGGCGCCAAGTTTTGTGAAGTATCCCCAAAGCAGCATAACAGTCGGCTACGTTTGGGAGAATAACACGAATTGCTACCAAATCATAAATTTTGGCGATATCATTTTCTTTTCGCAAAAGTTTTCTATAAAAACTGTATAATCTTTTGTTTCTACCATATACAGACAAAGTTTTTATTCCGGCGGCTTTTAATTCTTTTTTTGCTTTTTCTACTGCTTCTTGAACATAAACTTCTTTGCCTTTTATTTTTTCATCCATCAATTTGGTAACTCTTTTGTATTCTTTGGGATAAACGTATTTAAAAGATAAGTCTTCTAATTCTCCTTTCATTTCGGCCATCCCCAATCTATTGGCAATAGGAGCATATATTTCCAAGCTCTCTAAAGCAATACGGTATCTTTTGGGGGCTGGCAATGATTCCAGAGTTTGTAAATTGTGGATACGATCGGCAAATTTAATAATCATGACACGAATATCTTCGGCCATGGCTACAAACATTTTTCTTAGATTTTCTATGTATCGTTCAACACCTCTATATTTTAACTTACCTAGTTTGGTAATTCCTTCTACCAAGTTGGCTATTTCACTACCAAAATTTTGTTCTACTTCTTCCAAAGTTACTTCTGTATCTTCGGGTACATCGTGGAGTAGGGTAGCGGTGACAATAATTGGGTCGATATGCATCTTGGCCAATATGTGGGCAGCAGCCAAAGGATGGATTATATAAGGTTCCCCAGATTTTCTAAATTGCCCTTCGTGAGCATCTTTGGCAAAATCATAAGCTAGGCGGATAATATCTGTATCTGCTTTTGGGGCATACTCTTTTACAATTTTTATCAGAGTATCTATGGTTTGTTTTTCTTCTTTTTTGGGGGTCATAGCTAAGGTTACTTTAACACTTTCGCGCTACCATTGACAAGTAAGAAAAAAGAGCTTTTATTTAGCTCTTTTTCTTTGATTTTTTTTCTTTTATTAGCTCCAAGGCTTTTTCTAGAGTTACATCTTCGGGTTTTAGATCTTTTGGTAGGGAGGCAAAAGTTCTTGTGCCGTTCGATATATAGGGGCCATAGCGTCCATCCAAGACTTCTACAGGTTTATCTGTTTTTGGATCTTTGCCAACTGCTTTGAGTACTTTTTTTGTTCTTCTTCCTCGGCCTTTTTTTTCTTGGGCAAAGAGTTCTTTGGCTTCGTCAATAGTAATTTTTAAGACGTCCATTTCTTTGGGGACTGATCTAAAATCATCTACCCTTTTTACATATGGTCCAAATCTTCCTACACTGGTTACTACTTTTTCTCCATCTATTTCTCCTAGTTCTTTTGGCAGGGCAACTACAGCTTTGGCATCTGTTTTTGATAAGTTTTCTATATCAATTGATTGGCTAATTGGAGTTCTTTTTGGTCCATAGGTAAGAGCAACTTTTTTGGCTTTTTTGGGTTTACCATTGGCAAAAGTTTCATCGCCGTCTTCGCCAACTTGTAGATAAGGACCATAACGACCAGTTCGATAAGTGATAATCTTTCCTTCTTCTGTTTCTCCCAAAACTTCTGGTCCTTTGGCAGCATCTTCTATCATTTTTAGCGCTTTTTCTATATCTAATTCTGCTGGAGCCAAAGTGTCTGGTATAGAAGCTGTATTGCCTTCGCCTCCTTCACTTCTTTGGACATAAGGTCCATATTTACCACTTTTTACTATTACTTTATTATCATCTTTATCTTGGCCCAATTCGATAATAGGGTATTCTTCGGATTGGCTGGCTTTTTCTACTTCGGGGTGAAATCCTTTACCTTTTTCTCCATTATAAAAAGATTTTATATATGGTGACCAGGCTTCTTTGCCTTCGGCAATTAAGTCTAGATCATCTTCCATTTTGGAAGTGAATTTTACATCTACTAGTTTGCCAAAATGTTCTTGCAAATAATTGTCTACAATCATGGCAGTATAAGTTGGTACTAAAGCTTTGCCATCTTTTACAACATAATCGCGAGCTACAATTGTATCCATAATGCTGGCGTACGTAGAAGGTCTCCCTACGCCTTCGGCTTCCATTTTTTTGATTAAACTGGCTTCGGTATATCTGGCGGGTGGTTGGGTTTCGTGACTTTCGGCAGTTACGGATTTTGGATCTACTTTTTCGCCTTGGTCTAATTCTGGCAAAGTGATTTCTTGGTCATCTAGTTGGGCTTCTGGATCATCGCTGCCTTCTACATAAGCGCGCAAATAACCGGCAAATTCTATTCTTTTGCCTTTGGCTTCAAAAATACATTCATCAACTTTTATTTTCAAAGAAACACTAACCATTTGGGCGCTTTTCATTTGGCTGGCCACAGTTCTTTTCCAAATCAATTCGTATAGTTTGGCTTCGTGTGATTCTACTTCTTTTTTAACTTGGTTTGGATGTTTGAATTCTGCTCCGGATGGACGGATAGCTTCGTGAGCTTCTTGGGCTAGTTTTGATTTGCCAGAATATTGTTTTGGTTTTTCTGATAAATATTCATCACCAAATTCTTTGGCAGCCGCTCTGGCAGCGTTAATTGCTTGTTTTGACAGGTTTACCGAATCGGTACGCATATAGGTAATATAACCTTTTTCGTACAAAGATTGGGCTGTACGCATAGTTTCTTTGGCACTCCAACTTAGTTTGCGGTGTCCTTCTTGTTGCAGAGTAGAAGTAATAAATGGAGCATAAGGATGAGTTTTGTATGGTTTTTCGGTTACTTCGCTAACTTGCCAATCTTTTGTATCTTTTAGTTGGTCTGCCAGTTTTTCTGCTTCTGTTTTGCTTAAGAAAGCAAAATTTTCTGGTTTTTTAAGTTTGCCGGTAGTACTATCAAAATCTTTTCCAGTTGGAATTGGTTTTTCTTTGTAAGAAATTAGAGTGGCTTCGAAATCTTCTTTTTTGGCGTTTAGGACAGCCAATAGATCAAAATAATTTGCTCTTACAAAAACAGCTCTTTCTTTTTCTCTTTCTACAATCAAATGGACAGCTACAGATTGCACTCTACCGGCAGAAAGTCCATATCTAACTTTTTTCCAAAGTAGGGGAGATAGTTCGTAACCAACCAAGCGGTCTAGCACTCTTCTGGCTTGTTGGGCATAAGACAAATTCATGTCTAGAGGTCTAGGATTTTGAGTAGCATTTGTTATGGCATCTTTGGTGATTTCGTGAAAAACCAAGCGTTTTACAGATTCTGGTTTTATTTTCAAAAGTTCGGCCAAATGCCAAGAGATGGCTTCTCCTTCGCGGTCTTCATCTGTAGCAAATAGTATTTCGTCGGCAGCCTTGGCTAATTTCCTTAATTCGGCTACTTTTTTCTTCTTTTTGGTTGGTATTTCATAATCCGGTTCAAATGTGCCACCTTCTATATCTATACCCATTTTACTCTTTGGCAGATCACGGACATGGCCCATACTGGATTCAACCTTAAAATCACTACCTAGAAATTTGGAGATAGTTTTGGCTTTGGTGGGACTTTCCACTATTACTAATGTTTTACTCATAGTTTCGTGACTCTAGCTCAATGTGGTTTTTTTGTCAACCAGGCTATAAGTTAAGGACTATTTTCTATAGTTGTTTATTTTTTTTGCTAGATAAAATATACTTGCGAATTTCTCCACTAAAGAAAATTGAACCTGTAACCAAAAGTATATCATTTTTTTTGATTTTGGTCTTGGCTTCCGCCAAAGCTTCTCTTGGATCCAAAAAAACGCTAGTTTCAACACCTTTTTCTTTGAAAAGTTTGGCTACTTTGGCAGGATTGGCTACTTTTCGAAAAATATTCATAGTGTTGCGACTACAAGTTACATGGCTGGGTTTTAACTCTGCTAGAAGATCTACTAAGTTATTTATTTCTTTGTCGGCAGAAAAGCCTACCAGAAGGTGAATTGACCCCCTCAGCTCGCCGCGGCGAGGCAGCTCCCCCTCGTAGGGGGAGCAATTACTTTCTGTTTTCAAATTTTTATCCAGTAATGCCTTTACGGTAGTTTTCATTTTTTCTAGATTGTGAGCGCCATCCAATATTATGGTGGGGTCTTTGGAAATTATTTCCAGACGTAGAGGTTGTTTTACTTTTTTGAGGCCTTTTTTAATAGCTTTATCTTTTATGCCCAAGCTCTTGGCAACTTCTATTACCAAAGCAGAATTTTTGGCTTGGTGTATCCCTGGGGTGGGTACGAAATAGACTTTTTCTTTATAAGTGAATTTTGTTCCTTCTAAATTAGATTCTATATTAGATATTGGATATTCAATATTATTGAAAGTGGCTTTTACTTTTTGACTTTGTTTTTTAATTATCTCAAGTAAAGGTTTACTTTTTTCCATGGTAAAAACTTGGCAGGGGGCAGTAATAATACCGGCTTTTTCTGTAGTAATATTTTTTTTGGTTGGACCGATCAAATTTTTGTGGTCCCAACCAATGTTGGTAATTATAGCTGCATCTTTTTTTTCTATTACATTGCTAGAACAAAATCTTCCTCCCATGCCAACTTCCAAAATTCCCCATTTTACTTTTTTTTGAGCGAAATAATAAAAACCAATTATGTCGGTTATCTCATGAAAAGAGACCATGTCATGTGGACTATTTTTTAAATACTTGTCCATAATTGGTTTGAACTTTTTTACAATCTCTACAAATTCTTTTTGGCTCATTTGTTTACCATTTACTTGCCAACGCTCTATAATGGAGGAAGCATGAGGAGAAGTAAGCAAACCTGTCGTGTGGCCAGCTTGTCTAAAAATAGATTCTAATAAAGTGGCTACAGAACCTTTGCCACTGGTGCCGGTAATATGAATATAATGTGGTACCTTTTTTTCTGGACTGCCAAGAAGCTTGAGAAAAAATTTGGTACGTTCAAGATAAACCCCACATTTTCTAGGATCTTTCATGTATTCTTGTCTGGGTAAATTAGACAAAGAAAGTAAATAATTTTCTGCTTCGTTAAAAGTCATAGTCAAATTTAGAAGATCGAGAATAAATAAAATTTCCTCCCCGAGTAGAAGATGGGGAGGAAAAATTATTTAGTCGAGAGCCCCTACTAAGCACTGTGCTTAATAGTGTATTTTGGATTTAACTTTACAAAAGGAATTTCTACTTTGTTTTTTAAGGCGCTCATTAGGTAGTTAAAGAGAATATATGTAAGTGAAATTCCAATAGCCATTAGCATTCTTTCTTTCCAAACAATTGGAATTAAACTAATCCATAGTTCTGCTTTCATCCCAAAAGCCCAGATCCAGAGTGCTCCGCCAACGCTATGAGCAGTAAATGTACTACCCAAAGCTCTTGCAAACAAAAATTTGTTGTGGAAGAAATAAGCTAATATAGGAACAGTCCAATAAAGGGCGTAGTACCAAGCGGCTCTTCCTTCTGGGTGAGCCCAAAAAGCTAGCATAGCTGCAATTGGTACAAGCAAAGTCCATTTGCTTTGTTTGGCAAAATAAAGAACTGCAAAAAGCATTGGTAGTAATCTAATTAATTGAGCAGTTTCTGTAGAAAAACCACCGATGGCCCAACCAAAAACTTGCATAACAGCTACAGTGATTAGACCCAAACCAGAACCAACAAAAGCTCCGGCAATAGGACCATAGAAATCGAATAAGCTAAAGCGAACGTTTTCTGCTCCAACTAATTGACTAAAAGGAACTTGCATAGCTAGTAGCCCCAACAAGGCGAATACAGCTACAAATAAGGTTTTCTTTTGAGTTTGTTTCTTCATAAATGATAGTAAATAGTAATTAGTAAACGGTAAATTGAGTTATGTACGAATTACGAATTGACGAATGATTTTTTTGTTACAACATAGCTTTTAATTTATTTATCTGGCTAGTACATACATCATATTGCCTAGGTTTCTGACTTTGCCTTTCATTTCCATTATAGTCAGCGTACTGTTTACTATTGCCCCAGGCAAGGAACTTTTTTTGCTAATTTCGTCTACATGTTTTGGTTCTCTAGAAAGATGCTCTATGAGCAAATTTTCTTCCTTTGTATCGCCGACAATGGCTCTATTTGTAACATATTGAGTAGCGTCCTGCAAGTTTAGAGCGTCCAAAATATCTTCTGGATCAGTAACTACTTTGGCTCCCATTTTTAGCAGATTATTCGAACCGGCAGCCGTAGGAGAGGTAATATTTTGGGGTACTGTGAATACATCTCTACCACCTTCCAACGCGCATTCGGCTGTAATCAACGAGCCAGAACCTTGGCTAGCTTCTATTACAAGTGTCCCCAGACTCATACCGGCAATAATTCTGTTTCTCCTGGGGAAGGTATATTTGTTTGGGACGGTTCCAGGAGGGTATTCTGTAATTACGGCTCCACCGGTTTCAATTATCTTGTTTGCCATGCGGCGATGGATCCCTGGTTGTACATGAGCTTCGTTGTTGCCAGAGCCTAGGACGGCAATAGTCTTGCCGCCTTGGTCTAGTGTAGATTGATGAGCTATGCCATCTATTCCCAGTGCCAAACCACTAACTATGGTTATATTCTTTCTAGCTAGTTCAGATATTAATTCTTGGGTGACTTGTTCTCCGTATTGACTGAATTTTCTTGGGCCTACTACTGCCAGAGGAAAATGTAAATTTTTCAAAGATCCTCGTACAAACAAGCAAATTGGAGGATCATAAATTTGTTGCAAAAGTTCTGGATAATCTGGGTCTTCTTTTGTAATACAATTTATTTTTTCTTTTTCTAATATTTTTGTTATTTTTTCTACATCTAAATTATCTCGCCAATTTACAAATTCATCTACAAATTCTTCTTTCCATCCCAGATTTTTCAATTCTTTTTTCCCAGACACCCAAGCTTTGTCCAAGTTGCCAAAATATTTAATTAAATCTTGATAACGTTTGTGAGTTAGCTTTGGGAAATGAGCTAATAGTACCTCCTTTTTCATATTTTATATTTCTATTATCTTGTTAATTTCTGTTACAGATCTTTGGATTGCTTTGTCTAATTTCTTTTTTTCAAGAATACCAAACTTGTTCAAAACAAATTTTGGAATGTCTTGCATTTTTTTTTCATTTTCACTGGCAATTCCAATTCTTACCCGATCAAATTTTTGGGTGCCGATATGCTCTATGGCAGAGCGTACCCCGTTGTGCCCGGCGTGGCCTCGGTCAGATTGTACCTTTACATTGCCAAGCAATATATCTTTGTCGTCGTGAACCAAGATAATATCCCTTGGAGCGATTTTGTAATAATGGGCGATTAGACCAATTGATTCCCCAGAGTTATTCATAAAGGTCATTGGTTTGGCCAAAATTATTTTGTCACCACCAATCTGACAACCACTAATCTCGGCGTTGAATTTTTTACTTAATTGCCAATCTCCAATATCGTTATTTAGCAAATTTTTGTGCAAAGCATCTAATACCATAAAACCAACGTTGTGTCTGGTACGTTCATATTTTTTGCCTGGATTGCCTAGACCAATGATTAGTTTCATATTTCTTAAAAAGCTTACAATGCCTACAAAGCTCGCAAGGCTATTTTGGGCGGTTATGTATGATTATCATTTAGCTTAGTAAGCCTTGCAGGCCTGGTAAGCTTTTTTTATCTTTTAATTTTGCTCATTCTTATAATAATAGGACTGGCAAAAAAATCAAATCTTTCTCTTAGTCTTCTTTCTACAAAGTTTACATAAGAGCTGTGCAAAGAAGTTTTGCTTTTGATAAGAAGTTCAAAAACCGGTGGATTACTATCTAATTGACGCATACCCAAAATTTTTGGTCTTCGAGTACCTTTGCCTTTGCCTGGTTTGTGTTCGGCAATACAATCTTCCAAAAATTTTTCCAAAACTTCACCAGGGATAAGGGTTTTTCTAGATTCGGCGGCTCTAATTAGAAGAGGAAATATTTTGTGAATGCCGTAACTTGTTTTGCCACTTACAAATTCAATTGGGGCAAATTTGACATGAGGAAAATGAGCATAGATCATTTTTTTGACTTCTTGACGGTTGGCATCACTATTGTCTTCGGCCAAGTCCCATTTGTTCAAGATTATCACTACGCTTTTGCCACGTCTTTCTACTAGTCCGCCTAGTTGCATGTCTTGTTGAGAAATAGGCTCAGAACCGTCTAGTACAAATAATACCAGATCTGACTCTTCGATAGAATTGATACTTTTTTGGATTCCAGCTCTTTCTAATTCTCCTTTTACTTTGGTTTTGCGACGAATCCCAGCCGTATCTACAAAAGTAATTTGATGTTTTCTTTTGCCCTCTGTATATTCTATTTCTGTGTCATGAGGTTCACGAGTAGTATGTGGTTTGTCACTAACAATTACTTTTTCTTCACCGATTAGTTTGTTGAATATAGAAGATTTACCCGCGTTTGGTTTGCCGATTAGGCTAACTCTTAGAGTATTACTTTTTTCAGTGTATTTTTTTGGTCTTTTGCTACCTTTTTGCAAGGTTGTATAAATATGATCTAGCAAATCTCCAACCCTGCGGCCGCTGGCAGCCGAGATAGGATACACATCACCCAAGCCAAGTTTATAAAATTCGCTATTGGTGATATTTTCTTCAATACTTTTTTTATCGGCTTTGTTGGCCACTACTAAGACAGGCTTGGTTATTATTCTTCTCATGCGTTTGGCCAATTCTTTTTCTTGGGGCATTAGGCCTTCGGCTGCATCTACCACAAACAATATTAAATCGGCTACTTTCATAGCAGCTTCACTTTGTTTCAAAATATCGTGTTCAAAATCAATCTCATCTTCAAAAGTAAGGCCTCCTGTGTCTATTACTTTTATTTCTTTTCCTTTCCAAAGGATAAGACCTTCGTTACTGGTTCTGGTAGTGCCTGGTGTATCGGAGACTATAGCTTTTCTATCTTCGATTAGTTTGTTAAACAAGGTTGATTTGCCAACATTAACTCTACCAACCAAAGCAATGGTGGGTAGTTTGTTTTCTGTTTGGATAACTTTTTTACTCATAAATTATTCTTCAAAATTTTCTCCCAATATTATTAATATATCGGTTGTGCTGGTGGCAGCTTCTCCCTCTGGGATAGTTTGTTTTACAGGTATGCCCAAAGAATTTTTTAAAATTTCTAATACATCTGGAGCAGAAATATCCGACACTACATAGATTCCACTTTGGGAGATGGGTCTTTCATTTGTATTCCCAATGTTAGAAACAGTTACTTCTTTGTTGATTAATCTTTGTCTAATTCTAGCGGCCATACCAGCTTGCCAGGTTCCATTTAAAACTTCAACTTTGGCCGGAGTTAGAGCTGGGATATCTTGATTTGGGGTAGTGTCTGGAGTTTCTTCTACAATTACAAAAACTTCGTCAATCATTTTGTTTATGTCGTCAAAGTTACCGGTTTTTGGTTTTAGGATAAAGGCACCTTCTTTGGTAAAACCGCTATTCAAAAATCCATCTTGGCTACTGTCTATAACTGTACTTGAAAGTTTTATCATTTCCATGTCTTTGGCCAATCGGATAAAAGATATAATATCGGAAAAAGATAAATTGGTTTGCATGTGACTACCTAAGGATTTTATAATGCCACTAAGCTTGATGGGATTGGCCAAAGTTTGAAAAGAAGTTAATTTTTCTTTTAGGGCCAAGATTACTTTTTGTTGTCTTTTGGCACGGGCAAAATCCGAACCTTCGTGGTTGTTGCCATGACGTGAACGAGCATATTGCAAAGCTCTGTCTCCATCCATAGTCTCGATCCCTTTTTGGAATCGAACAGTTTGGTAAGTGTCGTTTATGTCTGGATATTCTATATCTGTAAAAGATCTTTCTACATCTATTTTTACGCCACCTACCACATCTACTATTTCGGCAAAAGCTTTGAAGTCGACTCGGATATAATAGGGAATTTCTACATCAAAAGTATCTTCTACTACTGTTACAGCTAGCTTAGCTCCATCTCCTGGGTTGTCGGCCTCGCCAAAGGCATTGGCATGATTAATTTTGTTCCAACCGTGACCAGGTATTTTTACTCCCAAGTCTCGGGGTATAGAAACCATGGCTACTTGGCTAGTAGAAGGTTTTATACTAGCGAGGATCATAGTATCTGTAAGAAATGGTCCATCGTGGCCTAGTCCGCCCATGCCTAAGAGAAGTATATTGATACGATCATCTTTTTGGCCATCTAACTTTGGTTCTGGTTTGAAAATGTGGGTAATTTTTTGGAAAAATCCTTCTGGTTTTTTGGTTTCCAAAGTAGTGGGATCGTAAATATTTGGGTCGTTTACATTTTGGTTGCCAAAAGCTCCTTTTAGTTGACCAAAGGCGACAAAGACAAAAAATAATAGGGCAAAAATAAAGACAACCCGGCTAATTTTTTTGCGGGTATTTTTTTGTTGCTTATCTTTTTCTAGAAAATTTACCGATTGCCTCTCGGCTATAGTACCGAATTGTCTGGTTTTTCTTGGAGAGTTTGTATCGGGAATATTTCTATTTTGCGAATTGTTGGGAGTGTTTGGCTCCATACTGGCCTTAGTATAGCCAAAAATTGGCTTTTTGGCAATGGTTGTTGCTATGCAATTTTTTTGGTATAATTAGGTCGAATCATATTTTTGCTATGCCAAAAAATATCGACAATCAAACTTTGATCGGGAGCCACTTGCATGAGTGGACTATTCCAGAGTACGAACAGCACAATAGAGGCATCTTGTGGTATGTACTTACCATAAGTGTTGGTATTATTTTTGTACTATATGGACTTTTTAGTGATAATTTTATTTTTTCACTAATTATAATTTTGGCAGCTATTATTGTGTTTTTGCAATCTCATCAAGATCCTTTGCAAGTTAGTTTTAAGATTACGGAGCTTGGTTTGGTAGTGGGCAATAGATTTTATGATTATTCCGAGTTGGATGATTTTTATATTATTTACAATCCACCAGAAGTAAAGACTTTGTTTTTTTCTACCAAAAGTATTGCCAGACCTACTATTAGAATTCCGCTTTTGGATCAAAATCCTCTGCAAGTTAGAGAGTCTTTGCAAAATTTTTTGGACGAAGATTTGGAAAAAGAAGAAGAACCAAAGAGTGATTTGCTAGCTAGAAGATGGAAAATTCACTAAGTTTTGGATTTTATAATTATAAATTAGCGCGCAGCGCTTTTTTGGTTGCATTGACATTTTTTTAATTTTGAGGTATATTCTCTTCACTTAATTGCAAATTTTATTTGCCCCTGTAGTTTAATGGATAAAACAACGGCTTGCGGAGCCGTCGATCTAGGTTCGATTCCTGGTGGGGGCACAATGTAAAAATTATTTATCTAGGTTCTGCCCCTTTGGGGCATCCGCCTGAGGCGGAGATTCCTAGCGAGAGCACAGAAAAACGCCCATTGTGGCGTTTTTTGTTTTGTTAGAGATTCTCACCCTTCGGGTGATCCGCCGAAGGCGGGTTGGTGGGGGCACAAATTTAACCAGCCAATTTGGCTGGTTTTTGGTAGCTAAAATTTATATATAATACTTGACCCTTAATAACAAAAATGATATACAAAATTTGTAGATAGTCTGTCTACAAATTTGTTCATTCTTACCCTAGGAGGGGAAAGATGTTAGTCGTAGAAAAAAAATTTCCAGTGGTGTACAGTCTTCTCGATGGTAAAGTCACTGAGATTCACTCGGAATGGGTGCGGCTGGAAGAGCTGGCTGCCATGGTGGGTATGCCTCCTCGGAAGGTTTTCAAGGCCTTCCGTCTGCTTGCACATATCAGCCAAATAGCCGGTAAGGTCCCGGTTCTACACTGGGCGACAGAAGATGGATTTTGTTGCGACCTCGGTATGCAAGACGGTCACCCAGATCCGGAAGCACATCAGTTCAATGGGCTATACGTGCCCAGCAGCTGGGTTCACAAGGTGCTCGAGGCCGTGAAATACGAAGTCACCAAACTCAAAATAGTCGAAATGAAAGTAGATGGAGAACATGAAAATACCGGTGTAGGGTATCAAAGGTGGATTCCGCCTGGGGTTGCACGAGTGTTGGATTCTACCGTTGACTCGGGTAGTACCAATTGCCGGTTCGTCATGGCCTATACAGGCTCTAGAGGGCAAACACCATTGTCTCCGGATCGCTCTCATTTCATGAGAAAGGGGACTAGTTATCAGGTTCTACGAAACAACAAAGAGGTTTAGTCTGGTTTTTTACTTTTTTGATTTGAAGGGGAGAATCCCATGTAGATCAATTTGTTCTAGTACAATCCAGACAATCACAAAAGTCCATCATTTAAAATGGTGGTTTTTTGTTTGTATTTTTTTATTTATGCTTTGAGGTAGTTAAGCATAGTATCGACATCGGAAATTTCGAATGGATCGGTTGGGCAGTTGTCTCCAAAACCTGGTTCAATAAAGGCTTGTTTGATTTGACCATCTTCTATATACAAACTATATCTCCAAGATCTTTTGCCAAAGCCTAGATTTTCTTTTTTTACCATCATGCCAAGAGCTTCGGTAAATTCACACGAACCATCTGGAATTAATTTTACTTTTTTTACACCTTGGTCTTTGCCCCAAGCATTCATTACAAAAGCGTCGTTTACAGAGATACAATAAACTTCGTCAACACCAGCTTCTTTTAGTTCTTCGTATTTGGTTTCGTAGCCTGGCAAATGAGTAGAAGAACAAGTAGGAGTAAAGGCTCCTGGCAATCCAAATAGGACTACTTTTTTGCCAGCAAATAATTCGTCGGAAGTAGTATCTTTCCAATCTATTGTGCCAGATTCGTCTTTGGTTCTCATTTTAAAAGTTACAGATGGGATTTGTTTCCCAACTAGATTTTTGCTTTCCATATATTATTTAGTTAATTACATTTAGTTGTGAGAGAGTGAATTATACCCTAAAAAATAAAAGAGACAAAACTGCTGGAATTTTCATATAAAATGTTATAAAATTAGTACAACCAGTTGGCAGTATCCCTGTAGCAACTGGAGGATCTTACGTTGGTTTCGACGTAGAAAGGCGAGCCATAATGTCTGAAATTCCTGAAGACCAAGATCAAGCTGCGAGCAAAAAGAATCTGGAAGAAACCTTCTCGGCTTTTCTTGAGGCGGCTATTGATTTCCTAAAATATCCGATAAAAGATGTTGAAGAAGGAGACAAAGAGCTTCGTGATAGGCTTGTAAAGCAAAGACTTCGTGAACTTGAAGGACTCTTGCTTGGTATACATGTGTGGACGGATGAGGCGTTTGGAACTTCGCCAGATATACAGTTCCAAAAGCTTCTTCGTATATTGGATATAAAAGAAGAATAGAAGTTTTCTGCCTTCTGACTAAGCCACAAGATTCTCAAGGAGGAAAATCAATTTGTCAAAATCACCCCTTTGGGGGTGATTTTTGTTTTTCCTTACAAAATTTGTGCTAGAATAGTCTTATGAATCTAGAAACTCGCCTTACAGCTCTAAACAAGGTTGGCAAAGTACTGTCTGGCCGACTAAAGAAATTGGGTCTTGTGACTGTAGAAGACCTGCTTTTTTATTTTCCATTTCGCTACGAAGATTATAGTCAAACCAAAAAAATCGCAGACCTAGAAGATGGAGAAGAAGTAACAATAAAAGGGAAAATAGAAATAATTGCCAATAAACGTAGCCCTAGAAAAAAGATGATTATAACCGAAGCTATAGTAGTGGACGAGACCGATAGACTAAAAGTAGTTTGGTTTGGACAGCCTTTTATCGGCAAAACTTTGAAAGTTGGGGATACAGTCTACCTGTCTGGCAAAGTAAAAGATGATCGATTTGGAATGCAGTTGGTGGGGCCGGCTTACGAAAAAGTGACCCCCGATACCCCTTCCCAGCCCTCCCCTAAAAAGGGAGGGGGTTTTGGCTCGGCTCTGACCACGACTCATACTGCCAGGATAGTGCCGATGTATCCGCTAACTGCCGGGGTTACACAAAAACAGATGCGTTTTTTGGTGAGTCAAATTATTGATGTAGCCAAAGTAGTAGATGAGTGGCTGCCAGAGGAGTTGCAAGACCGTGCCGATGTAATGCCACTAGCCGAAGCGATAGAGATGATTCATTTTCCAGAAAATGCCGAGAGTTTGCGTTATGCCGAACGAAGGTTAAAATTTGATGAATTGTTTATTTTGCAATTGCGGGCCGAGATGATAAGACAAAATCTAAAAAGATCCAAAGCAGAAAAATTAAAATTTAAAGAACAGGAAATTAAAAAATTTGTAGAGGCTCTGCCGTTTGCATTAACCAAAGGACAAAAGGTGGCTGCCTGGGAAATTTTGCAAGACATGGAGAAAAGTGAGCCTATGAATAGACTCTTGGAAGGGGATGTGGGAGCTGGTAAGACTGTGGTAGCAGCTATGGCTCTCTACAACTGTGCTCTAAACAAATTACAAGCTGTGATTCTCGCCCCAACTGAGATTTTGGCCAAGCAGCATTTTGAGTCTTTGTGTGAATTGTTACCAGAGGTGAGTATTGGTTTGTTATCTAGATCCGAGCTTTTGGCTAATAACTATCCGCTAAAAGCTAAAAGTAAAGCTAAAAAGAAAGAAGAATTTTTGGAAGCGATTAAATCCGGACAGATTGAAATAATTGTAGGGACACACGCAGTGATACAAGAAAAAGTTCTGTTTAAAAATCTTGGTTTGGTGGTGGTAGACGAGCAACACCGATTTGGGGTAGAACAGAGGAAAAAAATTAAAGAAAAATCTGGCAATAAAAAAACTACGCCACACTTTCTCTCTATGACAGCCACACCTATCCCAAGGTCTTTTGCCCTTACTATCTATGGCGACCTCGATGTTTCTATTCTAAAAGAAAAACCTGGTGGTAGAAAAGAAATTAAAACTAGATTGGTCGAGCCAAAAAATCGGCAAAAGGCTTATAATTTTATACGTGAACAAATTAAGTCTGGTCGGCAAGCATTTGTGATTTGTCCGCTTATAGACAATGAACAAGAAACAAGTGGCAAAGAACAAAATTCTGAAAAGAAATCTGTGCTGGCCGAGTATGACAAGCTTTCTAAAGAAATTTTTCCAGATCTTAAAATTGATTATTTGCATGGCAAAATGAAAGGAACAGAAAAAGATGAAAAAATGAATAAGTTTGCGGCGGGTGAAACAAACATTCTTATTGCCACTTCGGTAGTAGAGGTAGGGGTAAATATTCCAAATGCTAGCGTAATGATGATTGAAGATGCTGAGAGGTTTGGTTTGGCTCAGTTGCACCAGTTTCGCGGTAGGGTAGGGCGTAGTGATCACCAGTCATATTGTTTTGTTTTTTCCGATACAGATACAGACAAAGCCCTCGAGAGGTTGGGATTTTTTGAAAAAAATACCGATGGTTTCAAACTAGCGGAATATGATCTAGAGGTAAGAGGACCAGGCGAGGTGTATGGCCGGGCCCAAAGTGGTATGATGAATTTGAAATTAGCAACTATGCAAGATGTAGAGATTATTAAATTGGCTAGAGAATTGGCTAAAGGGATTGATTTTGAAAATTATAAAATTCTTAAAGAAAAAGTAGAGGAGTGGGAGATTAATACTCATTTGGAATAATTTTATGAATAGACCAAGAAGACCAAGCCCAGAAGATATGGAAACCTGGGATGCTATATTAAAGAAAGAAGACCGTGGCATACTTACTCATAAAGAAGAAAGTATGGGAGTTAACTATGGAGCAGAAGGTGGTGATGCGGTGGTAGAAGAATCAACCAGCAAGATGGATAGAAGAATAGCTGAAAAGTTGAGAGAAGAGGGGGGAAATAATGAATTTGCTGGTTCTCCGGAAAATTATATTTTGCTGGAAGGGGCTGTTATTAATTTTGGTGAAATTTATGGATTTGCCAATTGCAAGCTTGGAGTTCATGAATCTTGTATTTCTTCTGATCCGTGTGTGGTTGTAAAAATTCCAGATGGGAAGAAATATCATTTTAATACTAGGAAAATCAAAGGTTTTGACTCTTATACTTTTATAGAAAAAATGCAAGGATTAGGTTTTGATACTGTACCGGAAGATAAAATCCACGGCTGATTTTGCTTTGCAAAATTATTTTAGTTTGGTATGGTGGAGTAAAGGAGGCGACAAATGCCAAAGAAAAAAGATCTGCCAAGTACAGAGGTTGACCATGCGGAAATCGCTCGCAAGAGGCTTTCTAGAGAAGATCCTCTTTGGGAGGGATATGTATTTTTGATCTATAAGGGGCAGCTGTGTGTTCACAGACCTCGGCATAGACCAGATCAATGCTATCCCCAAAAAGGTTGGTTGAGACTAGAAGTTAGACCAACTGGACATGCCGAAGTAAGGTGGACTCGCCCCGAAGATGTGGTGTTTTGGTTTCGGGATTTGACCGATCAGCTCACTGCGGGATTCCCACCAGAGCGTTTTCCAAACTGCAAAGTGATGTGGCGAGAGGTGGCAGCCGCGATCCAAGCAACCAAATCTAGTGACAACTACAGTGGACCTGTTACTGGAGCTGGTTTGGGGATGCCTCGTAGCTCTACCAGAGGTCGTCGCAACGGTGGTCGTTAGCGTCTTTGAGAAACTATAGATTTTTGCAACAGACGCTCCAAATTCAAATTTATTTTCTGTACCTTAGTGGTGCAGTTTTTTTATACTTGACAAAGACAATTTTTTGCTATATACTCTTGCCAGCCAAAATCTCCAATTACTGGAGTGCGGCCGAAAGGAAACAATAAGACTTGAGCAGCAAAGCAGCTGGAAAAATCAAGGGGCAGGGGACCTTGCTCCCGATCGTGTTCAAGCCGGTCGAGGGAGACGACCTCCAAGTCGGGTTCGTGGAGCCCAAGTGCGCCCCTACGAACGGGGTCTTCGAGGTCTTGGTTCGCAAGGGGCGTCGCGATGCAGAGCCGACGTTGATGAGTCTCGACAGCCTCACATTCCAACAGTTCGGACACATCGGGCTCGCCGGCTTCCGTCACGGTGGTGCCCATACCCCCCGGTGTGACCACAACAACGTCTTGGTCGATGCCCTCCACGGTAGCATGACCGCCAGTTAGCTCGAGTAGCCTCGCGTCCGCACAAAGGATCGTTCTACGATTTTGCGGACGCGAGCGCTTCCATCACAATCAAAAAATAAAACCCATAGAATGGGTTTTTTGTTTGGTTGAATAAAATTCCTCCCCTACCAGGGGAGGCTAGGTGGGGTCAAATCGTACACCAGACCCCCTCCAGCTCCCCCTATTAGGGGGAGGGATTATTTGTTAAGTCTGCCTAATCAATTCTTGAATATTTTTGACACTAATAATTTTTATTTTTTCACTACCAACCTTTCCTCTCGAACTAGTAATAATTTTATTCATCCCTAGCTGCTCACATTCTCTAATTCGTTTTTCATTTTGCCGCACACTGCGGATCTCTCCACCTAGGCCTACCTCGCCAAACACGGCTAGGTCTTTGCCCAGGGCTTTGTCTTTGTAGGCGCTAGCAATAGCCAGAGCCACTGCTAGGTCGGCAGCTGGTTCGTTTGCCTTGACCCCACCAACTACGTTGATATGCACATCGTACTGGCCTAGTTGCAAACCAGCTCGTCTTTCTAGAACTGCTATTAACACATGAAGTCTATTGATATCAAAACCACTAGCTTTTCGTACTGGGTAACCAAAACTAGTTTTGTTGATTAGGGCTTGGATCTCTACCAAGATAGGTCTGGTGCCTTCTAGTAAGCATGTAACTATACTACCCGGCACGTCTTCGCCACGTTCTTCCAAAAGAAGCTGAGATGGATTTTTAACTTCTTTTAGACCAGCTTCGGTCATATCAAAAATACCGACTTCGTCTGTGGAACCAAATCTATTTTTGCTAGCACGCAAAATTCGTAAGTTGTGATGCTGGTCTCCCTCTAGATAAAGAACTGTGTCTACAAGATGTTCCAAAGTTTTTGGCCCAGCTACATTGCCGTCTTTGGTAACGTGCCCAATCACTACAATCGCAGTTTGGCCAGTTTTGGCAGCTTCCATAAGCTTGGCAGCACAAGCGCGCACTTGCGAAATATTGCCTGGCTCACCATCTACTTCTTCGGACCAAATAGTTTGGATAGAATCAACAATAGCCAAAGTAGGCTTTTCTTTTTTTATGGTACTTATAACGGCTTCTACTTTTGTGGCGTTGGCAATTTTCAAACTATTGTTTTTTAGACCCAATCTATCGGCTCTTAGTTTGATTTGCTCGGCTGATTCTTCGCCAGAGATGTACAGAGTATTTGGTAGCAAAAAGGAAAGCTGCAAAGATAGGGTAGACTTGCCAATGCCAGGCTCGCCCCCAAGCAAAATAAAACTACCAGGCACAACTCCACCACCAAGCACTCGGTCTAATTCACTAATATTGGTATTTGATCTTTTTATATTTGATCCAACCACTTGATTTATATTTTGTACTTCCAAACTTGGGTGTTGGGCTGTTTTAAGGGTTTCATGTTTTGATGATTTTATGCTTTCTTCTATAGATCCCCACTTGCCACACTCCATACACCTACCAGCCCATTTGGTATATTGGTAGTCACAGTTGGAACAAACAAATATACTATTATTTTTTACCATACTTAACTTTTTATATTGACTTTTGTTTATTATTTTGTTAGCTTAACTTTGCGGTGGTAATACCACTAGAAGATAGGAGAATCGAAGAATGGAACATTGTGTTGCACCGAGAGAGACCGCCTATACCTGCCAAGGGTACTCTGGTGAATGCTACAGGTACACAAAGGTGGAGGAACGCGATTGCGACAACCCTAGTTTGGTCATGTCTTTGACGCGCGCCAACGGAGCGGCTTTGCATAAGCCAGGCAAGAAAGAGGGGGATGAGCGTCAATGGGTGTACAACATCCAGATGCCTGGGAGAGAAGAACCAGAGCTCATGACTGAGGATCAGATAAAGAAAGTCTTCAAGCAAGAGCAAGTTCGAATTGCTCTAGCGGCAGATAAGGCTGCGAAGGACAAGTAAGAGAGCCTCTCGCTGATAGCTTTGCCAGCTCTAAAACGTCTTAGGTTTACTCACCACCGCACCCATCAATCATTAACAATTCTTGAAAAAGAAACCCGTCTAGCGACGGGTATTTATATTATGAACAACTTTTTGACGGAAGTCCAGTCTCTTTGGTAATAGACGGCCGATTGGTACCGTATTCAAAATGCCAAAGTTCTGTAGAAAGTCTGCCAAATTTTTCGTCTGCTTGGTAAAAAGCATTGGCAAGGATAGTAGCATCCGATGGCAAAACTTTGTCACATTGGGTCTTGCCATTTACTTTTGGCCAAGCCCTTTCACCATCTTTTATAAGAACAGCATCTACAGCCCTACCATGCCCGTGACTAGAGTAGCCAGGTACTGCATAAACCCTTTTTCTTTCTTTGGGGTCTGGATATTCATCTTTACCTTTGCCACACCAGAGAGATACTTGGCTTTCAAAAGATCTATGACTACCTACAATTTGCATGGCATAACCTTTGTTATGAAGTATTTCTCCGGCTTTGCAAATAGCCCTACCCATATCAGGAGTTACCTTGAACGTACCAATTACACCGCGTGGGCAGGTTTGGGTTCTTACATAAGCTTCGGGGATTACCCCAAGTTTGGGATAAGCCGCTCTTTTTTCTGGTTCGCAATCAAAAGCTTTTTCTCCCTCGGCTGTCCAAGTTGGTTTGGCAATATTTTCCGGAGAATAATTGGCATAGTCTACCAAATCATTTTCTGGCAAAACAAATTCTTTTTGTTCTACAAATAATATTCGCAAACTTCTAAATCTAACCAAGTCGGGGTTGATAGTATACAAAAGAACATAAGAGAGTAAGGCAATAGACAAACCAATAACTGCACCAGAGATTTGGCTTTTGGCTTTTTTGATATTTTCTTCTCGATCTCCAATTGGGAACATCCATAGCATGCCGGCAAAAAATATACCAATTACCGCCATAATGCTAACAACTACTACCAAGTAGCGGTAGATTGTGCCGATATATTCGCTCAAAAAGGGAATATGCAGATAAGTTTCTCCGCCAGCTCCTTCTTCTATTTCCAAATCTTTGATATCGGTAAACTCTGTGCCTGGGATTTGGATTCTTGGTTGAGGTTTTTCCAAAATTTGTTGAATTTCGTCTATAGTTTGCTGAGCATTGGTTGGAATAGGCAACAAAAAGACAGTTCCCAAAAAAAGAGCCAAGATAAATATAAATATTTTTTTATTTAGTTTTTGCATATGTTACAAACCTAGTAAGCCTGCCCAACCTTCTTTGGTTAAGTTTGGGGTTACTCTAGTATTTTTCAAAAAAGCTTCGGGGACAGCTTGGATTCCCAAATCTCTAGCCAAGGTTTCTACTTTGGCTTGGTATTCTTCGGCTTTGCCAGAATTTAGACAAGTTTGTAGAGCTGTACTGTCTAGGTTTATTATCGTGGCAATTGTTTCCATGGTTGGGGTATCTAGTCGTCCTTCGGTAGTATAAACAGCTTCTTCAAATTCGTCGTACTTGTCTTGCTGATTGGCACAATAAGCATAGATATGAGCTGTTTCCGATGGGTGTGGAAATTGAGTTACTGATAAATTCTTTACAATAACTTTTAGTTTGTTTGGATTTTCTTTAATTATTTGTCTAAGAGTTTTTATTTGTTGTTGGCAGGCTTCGCAAGCTAGATCTTCGAAAACTACGACTGTGTTTATAGCATTTTTTTTGCCAAGCAAAGGATCTTCTTTGAAAATAGGTATAAATATTTCAGTAGGGGATTCTTTTTTTGGATTTTGTTTTTCGTAAAGCGGTTCATACTGAGTTACTCGTATAAAAAAAACAAGCGAAACCAAAAAAATGGCTGGCAAAAAGACAAAGATTAAGTGTTTTGTTTTTATCATAAGTTAACTTGGAAAATGCCGGTTCTGTTTTTGTCGGTAAAGCTAATATTTTTGCCATCGTCACTAACAAATATTTGATCGATAGTATGGGTTTCGTCCAATGGTAAAGCTGTTTTGGCGCCAGTTTGGGTATCTATACGATAAAGAATGTCTGGAGTTTGATCTGCCAAAATAGGTTGGAAACCAGACCCAACTTCTAATCTGGTTGGCACACCACAATATATATACCGGTCATCACTAAAATTACATTTGTCTGCCCAAGTATTTAGCTCTAGTGGTCTACGGTTATTGCCAATACTGCCCGGGACAGCATCTACAATCCAAAGTTGTGGTTTGAAATCATTGTTAGCGTTGTAAACACTATATAACAATTGTTTACCACTTTTTGACCATTCTGTTTGGAGGCCTCTACCTTCTACTATTAGTCCTTTAAAATTTTCACCTTGGGTACCAATTGGTAAGATTTGTTGTCTGTCTCCACCCAAAGATTCACCAGTTCTAGACAAAGCGACAATTTGTTTGTTTGGTGACCAATCCACAGTTACTTTGTCTTGGTTTTCTCCCAAATGTTCCAAAAATTTTACATTGTTGCCATCTGGATCCGAAGCAATAAGCCAACGATTTTCTGGAGAAAGACCGACACTCTTGGAAGCGATTTGAAATCCATCCGAAGAAAAAGAAAAGTCTTCCCAATGTTTTGGTAAGGTAACTTGGCGTTTGGTTGCAAAGTTATAATAAATATTGGAACCGTCTGGATATTCTATAATAGATTCATTATCATTTGGTGACCAAGTTACATTTTCTACATTAAAAAAAACTTCGTCTGACAAAATTTGGGCTTGACCATCTTCTACTCGATAAAATTTGCCATCGGATCGGTTGTAAAATTGGACTTGTCCGCTGGCAGTAAAATCTGGAGAAGTGATAACAGAATCGACTAGTTGAGTTTCTCTTCCTACGGGTTGACTAGGAATAAAGCTTTGACCGGTACCAACTTCTACACTAGGTGGAAGTACTTCTACACCAGGAGGTTCGACTCTACCTGGGACACCTTCTCCTGCGGCAGGAAATTCTACTCCGGGAGTGGGGGCTACCACTCCGGGGACACCAGGCTCTACAGGAGGAAGAGTTGGTCGAGCAAAAAATACTCTGTACAAAATATAGCCAATTCCAAATGAGACTAATAAAAATCCAATTATTAGAAGTATTCTTTTTTTGTCCATATGTTATTTATTTTTAGAACCTAGTCTAGCAACTTTGCGGTTGGCTAGTTTTTTTCCAGGGACTTTTTTTCTGGCAGAGCTAGCTTCGACAGCTTTTTTCAACATAGCCGAAGATTCTATCGCATCAAAAGCGTACATAGCAGCTATCAAAAAGATAGTATTGCTTAGAGCAAATACAATGGCTACCCAGTAAGGCCCGGCGGTCAAAGCTTTTTCTAGTAGGAGTTTAAAATCATCTTGAACATCTTTGTCTTGTCTTTTGTAAAACCAAGCAGCTGCCAATATGGTTGGCAAAGTAGCTATGCCGGCGATAACAGGACCAATAACCGGGAAACCAATTGCTGGTATGGCTATTATATCACGGAATACACAAAAGATTGAGAGGCTTGTAAAACCATCCAGTTCTCTAGCTTTTTTTCTTTTTTTTCGGGTAGCTTTTTCTTTTTCGGCTTCATCTTCGGCTTCTTCGGCTTTTCTTTGTCTTTTTTGTTTGCGGCGGTCTCTTTGTAGTTGTTCGGCTGCGGCTTTGTCTTTTTCTGGCGCCGTTGGTTCTTTTTCTTCTTCACCTTCTTCTTCGGTTGGGGCAGCTTCGGGTTCTGTTTCTTCTGGAGTTGGTTCTATAAAAGGTTTATAAGGTTTTTTTCCTTCTTCTTCCGGGATTTCCTCTCGAGGCTCAGCTTCTTCTGGTTCTTCTTCGGCTTCGGTTGGGACTTCGTCACTAGGTTCTTCCTCTTCTGGTTTTTCTTCCTCGACTGTGGTTGGGGCTTCACCGCTAGGCTCAGCTTCTTCTGGTTCTTTTTTGTCTTCGGTAGGAACTTCGTCACTAGGTTCTTCTGGGAATTGTGTAAGAGGTTCTTCTTCTTTAGCCACTGTTGGAATTTCTATACTAGGTTCGGCTGCAATTTCGGGTTCTTCTTTTGTAGGAGTGGGAGGGGCTGCTTCTTCTGGAGCTATTTCTTCTCCAACTTTTGTTGGGATTTCTTCGGTAGGTTCAACTGGTCCCTCCTCTTCTGCGGTTGGTATTTCAGCTTCTGGTTCAACTGGTGTAACTTCTTCCGTAGGTTCGGTTGCTTCTTCTATTTTAGGAGTTTCTGTTATTGGGGTTGGTTTGGCTGTTGGTGGGACTTCTGGTTCTTCTTTTTTTGGGATAGAAGGAGCTGCTTTGGGTGGCATTGGCGGTTCTTCGCCAAGTTCTTCGGGAAAGGCCAAATCAGGGGGAGCTGCGGTTGGTTTTTTTTCTTTGGTTTTTTCTTTTTCAACTACTTCGGTTTCAAATTCTAGATCTTTAAGTTCTTCTTCTATTTGTTTTTCCAAATCACTCTCAAGATTGGCTCCCAGTTGTTCTAGGGCTGCTTGGTCTTTGCGACGAGTTTCTCTTTTCTCTTTTTGCAGGCGCTCTGCTAATTCTTGCTCGTCTAATTCTTCATCATTTTTTTTCGCCAAAGAATTAGCGGCCATATACTATTTTAAATTAGTTTGTATTGGTTGGCAGAATGAGTGAGGGTATAATTTTTTTTGCGTTTGTCTTTTTGCAAAATATTTATAAGCAATTCGTGCAAAACATTTTGGACTATATTGTCCAAGTTTCTCACGCCAGTGTCTTCTGTATAAGCGTTTTGGGCTAGCATTTTTATAACCTTGTTGTCTGGAACAATATTAAGATTTTGGGTTGATTTTAATTTTTGACTCATTTCTTCAATATTGTTTTTGATAATAGTTTCTACATGATTGGATTCTAGCGGATAAAAAGGAATAATATTTTGAATTCTAGCGGTGAGAGGATTACCAAATTCTGTTTTTATGGCATGCATTACACTTTTGTGAATTTCTTGGTTGTCTGATTTTTTTGTATTTCCAAATCCAATTCCGGCCGATTTGTAAAGTTCGGCACCAACATTACTAGTTAAGACAATTATAGAATGGTGTAGATATATTTTTTTACCGGCACTGTCTGTTAGTTCGCCTTCGTCTAGCATCTGCAAAAGCAATTTTTGAACATCTTTGTGAGCCCGATCAAATTCGTCAAAAAGCAAAACTGCATAAGGACGTTTTTTTAATTCGTCGGTAAAACGGTTTCTTTCTTTGTGACCAATGTATCCGGCGGGGGAACCAAGTAATTTTGATACACCGTGCGACTCAGCAAATTCGCTCATGTCTAGCTTTACCAAAGCTTTTTCATCTTTGAAAAGTTCCAAAGCTAGCTGCTTGGCCAAAGCTGTTTTGCCAACCCCACTAGGGCCTACAAACAAAAATGAAGCAAATGGTTTTTTATTGTTATGAAGTTTTAGATGAGATTGTTTTAAACTTTTTACCAAATTATTTATAACCGGATCTTGGCCAACTATATTCTTTTTCAAGTTTTCTTCGATGGTGGATAGTTGTTCCCATTCATTTTTTAAAAGAAAATCTTTTGGGATATCTATTCTTCTGGCTACTACCTCTGCTACGTCTGCTTTGCCAACTTTGTCTTTTCTGTTTTTGGTTTTGCCACTTTGTTTTTTGGCTAGCATTATTTTTTGTCTAATTTCTTTTTCTTTGTTTTTTATAGTAAGTGCCAAATCAAATTTTTCGTGTTTTATAGCTTCTTCTTTTTGTTGTTCTATGTCTTCCAATTGTAGTTCTAATTTTTGTAATTTTTGTTCACCAAGAGGTGTTTTTCTTTTGGTGCGTACAGAGGCAGAAGCTTCGTCAATAAGATCAATAGCTTTGTCTGGCAAAAAATTGTCGTGAATATAGCGTTCGCTGTATTCTACCGCCGCTGCTATGGCATCTTTGTCGATTTTTACGTTGTGAAATTCTTCGTAGTGTGGTTTGATTCCTTCCAAAATTTCTTTGGCTTCTTCGGTACTTGGTTCTTCTACATAAATTGGTTGAAATCTGCGTTCTAGAGCCGGATCACTGGTAATATGTTTTTTGTATTCGTCTAGGGTTGTAGCGCCTATACAATGCAATTTGCCTCGGGCCAAGGCTGGTTTCAATATGTTGGCAGCATCCATAGTGCCTTGGTTGGATCCAGCGCCAATAATGTTGTGGATTTCGTCTATAAAAAGAATGTAATCTGGTTTGCCAGAAACTTCGTCTATAATTTGCTTGAGCCTAGATTCAAACTCCCCACGATAAATTGTTCCAGCAATTAAGAGGGTTAGGTCTAGCGAAAGAATTTTTTTCTTTTTCAAAATATCTGGAACGTCTCCGGCTACAATACGTTTTGCTAGACCCTCTACAATAGCTGTTTTTCCTACACCTGGTTCTCCTAGTAAGACAGGATTATTTTTGGTACGACGAGATAGTATATGAATTAATCTTTCGATTTCTTCTTCGCGACTAATAACCGGATCAGAGTTTTTGGCAATTTTTTTGTCGGTTAGATTGGTGGCAAACATAGCTGTAGCCCCTGGAGATTTTTTGCTTTTGTTTTTTTGCAAACTTGGTAAGGGCGGCATTGGAGGGGGGTTGTCTTCTATCATGTCTTGCATTTGGTCCATGGTTTCTTCTATATCTTCGGCGTTTGGGAAACGATTGGTACTTTGCAAAACATTTTCTACTTCTTCTAGTACAGTTTCAAAATTGATATTTTGGATAGAAAAAAGTTTGCTGACTTCTAAATCTGGATTTTTGGCAATGGCAGCCAAAAGGTGTTCGGTACCAATATAATTTTGTTCTCTTTCGTAGGCTATTAGCATAGCGCGCTCCAAAATTTTCTTGGTTTCGTTTGATAGTTCGGGCAGGGTAGTGGTAATGGCTTTTTTCTCTTTTACCACTGGTTCTATTTTTTTCTCTTCCAAAAATTTTAGAATTATTTTGGTATCTAGTTTTAGTCTAAAAAGAATTTCGGAGGCAACAGCTCCGGTTTCTTCGGCCAAAGCCAACAAAATATGCACGGGTTTTACTCTGGGGTGAGACAAACTGGCTGCAATAGAAATAGATCTGGCGATGGTGTTTTTGAGATGACTGGAGAAATTTTCTAAGAATTTTTCTGGTTTCATAAGGACGCAGATTTCACTGATTTTATCGAAAGATTACGCAGATTTTTATGCTAAATTTATAATCTGCGTAATCAAAATAAATCTGAGAAATCAGTATTTAAAATTGCCTAAATTATGCGGATAGTATATATTTGTAGGGGTATAAAGTCAACTGGGACTTTTGCTATTATTTAGCTAATTTAAAAGTTTTTTATGCTTCCAAGCACTTTGTTTCGCAATTATGATATAAGAGGGGAATATGGCCAAGAATTAACAGCTGAAGCTGTTTATACTATTGCCAAAGCCTATGCCAAGCTAGCCAAGCCCAAAAAAGTTATTATTGGCTCAGACGCCAGAATTTCTTCGCCAGAATTAAAAGCCGCTGCTACCAAAGGCTTGCTAGAAATGGGGGTAGATGTAAGGGATGTAGGTATGGTGTCTACAGATGTAGTTTACTTTGCCACTTGGCACGAAAAATGTGATGGGGGAATTATGATTACGGCTTCTCACATGCCCAAACAGTTTAATGGCATGAAATTCTTGCGTTTGAATGACAAAGGTATGCTTGAGCCAATAGGTAAAGGTATGGGAATGGAAGAATTGGAACGAATAGTAAACGAAATGAATAAAGATGAAAAGGCAGAAAAGAATGGTGAATTGGTAGAAGAAAAAATTTGGGACAAGTACATTGATTTTGTAAAAAGTTTTGTAGACATGGATAGTATAAAAGGGTTGAAAGTGGTAATGGATGCAGGCAATGGTATGGGGGGGCTAGTAGCAGAAAAACTTTTTGCAGGGCTTGGTATAGAAATTGTGCCAATGTTTTTTGAACCAGATGGCACTTATCCAAATCACGAGCCAAATCCTTTTATTGCCAAAAATAGATTAGATATCGAAAATAAAATTAGAGAAACTGGAGCAGACATTGGGATAGCTTGGGATGCAGATTGTGATCGTTGCTACTTTTTGGACGAGAATGCCAAGTTTGTAAACGGCGATTTGATTACTGCTTTCTTGGCAATTGATTTTATAAAGAAAAATCCAGGCACAGCTATTGTCTACGATTTGCGTTCTTCTTGGGCTGTAAAAGATTGGATAGAAAAACTAGGAGGCAAAGCTATAATTGAAAAAGTTGGTCACTCTTATATAAAGGCTACTATGGCCAAGCACGATGCAGTGTTTGGGGGCGAGGTCAGTGGTCATTATTATTTTTCCAAAAACAAGTACATGGACAATGGTTTTATACCAGCGGTAATTGTGCTAGAAATGCTAGCCAAGTCTGGAAAGAAGTTTTCCGAAATGATTGCTGAGCTAGGTGAATACAATTTGTCTGGGGAGATTAATTTTAAAGTTGCCGACACGCAAGTTATTTTGGAAAAAATAGAAGCAGCTTTTGCTGATGCTAGCTTAAATAAGCTAGATGGTTTATCTGTAGACTATGCTGATTGGCATTTCAATGTGCGTCCTTCGGCCAACGATCCAGTGCTGCGACTTAATCTCGAAGCCAAGAGTGCAGAGCTTTTGCAAGAGAAGCTAGAAGTTGTAAGAGGGATTATTGGTGGGGAGGAGGTTTAGTCTTTTATGGAAGAAAAAACTACAAATGTTTCGGCAGGTGAACTGAATTATGATTCTTACGAATCAAATATTTATGACGAAGATATTGTTCGTTCGATTCCTGGACATGAAGAACTGCACCAAGAAATAGAAAAAGTTATAGAAGAGAAAAAACCAGAAAGAATTTTAGAGCTGGGTGTGGGGACTGGTCTTACTTCGGAAAAGATTTTAAAGATTGTACCGGAGGCAAAATTAATTGTAGTTGATTTTTCCGGGCAGATGCTAAGTGGTGCAAAAAAGAGATTAGAAAATTTCGAGGTTGAGTTTATTTTGGGAGATTATTCGGAAATTGATTTTGGAAAAGATTTTGATATGGTGGTGTCTATAATTGGTATACATCATCAAAAACACGAAGGCAAGAAAAAACTTTTTAAAAAGATTTTTGAATCTTTAAAAGATGGTGGAGTGTTTGTCTTTGGAGATCTTATGACTTATGAAGACAAGAAAAAAGCTGCTTTTAACGATGCCAAGCATTTTCATCACTTGGTAGAGAATGCTAGAAGTGAAGAAGCTTTGGAAGACTGGGCACATCATCACAAATACTTAAATTTGTTAGCGCCATTAAAAGACCAAACTAAGTGGCTAGAAGAAATTGGTTTTTCTAAGGTAGAAAAACTTTATGAAAAATTTAATACAGTGCTTTTGGTGGCTACGAAATAAAAAAATCATCCTGAGTCAGGATGATTTTTTTATAAAGAAAGTAAGATTATCGCAGATACTCCAAGGAGTATTCCTGCCAATTTTGTAAGAGTTATTTTTTCGGCCAAAAATAGCACGCCAAGCAGAATTGTGACTAGCAAGGCTAAGTTTCTAATAGGTACTACCACATGTAGTTTGCCTGTTTTTAGAGCTAAAAAAAAGAATACTTGAGCCAAACCTGCTAGCAAACCACCAATGATTAAGAATTTTAAATCTCCGGTGTTAAATTTTGTTTTTTCTATAATTGCCAATGATCCTAGAATCACCAAGTGACTAGCAATAAAAATACTGGCTCCAATTCCAACCGAGAAATTTGGTGTTCCTAATTTGTAAAAGAAAACTCCCGAACCAAAGAAAACCATGGCCAAAAGAGAGTACAAAATAGATGCAGACATAATTTAAAAAATGTTATATAGAACACAAAGAGATCCTTCGACTCCGCTGCGCTTCGCTCAGGATGACTTTTGCTAGAATATTTTGTTTTTTAATTCTTCCAAATTATTGTTTAGTTTACTCTTGGTAACTAGATCGGAGATTTCTTTGCCTAGAAAGTCGTCGCTAAGGACAGCTTCTACAAATTCGTCAAAATTAACTTCTTTAACTTCTATAATCTCGCCAGCATCTAGTTTTTGTTCGGCTACTTTGTGGCAGCCCTTGGCAATGTAGAGGTAAATATGCCAATCCATTTTGGTATAGGGCTCTACTACTTTTACCAGCTCCCAGCTCTTGGCCGCTAGCCCAGCTTCTTCTAGCAGTTCTCTTTTGGCAGCGTCCATTGGGTCTTCGCCTTCGTCTACTCGGCCACCAAATAGAGTTAAAAAATTTTTCTTGGTGGGTTGAGATTCTAGCCCAATAAAAACTTTTTCATTTTCGCCAGTGGCAATTATTTGTACAGTGTCCGGACGCTTGAGCATTTCAAAAATTTCTTTGGAACCATCGAACATTTCTTGCTCCCACTGGTAGGTGTCAAACATTACTCCTTTAAAAACTAATTTGGCGTTGTCTGGGATTTTCATAAGCGCTGATTTCATTGATTATATATAGATTACACAAATTGTTTGTTACATTTTTCTAGAGTCATAAGCCCAGTGGAGTAGGGCTTGGCGTTGTTTGGGGCGGCAGGTGGTGTCTCCTTTGCGACAATTTTTCTTTATTTGGGCAGCGTGTCTTCTTATAGCTTTCCAGCGTTTTATTTGTCTTTGGTCTTCTTCTGGCAAACGCCTACCCATGTAGTAGCGACAGTACCATTGGAACCAGCCGCGTGGATCATGTTCTTCGTTGATCCAGCCTTTTTTTCTCCAAACAGAAATAGGTTGTGAAGCCCGAATCCCAAAGTAGTTTAGACTATCATCGTGTTTGTCTTTTGACATTTTGGCACGAGCAAACCAGCTTTTTGGGAATTCTTTTTGGCAATCTGTTAGATACTGTCCACCAAATACTCCAAGTTCTAGCATCTCTTTGGGGGTGAGCTGTGGTTTGAATTCTTTATCAAAATTTTTGCCTACGGGTTCGGTTAGTTCGTATTTGTAACCTTTTTGTCGGGTGTCAGTTATTTTGATTATTTTTTTCTTCCCTCGCATATTTTTATCATGTTATTTTTGCCTGTTATTGCGAGGGAGCGATAGCGACCGTTGCAATCTCGTAAAGAAAGTATTAGAGATTGCTACGCCCTTCGGGCTCGCAATGACAGAATAGAAAACTATCTTTTTAATTTTTTACTTAACTTTTTGATTTCTTTGCCAATGCTAAAATTTAATTTGTCATCTATATAAGCGGCAACTAGTGCCATAATAGTAAATAGTAGAGCAAATTGGCAATAGATAGAAGGGAACTGAGCCTCTAGGGCTGGGAAGATCATAATAAGCAAAAGTGGGGGAGCAATGGTAATAAGAACGGTAATCATGATTACTAAATGGGAGATTATTTTTCTTTTGTTGCTTTCGTTTTTGATTTGGAATAATAGATAAAAAAGCATGGCGACTATAAAAGAGAAATAATAAAGCCAATAAACAATAGCCGGCCAGCCACTAATTTCTGGAGTGGTAAAAAAGTTTTGTGAGATTATAAACAAATGGCCACATTCGGCGTTAGCAACAAAATTATTGTTGGCCAAAGCTATAACGACAAAAATAAAAACCGGTAGATAAACTAAAAATCGGTTGAATTTTTTTTTGGTATAAACCAATACAAAGTCCAAGCCCAAGGCTGGCAAGAAAGTATAGGTGATAAAGCCAATTTTGCCCCAGGTCTGGTAGTCGCCAGTGGTACAAAACATAAATTCGCTAAATTGGTAGAAGCCAAGAGTAAAAATAAACAGAGCCAAAAATCTGGCAAAGGTAGATTTTTGGTAGCGGATATAGATAAAGGCGGCAACGGCAAATTCTATGGCCGCAGTCGATAAGGATATTTTTGGGGTGTAACACATATTTTGGTTGATTAGTTGATTGGTTTATTGGGCTAATATTTTATAAAAATAAATTAAACAAATAACCGATTAATAAAACTTGAGGAACAGTAATAATTGGCAGCCAAATAGCTGTACGTTTGCCGATGTTGGTCCAGATTAATCCGATCTCTGTGTAGTCTGTTACTGCCCCAGCCATAAGGAATACAAAAGGGTTCCCAAGTGAACCAACTTGTTTATAAATTTCAAAGGCTATTGGAGAACTACCTTCGCTACAGATTTCTATAATGGTAGCTACAACAAGGGTCAAGAGCAATCCCCAAAAACTTGCATTGAGGTAATGTACAAATACATGGCCTGGTACATAGGCTTGGATAAATACTGCTGCCAAAAAACCAATTAGAATCCACCACAAAACCATGTTTGAAAGGCTGACTGTGCCGGCTAGCACACCATGCAAACTTTGTTTAAAATTAAAGTTTTTAAATCTTTCCCAGTTATATTTTTCTTGCAAATTAATATTTAAACTACTTTCTACAAGTTTTAATTTTTCTAGCAAAGTAAAAGTAAACCCAGTTATAACCGCAACTAGCATGGCTGCCAAAATAAAGTAGACAGCTCCCCATCCAAAAAAGCTAAAAAGTAAAATAGTAACAGGTAGATTGGCCCAGGGGGATGCAAGTAGAAATGTAATAATGGCTGGAATGCTGGCGCCTTTTTTGTAGAGTTGAATAGAAATTGCCAGTATTCCGTGCGAGCAGGCAGAGAGCAAGAATCCAGCGATAACTGCAAAAAGGATTGAGCTTTTTTTCTTTTGTCCTAGGTATTTGTAAATAAATTGATCGGGAACAAAGTAATCGATAATGCCACCAAAAAACAGACCTAGCAAAACTGCCCACCAAATTAGTTTGGCGTAGCTAAGAAAACTTTGGTTTAAGTTTTCTAGACCGGGTATAAATGAAACTGCAAATAGAATAATAAATATTAAGCTAGTAATTTTTAACTTTTTGCCCAGCTTTATTTTTGGCTGTCTTTTTGTGTTTGGGTTGTGGCAGCTATGATTCTCCATAGTTGTCGTAGTTCTCGTTCATTAATTGACTAGAATGTTTTTATGTCCATCTATTTTATCACAATTTGGCTTTATTATTGACATTTTTTGTTTTTTCATTTAGTTTCGATAGTGGAGGTGTCCATGGACAATTTGCAAAAACTCATCAGTGGTTTTGAGCGAGATGTACGCTATCCGATGCATACTCTGCGAGCCGAAGTGGGGAGGTCTACAGCTTCTCAGCAGATTCAAAAGATGGGGACAGCGGCCTTTGCGGCGATTGCCGAGCACTTGGCAGCAATCCCTCCTGGAGATCGTGATTCAAATCTATGCGAAGCTTGGATCCTGTTGTTGTGTTGGATGGGGCAGGATCTGAATATCGCTAGAGAAGATATGCCAAATGGTATCACTCACCAGTTTACCGACGATTGGATCGAGTGGGCTCGTAGCAACGCAGCCAACTAAGGGGATTCCCGTAGCTACAATTCTTTTACCGGCAAGAGAGGCTCGGGAAAATTCAAAAACAGCTTTTCGTAAAGGCTGTTTTTGTTTGGTATAATTAAAAAGTTAGCCACAGCTCCCCCTTGACAAAAAGGGGAGAATATATTAACAATAAGTTAGGCGTAAAGCCAAAAGGAGTCGTTCGTGAACTGGGAAAATTTTGTCGCAAACTTTGCGAGTCTTTCTATCTTCGCAGGGGTTGTGGCAGTATTGCTTGTAGGTTTGGTCTATTGGGCCAATACCAACAGCAAAATCTCGTTCACAAAATCTCGGTTGCCCGATGTGGGGAGACCGGGAGACCCCAGCGGTTTTATCATGAGCTCTTGTCGAGCTCCGCCCGAGCCGATCGAGCTACCCTCTCGGCTACCATCATTCAACCAGCCAAAGCCTGGGCCGGTATTGGTGGTGCGGGGTGTACCTGCGGATCCTGTCCCAGTATATCCGACTGAGGACGAGCCAATTACTCTAGAGGTGGATAATAGCCTTGGTGATCCCAACCAAGACAACAGGGATCACACTTTCCGCCCCGGACCAGCGACTGGTTCGGTAGAGCTGGTGCACTGCCCCGAACATGGCGATGTAGGTATCATTGCCATAGGGAAATCGGTGGTCTGCCCTGGTTGCAGATCTCGTATTCCTGTCCCGGGCAAGCAGAAGTCCGCCTGACTTCTTTCTAACAGAAAATCCGACGCTAATTGAAATGTGGCGCGTCGGAAAAATTCAAAAGCAACCTAAAGATAGGTTGCTTTTGATTTTTAGATTTTACAAAAGTCGATATGTGAGATTGCCACCCTTCGACTTCACTCAGGGCAGGCTCGGACACAACGATTCTAGCAATGATAGTAAAGAGAGGTTGTCTACTCCCAGACCCCCTCCCCGATGCTTCGATCGGGGCAGGCCAGCTCCCCCTAATAGGGGGAGAGTTTTATATGCTACTATTGACATATTGGCTAGATTATGGTAATTTTGTTAGTCGCTAAGGTTTGTTTTTTGGCTGCGTTTTTTGCGGCCACCTTGTGACTTTTTTGGAGGTTAACTATGCTTTTGGCAAGATGCCAGGCAGAGCTATGGGTACTCTATTCCAAAATAGAGTATCTGGAAAGAGAATTCGCAGCTGAATATAACACTGGCTGCAGTGGACTCGACCTAATCGTCCCTTTTTTGGAAACAGAAGTCCTTTCCCCCAAGAAACCTGTCTGGCAGAAGGAAGAGGCTCTAGAGAGGCTGAAAAAGTCTTGTAAAGATCTAGAGGCCTTGGAAAGACAGCTTCTACGGGATCATCCGCAAGCTCGTTTCGAGAAACTTCGTTTCCTCGATGAGCAGTTGAGACTTATGGACGAAGGTGAAGAGAAACACGAGCTACGCCTAAGTCATGCCCGAATGACCACCAAGCTCGCAGAATTAAGAAGAGCTGCTTGAGTGGACTACCTCCCCTCGCTTTCGACCCCGCCACCACAGGCTGGGTCGGAGCAACAATCAAAAAATAAACAATCCTGCACCATTTTGGTGCAGGGTTTTTTGTTTTGGGTTATTTTTGTTTTTCTGATAAGTTTATTAAATTATTTATGGTTTTCCAGTTTCTGGTAGTTGCAACTACTCCTGTTTTTTTCTCCAAGAATGTATTTGTTAATTTTGTTTTTCCATAACCATTGGGACAAAATATATAAATTTCTGTGGGAGTTATAAATATTTTTTCGGTTTTATCTTGTTTCTTTTCTATTTCTTCGGTAGCTATATTTTTTGGTTTTGTTTCAAACAATGTAACATATAGTTTGGTTGTGTCTGCCTTTGGGAAGGGATTGCCCTTTACAATTTTTTTAAGATCCTGGTTATTTTTTAAGATAACCGATACTTCGTAGCCCCAGGTTTTTTTGATATTTTTTTCTATTAATTGGGTTATATTTTTTTTACTCTTTATTTTGGAAGAAAAAATAACATTGCCACTTTGTATATAAGTTTGTACATTTTCAAAACCTAAAGATTGGTAGAGATCTTTAAGCTCGATCATTTTTATCTTTTTTTGTCCACTTACATTTATTCCTCGAAGTAGAGAAATATAGGTTGGCATATTAGATTTATTATTTTTTAATACATTGTATTATTGTTGGCCGATTCTTTTGGTATTTCTTGCATGGCGTCCCAGTGTTCTACGATCTTGCCATTTTTATCAAAGCGGAAAAAATCCATAGTCACGTACTCTTCGTCACCTGGCCAGACTTGGTGGGTGTGAACGGCTACCAGATTGTCTTCGGCTATGGCTCTTACAAATTCTATGGTTTTGTCGGGGTATTCTTTGGCCATTCTTTCGAAGTATTCTATAAAGGGTTCGGTGCCATTGCCAACTAGGGGATTGTGTTGGATGTATTCGTCGCCTACGTATAGTTCTACTGCTTGGCGAGGGTTTCCTTCGAAAGCTAGTTTATAAAAGGCAATGGCGTTTTGTTTGTTTTGTAAGTGCATAAATGATTTTGCTTTTGGGATTATTTCGTTTTTTTTAATTTTTCTTCCTGGCTCTACGAGTCATATACGCCTCTATAAGTTGACTCGCAATAACTCCTAGAATTAAGGCGAGTAGGTAGAGGCCGAGTAGGATAAAAAATGACTGGGGCAAGAAGCGCTTCATCATGGCTATACCAAAGGCAGTGTACCAAGAGACAAAAGATATGCCACCCAGGCCAAAGGCTAGTTTGTGCCATTTGCGGCCCATCTTCTTATGGTGCTCCATATTTAGGTGTAGCAGATACGGGGCGACAAAGGCGTGGAGCAGGCCGCCGTTTACAGCCAGCACCACCACGACTATCATTTTGACAGCAAAGGCTGGGGAGGCGTTGTAGCTAGCGGTGCTAGACAGGTAGATTCCGGCTCCGGTAACTACTACGGCAATAAGGGATCCAAGGATAACGTTTTTTAAGATATGCAAAACTTCTTGCTCTTTTTTTGATATTCGAAAGTCTTTGAGAAAGCGGAAGAAGAGTATATCCGAGATGGTAGCACCACCAAGGCCAATGGCCATGGCGAGGATGTGGAGGGTGAGGATTTGGGGGAAAAGGGATTGTAGAGAGGGCATAGGTTATTCGAAGTATAAAGGAGTCTTTAGTATAGGCCATAGCGTCTACTGACGCAAAGGAGAGAGTCCTACATGGCATTGAGAAATCGAGGAAGCGACGGGGTTGGCTACCAGCACGTGAACGTCAACAATGGTGGCTACACGAGCGTGGTCGTCCACGATGATGGGAGGGTGACCTCCTCGGGCTACGAGGTCCGCGACGAGCGGGTCGCCGAGCAGGCCAGGCGGGAGGCCGCCAAGGACAACGGCAAGGGCCGCCGCAGAGGCTGATCTGGGGGCCGGGTCGACGTACAACGTCGACCCGGCCCCATTCAATTATTTTTTAGAAGTGCAGTGAGACTGTGCTTTTTTATTTATAAATTTTTTGATAAATAATATGATTCTATCAATAGTTTTGTGAATGATTCTGTAAAGTAGAAAAAGTAAGGATAAATAGAAAAAAATTATAGAGTTTAAAAATATTTGTAGATTATCGTTATATTTTGCAATAAAGTATATGACGGCGCCTATATTTGCTACTAGTAATAGTAATGAGGGTATTAGCCAATTGAATATTTTTTTGTTTTGCTAAGGTGATCGAAAAGTAAATTTAGGGGGGATATTACAAAGATTGTAATTGCGAAAGATATGCTTAGTAATCGTAAATATGCAAACAACAATTCTGAACTGGTGGTAGCATCATCAATAATGAAAACACCCGCTATTGGTAGAGTTATGAGTAGGTAGGGAATAAAAATACAACTACTTATTAGTAGTATGGTTATTATATGTTTTAGTGAGTTTTTGGGCATAGATCATTTAATCCTAATTATTGCACCCTTGGGTATTTCTCTCAAGTCGTAGTTAAATCCTTGCCATCCTTTTCGTTTTGCTGTTGGTGAGAGGGGA
This sequence comes from uncultured Gammaproteobacteria bacterium, assembly GCA_964345045.1. GTDB lineage: Bacteria > Patescibacteriota > Patescibacteriia > Magasanikbacterales > UBA922 > XYB1-40-15. The sequence goes on from CAYFPM010000001.1 coordinate 195,433, forward strand.
TTTCTTGGTTTGAACATTTCGGGGACTTGGAGATCGGCAGAGAGATAATAGATAGAACTATTTTTGCCGTTTACTAGCACTATATAAAGGGGGAAATATATTCCAGCATCCATGCGTTTTTTTTGGGGAGCCCAGGCTGCCCCCAAAATTGTAGAGGGTAATTGTTCTATATTGGAAACGTTTTTGGTTTTTACTTGAGCTACATACCCACAAAAATCGCATACCAAATCTGCGCATTTGAAATTGGTTGGCAAGGCTTTTAGGGTTTTACCTTTTTTACACTTTGGGCAGACGCAATGCCTGGCAACGAATTTTTCTCCTTGGGTACCGAGTTTTTGTTTTTCGGTGGGCATAATGAGGGCTTAACTTTTATTTATATAACCAATGCCGGCTAGGTGGAAGAGGGTGCTTTTTTTCATATATTTGTAGAATTATTTGAAATGGAAACCATTTCATCGTAGTGTTTTTTATCTAAGTTTTCAACAATTTCAAAAATGTTGCTTATAATATTATCTGATTCACCTATTAAATTATTTTCTGAATTTTCATAATCTTCTAGGGGCAAGTGGGAGTATTTATTAATAAATCTATATATTTTCTCTTCAATATCTACATCAAGATCAACAGAGTTAATTAAAGCTCTGAAATCGTTTCTTTTTTTAGGGAATTTAAAACTCAAAAAAGATTCCAACAGTTTTCTGCTCAGGTTTGCAACTTGAAAAGATTTTTCTAAATCCAGTGTTTCGTAATTATTAAAAGAATAAAGTTTTGAAAAAACAAAATGGTATTCTGAATTGTATAGGAGTAGTGTTTCCGGGATATTTTTAATAGCGGATTCTCTTGGTGTTTTTGGTAGAATATCGATTTGAAAAAAACTAGATTTTATATCACTTTTTTTATTTTTTCCTTTAAACCAATCTCTTATTAATCTGAAGAATGTAAAGTTATGAGTTAGCACAAAAAGTTGTTTTGCATTTTCTAGATCAGCCTTTATGTATGAATATGCACTAAATAAATTATTAGAATCAAAACTTGATATTGGGTCATCAATTATAACTATTTCATTTTGAATTTGAGATTTTTCTTTTAGTTTTATTAAAAAGAAAATAAAAGCTATCGCAGTTTTTTCACCTTCACTCAAATTTTTTGCTTTCTTTTCATGGTGTGGCCTGTACACTTCATAACCTTTGAGTTGTGGATTAAATTTAAGTTCAATTTCACTATGACTAATAAATTTTGCTAAATTTTTATTGAATTCCTCAGCACCTAGTTCTTCATTTGAAAGATCTGCTGTCAAATCAAAAATTGTTTTTGATAGAGCATTAATTTCTTCAACTAAAGTTTCTGAGTCCAATCTTGCCTTATTAATATCGTCTAATTGTTTAAGAAATAAAATGTCCTTTTCAAATTCAGTAGCGTAATGTAACTCCAACTTCTTTTGATTTTTTTTGTATTCCTCATCAAAATTTTTCCAGCTATTATTGTGGGAAGATATTGTTTTTTCCAGGATCTCTTTTTTCTCATTGTATTTATCTAAAAAATTTTCTTTGATTTCTTTTTTCAAACCGAGAGGTTTTGAAGGATTTTTAAATTTTTCTTCTAAAAGGACTTTCCATTCTTTAAAGAAAATATTTAATTCTTCTATTTCAATATCAAATTGTATCTTTGCATCTAAGAAATCTCTCTGAAATTCTTTGTAAAAAAGTTCTTTTTCTATCTTTATTTCTTCTTGAATAAGATTAGTTTGAATCCACATTTTTTCCTCTTCAATTCTATTGCGTAATTTTTCTAGTTCATCACTAAAATGTTCTTTAAGTTTTTTGATGTGTGCTAGATCAATTTCGTTACCGCAAAATTCACATTTTTGGTCACTATATTTTTCATGTATTTTTAGTCCTTTTTCTACCCATTCAGAAATATCTGAATTTTCTTTTAGACGCTCTATTATGCCAACCGATAAATCAAATTCGAGTATTTTTTTAACCTTGACTTCCACTTGTCTTAAGGCGTTTAAATCCATTTTTTTGAGTGTATAATCAATGACATCTTTTTCATTCGGTCTAACTCTGTCTATTAGATTCAATAATTCTGTTTCATTCAATTTGCCGCTACCTTTCTTAATTTCCTCTTGATTATCTAGAATAAAATTTTTAAATTTTGTTCTGTCATAGTTAAAGTAAGTTTTGTCTTCAGGTGAAATTGATTGAAAACTATTTTTAATTTCACTAGCTTTTTTTGAAAGTTCTTTTTTTATTTTATCACCGGTTTCTTTAATATATTTGTTTAGTGTAGCTAGTTTTTTGTTCTTTTCCTCATTTATTTTCTTGTTTGCATCAAGTTTGTTTTTTTCGTCTATTTTTTTAGCTGAAATAAGAAGAATACTTTCAATTTTATTGTCCCAATCAATGTTTTCTTTAACGTATTCTTCGTTAAATACATTTATATTTTCTAGTTCTATTAAATCTAATTGGGTCAGGGTGTCATTATCTATTTGAATTTTATACTCTACGTTTTCAAATTCACTTGGTAGGCTTCTTTCTTTATGCAAACTATTAAAAAATTTTGACAAGGTGGTCTTTCCACACCCATTCCATCCATAGAAAAGATTAAATTTGGAGAATTTATTTAACCTAACATCTGCATTATAATTTGAAAATATCCCTAGATTTTTTAGTTGTTTTATTTTGTATATCATGTTTACACCCCCCTCAACCTATTAACCCTCTCCTGTATCGGCGGATGAGTACTAAAAAGCTTCGAAAAGTTTTTCTTTTTGAAAGGATTGGAAATAAAAAGATGAGCCGTAGCTGTGCTAGCCCGCTCTAGCGGCACATTGGACTGGCTAATCTTCTCTAGCGCCCGCGCCAACCCCTCTGGATACCGGGTCAGTAGCGCCCCACTCGCATCGGCCAAGAATTCGCGCTTACGAGAAATAGCTAGCTTGATCAGCTCGGCAACAATAGGGGAGAGAATAAGGAATACCAGCGCTACAATCGCCATAATCGCTCCAGCCCCACCCTGCCTGTCGTTACTCCTGCGACCACCAAAGAGTTGGGCTCGCCAAAACATGTCGCCAATAAGAGCAATAATTCCTACCAGCACCACCACCACCGTCATAACCCGAATGTCGTAGTTCTGTACATGCGATAACTCGTGGGCAATGACACCCTCTAGCTCTTCATTCTCTAGCGCCTCGATAATCCCCGTAGTCACAGCAATCGAAGCATGCTCTGGATCGCGGCCAGTAGCAAAGGCATTGAGTGCCGGGGAGTCTATAATATGTACGCGCGGCATAGGCATGCCAGCGGTAATCGCCAAATTCTCGACCATACGGTACACATACGGGTTGTCGTCTTTTTTAATCTCTTTGGCCCCACTACTCACGAGCGCCACCTTGTCGCCACCATAGTAACTACCAATAGACATAAGACTAGAGATAACCACGGCAATCACAATAAAACTATAACCACCCTCGCCATAATACAGACTAAGTGCATAAGCCACCGCAATAATAAGCGCCCCAAAAATACCAATTAGGAGCCAGGTTTTGCGTTTGTTGTGGTCGATTTGTTGATAGATGTTCATAGAATATGGCGAAAAGCTAAATGCGAAAAGCGGAAAGGGAAAAATTTATAACAACAATTACTTTTAGCTGTTAGCTATTAGCTTTCAGCTCTCGTACACTATTAGCTGTTCGCTTTTTTACGCCCCCAAATCCACCTTCACATTCTCTCTCTCACTCGCATCTTCAATCTCAAAAAACTCAAACTTCTCAAAACTCATCATTTTGGCGAATAGATTATTTGGAAAAGTTTCAATCTTGGTATTAAAGTCACGGACCATGCCGTTGTAAAATCTTCTAGAAGCTTGGATCTTGTTCTCGGTATCACTTAGCTCGTCCATAAGCTGGGCTACATTTTGGTTAGCTTTAAGATCTGGGTAGGCCTCGACAGCAATTTGCAATTTGCCTAGCATGCCACCAAGCATACTTTCGGCACTAGCTAATTCAGCTGTGTTGCCAGCCTCCTGGGCAGCCATAGCCTGGCTTCTGTACTTAGTTACATTTTCTAGCAGCTCACGTTCGTGTTTCATGAACCCTTTTACACTATTTACCAAGTTTGGAATTAGGTCGTGACGGCGTTTTAGTTGCACATCTATGTCGCTCCAACCTTCTTTGGTGCGGTTTTTAAGTTTTACGAGGGCGTTGAATACGGCAATACCCCATAGTACTAGGGCAGCTACAACTGCCAATACTATATATAATGTGTTCATACATTTATTAGTTAATTGGTCCTATTGAACCATTGTTCCATTGACCCATTGATTTTTTACAATGGCACAATGAAACAATAGAACAACAAATATTTAAGATATCTTGAAAAAGACCTTAATCTATGGCATAATCACCCCATTATATTAAGATTATCTACCTATTTAGTCAACTTGCCTTATGGCCACAGTAATTATCTTTATCCTCATCCTATCTCTGCTAGTAATTGTCCACGAAGCAGGGCATTTTGTAATGGCCAAGAAGTTTGGCATGAAAGTGTACGAATTTGGTATCGGTTTTCCACCCAGAGCTTTGGGATTTTACAAAAACAAAAAAACCGGCAAGTGGGTAAAAGTTTCTGGTAAGGGAAAAAATAGTCTCAAAGAAACAGTCGGTGGCGACGAAAGAGTAGAAGAGTACCCAAATACTTTGTGGAGTTTTAATTGGTTGCCATTGGGAGGATTTGTAAAAATAAAAGGAGAAAGTGGCGAAGACGCCAAAGACGAAGATAGTTTTGCTCACAAAAAACCTTGGCAAAGAATAGTAGTTTTGGTAGCCGGAGTAGTAATGAATTTTATTTTGGCAGCCGTTCTTTTGTCTGTGGGCTTTATGATTGGTTTGCCCACAGATGTAACCGACGGTATTCCAGAAGGAGTAACCATAGTAGAACCAAAAGCCGTAGTAATCCAACAAGTAATGCCAGATTCGGCTGGAGACGTAGCTGGTCTAGAACCAGGAGACAAAGTTTTGCAAATAAATAATAATCTAATCGGCAGTTCAGCCGAAATGGTAGAAGTAATAAAAGAAGTTGGAACTACAGAAATTACTTTGCATATAAAAAGAGGTACAGAAAAACTTAATTTGACAGCAGCTCCATTTGCTATAGAGGGAGAAGGCGAAGATCCAAGATTGGGGGTGCTTTTGGCAGACGCCGCAGTAATTCGCTATCCTTGGTATAGAGCAATTTTTCAAGGTTTTGTTTCGGCATTTTTTGCACTAATTGGAATATTTGTTTCATTTTTTATCCTTATCAAACAATTAATTTTGGGCAATGGCCTGGCTTTTGAAGTATCTGGTCCGGTTGGCATTGCCAGTGTAGTTGGACAAAGCGCCAAGCTAGGTATAAACTATTTAATAAATGTAACCGCCATGATTTCACTTTCTTTGGCTGTAATTAACATTTTGCCGATACCGGCTCTAGATGGTGGACGAGCGCTCTTTGTAATAATTGAAAAGATAATCAGACGACCCGTACCAATGAAGTACGAACAAACCGCCCATACAATTGGATTTTTGTTGCTGATGCTTTTGGTGATTGTGGTGACGGTTCGGGATGTGTTGGGGTTGGTAGGGTGAATGTAATTAGTAAATTGTAATGAGTAAATAGATTAACTATGGAAGGTGGGGCTATAAAACATTTTACAGATCTTAATGCTTGGAAAGTTAATCATGAATTTGTAAAGGTTGTGTACCAAATAACAAAAGATTTTCCAGAAGAAGAAAAATTTGGACTCAGGTCACAATTAAGAAGAGCAGCTTCCTCGATTACTGCCAATGTAGCAGAAGGATTTGGAAGATACTACATGAAGGACAGAATCAGATTTTATTACCAGGCAAGAGGATCAAATACAGAGTGTCAAAATCATTTGATATTGGCGTATGAGCTTGGTTATATCAATAAAGAAAATTACGAGGTGTTAAAGAATAAAGTTTTTGTAGGTTACAAATTATTGTGTGGTTTAATAAGAAGTTCAGAAAATAATATTTAAACGGAATACAATTTACTGTTTACAGTTTACTATTTACTGGTTCTATGAACGATCAACTAAAAAAAATAAAAAAAGATTTTGAAAAGGGTATTGGTGACGTAGCCAGTCTTTTTGATTTGGAAAAATTGGAGCAAAAATTCTTTTCTAGAAAATCTGGTGAGTTTACACAGATAATGAAAAACCTGAAGGATCTTTCTGGAGAAGCTAAAAAAGAATTTGGAAAACTTGCCAACGAAATTAAAAAAGAATTGGAAGAAGTAATGCTGGGGAAAGAAGAAGAATTGAAAGAAAAAGAAATGGGAGAAAGTTATAAAAAAGAATCAATCGATGTAACTCAACCAAAATTACCAAAAGCAAGAGTTGGTCATATCAACCCACTTAGCCAAATCCAATATGCTATTGAAGATTTTTTTCGTTCAATGGGATTTTTAGTTTTGGATGGACCAGAGATGGAAGGAGAATATTTTAATTTTGATGCCTTAAATATCCCGGCAGATCATCCGGCTCGAGATATGCAAGATACTTTTTTTGTAAAAGATTTGCCAAACACTGTGATGCGTACCCATACTTCCAATGTCCAGGTAAGAGCTATGCAAGAGCATGGTGCCCCAATCAAGGCAATTATTCCGGGCAAATGTTTTCGCAACGAAGCTACCGATGCCAGACACGAACACACTTTTTTTCAAATAGAAGGTTTGGTAGTAGACAAAGATATATCTTTTGCCAATCTAAAAGGAGTGTTGGAAGCTTTTGCCAAACATCTTTATGGTGAAAAAACCGAAGTTAGGCTACGTCCAAAATTTTATCCGTTTGTAGAACCTGGAGTAAATGGAGAAGTGACTTGCTTTTTGTGTGGTGGAAGTGGTTGCAAAGTTTGCAAAAATACCGGTTGGTTGGAACTTTTTGGAGCGGGTATGGTACACCCCAATGTTTTGCGAAATGGGGGAGTTGATCCAGAAGAATACTCCGGTTTTGCCTTTGGTTTTGGTTTGAATAGATTAGCTATGCTGAAATATGGCATAGAAGATGGCAGGCATTTTATGTCTGGAGATCTTAGATTTGTAAAACAGTTTTAATATGTTAATTAGTAAAAATTGGTTAGAAAAATTTGTGAATTTGGATGATTTGGAATCACACGAGATTGCCAAGGCTCTTACCATGAAAACTGTGGAGGTAGAGGATGTAAAAGAATCTGGTAAATTTTTGGATGGAGTGGTAGTCGGAGAAATTTTGGATATAAAAAAACATCCAAACGCAGACAAGCTTAGTATTGCTCAGGTAAATGTAGGAGAAGAAAAAAACAGACAAATAATTTTTGGGCAAATGTTAGAGATGGAAGTAGGGTATAGAGTCCCGGTAGCTTTGGCTCCAACAGTATTGCCAGGGGACAAGGAAATAAAAAAAACCAAGATGAGAGGCGAGACTTCCGAAGGGATGCTTTGTTTGGATCAAGAACTAGGTCTTTTGGACGAGGGAGTAAGTATCCAATTTTTTGAAAAAGATGTTAATCCAGGGACTCCAATTATAGAAGCTTTGAAATTGAAAGATGTTATTTTTGAAGTAGATAATAAATCACTTTCCAATCGACCAGATCTTTGGGGACATTATGGAATTGCCAGAGAAGTGGCTGCAATTTTTGAGAGAAAATTAAAAAAATACGAGACAATCAAAATCAAATCAGGCAAAGATGAAAATTTGAATATAAAAGTAGAAGACGAAAAGCTTTGTACAAGGTATATGGGGGTAGTGGTTGATGGAATAAAAATTGAACCATCTCCAGATTGGCTCCAACAAAGTTTGATTGCTATAGGCCAAAGACCGATAAATAACATAGTAGATATTACCAACTACGTTATGTTTGAGTTGGGTCAACCTACTCATGCGTTCGACTTTGCTAAATTAGCAAGAAACAAGAAACAAGAAACAAATATTATTATTAGAAAAGCTAAGAAGTCAGAAAAATTTAAAACACTCGACGATGTAGACAGAAAACTTGGCGAAGATATGCTAGTGATTGCAGACGAAGAAAAGGCTTTGGCAATTGCCGGGGTGATGGGAGGTCAAAATAGCGAAGTGAATGAAAATACTACCAAAGTGATTTTTGAATCAGCTAATTTTTTGGCAAGCAGTATCCGTACTACTTCTACCAAACTTGGTCTTCGTACAGAAGGATCGGCTAGATGGGAAAAAAGTCTTGATCCAAACAATGCAGAAATTGGTTTGAAACGTTTATTAGAACTTACCCTACAAATTTGTCCAGGAGCCCAAGTAGTTAGTAATGTTGTGGACGAATCAAATTTTTCATTAAACCAAGGTCCAATTGAAATTTCTTTAGAATTTATAAATCAAAGAATTGGTAAAGAAGTAAACAAAGTAGAAGTTCTGGGTATATTGCAAAGATTAGGATTTGGAGTAAAAGAAAAAAAGGGGAAATTGAAAGTAATTGTACCAAGCTGGCGAGCAACCCGCGACATTTCTATTGCCGAAGATTTGGTAGAAGAAATTTTGCGTATTCATGGTTACGAACAAGTATCGGGAATTATGCCAAATATGCCAATGGCAAGCCCGGAATCAAATGAACTAAGAGGCTTGGAAAGAAAACTAAAAGAATTTTTGTCTTACCAATTTGGTTATGACGAGGTTTATAATTATTCTTTTGTAGCTAGAGAATGGTTGGAAAAATTGGGTGAAGAAACCAAAAATCATTTGGAACTAGACAACCCAATTGCCAAAGATAGAACGCTTTTGCGTAGACACTTGGTAGACAATATGCTTTTAAATATAGAAGACAGTTTGCATCGTTTTGACGAAGCAAAAATTTATGAAATTGGAAAAGTATATACAAAAGAAGAAAAAGGAGAACTTGCCTTTGTCAGCTCTGCGGCTGACGACGGCGTTGTAAAAAAAGATTCTAGTAAACATTTGCCAAAGCAAAATACACTTTTTGCTATGATGTATAGTCAAAAAGGAGACGAGAATCCTTTTGCCGAGGCTGCTAGTGATTTTGTGGGAGTAATGGAGAGATTGGGGCTACCAGTAGATTTCAAAAAATCAGAAGGATCTCATTTTGTGCATCCTGGTAGATTTGCCGAGATTTATATAAAAGGAGTTAAAATTGGTTTGATCGGTGAATTGGGAACCGTACTACAAAAAAAGATTGGGATCCCGTATAGAGTGGCCATGTTGGAAGTAAATTTGAATAATGTTTTGCCATTGCTTTTTGCTGAATCTAATTATCAGGCTTTGCCAAGTTATCCGAGTGCGGAAAGAGATATTGCGATTGTGGTAGACACCGATGCCGAGCATATGGACATCAAAAATGCTTTGCAAACTTTGGATCCTCTTTTGGCGAGTGTAGAATTGTTCGACGTATACCAAGGAGACAAAATGGAAAGTGGCAAAAAAAGTATGGCCTACCATCTTACTTATCGCGCTCCAGACAGAACACTGTCTGCCGAAGAAGTAGACCAAGTACAACAAAGAGTAATTAAGACTTTGGAGAAAAAATTTGGCGCCCAGATTAGGGAGTAGATGTTAGGTTTTAGTTTGTAGTGGGTAGTGAGTAGGTTGTAGTCATCCTGAGCTTGATAAATAAGTAATTGCATGATATGTTGAGATCTCAACATATCATGTACATCATGGAGATATATGTGATATTTGATACGGTCTTTTATAATTTTAGTAACGGAAGAAGGGAGCAAGGCCAGATTTTTTGTTCGAATGTAACCATCTAAACCCAAACAAAGGAGACTGAAGCAGTGCAGCGTCTAAACAATCTTAATCTTTCATCCCTGATCCTGTTGTCGTTCTTGACTATGGATTTCGGGTGTTTTGACGATGAAATTCTCGTAAAAGTCACCAAAGGATTTTCTGTGAATAAACAGGTAGTCGACTTTGGTGATGTGGAAGTTGGCTCAAGTAGAGAGCTTGTCCTTACTGTTAATAGTAGTCTACAGGGGCAAGTCATGTTTACCATGATACCACCAATCGATCCGTTTTTTGCGGATCCGGTTGAGATTCAAGATTTTGTTCTGGCAGGAGGAGGTAGTATGGATATAACGCTAACCTTTACTCCAACATCTACAGGAAGTCGAAATAGTTTCGTTACTTTTCGTACCAACGCAGATAGCGAGACAGAAAAACAAGTGACTGTAGAACTTGTAGGTAGTGGTGTGGAGCGATCCGAGGTGGATTTTGTTACCCTCATGGTCGTTGCAACAGATGGCGTCGTGAATATCTCTACATCTGACACTCAGATACAAAGTTGTGTTGATGAATGTTCGATTCAGTTTGTCACAGGGACAAGGATCACTCTTACTGCCACAACAAGTCAGGAGTGTATTGAGTTTTTGGGATGGGCTGATCAGAATTGCGATGAGTCAGAGAGTGTATGTGAGTTGACGCTTGATAGAGACAAACAAGTTCAAGCAGAGTTCGATGAGTCTGAATTTGTCCTCACTATGCAGGCAACTGGTGAGGGGGGAGGATTACTCCTACCAAACGGATTTGTTTGTGACTCGACGCAAGATCAATGTTCTTTTGATGTCGCCTGTGGCGAAATAGTGACCGTTACGGCTACAACAACTGATCATTGTTTGAATGCCACCGATCCTTTTTGGGGTGGGGTATGCAGTGGTGAGACTGGTATGACCTGCACCACAACAATGAGCGAGTCTAGAAACATAACGGCGCGATTTGAACGTCATGAGTACGATTTGCATTTGACTACAATTGGTTCGGGTGGGTTGATGCCTAATCCTAGGGGGGATAACTGCGGGTCTGGTTGTTTTCGTTACGACTGTGACACTGTGGTAGATATTTCTTCCCTGGCAGACATCTGTCAAGACAGATCGTGGTCTGGGGATTGTGTGCAGACATCATCTTCCTCCGACTGTCAGTTAGTCATGAGTTCAGATCATGCGGTTGGTATAGAACTAACTCACCGTTCTGTTGATTTGACTGTTAACGTCTTCGGTACAGGAAACGAAACTGTTACAGATCAAAATTCAGGATTTTCTTGTGTGTCTGGACAGTCCTGTACACAGACATTTCAATGTGGTGATTCTGTTACGCTTACACCGATTGAGTCGCCATGCGGAGTGTTTGATAGTTGGTCTGTGGGAACTTGTACGAGTACCGCACCATGTTCTTTGGTTTTGAACCAGGACGAAAATGTAACAGCGACATTTGTTTCTGGCCAGGGGATTACTGGTCGGATTCATGTAATGGGGGGGAGTAGATATTCTTCTACTCTTGATGAAGTTGTTGTATCGGATATAAGTTGTGATGGGATACTTGGCCCTTGGAGGTCAACTACACCATTGCCCTTGGCATTGCTGTCGGCCAGCGCTGTCCGGATGGGCGAATACATTATTGTCCTTGGGGGTAATCAACTTTTTTCCACTCCAAGAAGAAATGTTTGGATTGGTCAAATCGATGCTCTGGGCAACGTCAGTTCTTGGGTATCAGGGCCTACATTGCCAAATGGTGTTGAGCGTTCTAGGGCTGTTACGTGGAATGGTCACGTATGTTTGACGGGCGGTTTGACTGGCAGTGGAGCTACTTCCGATATACTCTGTGCGCGGTTTGACACTACTCAAGGTATTTTTGTGGGCTCTTGGTCATTGGTTGCCTCTTTATCGACTGCTCGATTTTTTCACGGCGCGGTCACTTTTGGTGACAATTTGTATATCCTCGGTGGAACCACTTCATCATGGGGATCGTCCAGTATCCTAGATGATGTCCAAATGTCAACTTTCAGTATTAGTGGGAGTTCGTTGCCACAGCTTACAGCATGGGTCCAACAACCGAACATGAACCCAGGACGTTTGGGTCATTCTACCGTTGTGAACGGGCGAACGATTTATACTAGCGGAGGATATGGACAAGGGGTTGGATTTATCAATTCTGTACAGTCCGCGAACATTTCCAGCGGAGGGACCGTCTCTAGTTGGGTCAACACTTCTACTTTGAGTCAGCCACGCTCATATCATAGTATGTTGGCGCACAATGGTTACCTCTATGTCATTGGAGGAGATGACACACCTCAAGGATCTCCCAATGAAACAGCAGATGTGCAGTATTCACAGGCTAATGCCTCAGGTCGTATTGGGAGATGGTTGTCTACAACTTCTCTTCCTCGGCCAAGAGTATTTCATTTTGCTGTTGTAGGGCCGTAGACCCAAACTAGTCGTCTTTGGCGGTTGAGTTAAATATTAGGGCTTGGTCACCCAAAATTCCCAGTGTTTCTAAGTTGTATTGAAATAGTGGAAATCAAAAAAACTCTTTATAAGAGTTTTTTTGTACACAAACTAGAGAATAAAAATCCCTTGATTAAAATCAAGGGATTTTGGTTTTTGAATTGGTGCGAGGCTGGTGGTGGTAGTCAGGTCTCCGACTCGCGGTTCTCCTTGGTTTATTGTTTGTGGGCAGCGTACTCCGCAAGCCGGCGGTAAACCGTAGCTCTTCCTATTTTGAGGAGTCTGGCGGCTCTTTCTACACTACCACCGGTTGCGCGGAGAGCGTGTTGAATAGCTCGCTTTTCTAGTTCTCGAATGGGGATGATTTCTCCCGTTTGTTCAGGAGGCAGTATGGAGTTGTCTAGCCCCACAAACGTCACAGCGGCTCGTACTGCCGATGAGATGTTCTCCATTTGCCCTACGAAGGTAAGGCCCACCTGTCCCGTCACTACTAGGCTATCCGAGAGAGCCCCTGGCATGAAAAGTACCAAGATCGACAAAGGCCTTTGGGGCTGTGCCAGGGCCTCGCGCACTGAGTGGCAAAGGCCGACCGGTTGGTCACCACACGCCAGTTTTCGTAGATTGTCGCTGATTAGACTGGTTGCTCTATCTTTGTCCTCCTTCATGCAGACAAGGATAATGGCTGGACGGTTTTCCTCTTGGTTTGGTACAAAAGTTTGCATTTGTATGGAGTCTCCCTTGGTTTTAATATTTACTTGTTTTTGTAAGTTTTGTCAACCATTTCGCTCAAAAAACAAAAATATGTTATAATAATCTCACATAAATTTTAAGGAGCCTGTCCCTATGTTACTTTCATCAAGTCAGGATTTACTATATGTCGTTTTGGCATTGTCTATCCTGTGGTTTACAATCTTTCTGTGCTGGCTACTATACCAAGCCGCCAGAGTCCTCAAAAACGCCAACGACATAATAGAAAGCGTTTCACAAAAATTAGAAATGCTAGTCGACGCTGTGGAATTTATGAAAGAAAAAGTCGATGGTATGTCTAGCCACATGGGAGTGGTTGGTCGTTTGGCCTCTGGGTTTGTAGAAAAATTTGTAGTAGGAAAGCTAGAAGACGCGTTCGATGCCAAGCTAACTAGCAAAAAGAGTAAACCCAAGAAGAAATCTACCAAATCCAAGAAAAAGTAATTTTTCAATCAAAAAATAAGCCCCGAAAATTCGGGGTTTTTTGATCTTTGATTTTTGTTGCTACTCTGGTAATATAGAGCAAATTATGGAATATACAGTTGCTTTTGTTTTCAATCAAGATTTATCCAAGATCCTGCTTTTGAACCCTACTAGTCCAGAGTGGCAGGTGGGCAAACTAAATGGATTAGGTGGCAAATTCGAATCCGACGAGTCTGTTTTTGAGTGTGCAAAAAGAGAAGTTTACGAAGAATCTGGTTTAGAAACCAGTCTGGAAGATTGGGTTTATATAGCCAAAGAGTTTTGGCCTGATTTGGGGGATAACATTCATTTTTTGGCTTATGTACACAATCAACCCGAAACAAATTTTGAAAGCAGCGTAGAAGGAGAATTAGAGTGGGTACTGGTAAATAATTTACCAGAGAGAGTTATTTCTAATCTAAAGTGGCAAATACCATTGGCAGTTGATTTTATAAAAAGAGGGAAAATAAAAAAAGAAATTGTAATAGAATGTAAAGGGAATTATTAATTATGGCGTTTACACATTTACATGTTCACTCTCATTATTCTCTTTTGGACGGCTTGCCAAAGATAAAAGAGCTAGTTAAAGCTGCCAAGAAAAAAGGATTTAGTTCTGTAGCTATAACTGACAGCGGAGCTATGTATGGAGCTATAGAATTTTACAAAGCTTGTGAGGCCGAAGATATAAAACCAATAATCGGTTTTGAGGCTTATGTTGCTCCAAATAGCATGGAAGACAAAGATCCTCAAAAAGACAAAGAGGTTTATAGTTTAATTTTATTGGCCGAAAATTACGAAGGTTATAGAAACTTGATGGTGCTTTGTTCCGAGGCGCATCTGCGAGGATTTTTTAATGGTAAGCCAAGACTCGACAAAGAGACTTTGAAAAAATATTCAAAAAATATAATAGCACTCTCTGGAGATATCCGTGGAGAAGTACCAAGTTTGTTGAAAGAAAATAAAATAGAAGCAGCCAAAGTAGCTGCCAAAGAGTATTATGAAATTTTTGGACACGACAATTTTTATTTGGAATTACAAGATCATCCGGCCATACCTGGTCAAATAGATGTGAACACCAAAATGATTCAGTTAAGTGAGGAACTAAATATTCCAATGGTGGTAACGAGAGATGTTCATTATATAGAACCAGACGATGCCGAAGCACAAGATATTCTTACTTGTATTAGCAATGGTTGGAAAGTTTTTCAATCCGATCGCGAAGATTATAGACAAGTAGATAGATCACTCAACAGCGAAGCCGATATCCGCTCGCGTTTTCGTCATGTAGAAGAAGCTGTAGACAATGCTGGCAAAATTGCCGACAGAATTAATGTAGAAATAGAATTAGACAAGTGGCACTTTGCCCCAGTAGATTTGCCACCTGGCAAAGATGCCAATGAGCATTTGCGAGACGAAGCTTACAAATACGTAGGAAATTTTTACGACGAAGTAACAGACGAGATTAAAGAAAGAATAGAATACGAACTAGATATTATAAAAACCAAAGGTTACTCGCCATACTTTTTGTGTGTGGCCGATTATGTACGCTATGCCAAATCCAATGGGATTGTAGAATCTACTCGTGGATCGGCTGCCGGCTCACTGGTGTCTTATGTTTTGGGGATTACTACGGTAGATCCTATGCGTTTCAAACTTCCGTTTGAACGTTTTCTCAATCCCTTTCGTCCTAGTCCACCCGATGTCGATACTGACTTTGCCGATGACAGGAGAGAAGAAATGATCGAATATGTAACCAAAAAATACGGCAAAGAAAAAGTTGCCCAGATTATTACCTTTGGAACCATGGCTGCCAGAGCCAGTGCTCGTGACGTTGGTAGAGCTTTGGGGCTTTCTTATAGTTTTTGTGATCAGGTGGCCAAGCTTATTCCTATGGGAGCCCAAGGATTCCCCATGACTATAGAGAGAGCTCTAAAAGAAGAACCAGATCTTAAAAAACTTTATGACTCTAACGAAGATGTAAATCGTCTACTTACCTTGGCCCAAAAAGTAGAAGGGTGTGCACGCCACACTTCTATTCATGCTGCCGGAGTGGTAATCTCTCCTACACCATTAACAGATTTTACTCCAGTGCAGTACGAAACAGGGGGAGACAGACTAACCACCCAATATAGCATGTACGATGTAGAGGCAGCCGGAGTACTAAAAAACGATTTTTTGGGTATTCGTAACTTGGCTATTTTGGGAAACGCTGTAGAAATAGTAGCAAAAACAACCGGAGACAAAGTGGATGTTTACAACTTGCCACTAGACGACGAAAAAGTTTACAAAATGCTGGCTCGTGGAGAAACCATGGGAGTGTTTCAGCTAGCTGGTTCTGGTATGACTAGGTGGCTAAAAGAACTAAAACCAACCAACATCAATGATATCATGGCCATGGTGGCGCTTTATCGTCCGGGGCCTATGGATGCTATTCCAGAATATATTAAAAGAAAATATAATCCAGAGTTTGTAACATTTTTGGACGAAAGACTAAAAAAGATTTTGGATGCTTCTTATGGTCTTTTGGTTTATCAAGACGATGTAATGCTTACGGCCATAGAATTAGCTGGTTACGATTGGATGGAGGCCGACAAGTTTAGAAAAGCTATGGGAAAGAAAATCCCAGAAGAGATGGCCAAGCAAAAGGTTAAGTTTTATGATGGTTGTAAGAATCATGGCAAAGTACCAAAAGAAATAATTGATCAACTTTGGCACGCTATAGAACCATTTGCTGCTTATGGGTTCAACAAAGCACATGCTGCCAGTTATGGAATTGTGGCCTACCAGACAGCCTACATGAAGGCTCACTACCCAGTGCAGTATATGACCTCTATTTTGCAAGCCGAGTTTGGAGACACAGACAAAGTAGCTGCCATTGTCCATGCTTGCAGCAAAATGGATATAGATGTTTTGCCACCGGACGTAAACGAAAGTTTTCGTAATTTTGCCATGGTTTCTAAGCAAGGAGAAAAAGGTAGAATTAGATTTGGTTTGTCGGCTATCAAAAATGTGGGTGAACACATTTGTGATGTGATTTATGAAGAAAGAAAAACCAATGGTTCTTACAAAGATATAGAAGATTTTTTGCAAAGAGTAAAAGACAAAGATTTGAATAAAAAATCAATTGAAAGTCTTATCCAAGCCGGAGCCCTAGATTGTTTTGGGCACGATAGAGGAGTACTTTTGGCCAACATAGATAATGTTTTGTTTTTTTCCAAACAAGCCAAAGAAAAAGCCACGAGTAATCAAAATTCTTTGTTTGCCGGAACCGACATTGCGTTTGACTCCAAAGTTACTTTGAAAGAAGCTCCTGACGCCACTATGGACGAAAAGCTAGTTTGGGAAAAGAAATTGCTTGGTTTGTATGTATCTTCTCATCCGTTTGCAGATTATGAAAAAATAATGAAAGAAGCTCTAACACCACTAGAAGAGGTAGAAGAATACAATCGCGACGAGTGGATTACTGTAGGAGGAGTAGTAGAAAAAATATTTAAAAAAATTACCAAAAAGGGGAGTGTAATGCTGTTTGTAACCTTGGCAGATTTGTCTGGTTCTATGGAACTTTTGGTCTTTCCCAAAACTTACGAAAAAACCCAAAGCTTGTGGGAAGAAGGTAAGCTAGTTTGCGTGGTAGGTAAAACTCCAAGAGAAGAAGGGGATAATAAAATTTTTGTAGAAAATGTTTATGTTTTGGACAAAAGCAATGCCGAATCTATTGCCAGACAAGTTTATCTGGGAGCTAATACAAAAATAGAAAAGAAAAAAGACAAAAAGGAAAAATTTATAAAAATTAAAATCAGCAAAGAAGAAATGAAAGAAAATACTGATTTTCTAAAAAAAGTTTTTGCTGATTTTCCAGGGGAATTCCAAGTTTATTTTTCTATTGACGGAGCCGATGTAAAGACAGAAGTAAGAGTAGATTGTAATCCAGAGTTTGCAAGAGAGATAGAGGACAAGTTGGGAGAGGAGAGGATTGTTATTTCTTAGGCAAGTTTTGTCATTTATAAGTTTTATATTTTAAGACAGACCCTGCATAGGTCTGTCTTTTTTTTGAAGACCACGTTGGCTCCATAGTCCACGCAGTGGCTGTGGAGCCGAGATGCTGCAATATGGCTCCACAGGGCTACGCCACTATGGAGCCGGCTTGAGGGGGAGCAGGCCTGCCCCGATCGAAGCATCGGGGAGGGGGTCTGGAGTACGATTTGACCCCACCTAGCCTCCCCTGATAGGGGAGGAAATTGATTTAAAGATTTTTCCTTTGCCTCGTAATGACAATTTTAAAAACTAAATCTCATTCAGCGATTTCATGCTTTCGTTGCCATGAATTCTTCGGATAGCTTCGGCGAATTTTTTGGTAACAGAAACTACTTCGTGATTCTTTAGAGTACTATTTTCTCTCATTGGGATAGTATCTGTACTTACAAATTTTTCGATAGGAGAATTATTTAATTTATCAGCGGCGTTTGGACCTAGAGCCGGATGGACTATACAAGCGTCTACAGACATCGCTCCCGCTTCTTGCATTAAATATTCTGCATCTTTTATCAGTGTCCCGCCACTTACAGTCTCATCGTCTATTAGCAAAACTTTTTTATTTTTTACATCCCCAATCACTCCTTTTATTTTTACAGTTTCGTCATTGCTTTCGCGGCGTTTGTCCATAATAGCTACTGGTAGGTTTAGGCCATCGGCATAGTCTTTTAGCATTTTGGCAGCGCCAGCGTCTCCGGCTACCAGGCAATAATTTTCCAAATTCCAATTTTCTTTTAGGTGTTTGATTATTTCCGGGGCAGCTACTAGCTCGTCTGTGCGAATAGAAAAAAATCCTTGCACTTGGGGGGAGTGCATATCCATCATCATCACTCTATTTGCTCCAGCAGCTTCTAGCATGTCGGCTATTAGTCTAGAAGTTATACAAACTCTGGGTTGGTCGCGTTTGTCCGACCTAACGTAGGGTAGGTAGGGAAGCACGGCAGTAATGCGTTTGGCATTGGCATCGCGCAGGGTTCTTATAATTATAAATAATTCCATGAGATGCTTGTCTACTGGGGCCGACTGAGTTTGGATTACAAACACGTCATCGCCACGCACAGGTTCGTCAATTGATACAAATAGGTTGTCGTTGCTAAAAGTTTTGATGGTGGTTTGGGTTTCTTTTACACCCAAGTGCTCACAAACTTGTTTGGTAAATTCTTGGTGGCTGCTGCCACTGATAATGCGTAGGTTCATATAGTTGTAATCGTAAATCTAAAGTCTAAAATTAAAAAATTTAATATACCCTCCAATTTGGATCGACTTTTATGTCTTGCCAATTGGTGAATTCTTTTTTAATAGCTTTGTAATAACCGGCCACAGCAATCATAGCAGCGTTGTCCATTGAATAGTTTGTAGTTGGTAGTAAGTAGTGAGTAGGCGTTTCTAATTTTTTGATTTCAGTTTCTAAAGTTTCGCGAAGTTTGGGATTGGCGCTTACTCCACCGCCAAGCAAAATTGTTTTTGGTTTGTATTTTTTGGCTGCACCTATAGTTTTGCTAACCAAACTATCTACAATTGCCCACTCAAAACTGGCACAAAAATCATTTAGAGTGGTTTCATGTTTATTTATGCCAAAAATTCCAGCTGCAAATTTTGCTAGAGGATTAGTATTTATAGCGGCTAGTTTGTTATCACGGAGCCAATAAAGAGCAGCAGTTTTTAAACCAGAAAAACTAAAATTAAAATTATCTTTTTTGTTCATAGCTCTGGGGAAGGCAATAGCATTTGTATTCCCATCTTTGGCAAGTTTGGAAATTTTTGGTCCACCAGGATACTCAAAACCGAGTAGCTTGCCAACTTTGTCAAAAGCTTCACCAGCAGCATCGTCTTGGGTTTTGCCAATTAGTTCAAAATTTTCTGGGCTTTTTAGATGCAAAATTTCGGTGTGCCCGCCACTTACTACTAGAGCTAGAGCGGGGTATTCGATATCTGATTTTTGATTTTGAACAAGAGCAGAAAGTGCGTGGCCAGCAATGTGATTGGTAGCGACCAGCGGAACATCCCACAAGTAAGACAAAGCTTTGGCAGCTTCTACCCCAATTACTAGCCCGGTGACCAAACCAGGACCCGCCGTAACTGCAATCACATCTGGTTTAAACTCAGATTTTTGATTTAGGATTTTAGATTTATGATTTTCTAACACGGCTTCTATTACTGGAAAAATGTTTTCGGCGTGCTGGCGGCCAGCCACTTCCGGTACCACTCCGCCGTACTTTTTATGTACTTCTATCTGGCTAGCTGTTTTTTCGGCTATTACAAAAAATCCTTTGTCCGAGCAATCGACCAAGGCTACAGAGGTATCGTCGCAAGATGATTCTATGGCTAAGACTTTCATAAAAACACTAAATTTTGAAATCATTAAATCAAGCTTAGTCTAACAAAAAAGTGGCCTTGTGGCCACCTGATTGATTGCTATTATATATAGCGAAGAATTTATAGCGTGTAGCCCGTAGGGGAATCTCACGTCGCTTGCTTCGCAGCTCCTGGGGAACTTTCCAGTTCCCCAGCCCTCCATCGCAAGTAAGGGGCTTTGCCCCTTACCATCCCCCGTTCGCTTCCCTTATATGAATCAGCAAAAAACAAAAAGACCAGCTTTCAGCTGATCTTTTTGTTTTTCGTAGACGACGGGGGAGACAGCTCGAACAAACTAATCGAAGAAGTCATGGCGTGGTCCAGAGTCGTGGACTCCAGCGACGAGCAAAACGAGGCAGTGTAGAAGGTGCCGCGCGGTCGGAGCCTGGAGAGTGGAGGGCCAGGAGGCCGAGAGCACGGGAGTTCGGACGACTCGCCCCAAGTCCGCGGAACATCGTCCCACAACATCTGTGGCAGAAGCTGGTGATCCCGAGCCAGTTCGTCGTGAAACCGGCCCTGCGGGATCGAATCTCGCCGTCACTACCCGCCGCCCCCAAGTCTTGTGAGACGATCCACGAAAACTCTGGAGCACTGGCGCCCCCGATACCGCGCTCAACCAAGAGCCGACCCTCCTATTGCAGGCCGCCGTCTGCATCCTGTAGAATAGATGGCCTATGCCTCCGACTATCATAAGACTCTCGACCTACGCTCTGGAAGTCGATATCTCATCCAAAGACCTCGTCATTCTCGGTGCGAATGGCTCAGGAAAGTCGACGCTCGGGATAGAAGTCGCACAGAGCAGCCAGGCAATTCGGATCTCGGCACGTCGCACCCTGGATCTCGCCGACTCAATCCCGATGAACTCGCTGCACGATGCAACCAAGAGCTATGAGCAAACTAGTGCGCAGAGCCTTCGCAACCGTATAAGTCAGCAGAATGACTTCGGTCAGGCTCTTGTGTTGCTACTGGCGCACGAGACCGAACATGGGAACAGCCTTCTCGCTAGAGTCAGAGCTGCGGAAGAGACGCGCTTGACGAGACAAGAGGGCTACACGAAACTCTCGCAGGCAGTGGAGGTGTGGGAGGCACTTTTCCCCGGTCGTCGCCTGACTTTCAACCGCCATCAGCCGAGGGTAACCCAGGATGGCTCGACGGGATTTCCCGCGCAGACATACGGGCAGACGCAAATGAGCGACGGCGAGAAGCAGGCGCTCTATCTAATAGCGAAGATACTCCTTGTGTCGAGCGGCAACATAATAGTAGTAGATGAGCCGGAAACGCACTTGCATTCAGCGCTCGCCCGGGAGCTCTGGGATCGCCTTCGAGCTCTACAGCCGGAACGAAAGTTCATCTACATAACGCATGACGTCCCTTTCGCGTTGAGCAGAGCGAACGCAAAGCTCCTCTTTCTGCACTCGAGGAATAGGGCGACTGTTGTCGATGATCTGGCTGACCTGCCTGCGAGCGCCATCGAGTCGCTTGTTGGCGCTGCCACGTCTTCCGTTAAGAATAGTAAAATCGTGTTGTGCGAGGGGACCTCCTCTTCGCTCGACTACTCGATCCTCAGCGCATGGTACTCCAGTGAGGACGTAAGCGTTGTTCCTGTAGGAAGTTGCGACACCGTTCAGGCCTGCATGTTGGCACTTCCAACCTCCCAAGTGCTGGCGGGGGCGTCTTTCCTCGGGGTGGTCGATCGAGACCAACGTAGCCAGCCGGAGCTCCAGCACATCAAGAGGCAGGGTATACACATCCTTGGGGTCTCCGAGATTGAGCACCTCCTGGTGCTTCGCGGTGTGATACGACAGATCGCTTCGGTCCAAAAGTCAGAGTCTGCTGATGCCGCAGACAGGGCGATTGACGCAGTGCGCGCCCGCATTCGGCAGCACCATGGTAGCCGGCTCCATATTGCCGCATTCGAGTACGCCAAGGAAGCAGCCCGGTGGCAGTTCACGTTCCCCAAGGGGAGGCTGTCACCGGGGAGCACGCTCGATGAAGCAAAGCAGAGCCTGCAAGGCGGCATGGGGAACCTCCCCAGTACCTCGCAGGTCGGCAATTTCGTTGACGACGCACACTCGCAGCTGAAGGCGGTTCTCGACCGGGGGGAGCTGGAGGAGATGCTGAAGCACCTCCAGCTCAAAGGGCTCCATGGCTTGGCTGCTTCGCCCTTGGGGCTAACCGCCGATGGATACAAGAGTGTGTTCATCGGCGTCCTTCGCGGTATGCACGGCGATGGGGCGCGCAATTCAATGCGCCAGGTCCTAGCGGATTTCCTGCCGCCGCTAGCTCCGTAAACTCAAATGAATGCAGATTCCCTGGACTGATGGGATAGTACGAGACCGGCGCATGTGCGCCGGTCTTGTGGGTGGTGGAGATGGATGGAAGGCGTCGAACATGCACGGAGCGGGCCCTTCGGATGCGACGGGGTTTGTGACTCCAGGGTGTCTTGGGATACTTCGGCAAGCGAAGGAGTACAGATGTAGTGCGGGCTCGCCGTGGTCATGAGGCCTGTGGGAGCTGCAGCAGCGTTGCGCCTCCATGAGCGGACGGCCATTGTACGGGGTGCTCTTGGCTAGAGTCTACGCTCAAAGGTCAATGGTCCGATCAACATATTACCAGACTCCGTTGTATCCTCTGTTACGTAGTGTCCCTCTATCGGGCCTTCTGGCGTGATGTGGATAGCCCCGATTCCACGCCAGCTGGTCGTGTCGTCGCCGGCTGTCGTACCCTTATAGATCATGTAGGCCGTCCGACCTTGCTTAACACCGCTGCCCTCGATCTGAGACGTCACCGAGGGGCCGCCGTCCAGCGGTACTGCCGTCATCGAGGCCGCGATATCAACGCGCCCATCCGAACACTCACCAATCTTCCCTCCAGAGAATCGATACCGAAACTTTGGTGTCATCCCCTGGATGGCGAGGTCTCCGGCCTCGCCAATCACGCTGATTTCACGCCGGTCCTTGCAGAGCTTCTTCTCTCGGTCGTAGCCCTCGCAAAACTCTAACATGAAGCTGGGGCGACCGAGACTCGCAAAAACAACACTGGCCAGGAGACTCGTGCACACTCCGAGGAAGAAGGCCAAGGCCCTGCCTGGCGGCTTGCGATCATCATGTAGTTGCATCTGTCGCTCCAGATCCCGCATAGTAGCGGAGGTCGGCGGAGTCAATAATGGGGCAAACGACCCAGTCGCGGTGCTTCGGTGCGTCGAAGTCCCAGAGGGGGGAGAGGTCGCTCGAGCTTGAGCCCGGCGTGCGCTCTGAGTTCGTAGGCTGGAACACAATTGCAGACGCGGCACGAGCGTGGAGCAGCGCACCTTGCGAATGTCTGCACTCTGATGGCCCATACTATTCCTGGCAGGCGGTAGCTCCGGTGAGGCCTACCAAGCCTCTTTGATGCTGGCGAGTTCCGATAGCAGCATAGATGGCTTGCGCTCGTTGGTGCTCTCAGTGATGTACATGAGCATGCGTCGGGCTCGTGTAACCGCAACGGTTCCAAGAACTCCATCGGGTCGTCGTGGAGCAAGCCCTCTTGCCGCAGCCAGCGGCAGAACGAGACCAGCCCCCAGTAGCGGTGGTTGAAGGCAGCTCTCGAATCGCCCGACGAGTCGGTCAAAAAGCGGCTCACCATGGCCGTTGATGGAGAGCTGAGCTCTGCGGCCTCGCCGATGGCCTCGAGCGATAGAAAGGACTCGAAGTCCGCCACCACCCGAGCGTAACGTCGGGTCACGGCCGGAGCGAGCTTCCTCCCTCCTCGCAGGTAGACCTCGAAGTTGGCCACCAGGTCCCTATCCATAGAGTGCAGATCTTTGGCAAGCACGACGCCCGGAGCTTAGGCGCCCACTGAAGTCGTCGTCAATCCAATTATGCCCGATACACCCAGATTGGGCAGAACTACCTCGACTCACAGAGTCCCTACTGTAGGATGTGATCCCCGTTCTTTCGAAATCGAAGACAAGCGACTTCTCGGCTCGGTTCTGCCTCGTTTCCGACCATGTGGTGCATCGGGTGCACGCAAGTGTACTTGCTGGAGCGCAGCTCTACCCGCGACGTCGGGAAAGCCAACCTGCTCGATGGGACAGGTTCGGAGGAAAGCTGGCTGTCGCCTCATTCGGGGGATTGTCACACCTGCGGAGCTTCGCGCACTACGACAGTCGTGGAAAAGGGAAGAACTACCATCGCCCTTCTCGACGATGATGCCGCCCTGCGTCGCCCGCTCGCGAAGTTCCTGCGGAGAGAGGGCTACCGTTGCTTGGAGTTCAGCTCGGCCGAGGAGTTCCTTGAGGCGAAGCCTCTCGTCTCACTTGTCGTCTCGGACGTGGAGATGGGGGCGATGTCTGGCCTCGAGTTGCGCAAGCGGTTGGCGGGTGCCACAACGGTTGTCCTTATGTCTGGCTCGGGAGAAGTCGAAGTTGACTTGCCGAAGCCGTTCCCGATCTCGAAGCTCACGACCGTAGTGGAGGCTGCCTTGCAGAGCGCAGCCATGCGCCCGGTTGATCGCGGAGCCAGTCCGGAGCCGAGTTTGCTCTCGATCATGGCCGGTGGTTGACCTGACGAAGCGGCCCAGTGTTGGGCAGCGGAACTCCACCCCCGCGGAGTGGTAGTTGCGGGTCTTCAGTGCGTATCGGCGCGAGAGGTTCGCTGGTATGCAGGAGGTCCGTGACCTACTTCGCGATACCAGTGCCCAAGATCTTCTCAATGGCCGCGCTTTCTAACGCTTTCAGTTCATTGATGTGCGATTCAATCGTCGGCTTGCGTGGGTGCACGACTCTCAGTCTCTCGAGTTGGACGCCAGCCACCTCGATGGTATAGCGGCGAAGAGTGCCGTTACTATAGTAGTCCGCGTCGACTGCTGTGATGACCCCAGCGATTTCCAGCCTCACTCGGACCTTTGGGACTGAGATGAGTAGCTTGCTGCACTTCTTCTGCTGTTCTATGAGTCTCTCGATCTGTTTGCTGAGTTTCTTCAGCGAGGGATGGTCTGAAGTGATCTTCCAGTAGCCCTCTGAGGCGTCGAAGCTGATTGGAGCTCCTCTGAGGTGTAAGACAGGTATGTCGCTGTCGATGTTGATTCGCCTTCGACCTATGAGGCGGGCGCAGATGAATGTTTCGCGGGTTGCGGGGTCATACCTCCCGAGAGCTTTGAGGAACTGCTCGATCGTAGAGTGGGTTTCGTCGTGCTCCGCCGCAAAGAGCTTGCAGACTTGGCTGTCGTTTTCATTTCTGCAGACTTGGAGCCTCCGTGTTCTGCATTTCTCACGACTGTCTGCACCAGCAGCTGGTCGTGGCGTTAGAGCAACTCCAAGTAGCAGCGCTAGTACTGCCGGCCGCACTACAGAGGGCTCCCGAATAGGGTTTCGAACGCCTGGTTGGACCTGGGGGATCGCTCCAGAAGTAGCAGAGTGTTGTTTCTTGGCGTGTCAGGCCTAACTACTAGAATCGGCTCGTTGTCCTCACTCCAGACAGTCAAGGTTCGATCGTATTGCAGCCGAGCCCACCCCCGGAACGCAGTATCTACAAATACGAGCCTGCCGTCGTTCTTGAGTAGTAGATGTCCCCCGATGGGGAGGGTGATCCTGTCATTCTGTAGTAGTGAATGGAACTTGATACGAAAGACACGTCCAGGAATGACAGCATCCGGCTTGACTTCGACTCGAAGTGACGATGCTGAAATTTCTAGGCCGCGTGCCGTTCGAATGGTCTGGCCGGATGTTCCGCGGAAGGAGAATCGATTTCCGGTCCCGCGCGAACTGCGGTCAGGACGACTGCGACGTGTGAAGTAGCCAACGACCGCGTATCCCGTGGTGGCAACGTCGTACGCGGTCATAGCAATGCGGATTGGTGCGGCAAGTTTGACTGCAAAGCGTGCTGTCCGAAATAGCCAGGAGTCTTTCGCGTGTACTTGCCTGGAGACTGCGAGAACTGGTGATGCAGCGAGGGCAAGTAGTAGCAAACGTCGGTTTATGAGGTCCATATGTCTGCCGTGAGTGGGCGATCTACAGGGTTATCGCCTGGAAATTGAGAATAGCACAGCTGAGTGGCGGTCGGGATGTGGTAGCCGCGACCACCCAACGGAATCAGGATTGGCCTTAGCGAAGCGAACAGCTCTCGGAACACGAAGAAGGGAGCCACCTGGATAGGGGCTCCCTTGGAGATCACTCGAGCGTGAACGGCTGTCCGCAGCTGTCGCAGCGGATGGTCGTATCTGTGAGCGTCTTTCGGCTCACCCGAATGATGTAGGGGCAGGCACAAGTCGCCTTGCGGCTGCGGGTCTTGGATTGTCCTTCGGTTGGTGACGATGGGTCCGTGGTCGGATCCGGTGACGTGGTTGGTCGGAACGACCGTCGGTGTATGAGCACCGAGTCGAGTCGAGCGATCTCCTTGGCGTAGCGGTCAGCGGTCTCGTATGGCATCCGCGTCAGGGCGAAGCCGTAGTGCTGGACCTGATTGACCACGAGGCCGAGTTCCTCGGCCGCCGCCTTGAAGAGGCGGTTGTGGTACTGGTTCCGGCTGCAATCCCGCTTGCCAAGAGCGAAGTTCATGGCATGAGCGGCCTCGTGAACGAGGGTCTCGACCACGTCTTCGGCCCCGCGGTTCAGGTGCTCGGCCACGACCACCACTTCGTGCAGTAGCTGGTCGTCGGTTCGGCGCACCTGCCAGCGCAGGGGGGCGAAATGCCCCAGGATGCGGCTTCCGCCCGGGCCCCTGGGCGCCGGGGCGGGCAAGAGCACTACGTTCGGTACCCGAGGGTGCCGGGCTTGGATGGCGCGCCAGACGGCCTGGAGAGCCGTGATGAGCTCGACGCTCGAGGTCTCATCCATGGCAGTCTCCGACCGGTTCGGCCGCGACCAGGAGCCCCGGCTGAGGGAGGTGGGCGTACTTGACCTGGTTCCGACGCAGTTGCCGGAAGCAGCGGTGCATGTGCTGGTTGATCATGTGCTCGTAGGCGCCGGCCACGATGTGCAGCCGGCCGACCTCTGAGGTCTCGAGCAGTCCAGTACGCTCGAGAGCGTTCATGATCCGAGCCCGGTCGACGACCGTGCCCGGGGCAAACGGGTAGAGTTCCACCACGATCGTGATGTTCAGCATGTTGTCTCCTTGTGCTTGGGGTCGACCGTGCAGCCGACCAATGACAGTCAGGTTGCAGATTCGTCCTCGGACAAAGGGAAGGCGAAGTTGACCTCGGCGAGGTCAAGCTGACGCAGGCCGTTCACCAGCCAGCGCACGAGGCGCGGCGGCAGGTCGTCCGGCTCGATATCCCTCGGGAGCCGAGCCAGTCGGGTCGTGACGCCGAGAGCGGTGAGCTTCTCGGCCGCGACTGCGGCGCCTCGTTCGCCGGCTTCGTTGCCGTCGAACATGATGACGACGTCCCTGGCCTCGGTGAGAAGCACGGCCTGGGCGTCCGACAATTCGGCGCCCATGGCGGCAACGACGTTCTCGAGGCCGGCCTCAAGGAGCTTCAGCACAGTGAAGAAGCCCTCCACCAGGACGACGCCCTCTGTCGCCGCCGCCTCGCGGCAGCGGTGCCAGTTGTAGAGCACCAGTTCCTTGCGGAAGCCTTTGGGCAGCTTGTACTTACCGAACTGAGCCGCGTCCGAGGGACGCAGGCGGCGGCCAGCATAGGCCACGAGGCCCCCCGCCTCGTCGTGGATGGGAAAGGCTACGCAGCCGCGCATCATGCCGCGAGAGCAGTAGCCCACGCCGAAGTGGTCGAGGGTCTCTGGGCGGAGCCCGCGGTCTTCGATGAGGTGCGGGTGCTCGCGCTTCAGGTTCAGCTTGACCGAGATGACCGGGTTCTTGGCGGGCGGCTCGTCGGCTTCCTCTTCGTCCGAGGTCTCAGCCTCGTCCGGCGAGGGAGCCGGCCGCTCGGTCTGGCGTGGCCTGGCTGCGGGCCTCTGGGCTCGGCTCTTCGAGGTCGGTTTCGGAGTCGGCGTGTCCACGAAGTAGTCGCGCAAGCGCAAGGCCGCTTCCCGTATGCCGACGCCCTCCTTCCGGGCGACGAAGTCGAGCTGGTTACCCCCGCCTTGGCACTTGGAGAAGCAGTGCCAAACGTCCTTGCCGAGGTCGGCGTGGAAGGCGCGGGGGTTGTCACCACCGTGCACCGGGCAGGGGCCAACCACCTTGTGATCGTGCCGCTTGAGCCCCTCGAGCTGGTAGAACTCGAAGAGCACCATCTCGAGGGAGACCCGGTCGCGGATCTCTTTGAAGTTGATCCAGTCCTTCTTGGACATAGGTTGTCTCCATGGTCACCGAGAGGTAACGCAGGTTAGGTTGCCTACCGGAGTCCCGGCAGGGGGCGGCAAAGCCGTCCCCCCTGAGCACCGACACGGTCACTGGCCTGACCAAGGTCGATGCGCCGCGCCGGGGAACAGCCCGAGGCAGCTCGCAAAGAGCTGTGGACGCCCTTCGTGATCAGGGGGGATGGCCCGATCAAGTGATCGGGTTGGGGGTCTAAACACCGAGCTCGGGGAACAGCTCGTCTCGCCGTCGGGCGAAGCGCTCTCGCGATAGCCGGCGGATCAGGTCAGCGCGCTCGCGGCCACCAGGTGGAGGCGTTCGGGGCGGCAGCATGCGGGCCGTGAGGGGCGCGAGCTCTTGTCCCTCGGCCAGGAGGCGAACTGCGGCGTGGTGCGCCGGCAGGTCACGCAGGTGGCTGGCGGTGAGCGTCGGCTCGAAGCCCGGTCCGAGGTACTGAGCATCCTCAGCGCCGAGGCGGAAGACCAGGGACGAGCCGACGTTGCCGACGACCGCGTCCCGGATTTGGTCAGGCAGTTGGCCGAAGTACTGGTGGGCGAGAACCAGTCCGAGACCGAACTTGCGAGACTCGGACAGCATGGTGGCGATGGAGCCCGAGACGAAGCGCTGGAACTCGTCGATGTAGACGAAGAACGGCGGCTGGGCTCGTCCTCGTGACCAGGCCGCCAGTTGGATTGACGACAACAAGAGCGCGCCGAGCAAGCGACTGGCGTCTTCGCCAATACCTCCCGTAGAGAGGTTGGCGAGGACAATGGCCTGGCGATCGATGAGGTCGGCGAAGTCCACCCGGGAGCGCACCTGGCCGACGATGCTGCGGACGATGGGGTTCCCCACGAAGGTGCCGAGCTTGTTCAGGACGGGCGCCACAGCCTCAGCCTGGAGGCTCTTGCCGTAGCCCGGGAACTCCTCCTGCCAGAAGGCGAGGACAGCCGGGTCGGTGACACGCTCAAGGGTCTTCTCCCGCAGAGCTTCGTCGGTCAGGAAGCGGTAGAGGTAGACCAGGCTCGCATCGGGCCCTTCGGCCACGGCCAGGATGGCCTGGCGGAGGACATGCTCGAGCCGCGGTCCCCAGCTGTCGCTCCAAAGGGAGCGGAAGGCGGACAACAACTCCGAAGCCAGCAGCGTTCGCGAGGGATGCGGACGCCGCCCGGCCCGGAAGACGTTGAAGGAAACCGGCCAGGCCTCGTCTTCGGGGGCGAACAGCAGGACATCTCCGAGTCGGTGCGAGGGCACCAGCCGGAGAACGGTCTCAACCAACTCGCCGTGCGGGTCGAGGAGCGCCAGTCCGCGGCCGGCCGCGAGATCCTGGGAAATGAGGTTAGCAAGCAAGGTTGACTTGCCTGACCCCGTCTTCCCGATAACGTGCAGGTGCCGCAGTCGGTCAGCCGGGTGTAGGCCGAAGCGTTCCCGCCGTCGGCGAAAGGCGGTCTGGCCGAGGACGTAGAGCGGTTGGCTCGCTTCGTCGAAGCTGGCCGAGGGCGGAGTGACCCGCGGCAGATCCGGCACCTCGGGCACCGGGGACAGGCCGGGAATGGGAGCGAGCACAGGCAGTGGGGTTAGCTCTCCCGAGCTTGGTCAGGGGAGATGATTGAATGGACCTCGCCTTGGCCGTCGACCCACCTCGGGTCGAGGATCATGTCCGGGGCGAGGATGGAGATCTCGAAGCCGTCCTCGTTCTTGTCCGCGTAGTGGCCGAACCAGAAGAGGCCTCGGCCGTGGGGCAGTGCCTCTGCCAGGCCTCGGTAGCGTTCAGCTCGGCTCGGGGTGGTGGTGGCAAAGATGACTGCCCGCAGGCGCTCATGGCCGTAGGCCTCCTTGAAGAAGCCCTGAACGAAGCGGGCGAGCTGGGGCAGCCGGTCGAGTAGCTCAGACACGAGTTCGTGCGTGGTGGCCTCCCGACGTCCGGTGAGCCGAGCCTTGGCAGCTTCGAGCTCGAGCGAATCGGTAGAGCCCCCGCAGCGGCCAAGGGCGCCGGTGACGAGCACGGTCTCGACGCCGTAGCCCGTAGCCAGCTTGCGCACGAGGCGGATGGCCTCGTCCTCTCCTCCCTGCGCCAGGCTGCCGATCCAAGCTCGTTCGAGGAGCCAGAGATCCGAGCCGTCGAGGATGGCCAGATTGAGCGCCGGGTAGCGGTAGACCGCGACCAGGAGCCGCCGTTCCCTACAGGGCATGGCTCCCGCCGGTGGCGTCCTCTTGGTCATCCGGGGCCAGCCCCAGCTCGAGTCGCCGAGCTTCGACATCGGCTCGGCGCTCGTCGAGGTAGTCGGGCGAGAAGAGGTTCTCGATCGGGACCTCAAGAGCGAGAGCTAACGAGGTCAGGATCTCAATGGGACGGGGAACGTCCCGGCAGGTCTCGTACTCGTAGAGCTGGCGGACAGACAGTCCGGCCAGCTCAGCCAGGTCTTTCTGGGGGAGCCCATGCTCTCCGTACCACTGCCGTAGCCTACGGATGTGGAGTTGGAGCGGGCGAGAATCCTCGTCTCCTCCTTGGTTTGTGTTCATAGTTATCCACAGCAGACCAGTCGACAGAAGTCGTCTCGTTTGCTATGGTGCGTTGTCACCTCCTTCTTTGTGAGTTATGCAGCTTGCCGCCCTCCTGGCGCTCATAGCTACACGTTGGAGGTGGCCAGCTGACAACAAACTCGGTCACTCGGCCAATCTCCCACGTGTTCGACATGCCTTTCATGATACCGCATGACGGAACGAGCGGGAGAGCAGGAACCGGAGGGATTCCGCCGGTTCTGTGGATAGGTCGCGACTTGAGATGAACACAACAAAACTCCGCCCATGTAGGCGGAGTTTTGTTGTTGTATGCCTCCGGTTTCTGCTGTTCGCAGCTAGACCTCTGGCAGGTACGATAGTTCTCTATGAAACGAGGACATGTGCCTGACAACTTGCCTGTGGCCGAAGAGGACATCCGTCCCATCGAACGCCACGAGCATCCAATTCAAAATCGCGAGCAGACCGTGAAAGCTCTGGCTCGCGTCCTGCTGGATACGCTCATCGAGCACTATGCCAGTGGTGGTAACGATGAAGATATTCTATGACTACACATTACAACGTGG
Organism: uncultured Gammaproteobacteria bacterium; assembly: GCA_964345045.1. Taxonomy (GTDB): domain Bacteria; phylum Patescibacteriota; class Patescibacteriia; order Magasanikbacterales; family UBA922; genus XYB1-40-15. Next base: position 226,582 of record CAYFPM010000001.1, read on the forward strand.
GTTCCGCCGGGCCACGGCATGGTGTCGGCTACCCGCGCGTCTCTGGGGCAGCCCAGGTTCACGGTACGTCGCTCGACATGCAGGAGCGAGAGATCGCTAGCTACTTCGAGCGAAACGGCATCGTGGTTGACCGGATGTTTCGCGAAGAGGGGCAGTCCGCCAAGACGAGAGACCGTAGAGCGATGCTCGACGCTCTCGACTACTGCCGGCGAAACCAGAACCGGATCACGGACTTCGCGGTCTACAAGGTCGACCGCTTCGCTCGACAGGTTGAGGACCACTTCTACCTTCGCGGCGAACTCGCAAAGTACGGCATCAAACTCCACTCGGTGGCGGAGCCAATCTCCGATTCGCCGATAGGGAAGTTCACGGAGACCACCTTGGCGGCCTTCGCCGAGTTCGACAACGCGGTGCGAGCTGTCCGCTGCGTCAACGGCATGAAGGAGCGCCTTGCTCAGGGGATATACCCCTTCAAACCACCAGTCGGCTACATCTGCGCTCGGCACCGAGCGAGCGGAGAAAAGAAGCGAACACCAGATCTCCCAGATCCGAAGCTGTTCCCGATGATCCAGCGGGGGCTCAGGCTCTTCCTCACTGGAGCCTGTCGCGAGTCCGAGCTGGCCGAGAAGCTCAACGTTTGGGGCTTCGGGGCAGAGCGGGGGAGGCCTGCTACGGTGAACCTCGTGGACAAGATGCTCGGCCAGTATCTCCTTTTCTACGCTGGAGTATTGGTGAACCCTTGGACAGGCGAGGAGATTCCTGGCCAGCACGAGCCGATGATTACCCGGCAGGATGCCGATGTGATCCGAGCGATACGAAGCGGCGTGGTTCAACGCCCCAAGAAAGAACGTTTCAGCAGCGAGTTCCCGCTCCGTGGACTCGTGCGATGCGAGTCGTGTCGTGGCCTGCTCACTGCGAGCTACTCACGCGGGAAGCGGGGGACCCGCTATCCCTACTACCACTGTCAACGATCAGGATGCTCCAGTCGGACTCGACGAGATGACCTGCACGAGAGCTTCACCGGGCTTCTTGCATGCCTCACCCCCGACCCGGCCTTCCTCGAAGAGCTCTTCGCCGAGGCAGATGCTCAATGGGCGCACGAAAAAGCCGCCCTTGAGGGGCGACGAGATCACCTTCGTCGACGTATTGCCGAGCTGGAGCACCGACGCGAACGGGTCTTCGAACTCTACGAGGGCGGGGCGTACGACAAAGCAGTGTTCCAGGAGCGCAAGCAGACACTCGAGTCCGAGATCGCCGTTCTGCGGCTTCAGTCCCGGCCGACCGAGGAAGATGTGGCCGAGAAGATGGACATCTCAACGACCGCCGGGAAAGTTATCGAACTCGTCAGGAACCTCCCGAATGCCTGGAGGAAACTCCCAGTTCAGCGCTTCCGAGAGATCGCCAGACTGGCCTTTCCGGAACCTGTGCTCTACTCCCGAAATCGGGGTTATCGAACACCTGTTCTGTCGCTAATTTATGCGGAAATACAAGGCGCTGAGCGCCGCAGTTCTCCAGTGGTAGACCACAGCACTGACCATTGGAACCTTTTCATTGAAGAAATAAGGCAATGGAGCCTTTTGATTCCTTCTGTATTCAGAGAATGTGATCTTTCTTGTGAGCAATTATAGGTTATTTTGGTGAAAATGTCAATGTTTTGTAATGGTTAATACAAATATAAAAGCCTTTCCCAAATGGAGAGGCTTTTATAAGAACTTTTTGACTTAGGTAGTTTATACTTGTTGTCGGTTCTCAAACCGTACAAAGTAAAAATCTTCTCCGTCCATGTACTTAGGTTTTTTCTCGTTTTTTGTAAGATAAAATCCTCGTGATTCAAACCAACTTCTTACACTGTCATTCATAAGCATGGCGTATGATGTACTTGCACGGGCTTCCGCTTCTATTGCAACATTGTACGCAGTAGCTACATCAAGAACTCTTTCCATCATTTGACGAGCTAAGCCCTTGCCCTGGAATTCTGGGAGAATAGCCATGTCATGAACATGGGCACATTTTTCTCCTGGTTGCACCTCTGAGTCTTCAGGAAGCATGAGTAGATAGCCTACTGCTTCATTACCTTGTCTAATCACAAAGCTTGAGGCCGCTCCAGGTACATCCAATTCTCTTTGTTTTTGAATAATATCGAGAATGTGAGCCTTTCCTTGTGTCATACCCTCTGGGTAGATTTTTGCTTCCAATTCTGCAATAAGTTGTGCATCTCTTTCGGTCAAGTTAGCAAATGTAACAATTTCATCAAGAGATTCTACACCTCTCATTTTCGGTAGATCATAAATTTGTGCACCGTTTGCGTCAGAATATGAGAGTGGTGTCTTTGAACGATAGTTATTTCCTTCAAGTTTTCCGCCTGGAGGAATCAAGTCGGAATAACCAGTACCAACTTTTACTGCTTTACTCGTATACTCTGTCCAAAATACTTGATATGCACGTGCTAGCTGTGGTGATAATTTCTTATAGTTATTTGCGACTTCGATGTTATCGAGTATAACAACATCTTTACCATCACGCGAATCTACACCATCTACCACTACTGATTGAGCTACTATTCGTCCATTATACTTAACCGTAAAATACTGTGTAGACCTATTAAACATGTAATCGTCATTATTTGACGCACCAAATGGCATACAGCAATCTGTATAGTTACCACAAACCCAACCTTCTGGGTCAGATTTTGCGTGTACTTGTGCCTCAATAATAGGTCCTACATCAACATTTTGATCACGTAAAAGTTTAATAATTTCTTCCTCAAGTTCAACAGGGATATTATCAAGTAAATCTGTAACTTGCATTTTTCGCCCTTCTTTCCCTACTGTTTTTCCTTTAACAAGCTGATTTAGTTCGTGGAATAGCTTACGAACAGATTGTGCCGTACCTTCAATTTTCAATTTACGAGAGCCTAGCCCCTCACGTAATGATTGTGTCAGATCAAGACCAGCAAATACACGAGTGTGGGGTTTAAATGGTTGTTCTTTATCCATTTTACCTTCGACAAGATCTTGAAAGTCTGCACGTCGTCGCAAGCTCTCCAATGCAGCGAGATTAAACCCTGGTGCGGTAGTAATTTCGAAAATTTCAGGGGGCAATTCAGAAAGGTCAATGTTAGACTCAATAGCAAGGATACGCTTCTTTAATTCTCTGATGGATTGCACTGGACCATGTTCAGTCAAAGGATCACGTTCTTTACTATATCGAGGTAAGAGAGCAATAAATTCTTGGTTATCATCCATTGTTTGGATCCCCGTGAGAATAGATTTTGCTTCCCCAGCTTCCAGCTTTCGAATATTTGGTACCCAAAATAGGACATCATGCCAGTTTGCAAGCCTGCCTTCTGTATCACGAGTTGCGTTAAAGCGTAGTAGATAGTCTTGCACTGTTGCACCACCAACATACTCAGCCGCTTCTTTATACCAACTACGTATTTCTTCCGTTTGAGAGCCAAGACAAATTCTAAAGTCAAGTTCGCTTTTTTGTTGTGGATCTTGTTCAAATACACTAGACCAATTTTTACCTTCAGGAGTCGCTCGCCATTCAGCATATTTCGCAAGTCCATTAGGATCAAGTTGTACATAGTCGTTTGCATAATCGTAGTACAACTCGATTTCTCCTTGTGTAACTGATTCTCTCCATTCTTCTGGCCAATCAGCAAGTGCGAATTCTAAATCATTTTCCACTTCACCCTTTATTAAGCCTTCAAGATAGCGTTCTTTATCATGAGCCAGGGCTACACCACGTAAATCTTGCCCTCTTTCCAGTGCTTGAATAATCAATCCAAGAGTGGCTCCTTTTCCTTTTTTAGCTTCACCTACTTGTGCTCCATAACGATCTTGTTCAGCTCCTTGTCCTAACAACACAATAATGAGATTTTTGTGTTTATCAAGATATTCACTTAATTTTTCATCGGGTACATCTGCCTTAGATAAATCGTAACGGCTCCAGTCAACATACGAATCTTGATGATAAAAACGATCATCTTGACTGTGGTGTGGACTTTTAATAAATACCTGTTGAGCCAGCCAATACATTCGCTTACCTTCTCGGAATAAATTCCTCGCTTTTCTTTTACTTTCTGAGGCAAGCCAATCTTGCTCACTCATGCGTACTTCTTCTGAATCAGCCCCTTGTGACCGTTCATGAAGATATCGCCATATATTTGCTCGATTCAATTTATGTGCTTCATGCAATTGTTTTTTTACTCTTGTAGGTTCCCAATCTTGCAAGTTGTATCCAAGAGCCTGCAAGTATCCAAAACCAGCCATTTGCTCTGAAACATTTCTGTCATCAGCGTCTAGTATTTCAGAGGCACGTTCCGCTCCAACATGGCGGATAAAATCATATACCTGATGATCATTGTAAAAATAAGGTGACTGTTCTCCACGACCACATCTATAACGAGCAAATGCTTCAGAAACAACAGGATCTGCCTCCGCTGCTTTTTGTGCAAGAACATCACGAACTCCTCCTTTTGCTTGTGATACAAGAGAGTCTATTTCAAAATTACCCCACACAATGGTTGGCTTTTTGAACAAATCAGAATGAACAAAACGGAGAGTTGTTCCACTCTTTTCTTCGTCAGTGGGTTCACTTAGTAATTTCTCTATCCGTCTATGTCCAGAACGATTAAATTTTTCGTAATCATCGACAGGGTTACTGCCTGTAACCCCATATTTACGTGCAATTCGGTCATATTGAAAATGGAGTTGTGTACTTACTTTTCTAACGGGGATAGCCTCCATTATTAAGTCTCTATCTTTTGGGTGTTCTTGTAAATGAGCAGAAATTGCCTCAACAACACGTAATGAAATTTCACGTTCCATTTCTGTGTGTACTCTTTCATATTCAGTACGGTAAGCGTTCCAATCTTGTATATCTGCTTGGTTTGGAAATTCTGTTTCCGCTTGTACTTCTTCTCTAATTTTTTCAACTAGCGGACGAAACGCATTATCAAGATTTTCTTTCACACGATCAAATTGTCTTCCTACCGTCTGAACAAAAGGAGCAACGTCATTACTTTCGCCCTCCACCATTCGACCTTCTTCCTCGTCGTATCTTCTCATTCCGAAATCATTTTTACAAAGGTACCTATTTTGTGATTTAAGAAAATATCTATGTGAAACAGACCCACCGATTCTATCTGCTTCACTTTGAGTATCCATTCGTAAAGAGTGTTTTGCCCACCCAAGAGCTAGTAAGTCGGCGTTTGAAACACCATTGTAATCGTTTTCGTATACCCGTCTACCATCAGGATTATACTCGTCCGCTTGGTAAATAGCTGGACGACCATTTTCTTCGCCAATGAAGTAATTCGCACCAAGTAACCCTATTTGTTCATTTGTAATTCCTAAACTTCTAATAAGGTGAGCATGTGAAGCTTGGTTTGCTAATAGAACTGGCAAAATTTTATCAAAATTTCTTTCAATAAATTCTTTTGCTTCTCTTTCTACATCCTCACGGCGAAGTGGAGACTCTGAAACTTCCACTTCAAAAGATTCCGCTAATTCAGGATGAAGCCCCTCTTTGCTTTTTGGAGAGGATAGATAATCTATGACACCTTCCTCTATCTCTCTTTGTCCCATTTTTTTTGATAGCGATGGAGGTGTTGAAAAACGTTCACGCATACAATTTATGTTAGGTAAATAAAAAACACCTCACAATGAGGTGCTGATAACAACATAAAAAACAACAAAACGTTTTGCTGATGTTTTTGCTGTTTTTAAGTTTTTTTGACTAAACCAAAAAAATTGGTCTGAGTTTTGTAGTATTGGCATACCCTTGGTCGGATTTATAAATATGCCTTATTTTGCTGGCGTGGAAATGCTTGTAAACACAAAGCTCCCCGCCAGCGATGACCCCGAAGGATCACCCATACCCCTTTCGGGGTACGACCGACCAAGGTATCTGAGCGGAGAGCTTAATACCTTGGTCGGGTTTGTGTGCCATACCCTAAAAGATAAATCCTCTAGGGGTTAGGCTTGAATTGTCGAAATAATATCAAATCATCAAAAAAATTTACAAATGTGAATTTGATATGTAGCGATCATACTATATTTTTTGTTTTATATCAAGAGAATAATATACGCACTTCTTTTTTATCCACATTCGGACAATTTTGCTATTCGGTATATTTTCGGGTATACTAAATTTACCTATGCAGATACTTACAAAACGACAAAAGGAAATATTATCCTATATCAAGGAATATATTGAGGATCACGATTATGCTCCCTCGTTTGAGGAAATAGCCGAACATTTCGGGCTATCCGCCGTATCCACCATTCATGAACATGTTAGTGCTTTAGTATCTAAAGGGTATCTCGAACGATATGATAGAAAGGAGCGTGGACTTTCTTTAGCAACAAAAAGAAAGCCTTACATGGAAATTCCACTTGTCGGCGTTATTGCCTGCGGGGAACCGATTGAAGCTATTGAAGACAGAGGGCAAGCCGTAAAGGTAGCACGGGACGCCGCGCTGCGTGGCAACCTTTACGCTCTCAAAGCAAAAGGAGATTCAATGATCGGCGAGGGTATTTTTGACGGAGATACTATTATTGTAAAAAGACAGGAAACGGCGGAAAACGATGATACGGTTGTCGCCATTATCGACGACAACGAAGCGACGCTCAAAAAATACTATATGGAAAAAGACAGAATACGCCTGCAACCTGCAAACCCCAATTTTAAACCATTTTATAGAAAAGAAGTCGAGATCAGAGGTGTCGTGGTAAAGATTATCAGAGACTTGAAATAACCGCGCTGTTCTATGCTTTACGTTATTCATACAATAGTGTCTCATGAAACTTTCTCCCGATACAATCAAGCAAAACATGCTCGAATTTACCCAGCTATTCTCCATCGAGCGAAATGTGTTTCAGCGGTTTGTGATTGTGTACAGGTACATATATTTTTTGAATAGCGATCCAATTACGAAAGGGATTCTTCAAAAGATATTCGACAGTACGGCGAAAGTTATAGGAACAGACACGGATGAGTGTCTCAATGAAGAAGAATTTCTCGCTGTCAAAGGCGAGGCTATTTTTTCTCGGCAGTTTTGGATTTACTACACCAATCTTGAACTGATCTACGAGAAGATGAAAAAAGTAAAAAAATGTGAAATTGACGATGAAATAGAATTTGAAAACCTCTGTCGGTTGTTTTCTAAACCATACTCAAAAGAAATGCTTGAGCTTTCTTTCAAGGTGGTAAATAGTGAGGTATTTACCAGACTCGATAAAGAAGATTTTCTCAATGAGGATAGACTGCACGGAGAGACCCACTTTGACGAACGAAACAGTATCTTGGTGGTGAAAGGTAAAAGAATCCAAATCAATAAACTGGGAAAAATAACCAACGCACATAAGATACTTCATCATGTCTTTGTCACTCACAAAAAGAATATAACAGATGACTTTTACTACGCTGAAATCGCAGAAGATGAATTTGGTGAATTAGAGTATGGAAAGAGGCAGAATAGCTGGCGAACCTATCACAATGCGTGTATGGCTATCAATACAAAGGTTGAAAAACAAACAAATGGACTTATTGCAGATTTTTTACACTGTACCACGGGCAAAACAGGCAAAGTGAGCATAAATCAACGTTTTTTATAGATACTCGACAAAGTGAGCTTAATATGGTATAGTGTAGAAAATGACTTAAACCATATTAAAGAATATGACCTATTTAGACCACAACTTTATAGATCGTCTCGATGAAAAGCTGGCACGCCTCAATGCACTCCGTCCGCTCCCAAAGTCGGCAGTGGAAAAGCTCCGTGAACAGCTACGCATTGAAATGACCTACAATTCAAATGCGATTGAAGGCAATTCTCTTACATTACGAGAGACGTTTCTTGTCATTAACGAGGGGCTAACTGTTAAAGGAAAACCACTCAAAGACCACCTCGAAGCCAAGGATCATTATAGTGCTCTTGCATATCTGTATGAGCTTATTGAGCATGGAAAGAAAAACACCCTCTCTGAACACCTCATTAAACAGATTCACACCATTATTGTACAAGAGACAGATAAAGAATGGGCTGGACGATATAGAAATTCAAATGTGATTATCGGCGGTGCGGATCATACACCACCAGACGCACTGGATGTCCCGAACCTTATGCAGAATCTTATTGCATGGATTTCTAAAGAAAAGAAGCACATGCACGTGGTAGAACTTGCGGCACTTGTGCATCACAAGTTTGTCTATATCCATCCGTTCTTTGATGGAAATGGTCGAACCTCACGACTACTCATGAACCTTATTCTCATGCAGGCTGGATTTCCGTTGTCTATTGTTCTCAAAAATGACAGAAAGAAATATTACCGTGTACTGGCACAGGCTGACAAAGAGAATCTTGAACCGTTTGTGCGTTTCATCGCCCAAACAGTGGAACGCTCTCTCGACATATATTTGAAAACACTGACACCGACAAGCAAAAAACGAGAGAAGTTTATCAAGCTGGCAGACATTGCAGAGGATACCCCATATTCAGCGAAGTACCTCAATCTTCTTGCCCGACAAGGCAAGCTCGAAGCGCATAAAGAGGGGCGTGATTGGGTAACCACAAAAGAAGCGGTTGAGAGATATATGGACAATCGAGAACGACAACGAGACGTCGAATAATTCTACAACGTTTAGCCTCAAAAAAGCTCTTATTAAAGGGCTTTTTTGTTTTTCTACAACTTCTTCTACAGAACGTTTGGGAACCCTATTGTTTTATGATTCAACCATCGTAAAACCTAAAGGTCGATTTACGAACCAGAAGATTATTCATCAGTAAATATAAACACTATGTTTGTGTTGAAAGGGACTCTGAAAAAAGAGTCCATCAAAGAATTTACACGCCGAGACGGCACACCAGGGCAAAGTCGGGAGCTATATATAGAACCCGAGGGAAGCCTCTACCCAGTCAAAGTAAGCGTATCGGATATGGACATGAAAATCGGTAAAGAGGGTGATGTGATCACACTCAATGTCGAGGTCTTTCCGTATACGTTCCAAGACAAGAAACGTAAAAAGGCATTCTTGGATGTCTACGTCCCTAATAAATAGCATGTATGGATTTCTTCACCGTAACAACAACGACATTGTCACTTACAGACGACGCACTGGATCTCATCAATTTCTTTAGCCAGTTTGCGACCGTCTCTTTTGGCATGGTCTTTGCACTGCTTACGGTGATAATCCTCTTGCTTATCTATAAAACATGAGTATGACAGGACTACTAAACAATCTCTTTGAGGGATTCGGTCTCAGCCTTGTGTTTCCACTCATTTTATTCATCGTCATAAGCGTGTTTATGACAATAACGGCGGGCAAGTAGTATGTGTTCCTCAAATATCTTACTCAACAACTCGTGTTACATAGATAATTTCCTAATGATAGGACAGGTCTATGCTCATGCGATTGTCCTCGGTTTGATCCTCGGAACAGTGGTCGGCGTACTACTGTTATTCATTAAACACATGAAAGGCTAACCCTATGACTAACACACTTAGTCGCCTAGCTCAAAGCACAAAAGCAAAAGTCGCAATGTTTGGACTTGCTCTTGCTGGCGGACTCGCCGCAGGAACCAATGCTTTTGCAGCGGTTGACCCCGATGTCGTTTCCAGTACCGCCATTGTGGTGGACACGATGAAAGAAAATGTTACCGGCGCAATAACCGCTAACATCGCAAACATCGTGATCGTGGGAGTGATTATCTTCTCAATCGGATTTGTTTGGCGTCTTGCTCGTCGCTTCATGCGATAGGCATAGCACGGTGGGGGCTTGCACTCAATATGCAAAGCCCCCAACGCCGTGCAGTAACGAACCTATTATGAAACTCTCCTTACTTAAATATAGATTACTCCGCACGCTTGCTGTTCTTTCCACTCTTGCCGTGTCTTTTTTGTTTGTCCATGCTGTTCATGCAGAATCATTCGAGGCAGATGTTGCCGATTTTGCCCCAGCGTCAAATTGGTACACCTGGTTTATTCGAAGCAGTAACGAAACAGGACACGGACAAAAGTTTATCACTGCCGTTGATACAGAAGCAATCCAAACAGTAGGATTTAAATTGTGTCGTCTTGGAAACTTAGTACACCCAAAGACACTCACACTGTGCAACAGTGCAACCAACGGATGGTACGGAGGATGTAGTGATCCACTCGCCACAAAAGAATTTACCGCAGAAGAACTCAATGAGATGATCCACTACGACCTAAATTGTAATTCTAACTTAGAGGGTGGACAAGAAGACGGTGAATTTTTTAAGTGGGCATACTTTAGCTTTGATGAGCCTGTAAATGTTAGTAGCTCACAACATTACTTTGTTCTCTTAAACAGTGCGTCGAGTGCTGACAACGAATCAGGCTCTAAACTTCGCACGATGTATAACAACTCAAACTATCTCGGAAGCAGTGCGGATTATCCCGATGGACAAGCCTACTACTACAAAGGAGCAACCAGATACACCTCGGGAGCGTCCACAGATATTTTCTTCAAAATATTTAGTGCTGACCCGATTACAATTCCATTTGAGATTACCTCACCCGTACAAGATCAAGAAGTTATCAATGACACATGGATTACTGTATCGGGAACCTGTCCGTACGTGGGAGAAAATAGAATCGGATTTACTGATGACTGTCTCGGATTTGAAGAAATTGAATATACCGCCTCATGTACCGAAGACAATACCTTTTCCGCACAGTTCTACCACACCAGTTTATCCGACCGAGTGATAGCACGAGATATAGAAAGCGTCTCTGGTGATTGTGTTGATTACGATGACCTCATGGATTTCGTCACGGTAGACGGCATTGAATTTGTGGACGGCTACCCCGAGGATTGGTATTTCAACTTTGGACTCTACGACGATTACAACATACAAATTAAGTCACCGAGCTTTGATACCGCTCTCACACTCCCGAAAGGCTCAACCAGTAAAGACTTTACATTTAGCTTTACTTATCCCGATGGAACAATAGATAGCCTGACGTTCAACATCAAACAATATGACAGTGACGGAACAGAACTTAATGCGGCATTTCATACTCGCACACTTGCAAGCATGGCGGACACGAACGACTACACCGTAACACTCTCCGCTTCTACGACACCGTATCATTATGTTGTGCAACTCATAGAAGACGGCACGCTGAAACGACAATATCCATTTGGAGTTTATGTTTCAGATTTAGATTTTGTCGGCAACCCCGACGACGACGGTGGATATTTCTTTCCTCGCATTGTCGAAGAACTCCGCAAAAAGATTGTATTCAACTATTACTTTGCCTTTCATGACGGCTTTTACAACATGTTCAATGGACAATATTCAAGCCCCTCACCGACGGCACTCGACATTACATTCAAAAGTGTATCGGGCAATGGACAGTATGACCTTGACGTCAAAATATTTTCCGCGAGCGATCCACGAGTAAAGGCATTTTCAAGTGGTCTTCGTCCGTACATTGTCGCCCTCTTGTGGCTCGGCTTTGCTCTTTACGTGGTGTTCCGAGTGACGCATTTATTCAGTGATAACCAGTAGCCTATGTTTAGCTTTATAGAATCAATCCTTGTAAAGATTATTTCGCTTTTGCCTGACGCTGATCCGAGCAATTCCGTTATCACGGCCGTAACGAGTGCGTTTGCGACAATCACCCCGACATTCTCACAAATTGACCTTATCTTCCCGATATTCGTCTTGTTCAAAGTCTTGCTTCTCGTGATGTTCGTTGAAATGACCATATTCTTATTCACCTTTATCTTGCAAATCGCAACATTCTTTAAGCCATAACTAATATGATCACCATTGTTACAGGAAAACCAGGAGCAGGAAAAACCCTCTACATGACATACAAGGCACTTGAGATGTTTCTCAAAGGACATGATGTATACGCAAATTGGAAACTCAACTTCACGCCCTATGTCATAAAGAAAAAAGTGGACTTGAAAAAAGTCGGCCGTGTCTACTTCTGGTCTGAAATACCTGAACTCCTCCATATTAAAGGCGGACAGATATTTATAGACGAAGCCCAAGGATATTTTGATAGCCGTGAGTGGCAAGACATGCCTCCGTCGGCAAAACAAAAATTCTCTGCTCACCGTCACGATGTACGGAAAGATAAAGATGGAAATACCATCCCACTCGACATATACGCAGGCGTACAACATACAGGAAACATTGATAAACGGATACGAGATTTAGGACAACACTTTCTAGAAGTACGCAATGTCTTCAAAAAAGTATTCATGGCTTCACACTTTGAACTGCATGATCTCAAAGATGACAACGTAAAACGACGAGCCATTAAACGCTCATTCTTCCTCATGAACAAACTCAAAGCCAACTGCTACAACACCCACGAAGCCGTGAACTTCATCGAATACCCAAACTTCCCATACCACCGAAAATATCCGCACAGATTCTCCAACGAAAATACAGGACTCATTCCCGACACCCCAGACATACCCCCATATTCCAATCAGCAACGCAAAAAAAGGTAGTAGTTCAATTAAGAACTACTACCGACCTGTTCTACTTGCTTAATGTAAAACAGGTTTACCCGTTTCGGGTATTTGCGAACGACAGTACCGTCCTTGTCTTTCTTCTCAATGATGATGAAAGACTTGAGGGCTTTTTCGCCCTTTTTAACCTGATAGCCCATTTCGAGCCATCGGTTATACGTTAAACAATTACTTTTTGGATCGTAATTGTTTGCGTCTTCTTCGCCGAACCGATCAAGGATCTGTTTGCGAATAAGGTCTGAAGTTACTTCAGAACCTTTCCATGTGGAAACTAATTTGTTTTCCATAGAACTAAATATATCACGGTCGAATGAAAACGTCCGTGGCTGACCGTTTAGTGCCGTATCGGACAGGAACAGAAACAGCGTCTGATAGCTTGCTTTAGTCAAGGTGGAGACTTGTACAACCTTTATTCAAGAAAAGCTGACGCTACACTGAAACAACCTGATACGGAAAAAACGAGCTACATATTATCTATCGGTGAATCTATACCGATCATCCCGTAAGTAATCATTTTTTTCTCGTCTGCCCGACGAAAAAAAATGAGTGCTTGCGAGAGGTATATCGCAGATACAACTATTACTCTCTTAACTTGATTATATCCACACATCTAACGAAAACTATGGCACATTCCTACACACTCAAAGTAGTTGTGTCGGGAAAGCAGGTCGAAGTATTCAAATATAGCAAAGAAGTGTGGCGTGACTATGACTCATCTCCAAAACAAGTCACTACTCAAAAGGAGTCCAAGCAATTAAACATGTTCGAACAAGAAGCACTGCGACAGAAAAAGGTGCAATATTCAATTAACCGAACGAAAACAGAGATACGCCGTCAAATTAACGCCAATCCGCAACTGAATAAGTTTATGACCCTGACTTTCGCCGACAACATCACTGACATCAAAACTGCGAACTACATGTTTAATCAGTTTATTAAGCGTATCTCATATAAATACAAAAATTTCGAGTACTTTGCTGTACCTGAATTTCAAAAGCGTGGGGCTGTTCACTATCATGTGCTATGCAACCTACCATACATCGAAATGAACGTCTTAGAGTACGTTTGGGGGCATGGCATGGTAAATATCCGTAAAGTAGACGAAGTGAACAACCTCGGGGCGTACATGAGCAAATACTTAGGTAAAGAACTGTTCTCTGGTCGCATGTTTGGTAAAAAGAAATTCTTTCGTTCACAGTCCTTAAAATCTCCTGTAGAGCTTCTTGCATGGTGGGCGAGAAAGTTTATTGAGAAGTTTCTTTCACTGCTCACACCAGTCTTTGAAAAGACGTTTGAGAGTGAATACATGGGAGAGGTTGAGTACAAGGCGTATACGCTCGACTTTTTCCCGTCCAAGTGCAATGACCCGCAATGGTCGATAGTTTTTAATAACTCCTAACATGATCTCTCTTGCGAAATTCAAAGAGCTTACCGAGTCGGAAGGTCTATACCTATCTGATCTTGAGGCACTCGAAGCAAGAGAAACAATCTCCCAGTTATTAGAAATTGCGTTCAATACATGGATGGAACAACAAAAAGAAACAAAAACATCGACTTGATTTTTTTGTATGTTCTTGATACTATTCCTTTGGACTCAACTCAAATCACGATTTTTTTGTGCCATAATTTTTGATATTGTGGCGAGAAAAGGGAGCAATCCTGCTTCAACGTCTTCGTGATTGTTGAGTCCAAGCAGTTCTTTGCTTCCTTTTTTATTTGCATATGAAAAAACAACTACAACGAGGTGTCATCTATTACAGAGTATCGACAGCAGAACAGGCTGAACGTGGTTTTAGTTTGGAAAATCAACGTGAGGCGTGTTTGCATTACGCAAAAAGCAAGGACATTGATGTGATAGGCGAATATCATGATGACGGAATTTCTGCAAAGACAACAAATCGCAAAGGGCTACAGAATATGCTCCAATTTTGTTCTACCAAAAGCAATAAGATTGATTGTGTGATTGTAAACAAGGTTGACCGCCTTTCTCGAGATGTGAATGATTACACGAGTATTTTCACACAGCTCAAAGGGCGAGGTATCACGCTCATCTCTACCACGGAAGCAATAGACAATACACCATTTGGAAAGTGTGTCGGTAATATCATGGCGACATTTGCACAGCTAGACAATGACATGCGAAGCGAGCGAGTCACGGCAGGAATGAAAAAATGTATTGAGTCTGGTCGCTGGCCGTTCAAGGCTCGCATTGGGTATCTCAATTACACAGACGCAGACGGCAACAAAAGCATAATTGTTGATCACAAAAAAGCTCCATTGGTACGCTTCATTTTTGAAGAATATGCAAAAGGAGTATACACCGAGGAAGAAGTACGGCAACAAGTAAACGCCAAGGGATTGCGTTCATCGAATGGAAAAGAAGTATCTCCGCAGTTTATCCATAAAATACTCTCTGATAAATTCTATATCAGTATCATGACAATGAACGGCGTGGAATATCCAGCATCGCATGAGCCGATTATCCGCAATGAAACGTATTATCAGTGCCAAAAGTTCATGCGAAAGTACGACAAAAAGACAAACATGTCGCTCAAAAAGAAAAACGAGCTATTTCCGCTTAGAAATTTTGTATTGTGTGGAGAGTGTAGTCGTCCATTAACCGCTTCTTTGTCTACCAGTCATACAGGCAAGAAATTTCCATATTATCGGTGCTATAACAAAGAATGCACTGCTCCAAAGTCTCTCTCTAAGGACAGGCTAGAGAGTGAGTTTTTCGATTTTCTCAAAGAACTTGCACCAGACAAACGGTATCTCAAAGTTATACGACACATGGCTCTTGAACTATGGGAAAAGAAGTATAAAGAGATGAATGTAAGCAATGAACAAATACAGAGAGAAATTGACATACTCAAAGAGAAAAAAAGAAAGACCTTTGATCTGCTCGGCAAAGGTATTATTGATGATGAAGATTTCAAAGAAGAACTTGACCGCATTAAAGCCTCGATTCAAGATAAAGAAGAATTGCTACACCAAACACCCAAAGAAAATTTTGACCTAGAGAAAGCAATGGATATGTGTTTTGATTTCTTTTTGGAAGTGCCTGAACATTGGCAAAAGGCGACCTACACAAAGAAAATACAACTTCAGAGTTCGATTTTTTCAAAAAAACCCTCGTACCATTATCCAAAATTTGGAACCCCTAATTTTTCGCTAATCTTTCAACAAAAAAGAGACTCTGCACATGCAAAATCCCTTTTGGTAGCCCGTAGGGGAATCGAACCCCTGTTCCCAGGATGAAAACCTGGTGTCCTAACCACTAGACGAACGGGCCATTAAATTATTCTCTTTAACAATTCTTCTTTTGTAGAACTGTGTTTTTTGAGTTTATTTTCTCTTTTTCTTGCTAAGCTCAATGTATTGTAAGCTTCGTAGTATACCAACTTCCAAGGTTTTTTTGTTTTTGTGTATTTTGATTTTCCCAAGTTGTGATCTTTAAATCTTTTTTTAAGATCACTTGTTGACCCAATATAATAAGTAAGATCTTTCTTACTTTGAATTACATATACGTAGTGCATATACCCCTCCTGTAAAACATGGTGTCTGACCCTTCGGGTCATCAGCCGAAGGCTGGCTAACCACTAGACGAACGGGCCATTAAATTTTGGTGATATAAGTATAGTTGAAAAGCTTCTGGGTGTCAAGCTGGAGATGGGTTTGACCTGGCGCGCTTGAGAAGAGTCGCCAGGTAGAGCTCCTTAGTTACCTTTGGAGGCAAACATTTTGTACAAAGTTTCCAGGGTGGTTTCTTGGTTTAGGCTTGCACAAACATAGTTTGGCAAAGACATTGACTGCAGAAACCTTTCTGCCAAATCGCCGGCGATTTGGATAATTTGTAGGTCATCTAGATTTGCAAATGGCTTAGAACCTGACTCTCTACATTCTACTGGTCCTTTGTAAAGTTTTTTGAGAGCTTTTTCTACAGCTCTCGCAAAGTCGCAAAAGCTGATTGATTTACTCACAACAAAGACCTTAACTCAAAAATAACAAAAAGTCAATACAAAAACCCGACAAGGTGTCGGGTTGGTTTGTGAAGTGGTTGCCTGGTGTTTGCCCCCAATTTGACCAGGGCTTTTTTATGAGTCTTGACTACGGCCTCTTCTAGACCTTATGCAGGCTTGGTAAATTTGCCAGGTTGTGGTATTGCTGTTCCAATGTGATTGCTTACCTAGGTTAGTGAGGCTGTACTTATCCTCCAATTCGCCAATTATCCCGGCTACGTTTATAGATTCTAGGCCAGAGGTGACATCCAAAGGTTTGCCTCTTTCGCTTAGATCTAGTTGCGTGCCACTGGGTAGAGGCACTACCTTTCTGATTATTTTTCGTAGCTCTCTTGCAAAAACTTCGAAACTGGGGAATTCTTTTTCGCTCATAAACTTAAGTTACATTTTTGAAAAATAAAAGTCAATAATTTTGAAAATAAAAAAACACCGCAAATGCGGGTTTGAATTTTTTTGAGGTGGCCGGAAGAAGTCTACACTTGACTTCTCCGGCCTATCCCTCCTTGTTGTTTTTTTGAGTGCTATGCCGTTTCATATTTCATCCTTGGGGGGATCGTCAGCTGTCTAGACATTGAGTCCATATGCTGATACCACTTCCAGGCAACACTCAGAGCACTCTACAAGTAGACTGCCCTCATCCCAGCTCTCTTTGGTCATCCGTTTAGAACGGCTGTCCTAGCTGGGTTCTCTTTGGCCTCATCCAACTCGGAGGCGTTATGGGCGGCGGTACAGTTTACTCCTGTTTGACAGTATTCAGCCAAACGGGCTGTACCAGAGGTAGGCCTTCAAGGCTTTCCTCCTTTCTATCCCTTTTGGCCGAATAGGCCGCAGGGGATTAGTCTTTTTATCATATAATTAGAGGTCTGTCAAGAAGAGTAGGTGGACAAAACAAAAAATTACCTTAATTTAGGCAATTTTTATCTTTTAATTAGTCGGCTTGACTTTTTATTGGTTTTGCGGTATTATGTAGCCGTTACCCCAAATGGGGTAGCAACCGCAGACAGTAGCTTCACCCTTCGGGTGATTAAATACGCTACCGAGGTATCCTAAGTTGGCTAAGTAAACTTAGTTCTCTAAGTTGCTTTAGTTAAAAAGGTCGAGGATAACCAAATAGGTCTGTGGTGAAAACCACAGTTTTTTAATTCAAAACTAAGTTAACTTAGATAACTTAGTTCAACTTAGAAACTTAGCTATGGCTAAGACAAGACAACAAAAAGAAGAAGCTGTACAAGGTTTGGCAACATCTATAAAAGATGCCAAAGCAGCAGTTTTTGCCAATTTTCAAGGTTTGAAAGTGTCTGAGTCCGAAGAACTTCGTGGCAAATGTAGAGAAAATAATATTTCTTACGTTGCTACCAAGAAAACCCTTTTGGGCAGAGCTCTAAAAGAAGCCGGATTAGAAGTAGACACCAAAACTTTCGAAGGTGGTGTGGCCACAATACTTGGGCAAGATGACGAAGTCGCTCCAGCCCAAATAATTGCTGACTTTGCCAAAGACCACGAACTAGTAACCATCTTTGGTGGTGTGCTAGAAGGTGAGTTTATTGACGCAGCCAAAGTAACAGAATTGTCCAAGCTTCCAAGCAAGCAACAATTGCTTGGTCAGTTGGTTGGCACATTGAACGCTCCAGTATCTGGATTTGTAAATGTACTTGCCGGCAATATGCGTGGACTAGTAAACGTCCTTAACGGGATTAAAGAATCAAAAGCCTAACCTTACCCCCTCAGTCCTTGCTCTACTTCGTGAGCTCGGACAGCTCCCCCTACTAGGGGGAGCAAAAGAAGAAATACTAATATAATTAGTTTAAATTCAATAACTTATATACTATGAGTGAAGAAACACAAACTCCTGCAGTAGAGGAGAAAAAAGACGTAGAAGTACCTGCAAAATTTAAATCTCTTGTAGAAGAGGTTGAAAAAATGTCTGTACTAGATTTGTCAGAACTTGTAAAAGTTCTAGAAGACAAATTTGGTGTTAGCGCTGCTGCTCCAGCTGCCATGATGATGGCTCCAGGAGCTGCTGCTGGTGGAGACGCTGGTGCTGCTGCCGAAGAAAAATCAGAATTCAATGTAGAACTTACAGATGCTGGTAGCAACAAAATTGCTGTTATCAAAGCTGTAAAAGCTGCTACTGGTTTGGGACTAGCAGATGCCAAAGCTTTGGTAGACGGTGCTCCAAAAGTAGTAAAAGAAAATGTAAAGAAAGAAGAAGCCGAAGAATTGAAAAAAGCTATCGAAGAAGCTGGTGGAAAAGCAGAACTAAAATAAGTTTTGTAAAAACAAAAATCCGCATCCAAAAGATGCGGATTTTTTTATTTTCTATTCTAGATCAAAAGAGTAAATTTTATTTTGATCCAAGATATATACCAAATCTTTTTCTTCTAGCACCACCATGCCAGTTGGGTTTTGCCAATCTGTACTAGTATATTGGCCAATTAATCTACCATCTTTGGCCAAAATCACCACTCTTTTTTGGCTAGGTTCTAAAATATATAAATTATTTACATCGTTGTAAGTCCATATTTGTTTAGGATTGGTTAGGGTTGGATCTAGGCCTGTGATATCAAAATTTTCTTTTCGGCCTTTGGTAAATTTGTTTAAGATTCCGTCTTCGTTTAGTACAAAGATATCCCCATCGATAGCCAATGAAGTAGCTTGACTCAAATCAATATTAGTATCTTTCAACCATTTGGAACCACGATCAAAACCAGTTTGAGTGGTGCTGTGTTTTAGAATTTGGCTGTTATTTTTATCTACACTGTAGAGACGTTGATTGTATACAACCAAACTTCCAATCTCAGAATCTTCAGACACATCCAAATCTTTGGCTACAACGGCGCCTGTTTCTTTGTCAAAAATCGCAATTTGGTTTTTCCCAGACAAAAATACTATTTGGTCTTGTTCTTTTGGAGTACTGGCTTGTGCTAATTTTAGAGCAGAACTATATTCTTTTGACTCAAAATTATTGGTGTCTGTATCAAATAAATATAATTTTTGTTCACCTTCTCCAAAGGCTACCAATTTATTGTCTATAATAGCTAGTTCGGAGACATTAACATTTTCGGTTTTTGTGGCAATATCAAAAACTAATTTAGCTTCAACATCTTTTACTTTTCTTAGTACTTGTAATTTTTCTTCTATACTTTGGGCAAGTTTTTGTTTTTGGGATATTTCTTCGTCAGACTTGTCTGGCAAATTTTCTATCATTTGGCTGGCTTCTTGAAGTAGGTTAAAAGCTTTGCTTTCGTCTTCGTAGATCATACTAGCTTCGGCAGCATCTCTTTTGTCTACAATTGCTTGAATTTGGTTTTGGTATTCGGCCTCGGCTTGGATTTTGGCTTCGCTTATTTTGGAAATAGAGACACTAGCCAAAAAACCAATCCCAAGCAAAACTGTAATCAAAAATAAAATTTTGCTAGCCAGAGGAAGATTAGTAACAAAATCTTTTTTCCTTTGGATAGAATTTTCTATACTTTGCAAAACAATTTGTCTTTGTCCGCCGCGGTTAGTGATTAGAAGTATAATAGAAACAAGTACCTGCCACAGCCAGATAGCAATAGATTTTATAAGTTTATAAACACCAATAGAACCAGCTACCAAGGCTCTCCCCAAAGTAATAAGGGTAATCGCAAAAAAACTTTGTTCTTCCATATCATGTCTAGGACGGTAGTTGGTCTCTATTTTTGGTTTTTTTATAGAGTATTTAGGAGCAGTTTTTTTGAGGGTAGGTTTTTCTTCTATATAATCATCATCTTCTTCTTCCACAACGTTAGTAGCTTCTATTTTGGGGCTAGGATTTTTTGCAATCAAGCGGTTTGATTTTGTAGGGGAGTGAAAAAGAATTCCCCCATAAGATAGTTCATTTTTCAAATTACTTAAGACCTTTTGGACATGAGCCGCACTGTGTCTGGTAGTCCTCGAGGCGACTATTTTTTTGATTCGGTCTACAGAGATAAAATCAATTACATGAGGAGTGGTAACATATAGGTAATCGCCATCTTTTAATTCTCCTTCCAATACGGCCGAAAAAAGTTGTTCGTCGTCAGCTTCTTCTTCGGTTGCCAAGATATCAATGTCGTGTAGTTCTTCTTTTTTGCTAAAGATTAGATTGGCAGATGGGTTGCCGTGGTAGGCCAGTGAAACCTTGTTTTCTTTTAGAACACCCACAATACAATTAACTATAGAATTTCTATTGTCTAATATATGGTGGCCACGTCGGTTGATATGCTCTAGGGTCAGTTCAAAAGGATCTTTGTCGTCTTTTGGTTCCAGTTCGTAATATCCAGATTCCAAGTCGTCTATCATTTCTTGCAAATGTTCGATTTGTTCTATAGAGCCTGCATTTATTTCGCAGACAGCAAAAAAATAGCCTCTCTCTATTTCATCGGAAGTTGTGGGTTCTGTGATGTGCAACAGTACGTGTGATCTATTTTGATCTCCACCTTCTACAAAAAATTCGTGTAACTCTATCATATAGCTCTTTACACCTAAGTTTGGCTAAATTATACTATATAAAAACCAAGCGAGCAATGGAGATTTTGCTCTTGATAGAAATAAGGAGAAATGCTAGAATCCCTTACTCGATATAGTAATAAAAAATATTTATGCTTGAACACCTATTTGGTTCAAAAACAAGATTAAAATTATTAAAGATTTTTTTTAGAGACACTACGGCCTCTTATTTTGTAAGAGAGCTTACTAGGCTAACCGACTCTCAGATAAATGCTGTTAGAAGGGAGCTTGGCCTATTGGTAAAGGCTGGAATAGTAAAAGAAGTAAAAGATAAGAAAGAAGGTTCTGCTTTGCGCAAATATTATTCAATTGACACTGAGTCAATTTTGTATACAGAATTACAAGCCCTACTTTTGAAAGATCAAACTATTGGCGAGAAGCAGTTTATAAAAGATATAGAGACCAAAGCCGGTGATTTGAGACTACTTTTGCTTACTGGTAGATTTACCGGAGACAAAAGAGCTCCTAGTGATATGTTGCTCGTAGGTGAAAAAATAAAAGAAACTAGTGTAAATAAGTTGGTAAAAAAATACGAAAAAGAATTGGGGACAGAGATAAATTATACTATAATGTCTGTACAAGAATTTACAGATCGCAGAAATGTAATGGACAAATTTTTGTTTTCTTTGTTTGAATCAAAAAGTGTAAAAGTTTTGGATAAACTTACAGAATAATATTTATGTTTTTAGCTATAGATCTCTCGGAAAGAGCGTGTGTTAAATTATGTCTTTTTGATAATGAGAAAGAAATTGATTTTGAAGTAGAGGGAGAAAACAGAGAACTTTTAGAGTCTATAGACTCTTTTTTTATTAAAGAAAAATTTGATAAGGAAAAGTTATTAGGGATCGCCGTAGTAGTGGGATCGGGGGCTTTTACCAGTACTAGAATTGCGACTACCACAGCCAATGCCTTTGCTTTTGCTTTGGGTGTTCCTGTTTTGGCGATTACTATAGAAGATTTAAAAGATAAGAAGAAAATAGTAAAAAAATTTGATACAGATATAAAAGGTAAATACATCTCGGCTACATATTCTGCTGAGCCGAATATAGGTAAAAAGAAATGAACCAACTTAAATTAAAAATTTTTGGCAAGGTACAAGGAGTTTTTTTTCGAGTAGAGTTGTGTAAATTTGCCAAGGAGCTTGGTATTTTTGGTTGGATAAAAAACGTCTCCGACGGCACAGTAGAGATTTTGGCAGAAGGCAGTACCAAAGACTTGAAAAAATTGGTAAAATGGTGTAGAGTTGGTCCTTCTTTATCACATGTAGATAGAGTAGAAGAAAAGTGGGAAAAAATAGAAAAATGCCAATTTAGCAAGTTTATAATATTAGAATAATTACAAATTTTAAATTTTTAATCAATTATAAATTTAATTAAAATTTATAATTTAAAATTAAATGATCTCAGATTATCATCGCTACAGACTATACGAAATATTACCGGGTTTATCTATCTGGCTGACTTTGTTTTTAGGGATATTTCTTTCTTTTGTAAAACCACTTTGGATAATTTATTTTATTATTTTGTTCGATATTTATTGGGTATTAAAAATTTTTAATTTCTCTTTTTATCTTTTGGTAGCCTGGCGCAGAATGAGCATTACCTTAAAGACGGATTGGTTTGGTAAACTAAAAGAAATTAGAGGCTGGGAAGAAAAAGAACATCTTGTTTTTTTGACCGTGTTTAACGAAGAATGGGGGGTGGTAAAAACAGCCATTAGCAGTGTGGCCGATGCTGTTTATGACAAGAAAAAATTTACTTTGGTAGTAGCTGGTGAAGAAAGAAAAAAGGAACATTGTTTGGAAATAATAGAAAAAACCAAAGCAGAATTTGGAGACAAATTTGAAAAAATAATTGGGACGATCCACCCCAAAGATCTACCGGGAGAAATACCAGGCAAAGGATCAAACTTGCATTATGCCGAAAGACAAGTAAAAGAATATGTAGACAAAAAAGGTTGGAAATACAAAGATGTAATTGTTACGGTTTTTGATATAGACACTGTTTGCCACAGAGAATATTTTAATTATTTGACGTATCTGTATTGCACTCACAAAAATCCAACTAGAACTTCTTTTCAACCAGTAGCGCTTTATAACAATAATATGTGGGAGTCCCCATCGGTACTTCGTGTAATGGCTTTTGGTACCACTTTTTGGCTTATGACAGCTCTGGCCAGACAAGATGCTCTTGTAACTTTTTCTTCTCATTCTATGAGTTTCGAAGCTTTGGTGGCTGCTGGTTTTCATGAAAAAAGAATTGTAAGTGAGGACTCTAGGATTTTTTATCAAGCTTTTTTGGCTTACAATGGCAAGTACGAAGTAACCCCAATGTATATACCAGTATCTATGGATACTGTACGAGATGATAATTGGTGGCAAAGTATGAAAAATCTTTATCTGCAACAGAGACGTTGGGCCTGGGGAGTAGAACATGTGCCATATCTACTTTGGGAATTTCGCAAAAAAGGCAAAAAAATTGCTTGGTGGAAAAAATTTAAATGGGTGTTTATAGAATGGGAAGGCAAGTGGTCTTGGTCTTTGGTAGCAATTATGATTACTTTTTTCCCCAGATTACCTATGTGGGTGGCCTCGGATTCTGTCAATCAAAGTGCTTTGTTTTTCAATGCTCCACATTTGATTCAGGTGATTATTACCGGTTCTATGATAGGCATGCTTTTGTCGGCAATGTTTAGTTTTCCGCTTTTGCCAAAGCGGCCAAAATCTCATCCCAAGCATCGTTATATCACTATGCTTTTGCAGTGGCTGCTTTTGCCAATCTCTCTTATTTTCGTTAGTGCTATACCGGCCATTGATGCTGTAACTCATCTTATGTTTGGTAAATATCTTGGTTTTAATATCTCGCAAAAGAAAAGAGCGAATTAATATGATTCATTACAAAAACAAAAAAAGAAAAAAATGGCCATTTGTACTTTTGGCTTTTGTCTTGCTTTTGAGTGGGTTTGCTTTTTTTGTCTGGAGATTTGCTGGGACCCTGAATCCAGAAAAGATTTTGAATTTACCAGTGGTAAGACAAGAAGCAGAAAATATATTTGGAGGAGATACAGATTTTATTTATAAATTACTACCACATTTTTTGGGCTTTTCAGAACCAAGAACAGTCTTGTTGCTTTTTCAAAATAATACCGAGCTTAGACCTTCCGGAGGTTTTATTGGTAGTTATGCCACGGTAAGAATAAACAAAGGGAAAGTAGATATCTTGAGAGTAGAAGGAAGTGAAAATTTGGATTGGCAAGCTCCAGATGATTGGATAGTAGAAGCACCAAGCATTTTAAAAGAAGAATTAAAAGTAGAAAAATGGTATTTTCGCGATAGCAATTGGTCGCCAGACTTTGTAGAGAGCGCCAAAAAAGCATTAGAATTTTATATAGCCGAAGGTGGGGTAGTTGGAGAAGAAATAGACACTGTAATCGCTATAACCCCGACTGTTTTGGAAAAAATGCTGGAATTATCTGGTTCGGTTATAGTAGATGGAATTGAATTTGATAATAATAATGTAACTGAAAAATTGGAATACGAAGTAGAATTTGGTTTTCGAGATAGAGGTATTCCTGTAGGAGAGAGAAAACAAATTATTGGTAGATTTATGTCGGTATTATTAAAAGAATTATCTAGTAATGCTTTTTCCAAAGGGTCTCAATACTTTGGAGAATTTAAGAAATTGGCAGAAGAAAAACATATTTTAGCTTTTAGCAAAAAAGAAGCTTTGCAAAATATTTTTGATGAAGAAGATTTGTCTGGTCGAGTAAAAGATTTTAGCGGGGACTACCTAATGTGGGTGGATGCCAATTTGGCAGCTCTAAAAACTGACCATGCGATTGAGAGAGAAGTTAGTTATAAAATTTTATCTTTGGAAAATGATGCCGTGACCGCCTCGACCAAAATGACCTACAATCATACAGGGGAGTTTGACTGGCGTACCAGTAGATACAGAACTTATGCTAGATTGTATGTGCCAAATGGGGCCAAGCTTTTGGGTGTAAAACTTAATGGCAATGAAGAAAAATTTATAGATAGCAAAGTAGATACTGGCACAGAGTTGGGCAAGACCTGGTTTGGATATTTTACAGTTGTAGAACCAGGACAGATTGGTTCGGTCGAGTTTGTTTATGAATTGCCTAAACTCGTATTCGATAGCATAGATAATGGGGAGTACAAATTATTTGTTCAAAAGCAGCCTGGCACAATTGAGCCAAAATTGACGCTAGACCTTAATTTTGATAAACCTATTACAGGGGCCAGCCCAGCAGAAGCAGAAAATGAGTGGGGCGATAGCTCTTACAAGCTAGAAACAAACCTTAGGGAAGATAGAGAGTTTGGAGTAGAACTGAAATAATAAGTTTGTTTTCTTGTTTTAATGATTTAATGTTCTAGTGTTTTAATGTTTTCATGAATTTATGTTTGTAAAAAAAGTAGCCATTGATTTGGGAACAACAAACGTTTTGGTTCACGTGCCAAAGCGGGGAATTGTGGTAAATGAACCATCGGTAGTAGCCATTTCTAGAGAAGACAAAAAAGTTTTGGCAGTAGGAGCCGAGGCCAAAGATATGATAGGCCGTACGCCAGACACTATTATAGCCGAGCGGCCACTAAAAGATGGAGTAATTGCCAACTACCATACTACCGAAGCCATGCTTCGTTATTTTATCAATCGCGCTCTTGGTGGAGTAAGACTTTTTCGCCCCGAAGTAATGGTGGCTGTACCGGCTGGAATTACCTCTACAGAGCGTAGAGCTGTGATAGATGCTTCTATGGCTGCAGGAGCCAGAGCAGCTTATATTATAAAAGAGCCAATTGTAGCCGCTATTGGAGCCGACATTCCTATTGGTTCGGCTTCTGGACACATGGTAATAGATATTGGAGGTGGTACAGCCGAGATTGCTGTTATTTCTTTGGGTGGGATTGTATCGGTTGGTTCGGTTAGAATTGGTGGCACCAGATTCGATCAATCAATTAGTGAATTTATTCGTCGCAAATATGGTTTGGCTGTGGGCGAGCGTACTGCCGAACAAATAAAAATCCAAGTTGGTTCGGCCATGTTTATGGATAAGCCCCTGACAATGGAAGTAAAAGGGAGAGATGTGATTTCTGGCTTGCCTAGAAATTTGACGATTTCTTCGGACGATACTACCGAAGCTTTGCAACACGATATGGAAGGATTGATAGAGGCTGTAAAAGAAGTACTTCACAAAACTCCACCAGAACTTTCGGCAGATGTAATGGACAAAGGTATTATTATGACCGGGGGGTCTTCTCAACTTCGCAATTTGGACGAATTGATCTCGCAAGCTACTGGTGTTCCGTGTTACCTGGGCGAAGAGCCCCTTCTTTGTGTAGCCAAAGGAACTGGTATTGCTCTTGAAAACTTGGATAGTTACAAGAGGAGTATAATGTCAACAAAGTAATTAATGTACGAATTACGAATTTTACGAATGTACGAATTTTTAAAATTTAGTTAATTCGCATATTCGCGATATTTGTAATTCGTACATATCTTATGATTAAAGCAATCTTTTTTGATTTTGATGGAGTACTAACTTTGCATGGGTATGGTGGTTTTACGATTGTAAAAAATTTGGTGGCTCAAACTGGAGTAACAGAAGAAAAGATCAAAATTTGCTGGGAGCATTTTAAAAAAGATTTGAAAATAGGTAATGTAGAGTACAAAGATATGTGGCAAGAATTTTGTACTTGCCTTGGCAAAAAGATCGATATTAGCGTACTCGAATTTGTAAATAAAAACGTGCCACTAAATATTAAAATGATAGAGTTGGTTCGTAAGTTGCACGAGGCTGGTTACAAAACCGGAATTATTTCTTCCAACATAAAAGAAAGAATGGACGCGATTAGAGAAGAATTTGGTCTCGATAATATTTTTGACACTTATTCTATTTCTAGTGATTTGCACAGCGACAAAAAAGATACCATGATTTTTGAAAAAGCTTTGCAAGATTTGTCTGTAGAAGTAGAAGAATCTGTGTTTATAGATAATCATGCTGTGAATCTTGTAGTTCCAGAAAAAATGGGTTTCAAAACCTACTTTTTTGATCATGAAAAAAATGATGTGGAGGCTTTTGTAAAACAATTAGAAATATGGGGAGTAAAAGTATAACAATTGGTATAGACGTTAGCCGTGCCAACGAGGATGAAAAAACCGGAGTAGGTTGGTATGCTTGGCATCTTATTGAAAATTTAAAGAAACAAGAAACAAGAAACAAGGGGCCAAAGGGTGAAGATGTTTTTTTTATTGTTTATTCTCGGGAATCTTTGAAAGGGGAGTTAGCCAAACTTCCAGAAAATTGGAGTAACAAAGTTTTGCACTGGCCACCAAAAAGATTTTGGACACAAATCAGACTTAGTCTTGAGATGTTATTTAGTCCGCCAGATGTTCTTTTTGTGCCAGCTCATGTTTTTCCAATTATTCATCCCAAAAAAACTATTATGACAGTCCACGATGTGGCTGCATTAAAATTTTCAAAAAGTTATAATTGGTTTGAACGTTGGTATACAATTTGGTCTGCCAAGACAGCGTTAAAAAAACTTTGGAAGGTGATTGTGCCGAGTGAATTTACAAAAGGAGAAGTCCTTAAAACATTAAAACTTGAAAACATTAAAACAAATAAAATAAAAGTAGTACAACATGGGTATGATAAGAGGTACAGAAAGATTGAGACTGATAATGAGATTGAGATTAATAAAGTTTTGAACAAATATAATATAAAAAAACCGTTCTTACTTTCTGTCGGTCGGTGGGAAGAAAAGAAAAATACGGCTAGGCTGATTGAATCTTTTGACACCCTATGTCATCTTGAGCGAAACGAACGACCGCAGGGAGAGAGTGAAGTCGAAAGATTTGTCACTGGATCAAATTCAAAATCAGAACAGATTTCTCCACTTCATCCCGATTACGCTTCGCTACATCGGGATTACGGTCGAAATGACAATAATAGCAACTTACAACTTGTGTTGGTGGGTAAACCTGGTCATGGTTACGAAAAGGTAGAGGAAGCCTTGGAAAAAAGTCCTAACAAAAAAGATATAATAATGCCTGGTTATGTAGATGTAGAAGATTTGGTTTATTTAATGAATGCGGCCGAGGCATTTGTATTCCCCAGTTTGTACGAGGGATTTGGCTTGCCAGTTTTGGAAGCTCTGGCAACAGGTACTCCTGTGGTGGCTAGCAAGGGTACTAGTTTGGAAGAAGTAGGTGGAGAAGCTTGTGTTTATGTAGATCCGATATCGGTAGAGAGTATTGCAAAGGGGATTAATATGGCTTTGGGAGATAGCCAAAAGAGAAAGGCGAAAAGCGAAAAAGGACTGGAGAGAGTCAAGGATTTTTCTTGGGAAAAATGTGCAGAGGAGACACTCAAAGTTATCCTATCTTGAAAATAAGAGCGGCAAATGTTTAAATGTTTGCATATTTAATTGTTTAAATGATTTTTTATGAAAGCATCAGATTTATTTGTAAAAGCTTTGGAAAATGAAGGGGTGGAATTTATATTTGGAGTGCCTGGAGAAGAAAACTTGGATTTTGTAGAATCTCTTCGCGATTCTAGCATTAAGCTAATTGTAACTAGGCACGAGCAAGCTGCTGGTTTTATGGCAGCTACTTATGGTCGTTTTACTGGCAAACCTGGAGTTTGTTTGTCTACCCTTGGACCGGGAGCCACTAATTTTGTAACGGCTGCAGCTTATGCCGAGCTTGGCGGTATGCCCATGCTTATGATCACTGGCCAAAAACCAATCAAATCTAGCAAACAAGGGCGATTCCAAATAATAGATGTAGTGGGCATGATGAAACCAATTACCAAATACACTACCCAGATTGTAAGTGGTTCTACTATTCCAGCTAGAGTACGCGAAGCTTTTCGCGTAGCTATGGAAGAGCGTCCAGGAGCAGTACATCTCGAATTACCAGAAGATATTGCTGCCGAGGAAGTCTCGGAAAGTTTTGTGGTTTTTCCAATTGAAAAAATTCGCAGACCATCTGCAGAAGAAAAAGCGGTAAAAGCTGCAGTGGATATGATTGAATCTGCCAAACGCCCTTTGATACTAATTGCAGCTGGCGCCAATAGAAAATTAGTTTCCAATGCTTTGCAAACTTTTGTAGACAAAACTGAAATTCCTTTTTTTACTACCCAGATGGGTAAGGGGGTTTTGGACGAGAGAAGTGATAAATATTTGGGTTGTGCTGCTCTCTCGGACAAAGATTTTCTCCACTGCGCTGTTGATCGAGCCGACTTAATTATAAATATTGGACACGATGTAATAGAAAAACCACCTTTCTTTATGTCTCACCAAAGTGAAATGAAAGTGATTCACATTAATTATTCTTCTGCCAAAGTTGACGATGTTTATTTTCCACATTGGGAAGTGGTCGGAGATATTGGAAATTCTTTGCAACAAATAGCAGAAAAAATAGAAGTACAAGATACTTGGGATTTTCACTATTTCACACGTGTAAAAGAACAAATTGATGAGCATATCCATAGAGATGACCAAGACAATCGATTTCCAATTATTCCGCAGCGTATTGTGGCCGACGTAAGAAGTGCTGTGCCAGAAGATGGCATCATTTGCCTCGACAATGGCATGTACAAAATTTGGTTTGCGCGTCATTACAAAGCCTATGGCCAAAACACGGTACTCCTCGACAATGCCTTGGCTACTATGGGGGCTGGACTACCTAGTGCTATGGCTGCCAAAATGGTCTACCCAAACAAAAAAGTAATGGCTATTGCCGGGGATGGTGGGTTTATGATGAACTCGCAAGATCTCGAAACTGCAGTTAGGCTTAAACTCGATTTAGTAGTGCTAATTTTGAACGACAATGCTTATGGTATGATAAAGTGGAAGCAAGCTGGTATGGGGATGAAAGAATTTGGACTTGATTTTGGTAATCCAGACTTTGTAAAATATGCCGAAGCTTACGGAGCTATTGGGAAGCGAATTGAAAAAACAGAAGACTTGCAAACTTCTATAAAAGAAGCATTTGAAAAAGGTGGAGTTCATGTAATAGAAGTTCCGGTTGACTATTCCGAGAACCAGAAGGTTTTGATTGACGAGTTGAGGGATAAGGAGTGTTTGGTCTAATAGGGAGGAGGGAGTAGGCAGGAGGCAGTAGAGTTAGGGCTGAGGCAATAGGCAACAGGGAGTAATTTATTTTTAATTTAGGAGGGTATGTCTAAAATAGAATCTTATAAAGATTTAATTGTTTGGCAAAAGGCCATCAGCCTAGTAGAGGAAATTTATTTACAAACAAGTTTTTTGCCGAAAGAAGAATTATATGGGCTTTCGAGTCAAATGAGAAGATGTGCCGTGTCTATCCCGTCAAATATTGCAGAAGGATATAGACGTAGGTCAACAGGGGACTATGCCAGGTTTTTATCGATTGCCGATGGTTCAGCCGCAGAATTAGAAACCCAATTAATAATTGCAAATAAAATATATAAAAATATTAATTTAGAAAAGAGTTTTTCAATTTTAGAAGAAATCCAAAAAATACTATTTACTATCATTAAAAAACTAAGAGCGTAGGAATACTGTTGCCTTTTGCCTCCTGCCTAACCCCTACAGAAAATTATGTTACTTTCCACCAACCCCACAACCGAAGAAATAATCAACGAAACAGAAGAATTAACTAGCGAAGAAATTGAACAGAAGCTAGCCGTGGCGCACGACACTTACTTGCAATGGCGAGAAACTAGCTTTGCCCACCGAGCCGAGCGTATGAAACGCTTGGCAGAGCTACTACGCAAAGACGCCAGAAAATATGCCGAAATTACTACCCGAGAAATGGGTAGACCTATCAAGCAGTCTCTAGCCTCTGTAGAAAAGTGTGCCTGGGTGTGTGACTACTATGCAAAAGAGGCAGAAGAAATGCTAAAACCAGAAATGATCGAAGCTGACGCTAGCAAAAGTTATGTCCGTTTTGACCCGATTGGAATTGTACTCGCAGTGATGCCGTGGAATTATCCATTGTGGCAGGTAATGCGTTTTATTGTGCCTGCAGCCATGGCTGGAAATGTGGGAATCTTAAAACACGCCAGCAATGTGCAAATGTCTGCGCAGCTAATAGAAGAACTTTTTGACAAAGCTGGTTTTCCACAAGGAGTTTTCCAAAATTTGCCAATTGGTTCTAGCAAAGTAGCTGGGATTATAGAAGATGATAGAGTGCGTGCCATCACCCTAACCGGTAGTGAGTACGCTGGTAGCAAAGTGGCCGAAGTGGCTGGCAAAGAAATTAAAAAAACAGTTTTGGAACTTGGTGGTAGTGACCCTTTTATTATTCTAAGTGACGCCGATATCCCTACGGCTTGCGAAGTTGGTACCACGGCCAGACTGCAAAATGCTGGTCAGAGTTGTATTGCTGCCAAAAGATTTATAGTAGTAAAAGACAGACTAGAAGAATTTTTGCAGATTTACAAAGAGCGTTACGAAGCTATGGTGGTGGGCGACCCAATGGACGAGAATACCGACATGGGGCCAGTAGTCACAGAAAAAAGTTTAGAAGAAATACAAAAGCAAGTTGAGAAGTCTGTAGAACTGGGTGCTAAGGTTGTAACGGGTGGAAATAGAGTAGGGGACAAAGGTTACTTTTTTGCCCCCACCATCCTCCGCGATGTAGCGCCAGGTATGCCGGCCTACGACGACGAATTATTTGGCCCGGTGGCTAGTGTAATTGTGGCCGAAGACGAAGATGATGCGATAAGAATTGCCAATGATCATCGCTATGGACTGGGTGGTTCGCTATGGTCCGAGGATACAGAGAAGGCCGAGAAGTTGGCAGCCAAGATTGATACTGGGGCAGTGTTTATAAATAGTATGACCAAGTCTGATCCGCGGTTGCCTTTTGGTGGTGTGAAAAAATCTGGTTTTGGTCGCGAGTTGTCGCACTATGGTATTAAGGAGTTTACGAATGTTAAGACGGTGTTGGTGAAGTAAAAGTTTTATGGGTAGTTTAAAAAATCATTTCGATTTTGAGAGTAATGGTTTTTTTGGAGTAGTTGACTTAGAAGATGTGTATGACGGTTTTGATGTGTATAAAGCTTTGGGCAGAGATGGCTTCTTTTCTATTTTTAGCTTTTATATTACTGAAGATGATTTTAATGCTGCTAACGATAAGAAAGCAATCACAATAATAGTTAATAATGGTAAATTTAAAAATGGTGAATTGATTACATCATCAACTACGATAAAAACTTCTACATTCGATCCAATATGTATAATTTCTAAAAAACAATATTTTTTTGATTCTAAAACAGAGGAATTTTATAAAAAAAATAAAAAAACACATAAAAAAATTTGCCCTCATAATATACTTAGTGAAGTGGAAAATTTGCACATAAAACCAACAAAAATGGTAGTTGGTTTTGGGATAAGATTTAAATTATTTTTTTGGCTTTTGTCAGCTAGATTATTTTATACTTTTTACAAAGTATTCTCTGCGGTTTTATTTTTGGTTGATGGCACAAAAACAAAGAATATATATTGGGGTAATCTTTATCCAGAAACTGTACACGAGAATGATTTTAAGGATCGTGAAAAAGGGAATCTTCTGGGTTATAAAGCTTCTTATTGGGCAATAACATCTTATTCTATACTACATATTTTTATATTTCTTACTTTTTATGTACTAAATATTAGACCAAGTATAATCAGAGTTATATTAACTTACAATTTTATTACAGGAGTTTATATTGTTTCTTCAGTGTATTTGTATGAACATGCATTGCCATATTTTTTAAAATTTTTACTTATTAAATTAGCAAGAGGGTACTTATTTTTAAGTAAAAAAATATAAGTACGTGTTTGGTACAAATACCACTTTTTTTCTTCCTTTATCTATGCTACCATAATCCCATATGAACATTGTAGGCCACGACCAAGTCCTAGAATTTTTTGATAAAGTCATAAAAAATGACAAACTTAGCCATGCCTACTGCTTTGCCGGCCCAGCAAACGTAGGCAAATTTACAATTGCTAAAAATATAGCTGCACAAATTTTGGGAGTAGAAATAGAAAAATTAGGTGTTCAACCAGATTACAGTTTGGTAGAGCAAGAAGAAAACGAGAAGACTGGCAAAACCAAAAGAAACATAGATATTGATCAAATTCGCAGTTTGCGCGAAACCCTAACCAGAAGAGCATTCCTAAATGGTTACAAAGTAGCTATAATAAACGAGGCCGAAAAAATGAATACCAACTCGGCGAATGCTCTACTAAAAACACTGGAAGAACCAAAAGAAAAGACAGTCATATTTTTGGTAACTGAAAACGAAGATTTGTTGCCAAGTACCATTCGCTCCCGTTCTCAAATAATCAATTTCGATTTGGTAAAAACAGAAAAAATAGAAAAAGTTTTAAAAGAAAAAAAAGTAGACAAAGCCGAAGAAATTTCTCGATTGTGTATGGGGAGACCAGGTCTAGCAATTACTTGGGCAGCAGACACAGAAGCTTACGAAGCACACAAAGCAGAGATAGTAAGGTTTGCAACTCTGTTTGGAAAGAATTTTCATGATAAAATAAAGATAGTAGAAGATTTGTTTGGCGACAAGACCGATCATATTTTGGCCAGACAAAGATTGCAATCAGTTTTAAGTTTGTGGCTAGTACTTTTTCGAGATGCTCTTTCGGAAAATAGTGAACGCGCTTTTCACAAAGTTAGTCAAAAACTAAATTTGAGCAATAAACAAATTTTAAAAAATATTTATCAAATTCAAAAAACCAAGGATTTACTAAACAAAAATGTACATCCTAGACTTCTTTTGGAAGAAGTCTTGCTAAATATATAAAATATGAAAAGTCTATACTTTCGTTTTGGTTTTGTCCTAGCCATGGTGTTACTTATTGGCCAAGGTTGTTTTTCACTTACTCCTGCGGACGGTTTGTCTACTACCGGTCCTGCCGGAGTTTTTGTATCTGTAGACAAGGGAGATAATTGGCAATCAATTTCATTACTTCCTACAGTAGACGGGGTCAAAGATCTATCCGATGTTAGTGTATACAGACTCTTCCCAGATCCACAAGATCCAGAAGCCTTGTACTGGGCTACCAGAAGAAATGGTTTTTATTTTAGTTACGACGAAGGTAGAACTTGGCAACAACCAAGAGGTGGTATAGATCGTGGTTTTATTTACAGCATTACAGTTGATCCTCGCGACAGGTGTACTTTGTATATTACCAATGGTTTGCAGATAATGCGCAGTGATGATTGTAGTCGTTCTTGGGAAGAAGTTTATAGAGAATCTAGATCAGATACCAAGATCACTTCTATCACCTTTAATCCTCACAATCCGGAAGAAATTTTTATGCTAGAGAGCGAAGGAGATTTGCTCAAAACTACTGATGAAGGAAAAAGCTGGACAGTAGTACATAGATTCGAAAGAGATAGCGCCGATATTTTTGCCGACAATCTCCAAAAAGATGTGTTTTTTGTAGCCACCAGAGATTCTGGAATTTATCGTTCTATAGATGGTGGCGAAACTTGGGTGTCTCTAGAAGAAAACATGAGTGATTTTTCCGGAGCTCACGAATATCGTAGATTTTACCTTCATCCAACCCAGAGAGAAACCTTGTACTGGGTGTCTACCTATGGTATTCTGCGTTCTACCAATAGTGGCGATACGTGGGAATCTATTGACCTAATTACTCCTCCTGGCAGTGTACAAATTTACGGTTTTGCCGTAAATCCAAACAATGAGAACGAACTTTATTATACAGCCACTATCAATAATCGTTCGACATTTTATCGCAGTGTAGACGGTGGTATAAATTGGACTACCAAAAAACTTCCATCTGGTCAACTGCCAACATTATTATACGTACACCCCGAAAAAGAGGATATTGTTTATCTAGGTTTTACTATCCCACCATCACAATAATTATATGAATTTTGTAGACCCGCAAAAAGAAAATTTTGACAAATCTATCGATCATTTGAAACACGAGCTTTTGGGACTTCGTACCGGTAGAGCTACTCCGGCGATTGTAGAAGATATTTCTGTAGAAGCTTATGGTAGCAAACAACAATTAAAATCTTTGGCTTCTATAGCTGTGGCTGATGCCAAAACTATTACTGTAGAGCCTTGGGACAAAAGTGTTTTGGCGGCTGTAGAAACGGCTATTCGTAATTCGGATTTGGGGATTAATCCTGTGAACGATGGATCACTAATTAGATTGGTTTTGCCAGATTTAACTCAAGACAGAAGACAAGAACTTATAAAAGTGCTTCACAAAAAATTGGAAGAAGCCAGAATTGCGGTACGCAAAGTTAGAGAAGATGTAAAGAAAAAAATAGATAACGCAGAAAAAAACAAAGAAATTGCTGAAGATGAAAAGTTTAAACAAAATGATGATTTGGAAAAAATGGTAAAAGAATATAATGACAAGATAAAAGAAATCGGTGAAGAAAAAGAAAAAGAAATAAATACAGTTTAGAATACGGATTACGCAGATTTTTTAAAAAGATTACACAGATTTGAATTGATTTTTATATTAATCAAAACTTAATAACTAAACGCTATACGCTAAAATCTAACCCCTAAACATCTAAAAAAATATGCCTGCATCCAAAAAATCAATGGCCAAAAAAAGAAGAGAAAAAGCCGATATCCCTAGAGCCGAAGGCCCGGAGCACTCCAATGGAGTCGTGGTAGCACTATCTTTAATAATTTTTTTGTTAGTAGCTGCTGGACTTTTTGGAGCTTTTCAAACTAGATTAAAAAAAGAAATTGGTGGTATAAGTAATTTGTCTCAAAAAACAAAAGTAGAATTACAACAAGAAATTGAAGTTTTGAAAAATGAATTGGCCGAAGCCAATGCTTCGGAAGAAGCTAGAATTTCTGAAAGACTTTCCAAATTAGAATTGTCTGCCAGAGTAGATTGTTCAAACATTGGATCAAAATGGTCTACTTTTGTAGATGTTGGTAACAACTGGGCATTTTGTTATTTAAATGATTGGGGGGAACCAGAATTAGTTGAATCAACCGGCTCAGCCGCCTGCGAAGCCGGTACTAGTTGGTCTGTAGCCTTTGGCGGTGAAGAAGCTCCAACTATGAGATTTGATACTCCGGATTTTGATGTGGCCTGCCCTGCCACTGGTAATTTGGCTTTTTGCTGGTCTTGTATAAATGATTTATCGGATGATGAAGAAGTGATTGAAGAAAGTTTGCAATTGGAAGAAGAAGCCGAGATAGAATTATTTGCAACTAAAAGTGCTCATGCTGTGTTAAAGTTAGAAGCAGAAATTTTGGATGAGGACGAAGAAACTATTCAAACTTCTGGGTACTATATCCCAAAATCTATTCGTTCTGCCGAATACAATTTGCAAGTTGTTACCAACGGTGATGAAGACAATGTAGAAACAATGATAAAAAATATGTTTATTGGAGAAGTTGTAAAATAGTTTATGAAAGTGGTATTGCAACGAGTAAAAAGAGCATCCGTAGAAATATCAGGTGAATTTGATACAGAGGTCGTCGGTTCTATCGCCGACGGCTTTGTTTTATTGTTGGGTATTACTCATGCAGATACAGAAAAAGAGGCTGATTGGTTGGTAAACAAAATTTTGAATTTAAAACTTTTTGCAAAAGATGGTAGTGAAAGTTTTATGGATTCTAGTATAGAAGATGTTGGTGGAGCCATATTAATAGTTTCTCAGTTTACACTGTATGGAGACACTAGAAAGGGAACCAAGCCAAGTTTTTCCGAAGCCGCTAGGCCAGAACAAGCCACAAAATTATATGATTATTTTGTAAATAAAATGATTGAATCAGGTTTACATATAGAGACCGGGAGGTTTGGTGCTCACATGGAGGTGGACTTGGTAAACGATGGGCCGATTACTTTGATACTTGACACAGACAAAAAGAATCTATAATATATATATTGCAGTGATACAGGGTGGCATCTGTGGAGCAACTACAAACCTAAAGAGTCTCCCAAAGGGAGGAAACTGGGTGGAACCGCTCCGACAACGTCGGAGTCCCAGACCGCAAACAATGCTGGTCTTTTTTTATTGTAATAATATAACAACAGTCATCCTGAGGTAAAACCGAAGGATCTCATTGGAAGTCCGAAGAGATTCTTCCCTGTCGCTTAGAATGACTTATAAAACATATGAGCTTAGAAAATTTTGATTCAATAGTGTCACTAGCCAAACGTCGTGGTTTTATTTTCCAGTCCTCAGAAATTTATGGCGGACTTTCTTCTTGCTACGATTATGGCCCACTTGGGGTACTATTAAAAAACAATGTAAAACAAGCTTGGTGGAAAGCCATGGTGCAAGATAGAAATGATGTTGTTGGACTCGATTCATCAATACTTATGCACCCCAAAGTTTGGGAAGCCAGTGGCCATGTAGAAGGATTTACCGATCCACTTGTAGATTGTAAAAAGTGTAAAAAAAGATGGCGTGCCGACCATTTGCTAGAAGCCAAAGGGATCAAGCCAGATTTTCGACCAGGTGAATGGAACAAAGATGTAAAATGTCCAGAGTGTGATGGTGAATTAACAGACGTACGCAATTTTAACCTAATGTTCAAATCTGAGATGGGAGCGGTAGAAGGTGGTGGAAACGAAGTTTATTTTCGTCCAGAAACTGCACAAGGTATCTATGTTAATTTTCTCAATGTACAACAAACCATGAGAAAAAAATTACCATTTGGTATTGCACAAATTGGTAAAGCTTTTCGTAACGAAATAACACCGGGTAATTTTACTTTTCGTACTCGTGAATTTGAACAAATGGAGCAACAATACTTTGTGCGAGAAGAAGATGCTGAAAAATATTTTGATGAGTGGCAACAAATTAGAATGCAATGGTATCGAGACTATGGTATGAAAGAAGAGAATTTGCGTTTTCGCGAACACGAAAAAGATGAACTAGCCCACTATGCCAAAAGGGCGCTTGATATAGAGTACAATTATCCTGGGTTAGGATTCAAAGAGCTTGCCGGTATTCACAACCGAGGTACTTGGGATTTATCTCGTCACGAAGAATTTAGTGGTGAAAACATGAAGTACCTTGACCAAGAAAAGAATGAAAAAATTACACCACACATTATAGAAACTTCGGATGGTGCTGACCGGGCTACCTTGGCTTTCTTGATCGACGCCTACGAAGAAGTAGAAACTAGAAGTGGAGACGACAATGCCAAACACGAAAAAGAAACAGTGCTGCGACTTCACAAAGATTTGGCTCCTATTAAAGTAGCTATTTTGCCACTCTCGAAAAAAGAACCTTTGCAAAATTTGTCTGCAGAAATTCAAGACTCTATCAAAGGTGAACTTATGACTCAGTACGATGAGACTGGTAGTATTGGTAAGCGCTACCGCCGCCAAGATGAGATCGGTACACCATATTGTGTTACTGTGGATTTTGATAGTCTAGAAGACAAAAAAGTTACTGTGCGTGATAGAGATACTATGGAGCAGGAAAGAGTGAGTATAGAAGAGTTGAATGATTACTTTTTAGATAAGTTTTAATCAAATTTATGCTTAGCAATAAGTTCACTTTGATACTTGGGATAACAAGTTTACTTTTAATTATTTTTTTTGTGGTTGGTTTTGTTGTGGCTGGAAGAATTGGAAAATCATTGCAGAAAAAATCTAATATAATAAATTCAGAAGACCGTGAACAATCAATAAATAAATGATACCTAGATTATGTACGAACAATATAAACTAAAAAACAAAGCCAATGTCGTTTTGGTGCCACAAAACGATACTAAGTCTGTAACAGTTTTAATAATGTATCCAGTTGGCTCTCGCTACGAACCACAAAAATTAAATGGGGTGTCTCACTATGTAGAACACCTCATGTTTAAGGGTACAAAAAAACGAAAAAATACTTTGGTATTAACGAGAGAAATAGACAGACTCGGTGCGGAGTACAATGCCTTTACAGGCAAAGAATACACTGGCTACTATATTAAGACAGATCACAATTTTAGTGGGGTAGCTCTAGATATTCTATCTGACATGCTTTTTAACTCAGTCTTTGATGCTAAAGAAATGGAGAGAGAAAAAGGACCAATTATAGAGGAGCTTCGCATGTATCGCGACAATCCGCTGATTAATATCGACAACATTTTTGAAGAGCTGATGTTTGACGGATCTCCACTTGGTTGGGATATCGGTGGGACAGTCAAACACGTAAAAAGTTACAAGAGAGAGGATGTTTTGGCTTATCGTGACAAGTACTATGGTCCAAACAATATGACTATAGTAGTGGC
Source organism: uncultured Gammaproteobacteria bacterium (assembly GCA_964345045.1). Taxonomy (GTDB): domain Bacteria; phylum Patescibacteriota; class Patescibacteriia; order Magasanikbacterales; family UBA922; genus XYB1-40-15. Next base: position 265,893 of record CAYFPM010000001.1, read on the forward strand.
TGGTAACGTAACAGACAAAACCAAAGAGTTAGTAGAAAAATATTTTGGGTCAGAAAATTCAAGAAAACTGCCTCCAAACAAATATAAACCAGCAGTGTTTGGATCTAGAAAAAAGAGTGATCGGTTGGTAATAGAAAAAAAGAGTACTGAACAAGTGCAACTAATGTTAGGTTGGCCTGGATTTGAAATAGGCAACAAAATAAATCCTGTAGTTTCGGTGATGAACACAATTTTGGGTGGTTCTATGAGTTCTCGTCTTTTTATTCGGATTAGGGAAAGATTGGGACTAGCTTATACAGTCCGCAGTGGAGCCGAAAATTACCGAGATGCAGGTTATGTATATGTAAGAGCTGGATTAGAAGCCAAAAATATAAACAAAGCGATAAAAGAAATAAAAAAAGAAATAGAAAAATTAGCTAAAAAAGGTGTGAGTAAAAGAGAATTGGCAGATGCCAAAACACATATTCGTGGTGGGCTAACCTTGTCTATGGAAGATTCTAGTGTGCAGGCCAACTACTATGGCAAGGTGGCTTTGTTTGAGCCAGAAGGTATAAAAACTCCAGAAGAAAAATTACAAAAAATAGAAAAAGTAACTGCCGAGCAAATCAAAAAATTAGCTAAGCAAATTTATAAAGATAATGAACTTAGGGTAGCAATTATTGGGGATGTTGAAAGAGAAGATGTTGTGTTTTAACGTTATTATCTAGTCATCCTGAGCAAAGTGAGCTTAAAAGGCGAACGCCGTCGAAGGATCTCTTCGGACTTCCACTGAGATTCTTCGCTGACGCTCAGAATGACTTTTACAAATTAGTCATTTAATTACAAAACAATATGAAACACATACTTGCAAATTGGAAAATGTATTTGGATTTTGATGAAACCATGATTTTGGTAAATCAACTTGCTAATGAAACATTTGATAGTAAAAAAGTAGATGTTGGAATTTTCCCAAATTTTTTGGCAATATCAGAAACTCAAAAAAGTTTGGAAGATTCAGATATAAAATATGGTGGACAGAACTGTAGTTGGGAACCAAAAGGAGCTTACACTGGCGCAATTTCTCCACTTTTTTTGAGAAGTCTGGATTGTAAATATGTTTTGCTTGGACACTCCGAGCGCAGACACATATTTAACGAAGGCGATACTGATATTAGAAAAAAGTTAGAAGCTGCTCTTGATGCGGGTCTTACCCCTGTACTTTGTGTAGGAGAAACCAAAGCAGAAAGAGAATCTGGTGAAACAGAATATAGAATCAAAAAGCAAATAATGAAGGCCTTGGAAAATCTTGACTTAGATGAAAAAAATATTATTGTTGCCTATGAACCAGTGTGGGCTATCTCTAATGCCGGGGTAGGAGAATCTTGTGATGCCGAGGTCGCAGCAAATATGCACAGTTTTATAAAAGAAGAAATAAAAAATTATCAGGACAAAGAAATTCCGGTTGTATATGGTGGTAGTGTAAAGGCTGAAAATGTGTTAGAATATGTCTCGAAGACAGAAGTAGATGGTGTTTTGGTAGGTAATGCCTCTACAAAATTAGAAACTTTTTTGCCCATTATTAGAGCTGTAGAAAATTTATAAATTATGAGCTATAGCTTTTTGCCATTTTTTTTAATTATAATCTCCATAGGAGTTATAATTTTTATTATAGTTAGAAAATTTCCTCAGATATCTCTAATTGATGTAGAAAATTTGCCAGAAGTAAAAGCAGACAAAAGAAAAGACGAAATTCTAAAAAAGAAAGCCGAGGCAAAAGCAATAGAATCTAGAAATACCCTAATAAAAAAATTAAAACCACTACTTTCTAAATTAAAAGAAATTCAACTTTCTTTTCGTAAATATGTGGGTAATGTAGAAAGAAAAGTTTCTCAAGAAAAAGGCAGAAAAGCGATAGAATCCAAAAAAGTAGTATCTGGTGTAAAAAAAGAAAGTTTTAGAACTCTCTTAAGAGAAGGTTCTGTTTTGGGAGAAGAAAAAAATTTCGATTCTGCAGAAAAAAAATATTTATCAGCTATTAAAATTGATCCAAAAGGTATAGAAGCTTACAAGGGATTGGCTGGGGTATATGTAAAGCAAAATCAATTGGAAGAAGCCAAAGAAACCTATGATTTTATTTTGCATTTGGACAAAAAAGATGCCGATACTATGACCAAGTTGGCAGAAATAGCCGAAACAGAAAAGGACGATAAAACGGCCGTGGATTATTACGAAAAAGCAGCTTCTACGGATGACCAAAATCCACAAAGATTTGCTAAGTTAGCCGAAATTTTCAATAGGCTAGGGGAGTACGACAAGGCTCTAGAAGCGATAGCTCAATCTGTGGAGATGGAAGCCCAAAATCCAAAATATCTTGACATGTGGGCAGAAATCAGTATAATGGGTGGACATCGGGGTGAAGCAGAAAAGGCTTATACCGAATTACGCTTGGTAAACCCGGAAAACAAAAAGTTAGATCTTTTGAAAGATAGAATCAGCAAACTCTAACAAAATTTGTACACACGCCACCTTTCCTCCGACATGTCGGAGGAGGTAGAGCACATACCATACGCCACCTTAGCTCAGCTGGTAGAGCACCGGTTTTGTAAACCGTAGGTCGTCGGTTCGATCCCGACAGGTGGCTCCAATACAAAAAAGCATTAAAACAAAAAAACATTAAAGCAATTGTTTTATTGTTTTCTTGATTTCATGTTTTTATGAAATGGGTCGGTACCGAAGCGGTCAACCGGGGCGGACTGTAAATCCGCTGGCTCAGCCTTCGCAGGTTCGAATCCTGCCCGGCCCACAAAAAACAGCTCTTAAAGCTGTTTTTTATTTTTGTGGAAAAAATTTCTTGCCGAGGTTATGTAATTATGATAATTTAGCAGCTATAAATATAATAATTAACTTAATTCAATAAACTATGAAAAAGCTTAGTTTTTTGGGAGGTTTGTTTGCTATATTGCTACTCATTGGGCAAGGCTGTGCAAATGGAGCTGTAAATCAAGAAAATCAACCAAAAGTAGATGAACCTATAAAAATCGGTTGGGTTGGTCCACTTACTGGAGACTTGTCTACTGTAGGTGAATCTATGAAACAGTCTGTAGAATTGGCTGTAAAAGAAGTTAACGAATCTGGGGGAGTAGATGGCAGAGAAGTAGAAGTAATCTACGAAGATGGTGGTTGTGATGCCAAAATGGCAAGTACTGCTGGTAACAAACTTATCAACGTAGACCAAGTTCAAGCCATTATTGGTGGTACCTGTTCTGGTGAAACTCTGGCTATTGCACCAGTAGCCGAGCAAAATAAGGTACTCATGGTTTCTCCAGCCTCTACTGCTCCATCTGTTAGTGAAGCCGGAGACTATGTGTTTAGAGTGGTTCCATCAGATTCTTTTCAAGGTAATTTTGCGGCCGAGTATATCTACAATGATTTGGAAGTAAGAAAGGTGGCTGTGCTAAATGCTGTCACAGACTATACTTCTGGTTTGGCAGATTCTTTCAAAGCTAAATTTCAAGAACTAGGTGGAGAAGTAGTAGTAGAGGATACATTCTTGCAAGATGACAGAGATCTAAAAACTCAACTTACTAAAGTAAAAAATTCAGACGCAGAGCTAATCTACTTTATGTCTTATACCGAAGCCGCTGTGATTGGACTAAAACAAGCCAAAGAACTTGGGCTAACTCAAAAAATCTTTGGAGCAGATGCCATGGACGATCCAAAACTTTTGAATGTTGATGGAGCCGAAGGGATGCTTTACACCGTGCCAAAATCAGAAGAGAGTGAAGATTTTAAGCAAAAGTATTTGGCTGCAGTTGGTGGGGACAGCTTGCCTGTTTACACTGCCCAAAGCTATGACGCCATTAACGTTTTGGTAGAAACAATGAAAAAAGTGGGAACAGATAGAGAAGCTGTTAAGAATGAACTTTACAGTGTAGCTTCTTACAAGGGTGTTTCTGGAGATATTGCCTTTGATGAAAATGGTGATTTGACTTCTGCACTTTATGTAGTGAAGGAAATCAAAGATGGTAGTAGTGAAGAAGTAGTAGAGTAATAATTTAAGATTAGATCAAGCCCGCCAGAGTAATTGGCGGGCTTTATTTTTGGGGTTAGATTTGTTAATCTAAGCAAAGTGGCGCTGAATAACAGGGCAGGAGAGTGATCCTGTTTTGTTTACGGCGTTAGATTCTCTAAGGAAGGAGGAGATGTGGTACTCAAATACTGGCATAAGCTATGCCGTTGGTGGTCTTCACCACCTGTACAGGAGGTGGTTGTCTCGCGACACAAGTCGACCGTCATCGAGAGCGTCAACTTGCGGATGTGGAGCGCTCCGGCCTGGAGGCGCATCGCTCGCAAGCTCGAACTGTCGCGTCGGGGGGCAAGCTAGACGAGTCTTGGCTGGCAGGTATCGGTTGTCACTGACCGATACCTGCCATCTGCCTATCAGAATTTCAAAGTTTTGTTTTATAGTTTTAATTTACAAAATTAAGTCATGGTTTTTTCGCAACTTTTAGTAAATGGCCTTATTGCTGGATCGATTTACGCCCTAATTGCTAGTGGTTTTGCTTTGATTTATTCCACCAACAGATTTGTGCATTTTGCTCATGGCTCGGTAGCTGCTACTGGGGCGTATTTTGTCTATTTATTCTTTAGCATTATAGGATTAAATTTTTATTTAGCTTCATTTTTAGCGATTATTTTTACTGGCCTGTTTGGCGGGTTAATCTTTTTCTTATTTTACAATCCGCTCATCAAACGCGAATCTTCGGCCGCTATTTTGCTTATTGCTAGCCTTGGTCTTTCAATCTTACTCGACAATTTACTTCTTTTAGTTTTTGGAGCGGATGTTAAGATTTTGAATTTTATAGAATCGAGCAAAGGTTTGGAATTTTTGGGAGCAGTTATTACCCCCCTACAAATAATAATTATTCTTACTTCATTAGTTTCTTTGTGTTTACTTTGGTTTTTTGTTTACAAAACCAACTTTGGCCGGATAGTGCGAGCTGTGGCTGACAATAGCAACTTGGCCGAGATAACCGGTATAAACGTAAGATTAGTCAGGTATGCTGGGTTTGTGGTTGGCTCGCTCATGGCTGGGGTAGCAGGCATTCTCATTGGCCTAGAGCAAAATATCGAACCCACCATGGGCGTGCATCTAATAGTCAAAGGCTTTACTGGGGCTATTGTCGGGGGAGTAACCTCTATTCCAGGTTCTGTCTTGGGGAGTTATCTCTTGGGCATAGTAGAGAATTTTGGAATCTGGTACTTGCCAAGTGGTTACAAAGACGCCATTGCTTTTGGTTTGCTATTGGTATTTTTGCTGTTTAGGCCAACTGGCATCTTGGGCATAAACAAAGGCGCTAGAAAATAATATGTTGTCTACATTTATTATTCACATTTTAATTATTGCCGCCATCTTTGCTATTTTGGCTATTAGCTTAAATTTGGCCATGGGTTACCTTGGTCTAATTAATGTGGGGCACATTGCTTTTTATGGCATTGGGGCTTATGCTTCGGTACTTTTGGTCAAAGCAGGTCTTCCTTTTGTTTTGGCAATAGTAGCGGCCGGGCTAATAGCTGGAGTGTGTGGCTTACTACTTACGCTTATCACCAGCAAACTCTCTGGGGATTATTTTGCCTTGGCTACGCTTGGTTTTGGGTTTGTAGTTTATTCGGTTATGCTAAACTGGACAGAATTAACCAGAGGACCATTGGGGATTCCAGGCATCCCTAGGCCAGAATTTTTTGGCTGGGTAGTTAGATCCAATTTTTCTTATTTAATTTTTGTTTTAATAGTTTTGGCTTTGGTAAGTGGTTTTATTTATCTACTAACCAGATCCAAATATGGCAAATTGCTAGAGGCGGTTCGTGACGATCAGATTGGGGTGGCAGGTCTGGGTAAGAATGTAGCGAAATTAAAATACCAAGGAGTAATGATGTCAGCCTTTTTTGCTGGGGTGGCCGGAAGTCTATATGCTCATTATATTAGTTTTATAGATCCATCCACTTTTTTTCTAACAGACATTATTATTATCATTACTATTGTAATTGTTGGCGGGCTAGCCTCTCTAAAGGGAAGTATTATTGGAGCTTTGATTATTATCATCCTACCAGAGCTACTGCGCTTTGCTCCGATTCCAGACTCTATGATTGGCCCAATGCGACAAATCCTTTATGCTCTAATTTTAATTTTAATTTTGATGTACAGGCCAAGAGGAATATTTGGTAGAGTTGATTTAGAATAGTATGTTACACGTAAATAATATAAAAAAATCATTCGGTGGGGTGGAAGCGATCAAAGGCTCGGATTTTGTAATTGAAAAGAACAAAACCACGGCTTTGATTGGACCAAATGGAGCTGGCAAAACGACACTTTTTAATATTATTTGTGGGTTGGTAAAACCAGATCATGGCGACATTATTTTTGAAAATAAAAACTTAAATAATCTTAGGCCAGACGAGCGGATAAACCTAGGGATTAGTAGAACTTTTCAACAGGTTAGGCTTTTTAAATACTTAACCATCTTAGATCATCTGCGCATGATAGAGGATAATGAAGATACTAAGATTTTTAAAAATATTTTTTCTAAAAATAAAGTAGACAAAGAAAAGTACCAGAAAGTATTAGATGAATTTGGAATAAAAAGATCTGTAGAAGCCTTAGCTAGCGAGCTTAGCTACGGACAGGGGAAACTGCTCGACATTGTCATGGCTCTGAAAAAGAAACATAGCTTGCTAATGCTAGACGAACCTGTAGCTGGGGTAAACAGTGTGATTCAAAATCAAATAGAGGATTTATTATTATCTCTAAAAGAAAAAGGCGAGACAATTCTCTTGATTGACCATGATATGGAATTTGTGATGAGGCTAGCAGATCATGTGGTTGTGCTAGACGCCGGGGTGGTACTTACCCAAGGCGAGCCAGATGAAGTTTTGCAGGATAAACGGGTTTTGGAAGCTTATTTAGGGGAATAATATGAAAAGTATTTTAAAAATAAAAAATTTAAATGCTGGCTACAAAGATGTTCAGATTCTCAAGAACATTGATTTGGAATTGGAGCCTAGCACTATTTCTGTCTTAATGGGGCCAAATGGAGCGGGCAAATCTACCTTGCTTAAGTCTATTTTTAATATTACTGATATTTCTTCTGGAAGTTTGAGTTTAGAAGACAAAGATATTACTAAGTTGCCATCACATAAATTGTTGGAATTAGGCGTGGCGTTTGTATCACAAGGCAAGGTTAATTTTGGAAATCTAAGTGTAAAAGATAATCTCATCTTGGGAGCTCATCTAGAAAAAGATAAGAATAAGATTGAGACTAAGATTAAGAGCATTTTTGCTCAGTTTCCTATTTTAGAAAAAAAACAGACAGAATATGCTTTTGCCCTCTCTGGTGGAGAGCAGCAAATGCTGGCCATTGGTCGGGCGCTAATGAGTAATCCTAAGCTCCTTCTAATGGATGAACCTTCACTTGGCCTCTCTCCCAAATTAGTCAAAGAAATTTTTGAACATATCAGAAAAATAAAAGAAGAGTTTGGTGTGACTATTTTAATTGTTGAACATAATTTGAAGAGTTTAATGGAAATTGCAGATTATGGTTTTGTGTTGGTGCAGGGTGAGATTGTAGCTCATGACAAATGTGAAATTCTAAAAAATAGTGAGATAATGAAAAAAGTTTTTGTGGGGGAATTTGATTAGTAAAAAATAGTTATCCACAATGAGTTTTGTAAGATAGTTAGAAATTTAAAAAAATGTTATAATTATAAACAGTATTTTAATTACTCTTAATTCATATTCTTATGAAGGAAGGAAAAAATGGGTTGTCAAAACTAGCGTTTTGGCTTGTAATTATTGGTGCTCTTAATTGGGGTCTAGTAGGCCTTGGGGGGTTCCTGGGTGGCAATTGGAATATTGTTAACCTGATTTTTGGCTCATGGGCTTGGCTAGAAAATCTAGTCTACCTATTGGTGGGTCTTTCTGCTGTAATGGTGATGATGGATTGTAAAGGTAAGAAGGGGATGTAATCTAAATCAGAATATCTTCTTAGTAAAGACGCTCTTTTGAGAGCGTTTTTGCATTTTTATTTAATATGTTAAGCTTTATGTTAGTATTAATAAATTATGCCAGAATTACCAGAAGTCGAGACAATTAGACGAGATTTGCTAGAAAAGGTTTTGCAAAAAGCTATTAGCAAAGTAGAAATAATGAGAGAGAAAACCGTCCGATCAGATCATGATTTTTTCAAGAACACTCTTACCAAGAGTAAATTTTTGGATATAGATAGAATTGGCAAATTACTTATGTTTGACTTGGGAAACTTACATATGTTGGTGCATCTCAAAATGACTGGCCAGTTGATTTACAAAGAAAGTGAAAAAGTTATTGCCGGTGGACACAGCGATGGAGAATTAGATTTGAAAGTCCCAAATAATCATACTAGAGCGGCAATTTACTTTGCCGATGGTTCGGGTCTTTTTTTCAACGACATGAGGGTGTTTGGTTATTTGCAGTTAGCTAATGAAGAGGAGAAACAAAAGATCAAAGCCAAATATGGTATAGAGCCTTTGACAAATAATTATACATATGAAAATTTTGAAAAAGCTTTGCAAAATAGAAAGAAAAATTTGAAGGCAGTTTTACTTGATCAGAGTATATTTTCTGGGATTGGTAATATCTATGCAGACGAAGCTTGTTTTATGGCGGGAGTCAGGCCAGATAGGTTAGCAAATTCTCTTTCTACAGAAGAAAAACAAAAATTATTTAAATCAATAGAAACAGTGATAGCCAAAGCAGTAGATGAAAGAGGAACTACTTTTAATGATTATGTTGATCCGTATGGTAGGAAGGGTAATTTTGTAAATTTTTTGCAAGTTTATGGCCGAGGTGGGGAACTTTGTAATAAGTGTGGCGAAAGTTTACAGAAAATTAAAGTAGCCGGGCGAGGGACTGTAGTTTGTGCAAAATGTCAGAAGTGATATAATTAAATTATAAATTTAAAATCTAAAATCATAAATTTTTATGCCTTATTTAGATTATTTGGAGAATATTACCTATTTAAACAACACCTTGCTGGACTATGCTTATGCTGTAGTTGGTTTTGTGCTTTCTATGGTTGTATTAAAGGTTTTTCAGATGGTGGTGTTAAGTAGGCTAAAAAAATTGGCCGAGAAAACTAAGACTGATTTGGATGATGTCTTTGTGGGGTTAGTATCTAGTGTCAAGCCACCTTTGTATTTTTTTATATCTGTATATATTGGTTATCAATTTTTGGATTTTGATGATCGCATAGACAATATCGTAGGAATGATAATATTTGTACTTATCGTCTACGAGATAATAAGATCTTTGGCAGGACTATTTGACTACTTTATAGAGAAACAGGCCAAAAGACAAAAAACAGAAGGTGAAAGAAAACAAACCAAAACTGTTTTGGGGGTATTAAAAACTTTTGTGATGATAGGTTTGTGGATTGTGGCGGTGATTCTTATCCTTTCAAACTATGGCGTAAATGTTAGTTCTATTATTGCTAGTTTGGGTATTGGTGGTTTGGCTGTAGCTTTGGCTCTACAAAATATCCTGACAGATATATTTAGTTCTTTTTCTATTTTTGTAGACAAACCGTTTCAAATAGGAGATTTTATAATAGTGGGTGAACATTCTGGTAATGTACAACAAATTGGATTAAAAACTACCAGAATAAAAACTTTGGAAGGACAAGAATTAGTTATTTCAAATAAGGAATTGACCAGTGCCAGAGTAGAGAATTATGGTCGCATGAAAAGAAGACGAGTTGTTGTTACTTTGGGGGTTGAATATGGAACTAGTAAAAAAGTCTTAGAAAGTATCCCAGATCTTACCAAACGAATTGTGGATAATGTAGAAAAAGCAACTTTTGACAGATGCCATTTCAAAACTTATGGCCCTTACAGTTTGGATTTTGAATTGGTTTACTATGTAGAATCTGCAGACTATGTAGATTATATGGACATAAATCAGGCCATAAATATGGATATATACGAAGTATTTACCAAAGAAAATATCAACTTTGCTTTTCCAACTCAGACGGTATTTGTACAGAAATAATCTATTGACTAATATCAAAAAGTGACGTATAATGACGTCACTTTTTATATAAGCTTGCAACAGCGTAGCCTGTAGGCGAAGACGTGCCATCATAGCTCCCCGATGCTCACTGCGTTTGATCGGGGCAGGCAGTTGGCCTACTTTCGCTAAAATTGTGGCGGAAGATATTTAGATTATGCCATCATAGCTCAGTTGGTAGAGCGCATCCATGGTAAGGATGAGGTCACCAGTTCAATCCTGGTTGATGGCTCAGCGTGGAGCGCCCCGACGTGACGTCGGGGAGGTCTCCGGTTTCAGCCAAAGGCTGACCAGGTCGGATGACCTGGCAATCCTGGTTGATGGCTCAGAAATACTGTCCATATAGGCAGTATTTTTTTGTTAAATAATTAATTGGGTTTTATTTTGCTAAAATAAGCCAAAAAGTTAGAGATTAGATAGTATTTATGTACTATTGACAAGTTTATTCTTTTTGTATATAATACGTCCACTCTAAATAAAATTTAATTTTTCGCCTATGTCACAAGATAACATGATAAAAATGGAGTGCGAAGATTGTAAACAGACCAACTATTTTTCTAGAAAGAACAAAAAAACTCTTAAAGAAAGATTGGGTCTAATGAAGCACTGCAAAGAGTGTGTATCTCACAAACTTCACAAAGAAACAAAATAATTTCTTCCGGCCGATAGGCCGGTTTTTGTCTCTTGATTTTTAGTTTTTTTTGGTATAAAATTGTTTTCATATGGGCGAGTCGTATAGTGGTAGTACTGGGGTCTCCAAAACCTCAAGCGGGGGTTCGATTCCCTCCTCGCCTGCGCAAGAGCGTAAAAATAAAGATACTCTTATTACGGAGTATTTTTATTTTTTTCTCTATGTTAAAATATTTTTGAATAAAAAATTAAGAAAAAATAATTATGAATTTTGTAGATGCTAATACTTATCCCGATGTAACAAAAGAAGAATTTAATAAAATAAAAAATAGTTATTTAGAAAAAATTAAATTGCCAAATCAAAAACCAACAAAACCAATATTGCTTTGCCCGGTTGGTTTTGTAGGGGCTGGAAAAACAACAATAGTAAAACCTCTTTCCCAAAAATTAAATTTGGCTAGAGTTTCTACCGATGAATTAAGAAAAGTATTGAAAGAACACAAACGAAATTATGATTCTGTAAGAGAAATTGCTTGGGAGATAATTTCTGAATTGTTGCAAAAAGGTTATAGTGTGGCAGTGGATGCAAACTGTTCCAAACCGATAACCAGAGAAAAAATCAGTAAAGCAGAAAAAGAATTTGATATAAAAACAATTTGGATTCATATTGATCCTCCGGAAGAATTTATTTTTAATAAATTAAGAAATTACCAACACACTTGGCTTTTTAGAGATGGAGAGCAAGCCATAGAAGTGTACAAACTTGCCAAAGAAAATGCAGATCTTTCTGGTATAAATTTTGACTATCGGTTTGATACGTCAAAGGAAAATTTACAAGAGCAGATAGAACAGTTTGTTAATAAATTTAATCACATTAATAAATAAAGATAACTGTGGTAAAATAGATTCACTATGCCACAAAAACAAAAAAATAAATTTAAAGAAGCTTACATTGTAACTGTAGATATGGGATATGGCCACCAGAGAGCCATGTACCCACTAAAACATTTGGCTGCCAAACCTGTTGGTATAAAAACCAAGGAAAATAATATACTTACCGCCAACAATTATGACGGCATCCCTAAATTGGATAAAACCAGATGGGAAGGAGGCAGATCACTTTACGAAACAGTTTCTAGGATGAAAAAATTGCCACTAGTAGGTAAGTATATTTTTGGTTTTATGGATTACTTGCAAAGGATAGAAGCTTTTTATCCAAAAAGAGATTTGTCCAAACCAACCCAACAACTAAGACAAATATACAGAATGATGAAAAGAGGTTGGGGTAGAGATCTTATAAATAAATTAAACAAGAAACCACTTCCGCTAATTACTTCTTTTTTTACAATTGCTTTTTTTGCAGAGTATCATGGTTACAAAGGGGATATATATTGTCTGTGTACCGATACAGATATAAGTAGAGCTTGGGTTCCATTAAAACCTTACAATAGCAATATAAAATATTTTGCTCCAAACAAACGTGTTCACGATAGATTGATTTCTTATGGAGTAAAAAAGGAAAATATTTTTGTAACTGGCTTTCCTTTGCCACAAGAAAATATTGGCAAAGCAGAAAATGTACTTCGTACCAATTTGGGGTGCAGAATTGGTCACTTGGATCCAAAAGGCAAATACCAAAAAAAATACCAGCATACTTTAAATTATTATTTGGGTTCTAGATATTGCAAATTAGATCATTCTTACCCACTTACTATTACCTTTGCGGTTGGTGGAGCTGGCGCCCAAAGAGACATTGGAGTAACAATTTTGGATTCTTTGCACAAAGAAATCGACGCCGGTAAGATTAGATTAATTTTGGTAGCCGGAGTAAGAGAAGATGTTTATAACTATTACAAAAAAGAAGTTGGTAGGTTGCATTTGGACAAAAAACATAGTGGATCAATAGAGATTTTGTACGAAAAATCCAAAGACAAATATTTTCAAAAGTTTAATGAAGTTTTGCATACTACCGATGTATTGTGGACCAAACCGAGTGAATTGTCTTTTTATGCTGCCTTGGGTATCCCGATTATTATGGCTCCAACCATAGGTTCTCAAGAAACTTTTAATCAGGCTTGGTTACATCAGATTGGTGCTGGTTTTGAACAAGAAGATCCAAAATACACCAACCAATGGTTTTTTGACTGGTTGGATTCTGGTTGGTTGGCTCAAGCAGCTATGGAAGGATTTATGGATGCTCCACAACACGCTGTAAATCATATAGAAAATATTATCCTAAAAGGAAAAAGAAGTGAGATAGAGGATATACATTTTTTATAGGCCAGAAAGGCCAGAGAGGCTGGAGAAGCTTAATTTTAGCCTCTTAAGCCTCTTAAGCTTTTTAAGCCTCTTAATATGTGGTTTTTTATTTCATTGCTTGGTTATCTTTTTTTAGCGATTGTTTTTGTTTTGGATAAGTTAATTTTGACCAAGTCTATAGATAAGCCGGTGGTTTATACTTTTTATTCCACCATTTTTATGTTTGGAGCGCTTTTGACTTGGCCGTTTGGGGTAGAGTTACTTATTAGCGTAGATTGGATTTGGGCAACAGTTTCTGGTTTGGCCTTTGGCTTTGCTCTCTGGACTATGTTTATAGCTGTAAAAAAAGAAGAAGCTAGTCGGATAAATCCGTTTATTGGTTCTATTATTACAATTGCCACTTTTGGGCTGGCTTCTATATTTTTGGGTGAATCACTCAATGCCTGGCAAATAATTGGAATTTTGTTATTATTTTTTGCCACGTTGTTATTATCTTTTTTTGGTGAACAACATGGTAAAAGAGGTTTGTCTGTTGGTTTCCTCTGGGGTATTCTTTCTGGTATTTTGTTTGCAGTTTCTCACACTACAGCCAAATATATTTACGAAATATATCCGTTTTTAACTGGTTTTATCTGGACTCGTGCTACGGTTGGTTTGGTTGGTTTGGTTTGTTTGTTTTTTCCGGCTGTTTGGGATACATTCAAACGCAAAGAAAGTAAATCTCTCAAACATTGTAAGAAAAAGGGTTTTGCCAAAAAACATGCTGTAGGTATAGTAGTGACAAACAAAGTCTTGGGGGTTTTGGCAGTGGTTTTGATTCAATATGCGATTGCGATTGGAAGTGTTACAATTGTAAACGCTCTGGTTGGGGTACAATACGCTATAATGTTATTGATGATATATCTTTTAACGATTTATACTCCCAAAATTTTTAAAGAGCATTTTTCCAAAGGAGAATTGAAAGTAGAAATAATTGCGATTGCTTTGATTATTGTGGGTTCGGCTATGGTGGTTTTTTAACTTTTAAGTAAATGGTAAATAGTAAATTGTAAACAGTTTTGTGTGTTTATTACAATTTACTATTTACAGTTTACTATAATTTATGAAATACATATTTTACTTAGGAGTTGGGTTGGCTATTTTGTACGCATCACTTTGGGTGAGTAGTTTAAAAAAATATCCAATTGATTATGGAATTAGTTTCAATCAGAATCACGCGACTTCTTTGGGATTGGATTGGAAAGAAGTGTATAGATCCATGCTAGAAGATATCAAACCAAAGTATATTAGGATTGCTGCTATGTGGAGTGAGGTAGAAAGAGAAAAAAATACTTTTGATTTTGCAGATGTAGATTGGATGATGAATCTGGCGGAAGAGAACAATGCAAAAGTAGTTTTGGTGGTTGGCCAAAAAGCGCCTCGTTGGCCAGAGTGCCATGTGCCAGAATGGATAGGGGATTATGAATCAAAAAGCGCAGAAGATCATTTGTTTAGATATATAACCGCTACTGTTGAAAAATACAAAGATCATAAAACTTTGGAAATATGGCAAGTAGAAAACGAAGCTTTTATAAAATTTAAATTTGGTGAATGTGAAGATTATCGTTCGGATTTGGTAGAAAAAGAAATTAAGCTGGTAAAGAGCTTGGATAGTGAACACAAAATAATGCTTACAGATAGTGGAGAATTGGGAACCTGGAAAAAACCAATGGAGCTGGGAGATTATTTTGGGACTACTTTGTATCGTATTGTCCGTACTCCTGGCAATAGAATTTTTCACTACGATTGGTTGCCGGCAGCTTTTTATAGGTGGAAAGCTCAGGTACTTGGCCAAGATTTGAATACTTTTTTTGTAGCCGAATTGCAGGCCGAGCCGTGGTTTACCGATGCAGGAGCAGAAAATACTTCTGTAGAAGAACAAGAGGAAACTATGAACATAAGAAGACTGCGGGAGCACCTGGACTATGCTTCTAGAATTGGGACCCCTAGAGCTTATCTTTGGGGGGTAGAGTGGTGGTATTTTATGAAGGAAGTGAATAATGATAATCGGTATTGGGAGCTTATAAAAGAGGAGATTAATAGATAAAAAACAAAAGAACACCTGATTAGGTGTTCTTTTGATGATCCCCGAATTTTGTTTGAATGTCCGAAGACTTTTTTGCAAGTTCGGGGGCGAACGCGCTTGGCGCATTTTGGCCTCCTAGATGTTTTTTTCAAAGACAAGTAGTTCGTGGTACTCGGGAACCAAAGGTAGATCTATCCCGAGAGTCTCTTGGGCTACTAGTGTTGTGCCGCTAGCTTGGAATGTTTCGATCCATTCGTATTTTCGGAAGAAGTTCCCCGGTACAGGGATCTCTGCTCCATTGTGCAGACAACGGTTGTAGAACCAGTTGATGAACGCTTGCACATGCCAAGGAATGTACTGGTTGATAACTGATTCTATGATCACCACTTTTTGGGCCACCTGCAAGAGGCGATCTATTTCTGCAATTGGATCATCGCAATGATGGAGTACCGTAGATGCAACCGCCACGTCAAAAGGCGCGGCCTTGATCACTTCTTCCCAATCTGTAGTAAACTGGAAACCGGAAGCTTGAGTAGCCTCGTGGATACGGTAGTCCGATACGTCGTATAATACCGTTTGACCAAATGGTCCCAGTCGTTCCGAAAGCCGGAGCATGATTTCGGCATCTCCGCAGCCAAAGTCAAGGACTTTTTGACCTTTGTGGCCGATCATATATGGAGTCAGATGCCCCACAAAGACTTCTGTCCTATCGTGGAGAGAGGGACGAATTACCGTTCCGCTCCTTTGGAGGAGCTTGTAGATTTCTTGAACAGCTTCTGGTTCACCCTCGGTGTCGTGAACTACAGTGGCAATCTGGGATTCCAGTTGAACACGTTGGGCGTGTTCGATCCCTAGTTGGATCAGCATCATCTGTAGTGGCCAGAAAATTTGTTCTAGTGGATATGAACCTAGGGATTCACGCATTTTGGTGTACATCTTTTGGGTGCTCTCGAGCATCTTTGCTCTCCTTCCGCTACTTGGCGGGGTTGGGGGTGAAAAAAACAAAAAATATCATAACTATTGTTATGACAAATTAAATTAACATATTTTTATATTTACGTCAATTTAGGGGGGGAATGTTTTACAAAACAAAAAAACTACTTTTCAGTAGCTTTTTTTTCTGTGCGCGCCGAGGGAATCTCACTCGCTTCGCTCTCACGAAAACCTTCGGGTTTTCGTGGACTTTCCTCGGCATGTAAGGGGCTCTGCCCCTTACCATCCCCGGTTCGAATCCCTGTGCACTTACAAAACAAAAAAACCACCATCTGGTGATTTTTTTATTTCGTGCGCGCCGAGGGATTCGAACCCCCGACCCCCTCGGTGTAAACGAGATGCTCTAACCAACTGAGCTAGGCGCGCTTTTTTGATGAGATTAAATATACCAGAAAGTGATTGAGTCGTCAAGATGTGATATAATGTGTCCATTATGATAGAAGAAAAACCATACGAACCATTAAAAGAAACCAAGCTAATCAAGCACCATGGAATTTTTCGTAGAGAGCTTACCTTGTTCCAAGCTACCGCTCTTATAATAAGTACTACCATTGGAGCCGGGATCTTGGGAGTACCTTTTGTAATTGCCAAAATCGGAGTTGGTTTTGGAATTACCTATATTATACTAGTAGGTATCCTAATGATGGGATTGAACCTGTTGGTAGGGGAGATCGCTGTAAACAACGGCAAGAGAATGCAGCTGGTTGGTTTTGCCGGAAGATATCTGGGAAAAACCGGAAAATGGATCATGGCTATATTGATGTATTCTTTGGGAATGGGATCTATAAGCGCGTACATAATTGGAGAAGGTCAAACTTTGGCAGAACTTTTTGGCAATACCCCTTTTTTCTGGAGTTCTGTTTTTTTTATTGTTATTGCATTTTTAATTTTTGTAGGACTTCGAACTATAAAAACAGTAGAACTTTTTTTGAGTTTAGGAATTTTGTTGGTAGCCATAGGTATTGCAGCCGTATCTGCTCCACATATAGAGTTGCCACATTTGGGTCATGTAGATTTGGCACATATATTTTTGCCTTATGGTGTACTTTTGTTTGCATATCACGGGGTCAATGCTATCCCAGAAGCACACAGTTTGCTTATAAAAAGAGATGTTACTTTCAAAAAAGCGATTGTTATTTCTTCTATCGTTAGTATTTTTATTTATGCTTTGTTTTCTTTTGTAGTAGTAGGAGCAACCGGTCTAGAAACTACAGAAATAGCCACCATCGGTTTGGGGCAAAAAGTTGGTAAAGCCGTGTTTGTATTTGGAAATATTTTTGCTGCTTTGGCTATGGGGACAAGTGCACTTATGGTGGGGCTAGCTATGACAGATTCATTAAGTTGGGATTACAAAGTAAATAGAATACTGGCAACAGCTATTGCCTGTTTGCCGCCATATTTGGTTTTTGTGTTTGGATTTAGAGATTTTATCGTTGCTCTAAATGTGGTTGGTGGCATCCTTATGAGTATAGAATCTTTGCTAATCTTGCTTATGTACTGGCGAGCCAAACAAATGGGGCATTGGAAAAGAGGCAAATACAACCTACATCACACAGCTTTTATAGGTATGGCACTGTTACTTGCATTGTCTCTAGGGGCGGTGTATAGTGTATGGAAGTTGTTTTAGAGGCTTAGGGGGCTTGCAAAGCTTGCTAGGCTTACAAAGCTGCTTCTAAATCATGTTGAGAAAATGGTGTTCGTTGTTGGCCGGTTTACCTATACCAATTGGTTACTGCTCAACAACGTCCTCATGCATTCCCAAAATGCATCCTATCTTCTCAAACAACTTAGCGTTGTTTTTTTATTATTAAAGCCTTGTGAGCCTAGCAAGCCTCACAGGCCTTGTAAGCTTTTTTAGTATGTCAGAAAAATATTATTTTACTTCGGAATCTGTATCCGAAGGGCATCCGGACAAAATTTGTGATCAGATATCCGACGCAGTCCTAGACGCAATTATTGCCGACGATCCAGAGGCAAGAGTAGCCGTAGAGTGTCTTACCAAAACCGGTTTTGTAATTGTTGCCGGAGAAGTGCGTACCAAGACTTATGTAGACGTACAAAAGATCGCTCGCGATACAATTTTGGAAATTGGTTACAATGATCCTTCTTTTGGATTTGAAGGAAGTACTTGTGGAGTCTTGTCTGCTATCTCGGAGCAATCACCAGATATTGCTATGGGAGTAGACGAAGGGCAAGAAAAAGAATTGGGAGCAGGGGATCAAGGATTGATGTTTGGTTATGCCAGTAATGAAACTCCGGAATACATGCCACTACCAATTATAATGGCACACAAAATTACCAAAAAATTATCAGAAGTGCGAAAAGCAAAAGAGCTAAATTATTTGCGTCCCGATGCCAAGAGCCAGGTAACAGTAGAGTACGTAGATGGGCAACCTCAAAGAATTGATACTGTAGTAGTCTCTACCCAACACAATCCAGACATATCACTAGAAACTATTCGTGAAGATGTAATTGAAAAAATTGTAAAACCAGTTTGTGGAGATTGGTTGGACGAAAATACCAAATACCATATCAACCCTACAGGTAAGTTTGTAATCGGAGGGCCGGTAGGAGATGCTGGTTTAACCGGTAGAAAAATTATTGTCGATACTTATGGTGGACATGGTAGCCATGGTGGAGGATGTTTTTCTGGCAAAGATCCAAGCAAGGTAGACAGATCTGCTTCTTACTATGCTCGCTACGTAGCCAAAAATGTAGTCGCTGCCGGATTGGCCGACAAGTGTGAAGTGCAAGTAGCTTATGCTATTGGGGTGACTGACCCGGTTAGTATTTTGGTACAAACTTTTGGAACTGGCAAAAAATCAGATAACGAAATTGAAAAAATTGTTAAAGAAGTTTTTGATTTTCGACCAAAAGCTATTATAGAGCAGCTAGATCTACTAAAGCCTATTTACAAAGCTACGGCAGCCTACGGACACTTTGGTCGAGACGAATTCCCTTGGGAAAAATTGGACAAAGTAGAAGAATTAAAAATTAAAATAAGTTAAATAAAAATCCCGTACCAATTAGGTACGGGATTGTTTTTTGAGAAGTTGAGTGTCGCGTGACCCAACTCTTCACCTAAGGAAGTTCAGACCCTTCATCCCTACCTGGCCTCAAGAGGAGGCGCAGGTGGGCTTCCGTTTTGTCAGTTTGAGGGGCCCCAAGCAACTTGTCCGCCGGTTGCTTTCGGGGAAGTATGTTTAGGGCGGCATTCACCACCCCTTTCAACGTGTCGGAAGTGTAAGGTCTTTCCAAGTACCCCTGAATTATCCCACCTTCAATCAACTGGCGCATTTCGGGCACAACAGCGCTCGACCAGCCAGAAGTTATGACGACAGAAGTCTCCCAGTCGGTTCCTCGGAGTTCCTGAACAAATCGCAAACCGAACGCGTCCTTACCTAGGTTTACAATAACCAGGCGGAATTGTCCGGATTGTGCTCGTTGAATTCCTTCGCCGCCATCGCTGGTCGACGAAACTTCCACACTTTTCACACAGCGTGAGATGCCCCGATGTAACATCTCTGCCATCGGGAACCTCACGTTGGTGTCCACTACCAGTATTTTGTGCAAGAGGCACCCCCTTTCGTGGGGTCATCCCTTCTCGCTAGCTAGGAGTGGGTCACGCGACAAGCCATTCTATTATATTTTTTAGGTATTGTCAAGGCATAAGATTGCTTTTTTGCCTAAAATAAGCTATTATCTCTGTATATGACAGCTCTAGAAGCCCTAGTTTTGGGCATAATCCAAGGTTTAACAGAGTTTTTGCCAGTCTCTTCGTCTGGCCATCTTGTATTTATGCCACATATTTTTGGCTGGGCATATCAGGGTTTGGCTTTCGATGTAGTGGTGCATATGGGCACTTTGGTGGCAGTAATTTTTTATTTTAGAAAAAAGCTGTGGCAGATAGTAAAGTCTCTTTTTTCCAAGAATATTGGTCAGACTGCCGGTACTCCCTTAGACTCGTCCTCCCTTCCGCAGACCCCCTCTTCCCGCTCGCTCCGCTCGCGGGGTCTCCCCCTAAAAGGGGGAGAGGAAACAAATGTTTCTAGACTAGGATGGTTTCTTTTGCTTAGCATTATCCCAGCTGGTTTATTTGGATTGCTACTGGGGGATTTTGTAGAGACTAGTTTGCGTTCGCCTTGGGTGGTGGGAGTTAGTCTAATTTTTTGGGCAGTGGTACTGGCTGCTGCCGATGGTTTTGGCAAAGGCCTTGCAGACAAAAAAGCCAACAAAGACTTAGAAAAAATAACTTTTAAAAATGTGTTGTTTATTGCCTTGGCTCAGGCAATAGCTTTAATCCCAGGGACTTCTCGTTCTGGTATTACTATGACTGCCGGGCTATTTGCTAAGCTAGACAAAAAGTCTGCTGCCGAATTTAGTTTTCTTATGTCGGTGCCGGTCATAACTTTGGCCGGAGTCTACAAACTTTTTCAAGTAATAAACAATGGAACAATGGGGCAATGGGACAATACGTTTTTAGTAGGCTTCTTGGCTTCCACAATCAGTGGTTTTCTAGCTATCAAGTTTTTAATGAAGATAATCCAAAAGTGGAGTTTTATGCCGTTTGTAGTTTATAGAGTGGCCATTGGGACTCTCATCCTTTTTTATCTTACTTAAGATATGGATATAAAGAAAGTTTTTAAAACAATTTACAAAGTTTCCAAAGCTACAAAAACAGAAGTCTACATTGTGGGTGGTTTTGTGCGTGATGAAATTTTGGGAAAAGAAATTAAAAAAGATCTAGACTTTGTAGTGCTTGGTTCTGGATTGGAATTTGCCAAAGCAGTTGATAAAGAATTAAAAGAAGCTGGATCTTTGGTAGAATTTTCAGATTTTGATACTGCCAGATACGTATTTACTCACGAAAACAAAGAAGGTCAAAAAATAATAGATCTGGAAGTAGAATTTGCCGGAGCCAGAAGTGAGAAATACGAAAAAGACTCTAGAAAACCAGTTGTTTCTCCGGCTACTTTGGAAGAAGATTTGAGCAGGCGAGATTTTACAGTCAATGCAATGGCTAGAAAGGTTGGGGCATTGGGAAAACTTGGCAAAGTAGTCGATCCATTCGATGGGCAAAAAGATTTGAAGGCAAAAATTTTGAAAACTCCTCTTGATCCGGATGAAACATTTTTTGATGATCCTTTGCGAATGATGAGGGCTGCTAGGTTTGCAGCTCAGCTGGATTTTGCTATTGAACCAAAAGTTCTAGAAGCTATAGAAAGAAATGCTGAAAGATTAAAAATAATTTCCAAAGAAAGAATAAAAGAAGAACTATTCAAACTTTTGGCAACAAAAAAACCATCAGTTGGTCTGTGGCTGCTTTATGGTACCAAGTTATTCGATTATTTCTTACCAGAAGTAAACGAGCTTTCTGGAGTAGAAGAGCAAAAAGGTTATAGTCACAAAGATAATTTGTCTCATAGTTTTGCAGTGGTAGACAATATTGCCGAGTTAACAGATAAACCAATTTTGCGTTATGCTGCACTTTTGCACGACATTGCCAAACCTCAAACCAAGAAATTTATTCGTGGCCGTGGTTGGACATTTGATATGCACGAACACCTGGGCAAAAAAATGGCCAGAGATATAAATAGACGCTTGCGACTTTCTACAGACGAAAGTAAGTTTGTTTGCAAATTAATCCGGTGGCATTTGCAACCAATTGCGCTAATGGACAAAGGAATAACTGATAGTGCTGTACGTAGATTAATTGTTAACACTGGAGATGATTTGGAAGATTTGCTTTTTTTGTGTCGTAGCGATATTACAACCGGTAACCAAAATAAAAAGGCCAGAAGATTAAAAAATTATGATGTATTAAATGAGAGGATAGAAGAAGTAATTGAAAAAGATAAATTGAGAGAATTTCAGTCTCCGGTGCGTGGAGAAGAAATTATGAAGATCTGTGGTCTTAAACCAGGGCCAACTATTGGTTCAATTAAAAAAGAATTAGAGCGCGCAATATTGGATGGTGAAGTTCCCAATGAGTACGAGGCAGTCAAAAAATATTTTGAAGAAATAAAAGAAGACTATTGTAAAAAAGCAGAAGATTGGGAGAAGGAACAAAAATAATCCTTTTTATTTTTTTAGCAAATAAAAATCACCGATTTTTGTCGGTGTTTTTTTGTTTTGATTCGGTGCCGAGTCTGTAGGATAGATCTGGATAAGCCTTGAATACCAGTTTCAACTTTGGGATCCGCAGCATGGGACTTCCTCTCTTTTATACTTTACTTAGTTGGTAGATTAGAGGAATGTGCTCCAATGGTGGGGATCTCTCGGCATCTGCCAATGTCCTTGGTCTACCCGGATCAATCTTACCCCCCAAGGTCGATTACAGCCAGCGTTGGCTACGTTTTTTGGAGGCAGACTCAGCCTATTTATGATAACAAATTTAGGTGATTTTTCAAATTTCAGTAGACTTTTATAGCTAAATTTGCTATTATATGGCTATAAAACATATGCTTACTATTTGGAACGATTATCTATACCAGCCACTTTTTAATTTTTTGATTTGGGTATACAACAATTGGACAGATCAAAATTTGGGTTGGGCTATAGTTTATCTTACTATAATTCTTCGTACAGCTTTGCTCCCGTTTACATTGGTAAGTGAAAGGAACCGAGTTAGAAACGAAGATTTGGTACAAGAGGTAAAAGATGTACAAAAATCTTATGCCAATGATCCAATCTTGCAAAAAGAAGAAGTAAGAAAAGTTCTTCGCAAAAGAAAAGTACAACCATGGGCAAAAGTAGTAACACTGGGGATGCAGCTTTTGGTATTGGTACTTTTGTATCAAGTATTTTTGCGAGGGATCACTGGAGAGAAGCTGCTAAAAATATTATACCCGACCATAGCTTTTCCAGGTAAGATTGAAACTATTTTTTATGGATTTGAGCTAGAGGCTAGATATGGTTATGTATTTCCTGGTATAGTTACAACAATGTTATTTTTGGAAATTTATCTAGAATTCCGCAAAAGAGAAACTCCTCTCAACAAAGGAGATTTGGCTTATTTTGTACTTTTCCCAATTGGGGTGTTTATTGTACTTTGGACGTTGCCGATGGTAAAAGCTCTCTTTATATTGACATCAATGGTATTTTCTATTATCATTGGTTGGTTAAGTCGAGGTATGTTTCGTAGTATAAAAAACAAGGCTAAACCGGCTTAGTATTTAATAAATAAAATATGTCAGAATCATTGGACAAATTGATGTATTCATTTGTAATGGAGGATGTCCTCAAAGGACTCTTTATTTACGTTCCACCAGGATACGTAGCTTGTGTTTATGATTTGGGTAGGGGAGTATTGAAAAAAGTTCTTACACCAGGACTACATTTCAAAATTCCTTTTTGGCAAAAGGCCAAACTTTTTAACACTCAAACTTTGGAATACAGTATCAATAGAGATTTTAATGCTATCAATGAAAAAGCTATGGGAGACATTCCCATTGCTGCTGTGACTCAAGATGGTAAACGTATCGGAGTAGAAGGAACAATCTTACTTAGATTGGATATTCATCAAATCCCGGCTATTTGGCAAACTATAGGAGAAGATTTTGTAGCCAAAATTATTCGTCCTACCGTGCGCAGTCGTATCCGCATGGTAGCTAGTCGCTACGAACAAGACCAAATGATGGGCGCCCAAAGAGATGCTGTGGAGACAGATCTAAAAAACGAATTAGAAAGAATATTTTACTCCAGAGGAATTTTTGTAGAAAATATTTTGCTTAGTGAAATTGCCAATATTAGTGAGTACAGCAAAACCGCCGAAAAATAAAATAAAATTTTTAGCTAAAAAAATCCCTAAATTTAGGGATTTTTTTGTGTTTGATTAGCACTTGTGGATAAACGTTGACAGCTTTTTTTGGGCATGATAGTATCACTCTACTAATATGAGTGATAACCTGCCCAACTTTCTATTTTGCTATGTATTATGTCTATTTACTACAAAGTCAAGAAGACGATGCTCTATACACGGGTTATGCCAATGATCTAAAAAAAGATTGGTAGAGCACAATGGTGGCAAGAATTTTTCTACCAAATACAGGAGACCCTTTACCCTGGTTTACTACGAAGCTTATCAGAATATCAAAGACGCTAAAGCTAGGGAAAAATTTTTAAAAACAGGTTGAGGTAGAAACTATATTAAAAAAGTTTTGAAGAATTACTATGAAGATAGAAAGTTGGGCGGGTGATAACCTTACAAATAGAAAAAAACAGCTTTTGGCTTTGGTAGTAGAAAGCTATATTGAGACCGCTGAACCAGTGGGCTCTAGATTTTTGGTAGAAACAGCCGGACTAGAAATGAGTGGAGCTACAGTAAGAAATGAGCTGCGAGAATTAGAAGAAATGGGCTATCTAAGCCACCCTCATACTTCGGCCGGTCGTGTCCCCACAGAAGCTGGTTACAAATATTACATCCAAAATGTAATGAAGCCAGTAGAACCAAAAAAACGAGTTAGAGAAGAACTCCAACAAATTAGACAAGCCGAAGCCGAGCAAAATGCCAAGTTAAAACAGATTGCCAAATATTTGTCTGGTTATATGGGCGGAGCTGTAATTGTTTCTTTTCCAGACAATAGTTTGTACTACACAGGTTTGTCCAATTTGTTTAGTCAACCAGAGTTTCATGATTTTGATCAAACTATAAGTATTTCGGCAGTTTTTGATGAATGTGAAAATTATATGCTAGAATTGCTCGATCGTATGGGACTAGAAGATTCGGCTGTAATGCTTGGTTCTGGAAATCCTTTTGGAGAAAATTATAGCACTGTAACTATAAAAATGGATGATAACGTAATAGCCCTGGTAGGACCAATGCGTATGCCGTACAGAAAAACAATGGGAATATTAGAATTTATTAAAGATTTACAATAATTTATGACTAAGGAACAAGGAACAAAAAATCAGCCTTCGGCTGATCACCCGGAGGATAACAAAGAAAATGAACAAGCTTGTGAAAAGTGTGGAGAGTACAAAGCTGGTTGGCAAAGAGCCCAAGCTGATTATAAAAATTTGGTAAAGGAAGTAGAAAACAACAGGAGTGAATTGGTCAAGCTAAGTGAAAGACAGATTCTGGAAGATTTTATACCGGTATATGATAATTTTAAAAAAGCCTTTGCCATGGAACAAGGAACAATGAGCAAGGAACAAGAAAATTGGACAGCAGGGATTGGGTTTATAAAAAAACAATTCGGTGATATTTTGAAAAATTATAATGTGGAAGAGATTAAAACTGTAGGTGGAAAATTTGATCCGGAGTTGCACGAGGCTTTGAGCGAAGAAGAATCAGATCAAGAGCCTGGAACTATTTTAAAAGAAATGGATAGTGGATATATAAAAGATGGCAAGGTGATAAAAGCGGCGAAGGTGATAGTAAGTAAATAAATTAAAAAGTAATTTAGTAAGAGTTTAATCGAATATTTATAAAATTTATGGATTTTTCCAAGTTAAAGAATTTAAAACTAAAAGCAGGCGAATTACCAGATCCCTTTCTTGATTTGGTCAGGAGTGAAAGTGGGATGCATAAATTTTCAGTTTTTGTTTATTACACCAGTATGGTTGTGTTGATAGTTATAGCGGTCTATAATTTTTTTACTGGTAGAGATTATTCTAATTTGATCATGCCTGGTTTGGTTTTTTTGGCAGCGTATTTTGGTGGTCAACTCACTTTGCGTAGAGCTTACAAAAAAGGAGAAGACCTACTAACAAAGGACTCTAAAATTGTTTTAGCGTCTATTGTGCAGGCAAATAATAAATTATTTTCTGCGCCAGAGTATGGAGAATATCCAGCTGTGGTAGTTTATTCGATGTCTGAGGAAAGGCGTTTTGACGAAGAATGGCTAACAAAAACAGCCGATAAAATATTTGATATAAGAAATAAAAAACCTGAGACCAAAGGTGAAAAATATATTTATAGTAAACTTAATGACGAACATAGCTTTTTCAAAAATGAAAAAGTTCCAATAGATGTGATACCTGAAGCAGAAACGTATTGGAGTGTAGAATTGATATTTGCTTCAGATTTGTCTAGGTCTTTCTTTTTTGATGATAGAAAGATAATACCCTATATAGCAAAAACCAGACAAGACGAAGACAAAACTGGTTATGAGCCACATTTGTGGGAGATCGTGCCAAAAGCTTTGTGGCCTGGACAGCATGATGTGAAATAGGTTTAATTAATAATTAACAAAAAGTCATCCTGAGCGTAAGCGAAGGATCTCAGTGGAAGTCCGAAGAGATCCTTCGCTTACGCTCAGGATGACTGCACTACTAATTAACTAATAATCTAATCAACTAATAAATTAATATATATGAGTAAAATTCTCGGAATTGACCTAGGTACTACCAACTCTGCAATGGCTATTACAGAAGGTGGTCAACCAAAAGTACTAGAAAACAAAGAGGGAAACAGAACCACTCCATCTATGGTGGCTGTGGGCAAATCTGGCGAAAGATTGGTAGGGCAACTAGCCAAGCGCCAAGCGGTAACCAACCCCAAGAATACTTTGTATTCTGTAAAACGTCTTATTGGTCGCAAGGCCAATGACAAAGAAGTGGATTTGGTAAAAGAACATGTCCCATTTGAGGTAGTCCCAGATGGCGACAGAGTAAAAGTAAAAATGAACGATAAAGATTATACTGCTCCGGAAATATCGGCTATGGTTTTGCAAAAACTAAAAGCAGATGCCGAAGAAAAAACTGGTGAAAAAATCACTCAAGCTGTAATTACAGTACCAGCTTACTTCGATGATTCTCAACGCCAGGCTACCAAACATGCCGGTGAAATTGCCGGGCTAGAAGTGCTTCGTGTAATCAACGAACCAACTGCGGCTGCTTTTGCCTACGGATTTGATAAAAAAGATGACCAACAAATTGTAGTATACGATTTGGGTGGTGGTACTTTTGATGTGTCTGTACTAGATATTTCTCACGATGCCGAAGACGGCCACTCTACTGTAGAAGTAAAAGCTACCAATGGAGACACTCACTTGGGTGGAGACGACTTTGATAAAAAGATTATCGAGTGGATCTTAGAAGAGTTTAAAAAGAGCGAAGGGGTAGACCTAAGTTCTGATCCACTATCACTCCAACGTGTAAAAGACGCTGCCGAAAAAGCTAAGATAGAATTGTCTAGTACTCCGGAAAGTGAAATTAATGAACCATTTATTACCAGCACAGCTGACGGTCCAAAACATTTGAATATAAAACTATCTCGCGCCAAGATGGAAGAGCTAGTAGGCGAGCTAGTAGAAAAAACCATGGGCCCAGTGAAAAAAGCGATTGAAGACGCTGGGATGAGTAAAGGAGACATTGACGAAGTAATTATGGTAGGTGGCATGACTCGTATGCCACTAGTACAAAAAAAGGTAGAAGAATTTTTTGGCAAAAAGCCAAATGCTAGTGTAAACCCAGACGAAGTCGTATCTATCGGAGCGGCTATCCAAGCTGGTCAGTTGCAAGGTGACCTGGGCAAAGATATTTTGCTACTAGACGTAACTCCACTTTCACTAGGTATCGAAATCATGGGAGGAGTTTGTACCAAACTGATTGAAAGAAACACCACTATTCCAACTAGCAAATCTCAGGTGTTTTCTACTGCTGCAGATAGTCAACCTAGCGTAGAGATTCATGTACTACAAGGTGAACGTGAGATGGCTGCCGACAATAAATCTCTTGGTAGATTTATGCTAGACGGTATCCCACCAGCTCCACGTGGTGTACCACAGATCGAAGTTAAATTCGATATCGATGCCAATGGTATTGTAAATGTATCTGCCAAAGACAAAGGCACTGGCAAAGAACAATCTATTCGGATTGAAGCCAGCAGTGGACTAAGCGAAGACGAAATTGAAAAAATGAAAAAAGACGCCGAAGCCCATGCCGACGAAGACAAGAAAAAACGCGAAATGATTGATGTAAAAAATACTGCCGACACCATGATTTATACTACGGAAAAAATGATGAAAGATGTAGAAGAGAAAAAGATTGAAGTTACTGATGAAGAAAAGAAAAAAGTAGAAGATGGCCTAGCCGCTATAAAAGCTGCTTTGGAAAAAGAAGATATAGAAGAAATTAAAAAGACTTCTGAAGAGCTTTCTAAAGATGCTCAGGCTGTGGGTATGAAACTTTATCAATCTGAGCAGGCTGCTTCGCAGCAAGGTGGTGAAGAACCAAAGGCTGAAGAAAAAGGTGAAGATGGTTCTGTAGAGGGAGAAGTGGTTGATGAAGATAAACAATAATTTTGTTTATAAAGGCAAGTAGGGTAGAATAAGCTCTACTTGCTTTAATTAAATATAAATTTATGTCTTATTACCTAAGATGTTCCAACTGCGGTGCTTATACAAATAACCGAAGCTGATTCCCAAATGATTCATCTGAAAAAATTTGTCCCAAATGTTATTTGAGTTTTGAAAAAGATACTTTGGTAGAGGGATTTGGTAAATTTGGTAATTTATTAGACGAAGGTGATGATCCAAACAAAGAAAAATTAAGAATGGCAAAAAAAGCAATGGAGCGTGCTTTTGATTTGGGAGCAGAATGGGTAGAAAAAGATGGTACTCCTATAACAGATGAAAAATACCTTGAACTTTTGGCAGAGATGAAAATAGAAAGAGGTGAAGGGGGGCCTGGGGTAAAAAAATAATGATTTAAACTAACATAGAAAGTTCTCCCTCCTGATAGGAGGGAGGCAGAGGGAGGTCTCTATCTAGCTTAAGACCTCACCCCTGCCTACCGGCAGGCAGGCTGCCTCTCTCCTAGAAGGAGAGGGGACTTGTTAAAAAAGTAAATTATATAAAAAGTCATGTCCAAAGATTATTACAAAACTCTCGGTGTGGAGAAAAGCGCTAGTGCCGACAAAATCAAAAAAGCTTTTCGTAAATTAGCTCACAAATACCACCCAGACAAAAAAGATGGAGACGAAGAAAAGTTCAAAGAAGTGAACGAGGCTTTTCAGGTATTAGGAGACGAAGACAAACGCAAACAATACGACCAATTTGGCTCTGACTTTGCTCAGCAAGGTGGATTTGGTGGGGGAGCTGGTTGGGAAGATTTTATGCGAGCAGCCAGGGGTCAAGGCGGTGGCGGTATGCACTTTGACTTTGGAGGTATGGATTTTGGAGATATTTTTGGCGGTATGTTTGGTGGAGGTGGCGGTAGACGCAGACAACGCAGAGGAAACGATGTACAGGTAAATGTAAAATTAGATTTTAAAGAAGCAGTCTTTGGAGTAGAGCGAGAAATAAAACTAAACAAACAAAATGAATGTGATGTTTGTAAAGGAGATGGCAACGAGCCAGGCAGCAGCATGAAAAAATGTGATGACTGTGATGGCCAAGGCAAAGTAAGACGAGTGCAACAAACCATACTAGGCCCTATGGAAACGGTAAACTACTGTGCAGCTTGTGATGGCCAGGGAGAAACTGCCGAGAAAAAATGTAAGCACTGTAGTGGTGCTGGTAGTGTAAAAAGTGAATCTGTTTACAAAGTAAAAATTCCCGCTGGTATAGACAATGGCGAAACCATTCGCTTAACAGGCAAAGGAGAAAGTGGGGGAGCTGGGTCGCAAGCAGGGGACCTGTATGTTGTGGTACATGTAGATAGCGACAAAAACTTTGTACGCGATGGTTATGATGTACACACAGATTTGCACATTACCTATCCACAAGCTGTGCTTGGCGATACGATTGAAATAGAAACTCTAGATGGTAGAAAAAAGCTAGTAGTGCCAAGTGGTACCCAGTCTCACCAAAAAATTAGGCTAAAAGGTCTAGGGATTCCACATTTGCGAGGTGGTAGTAGGGGGAGTCAGTATGTAAAAGTAATAGTAGATGTACCAAAGAAAGCTGGTAGAAAGATGAAGAAGATTTTGGAAGAATTGAGTGAAGAATTAAATTAAATTTATAAAAATTCCCATATAGGGAATTTTTATTTACATATTATTTCTTCTTTATTCGAAGGTTTAAGCTCCCCATCATAATTCATTTTTAAATTAAGCTCATAGCATTTTCTAATTACTCCAATACACTGTGTACTGGGGCTTCTTAATTTTGTTTTTTCTATACCTAAACAAGTACAATCTTTTGTTTGCACATATTCACTTCCAGCGAAATATTTGCAAGTTTTCCCTGGTACGAAATTTATAACAATATTTGGTAAGAGTATTATAAATAATATAGGATATATTACTGTCCTGGTTTTCCCTTTAAAAATAAGCACAATAGAAAGTGCTATGTGAGCTAGGTATGTTGCGCCAAGGATTAGTATATTAAAATAAAAAAATACAAAAATGTAAAAATATATTAAAGAACCTAGACCAGTAATATATACCGATCTTAAAAGGTTAATAAACATTTTTTATTATTTTTCTTCATCTGTTGAGTTACTTTTTTTTGTTATAAATAATATTATCGCAATTTTTACACTCTACATTTAATTTTTTTGTATTTAGGGTAGTCGCTACAAAAATTGCTTTTGGCAAAGCTTTGGAAAGTACAAAAACTTCTTTGGCTGATTTTAGATTATTTATTTTGAATTTGTTAGTTTTACTACATTTTGAACAATAAAAAACTGTAGTAGTATCGCTATTTAGCAAAGATAATTTCATTTCTTCCAAAGAAAACCAAGTAAAGATAAAAAACATCAAAAGGGCCGCTATCCCAATTAAGAAAGAAATTTCTAGTACCAAATAATTGTCTTGTTGGGCTCTTTTTGACAAAGCTGTATAAACAATAAAAATAACAGGTAAAGAAAGTGCAAAAATATATGCTACCAAAGCAATCGCTCCCTTGTAACGCAATTTTCTAAAAAGATTTTCAACTTCTATGTCTGGGATTACAGTTTGATAATCTTCTCCAAAATTTTGGAATTCTGGATATTTTTTCTTTACTCTTTGCTTTATTCCTTCTCTGTAACGATAAGATGCATAAAATATAGACACAAATAACCAAGCAAAAAACGTTAGTAAAAAAAGATATTTAAATTGCCACCAAATAGACGCAATTAATAATATAAAAAAAGGCAAAATCAAGAAACCATTAACGCGAGCGTACAGAACTGATCTCTCGTTTTGTTCTTTTTTACCAAGTTTTTTGTAGGGCAAAGGATTTACTTTTTTAGCATAAAAGTACGAAGCAAATGGGATTGCTATTACGACCAAAACAAAAAGTATACTAAAAATAGTATCTTGTATTTGGTGATTTAGTATCTCTGCAAGCATGCTTACTTTTGGTTATCAAGTACTTTGTTCACTTCAGCATCGGCCTCTTTGTTACCTTCGCGCAAAGTGTGTTTGATAGTTACTTTTTTAAAATTTTGCAGTTCGTTCCAAGCTTGTAAAAAAAGTTTTTGAATACTAGGTTCTTTTACCTTCCAATTTCTGTTTAGCTGCTCTACTACCAGTTTGCTGTCAGAGATACACTCTACCTCGTCGGCACCCAAATTTTTAGCTTTTTTGAGACCAGATATTATGGCAGAATATTCGGCAAAGTTGTTGGTAGCAATATCAAGATACTCACCATAGTTGGCCAGTACTTTTCCAGATTCGTCTTTGATAACCACGCCAGTAGCAGCCGGACCAGGGTTACCACGCGAACCTCCGTCTGTGTAGATGAATAGTTTCATATTTTTTAGGCAGTAGGGTATAGGCAGTAGGCAATAGAGTGTTTCTAGTTACTATTGCCTCCTGCCTACTCACTCTTTTTAAGATCCACAATCGTCAATTGCAATTCTCTATTTCCATTCCATTCGTTTACACCAATTTCAAAAACTATATCAATAATATCGTTTTCTTGCAAAAGTTCGCACCAGTTTGGGTCGCTACCCGCGCACAGGCTCCAGCCAACAGCTTTTTTAATTAGTCCTTTTTTACTCTGGAGCATTAGCTTGATATGCTTGGCTCCAGCGCCAATCGCTTCTACGCTCAAAACTTTCAAACCAGTGCTCATGTATTTTGGCTTAGGGTTGGCTTGGCCAAATGGGGCAAATTTATCTAGAACATCATATAGTTCCCAATTGACTTCGCTAAGGTCGAGCTCGGCATCTATTTTTATTTTTGGGCTAGTATCTATATCTTTTGTTTTGGCTTCAAATTTTTCAATCAGTTTGGCTTTCATTTCGTCTACCTTGTCTTCGCTGGCCAGAGTAAAACCACAGGCCATGGGGTGGCCACCAAATTTGCTAAACATTTGGGGCATTTCTTGCAAGCTCTCTATTAGACTAAAGCCTTCTATACTGCGACCAGAACCAGTTACTTCGCCATTATTAATAGCCATTACAATGGTAGGCTTTTGGTACTTTTCTTTGAGTCTTCCAGAAACTAGGCCCACAATGCCAGTAGACCATTCCTTTCCAACTACAAATAGAACTGGATTATTAAGCTGGTTTTCTTCGACTTGTTTTATTCCTTCGGCTACCAGTTCTTCGGTTAGAGTTCTTCTGTCGTTGTTGTTTTGCTCTAGCTCGTAGGCTAGGTCTACAGCATCTGTACCAACTTTGGAAACAAGTAGTTTGTAAGCCACATTGGCATGGTTCATACGGCCAGCGGCATTGATGCGAGGAGCAATTTGAAAACCAATAGTATCTTCGGAAACATTTCTTTTAAAACTACCATCTTCTTGCATTAGGCCAGATTCTAGAAAAAGTTTTTTCATGCCAAGTCTTCTAGATTTTTCTAGCACTATCAAACCATATTTGGTAAGAGTTCTAGATTCTCCCAAGAGTGGCACCATATCGGCTACACTAGCAATAGCTGCCATATCTAGCTGCCACTTTTCAAACGCTTCGTGACTTTCACCATTGGGTAGTTTTTCATTGCTCTTTTTATGTTTTCTTAGTATGGCCTGCATTAGTTTAAAAGCCACTGCTCCACCAGCCAAACTTTTGTCTGGGTAAGGTTCGGATTCAATCTTGGGGTGGACTATGGCGTAGGCATTGGGGATTTTGGCTGGTATAGAGTGATGATCAGTAATAATTACATCTAATCCCAGCTCATTGGCGAGTTCTACTTCTTCGTAATTGCTAATGCCACAGTCACAAGTAATGACTAATTTGGTATTTTCATTGTGAAAAGTTTGGATATTTTTTTTGTTTAGACCATAGCCATCTACTTCTCTGTGGGGTAGAAAAATATCAAAATTTTCATAATTGAGTGCACGAAATAGAGAAGTAAGGATAACAGCTGCCGAAACTCCATCGGCATCGTAATCTCCATAGACCACGATTCTTTCATTTTTTTCCATAGCTTCAAAAATCCTATCTACAGTTTTTTCCATATCTTGAAAGAGGTACGGATCGTGGATGTCGGTAGAGTAGTCTGGATTGAGAAATTCATCTACTTGTTCTTGGGTATGTAGATTTCGGTGAAATAATAAACTGGCCACCACAGGTGGGAGGTCTGGGAAATTATTTATAAATTCTTGGCTTGGTTCGGACAATAGTTGCCAGGTTTTATTCATAAGATTATTTATGTGCGAATTACGAATATTGCGAATTTACGAATTTTATTTTATTCGCATATTCGTGCGATTCGCAATTCGCACATTCTTAAAGCTCCAATAAGAGTCTGCTAAAAACAAACTAAATATTGCAAACATTAGGTCTACCGAAAGAAGCTGTTCCATAGACCGAGGTTGTACATGCAGAGCTATTAGGGTTAGACCCAGCAATACCCAATGAGCAATAGGTCTTTTTAAAGGAGAAATTTTTTCGGAGGGCTTGATTTTTCGTCTGGTGTTGAAAGAGTATAGTATATAAAAAATCATCCAAGGCCAAAAGAAATACCATTGCCAAACTTGTTGTTCCAATGCAAATTCTTCCATGAGAAGTTGGTAAGGAATATAGATAAAAAATCCAAAAACAAAAAGAAGTATAACTTCTATTTGGTAACGATGGTGTGGTTGTAGAGCATGATGCTTGGTAAACCATTTCATAGTTAGTAGTGCATGACCAATAGTTCGTGGCCAAGTATTATTTTTTTAATTTGGTTTCAAAAAGTATTTCACGGCAGGTACAAGGAAAACCTAAGTGACAAATAGCCAAACGATCAGCTGTGAATTTTATTGGTAATTTGTGTCCAGCCAAATTTCTACTATGGGTGGTAACATGTGGGTTGAAGATTTCAAAATTTTGATCAATCGTAAATCTGTTTATATAATCAAGATGTCTTTGCTCCATTATATCTTTATCCTCCTCAAAGATAGATTCTCTATCTGCATCGTGAGAATTGTAAGGTTCTATCGCTTCTACAATTTGTTCAAATAAATTTTTAAAATTTTCTTTTTTTGCACCAAGTCCATAGTATGTTTTTCCTTCTTGAAAAAGTTCTACCTCTATTGGTTTGGTGCCAGAAGCTAATTTAGAAATTATTTCTTTAATTTTTTCAAGATGAACTTCATCAATATTTGCCATTGCCAAAGTTAAGTGGGGCAACATATTTTTTTTGTTCATTACTACAACTCTCCCGTCATCTCTTTTTCCAGCTTTATTTATATCTATCAAAATATCCATCACATTTTCTGGTGGAAGCAATACTATGTCTATAGCTTTTTTCATAGTACTAGTACCCACCATGCCCGTAAAAAGCTGGGGCTACAGTAAAAAGAAGCATGGCAAAAATACCAATGATAGTTATAATCGTCCAAATAGTTTTGAATTTTTTGTTGTTGTACATAGGTTAACTTGTTTTTTTAAAGTCTATATCTCTTTTTGCTTCTGCGTGAATTATATAAGTGCCGTCTTTCAATTCAATATCTTGTACAACTAATTCGTCTAGCAGTTCTGTGTCCTTGCCATCTTCTCCAAAAAATCCTTTTTCTTTCATTATTTCAAAGAGAATTCCTTTGGATTCCATAAGTTTTTCTAGGGCAACATCGTCAGGTTCTTGCTTACACTTAATTAACACCCGTATGTAACCATCTAAATCAGTTATTCTTATATCACTAATCCCCAATTTTTCTTCTATTGGGAGCATTTCAAAATTATGATCAAAACGTCTTTCCATAATTATCTTTTTAATACTGCAAGATATGCTTCTGTTGGGATGTCCACTTTTCCCTTACCATGAGCGAGCATTTTCTTTTTTCCTTTCTTTTGTTTTTCCAGCAGTTTTCTTTTTCTAGTTACATCACCACCGTATAGTTTGGCAGTTACGTCTTTTCTCATAGCACTTAGCCTTTCACCGGCAATTACCTTGCCCCCAATAGCAGCTTGGATTTTCAACACAAATTGTTGTCTTGGCAAAGTGTCTTTGAGAGAGTTAACAATTTGTTTGCCTATACGGAAGGCTTCGTCGCGCCAAACTAAGGTAGCCAGGGCTTCTACCATGTCTTCGGCAATCAAAATGTCTAGCTTTACCACATCGGTTTTTTCGTATTGCTTCAATTCATAATTAAGAGAAGCATAACCACTAGTAACGGTTTTTAGTTTATCATAAAAATCGGTGATGAGCGATGCAAGTGGCATTTCGTAGTGGAGTAGGGCGCGCTTGTCGCTACCAGAAGAAAGATACTCGGTGTTCAAATATCTACCCTTTCTTTCGGAAACTAGACTCATAACATTGCCAATGTATTCACTTGGGGTAATTATGTCTACTGTCATCCAGGGCTCTTCGATTTTGTTTATGTGTTGCACTTCTGGCAAGTCTTGTGGGCTTTTTACAATTAGCTCTTCGCCATTGGTTTTTTCAACCTTGTAAGCCACACTTGGGATAGTAGCTATAATGTGCAAACCAAATTCACGTTTTAATCTTTCTTGAAAAATATCTAAGTGGAGCATCCCTAAGAAACCACAACGAAAACCAAATCCTAGAGCTTGAGAGTGTTCTGGTTCAAATGTTAGAGCTGAGTCACTAAGTTTTAATCTATCCATGGCATCGCGCAAAGCTTCGTAATCGTCACCTTCTTTGGGGAAGATGCCGGCAAAAACCATTGACTTTACTTCTTTGTAACCAGGTAGGGGAGAGTCGGCCACGTTGTCTTCTAGAGTAATAGTGTCTCCAACTTTTACTTGGCTTAGGTCTTTGAGACCTGTGACTATGTAGCCAATTTGTCCGTTTTCCAAACTTGGATCTGAGATAAGTTTGGGGGAGTAGTGACCAATATTAGTAACTTCACCAACTGATCCAGTTTGCATTAGCTTTATCTTTTGGCCTTTTTTTATTTCGCCATCTATCATACGAGCCGAAGCAATGATTCCTTGGTAGTCGTCGTACATAGAATCAAAGATCAAGGCTCTGGCAGGTTTGTCGCTAGACTTTGTTGGTTCTGGAATGCGTTCTATTACAGCATCTAGCAATTCGGCTACCCCTTCGCCTGTTTTGCCAGAAGCAGTTAAAATATCTTCTCTTTTGCAACCAATTAGTTGAATAATTTCTTCGGCTACTTTGTCTGGGTCGGCGTTTGGCAAATCTATTTTGTTTAGTACCGGAATAATGGTGAGGTCTTGCTCCAAGGCTAAGTAAAGGTTCCCAATGGTTTGAGCCTGGACACCTTGGCTAGCGTCTACTAAAAGAATAGCTCCTTCTACAGCGGCGAGGGATCTGGAAACTTCGTAAGTAAAGTCTACGTGGCCAGGAGTGTCGATCAAATTGAGTGTATAGCCTTTGTGCTGCATACGCACTGGTTGGAGCTTGATGGTGATTCCACGTTCTTGCTCTAGTTCCATGGTATCTAGGAGCTGGTCACTCATTTTTCTTTTTTCTACTGTTCCAGTCAATTCCAAAAAACGATCAGCGAGCGTACTCTTGCCGTGATCGATATGGGCGATAATACAAAAGTTTCTTATGTTGACTGACATAGTGATCGATACTTGCCACGTAAAGGACGATCTGCCCAAAGGCAGAGAGTTCTTTTACTGTGGTGGGCGATAATGCAGAAGTTGCGGATATTCATAATATAAATAAGCTTACAAGACCTTGAAAGCCTAGATGGCCTTGTGGGCATTGTAAGCCGTTGCTTTTTTTAGACTATACTAGCAAAAAATATTCTTTTTGACAAGACTGTACTAGACCTCGTCTGCTTCTGTAAATTCGGCTTGAGCCGGTTTTATTTTTAACAATTTTTTCTCAAAAGCTTCTTTGAACTTTATCATTTCTTCTACTTTTAGGATGTAACAAATATAAGCAAAAACCAAAATACCAGCTGTTCCGGCTACAAAACCTTGAGTTAAAATCCCCCAAAATTTGGTCATGTCAACAAGACTCGCAATTGGAGATTTTAGACTTTGAACTACAATCATCATAACAAGACCAGCTCCAGAAATTTTCAAAACACTCTCTACCATTTTTGACTCGTGCAAAGTACCAAGCTTGTCTCGCAGAGTTAACCACAATAGGGCTAGCTGAATAATCATGGCGAGTGAAAAAGCTAGAGCCAAGCCACTAACCCCTAAAATATTTTTGAGATAAATCCCGGCAATAATATTTATAAGCGAACTAACCAGGCCTACCAAAAAAGGTGTCCAAGTATCGTGTAGTACAAAAAAAGTGCGAACAAGTAATGGAATAAGAGCTTGGGCAAAAAGTGACAGAGTAAAAAAAGCCAAGGTGTTGGCAGTGCGGATAGTATCTGACCAATCGAATTGACCACTACCCAAAATCACACGCACAATTTGGGCGCGCAGCAGCAAGAAAATAATTGTCAGAGGAATTATAAAAAATATAATTTGTCGAATAGTTTGCGATAGGTGTTCGGTCATTTCTTCTTTCTTATCTTTTGCTACCAAGTGAGCTAGCGTGGGAAAAGCAGCAATAGCAAAGGATATCCCTATAATTCCAACCGGGAAATGTTGAATATTATTGGCAAAATTAAACACCGCTACGCTACCAACTCCAACTGTAGAAGCAAAAATTGTTATGACAATTAAGTTAAGCTGGGTAGTAGCTAGTCCGAGGGTTCGGGGGATCATGAGTTTGCCAATTTTTTTGATATTTTTGTTTTGCCAAAAAAATTTGGGAGTGTAAGCAAAACCATGGTGGAGGAGGCTAGGTACTTGAATTAACAAATGTAGTAACGCTCCCAATATAACACCATAAGCCAATCCTATAATTCCAAAAACAGGTACAAAAACCAAGGCTCCAAAAATAATACCCAAGTTGTAAAAAATTGGAGTAAGTGAATAAACAAGAAAAGCTTTGAAAGATTGTAAAACACCACTAACAATAGAACTAAGACCAAGCAAAATTGGGCTAAGAAACATGATTCTAGTTAGGCTAATAGTAGTTTGTAATTTTTCTACCGAAAAACCAGGAGCCAATAAAGGAACAATCTGTGGAGTAAAAATAAATAAAATAGTACAAATAAAAATTAGGCTAATTCCCAAAATATTTATAATACCACTGGTTACTTGCCAAGCTTCTTTTTTGTCTTTGTTTAAAATTTTGGTGAAAATTGGGATAAAACCGGCCGAGAGCGCCCCAACAATTACCAGATTATACACTAAGTCCGGGATACGAAAAGCAGCAAAATAAGCATCCAAAATATCGCCGGCGCCAAATTGATTGGCAAAAATACGATCACGTATAATGCCAATAAACCTACTTACAAAAGACGCCGCTCCAAGAATAATGGCGGCGCTGGTAATGGATTTACTTTGTGAGGTGAAAAGTCTTTTTATCATACAAAACGTCATTCCCGTGAAAACGGGAATCTAGTAAAAGTAGAGTCGTTCTCTAAATCTGGATTCCCGCGTACGCGGGAATGACAACTAGGAAAAATAATACTATTACAACAACTTCTTTTTCCTCATTATTACAATAAGAATGACAATTATAGCAGCCAAGCCAAGAAACATGCTCCAGACCCAAACCGGATTTTTGGCAAAAGGTAGACCCATTATATTCATACCATAGATACCAGAAAGAAGTGTAAGAGGAAGTAGGGAAACAGAAATAACAGTAAGAGCGCTGATCACTTTGTTGGTTCTTTGGTTAATCATAGATTCTACTGTAATATGCAAGCCATCTACCGTTTCTTTGTAACTTTCGATAATTGCCCAAATTTTACTTAAGTAATCGTTAATATCATCAAAATAAAGACTTAATTTTTCGTCCAAAAAAGTTTTTCTTGTGTGAGAAAGATTGGCAATCATGAATTTTTGAGGTTCTAAAATTCTTCTAAATTGCAAAATGTTTCGGCGATGTATAGCCAGTTTACGAATAGTTTGAGGATCTTGTTCACCTTCAAAAATTTGATTTTCGGCAATAGAAAGCTGTTTCCCGATGTTGGTAAGGATTGGTCTGGTATTTTCTAGAAGAGCTTCGATTAGTCTGTATAGCAAGTAACCAGAACTTCCACTCATCCAATCGGCTTTTATTTTTCTATTGTTCATGCAGCGGTAAAAAAAGTTTTTCATTTCTTTGCTTTTGCTACGTTGAATTGTAATGATAAAGTTGTCACCTATAAAAATATCGATTTCAAGTGGTTTGAGAGTTTGGATGTTGGCTTGCCAATGTGGAAAATGAAGAACAATAAAAAGATAGTTTTTGTAGGTATCTATCTTTGGGATTTGTTGTTCACTTTGGATATCTTCCAAATCCAAATGGTGGAAGTTGTAATTTTTTTTCAAAAAATCCAAAGATTCTTCGTCAATCTTGTCTATGCTAACCCAAGTTAAGTTCTTTTGTGTTAGTGTTTTTATAGACATAAAATTTATTTTTCTTTTTCTAAATTTATAGTTACGATTACAAATTCTGTTCCTTCTGATTTTTCAAAACCTTTTATATATACTGCTCCGTCTATATTGTTTTTGTGAAAACTAAATTGTCTGGTTATTCCTTTGTCGGAAGTTACAATTACATCAAAACCTTTTTTTCTTAATTCTGTTTTGTAATAAGAAGCTACAAACCAAGGTGTTGCCGGCAAGTCCCTCCATTCTATTTGGACAATATCTCTATGGTCGGCGATTGGTTCTTCTATTATTTTTCTAAAAGCATCTATATCTATATAAGATTTTTTGGTGCTGGTAGTGTCTTCGTCTCCCAAATGTTTTTCAAGCGTTACCAAAATTGGTGACAAAATTATTTTTGGTATAACCACTGCTCTTTCTACAGCTTTGCTTCTATCTTTGCCTGCGGTAATAGCAATTTTTTCTATATTTTCTGTGTCATAAAGAGGGACAGATAATTCTACACTCCTAGGTAATTCTTTGGCTACTTTTACTTTTGGAGTGGTCGCAAACCTAATTAGAAATAGAGAGATTATCAAAAAAATAAATATAAAAGCACAACCGGTGGTACAACTACGCCAAAAACAAGATTTCTTTTTGGATAGTTCCTGGATGGGCGGTTCTTTTATCTCTACTTTTTCAATAATCTTTTCCATACCTAGTGTTTGGTTATGGTTTTATAAGTAAATCCTCCGGTAGTCTTGGGCATACAAGCTATACACTAGGCGCCGCGATTTTGTATACAAATATATTACCACAAACTTGTGTCTACGCATAGTCAGCAGATGCCGAATATGATAACATAAAAGTACATTTTTGTCAGGTATTTAGTCTTAATTTTAAGCTAATTTATGAAGTTATCTTTTTTTGGAGCAGCTCACGAAGTTACCGGTTCGTGTTTTTTATTAGAAACAAACAAAAAGAAAATTTTGATAGATTGTGGCATGTTTCAGGGGTCTAATTTTAACGAAGGCAAAAATAACGATAATTTTCCCTTTGATCCAAAATCTATTGATGCTGTATTGGTAACCCATGCTCATTTGGATCATACAGGACGCATCCCCAAACTGATTAGAGAAGGTTTTAAAGGACCAATTTATATGACAAAAGCTACTTGCGAACTGGCTTATTTGATTTGGAAAGATTCTCAAAAAATAATGACTTATAACAACAAAAAATTTAAAACACCGATTCTTTATTCTATAGAAGAAGTAGAATCTACTAGAGAAGCTTGCAATGGAGTTGATTATAGACAAGAGTTAGATTTGGGAGACGGAGTAAAAGCCGTTTGGAAGGATGCCGGTCATATTTTTGGAGCTGCTTTTATAGAAGTAACTGTCGAGGGTAAAACAATTTGTTTTTCTGGGGATGTGGGCAACAGCAATGTACCGATTCTAAAAGAAACAGATCAATTGGGAGAAATAGATGTTTTGCTTTGTGAATCTACTTATGGAAATAGACGTCACGAAACTAGAAAAGAAAGTATTGAATTAATTTTGAAATTGATAAAAGAAGGGGTAGAGCGTGGTGGCACAGTTATGATTCCATCTTTTTCTTTGGAACGTACACAAGAATTGCTTTATGATTTGAACCAACTTAGCGAAGCCGGAGAACTACCAAAAGTACCTATCTTTTTGGACAGTCCTATGGCTATAGATGCTTTGCCGGT
This sequence comes from uncultured Gammaproteobacteria bacterium, assembly GCA_964345045.1. Classification (GTDB taxonomy): domain Bacteria; phylum Patescibacteriota; class Patescibacteriia; order Magasanikbacterales; family UBA922; genus XYB1-40-15. Next base: position 307,251 of record CAYFPM010000001.1, read on the forward strand.
TTATCGCAAATATCCAGAATACTACGATCGTCAAGCTGCTTGTCTGCACGAAGCTGGAGATGATTTTTTTCAATTTGATCAATTGAAAATTACCAGAAGTGTAGAAGAGTCCAAAGCTATAAACAACATAAAAAAATCCAAGATTATAATTGCCGGCTCGGGGATGATGAATGGTGGACGAATTGTTCACCATGCTTATAGATATTTGTCGGATCCCAATTCTACACTTATAATTGTAGGTTTTCAGGCTTATGGTACTTTGGGGCGCAGATTGTACGAAGGTGCCGAGACAGTAAAAATTTTTAATGAAAAAATTCCAGTGCGAGCTACTATCAAAGCGATTGGGGGACTATCTGCTCATGCCGACCAAAAGAAAATGATAAGTTGGGTGAGAAATGCCGAGAAAATTCCGGAAAAAATTTATTTGGTGCATGGCGAACCAACTTCGGCAGCTTCACTAGCGCACAAGTTTCGAGATGAGTTTGGAGTAAAAACAATTGTGCCGGAGTTTGGAGATGCTACCGAAATTTAAAGATAAAAAAACAGCCTGTAGGCTTTTATTAGATTATTGATGATGTGGACGAGGAGAGGACGCCGGCAACCTAGTGGTAATACCGGCGTCCTCTCTCGCACAACCTCTAGCAGGCAATGCCCCCATAGCCTGCGAGGATGATGATCCTCCTAGTTTTTCGCGGTGTGGGAACCGAGTGTCATTGCGGCCAATCAACAACACTCGGCTCCCAATCACCCAATCCGCTGTCTTCTTTTCACACCAGAAGGAGTCTTGGCGTTACTTTTTGAAGACCTTTTCTCCTTTTCTTCCTGCTAGAGAAAGGAGTTCCGGGATTGCTCGCCGAGCACGCATGTTTTTTCCCGGGCGGAACGGTTTTAAACCGACAGCCTCGGCACGGCAGGAGTAGAACTCTCTGCCGTGCCGGGCTGCCTGTCGAGGTCGATTAGATTCCTCTCTGTTTTGCTCGAAGGTGAGGAAGCTAACATCTAGAATTTTCTCCTAGATACAGGTATGAGTCGCGGTAACCTGCCGACCGTGTGCAGTGTGTCCGTATACTGTCCAAGATCCTCCCACCCTTTGTATACAAACGACGTCGTGATCTTCCAGAGGGGAGAGGAAGATCCTGACTTGTCGCAGTTTTGCGGGTGGTGAATCAAGGTTAGTTGCGAAAACCAGCCGAGGTCGCCGGGGGGGACGACGCCAGCTGTCACACTGCTTGATTTTTAAGATTGAAAGATCGAGAAACCTATGGCTCCGGCAGACGTGTGACTGCCTGGTGAAGTTCATTGTGTTCGCCACAACGATCTGCCGGAGCCCGAGGCCCGCTCTTTTTGGGGCTACCAGGGAGGAGGTAGCCATGGCGTAGTGTAACCGGGTCGGGTTGCACCACTAGAGGTTACGCTTTGATCTTATCCCTGGGGAAGGTCTAAGACAGCCAAGTTTTTGGGGACTTGGAAAGCGTCATTAATATGGATATTATTCATATCTTGAAAATTTGTCAAGGTTAAGTTAAAATCTTGGTTCTTGGTAAGATGTGGTAAACTTAATAAATACTGATTTCGTAGATTTATAAAAATTACGCAAATATTTAATTTGAAATAGGTATAAGTTTAATTATTTATAAATGTCTAAGTTTAAAATACATTCAAAATATCCAGCTTCGCTCCTTCTTCGTCGGAGCTTCGCCGGGACAAGCAAACCAGCATGAGTAAATTTAAAATAAAATCTAAATATAAACCGGCAGGAGATCAACCCGAGGCAATTAAGGGGTTAGTTTCTGGTATAAAAAATAAAGAAGAGAAGCAAACCCTGCTTGGGGTGACAGGGTCTGGTAAGACCTTCACAGTGGCCAATGTCATAGAAAAAGTGCAAAAGCCTACTCTAGTAATTGCTCACAACAAAACTCTGGCAGCCCAGCTGTGCAACGAATTCCGTGAATTTTTCCCAGACAATGCAGTAGAATATTTTGTAAGTTACTACGACTACTACCAACCAGAAGCTTACATGCCTGGTAGTGACACCTATATAGAGAAAGAAGCTCAGATAAATGAAGAAATAGACAGATTGCGTCATGCTTGTACGCAAGCCCTTTTGTCTCGCAAAGATGTAATTGTGGTAGCTTCGGTTTCTTGCATCTACGGACTTGGTTCCCCCAAAGAATACGAAAAAATAGTTTTGCATTTGCGAAAAGGGGATAAGCTAGATCGTCGGGGCATGATGGAGCAGCTTATTGAAATGCAGTTTGAGCGTACTAATGGAGATTTGAAACGCGGAAGTTTCCGTATGCGTGGACAGACTTTTGAAATCATGCCGGTTAACGAAGAAAAGATTTATCGGTTTGAAGTTTCAAACTATATAGATAGTATTGAAATGATTGATCCTGTAACTAGAAAAATTTTGAAAGAACAAGAAGATGTTTGGTTCTTTCCAGCCAAACACTATGTAGCTAGTCCAGAAGCGAGAGAGCGAGCCTATACCAGTATCAAAACAGAATTAGAAGAGCGACTAGGATTTTTTAAGAAAAAAGGTAAAGTACTGGAATACGAAAGGTTAAAAAGAAGAGTTAATTATGATTTGGAAATGATTCAAAATCTTGGTTATTGTAATGGTATAGAAAATTATTCACGTCACTTTGACGGTAGGGTAGAGGGGGAACCGGCCTTTACATTGCTCGATTATTTCCGCGAAGCCGATAAAGATTTTCTTACAGTGATAGATGAATCGCATGTAACTGTACCACAGGTAAGAGCTATGTATGCAGGCGACAGAGCTAGAAAGGATACCTTGGTAGAGCATGGCTTTCGTCTTCCATCTGCCAGAGACAATAGGCCACTCAAGTTTGAAGAGTTTGAAGAAAGAGTAAAGCAGACTATATATGTATCGGCTACTCCTGGTGAGTATGAAAATAAAGAATCTAGCCAAGTAGTAGAGCAGATTGTACGTCCGACTGGTTTGGTAGATCCAGAGATAATTGTGCGGCCGGTGACCCCCTCAGCCTCGGCTGCGGCCTCGGCAGCTCCCCCTAAGAGGGGGAGCGATCGTTCGGCTTCGTCCACGTCTTTATCTCAAATCGAGGATGTGATTCTTCGGATTGAAGATAGAATTGGAAAAGGGGAGCGGGCGTTGGTTACTACCCTGACCAAGAAAATGGCTGAGGACTTGGACGAATATTTGCGAGAAAAGAAAATTAAAGTTAAATACTTGCATAGTGATATTAAAACTTTGGAAAGAGTAGAAATAATTACGGCTCTTCGCAAGGGTGATATAGATGTGATTGTTGGAGTAAACTTGCTTCGTGAAGGACTTGATATGCCAGAAGTTTCGCTTGTTGCTATTCTCGATGCTGATAAAGAAGGATTTTTGCGTAGTGAAACTAGCTTGATCCAGACCATTGGTAGAGCCGCTAGAAATGTAAATGGCCAAGTGGTACTATATGCCGACCAGATGACAGGCTCGATTGAGCGAGCTATAGAAGAAACCACTCGCCGTCGCGAGATACAGCTTGCTTACAACAAAAAGCATGGTATTACCCCAAAGACTATTGAAAAAGAAATTAAAAATTTGCTCGAAGAATTTGGAATTGACGTTGAAAAAGAAAAGAATAAAAAAACCAGAAAGCAAAAAAATGCCAAGAGAACTACTTTGGAATTGGATTTACTCGGGGATGCTAGATCGATTAAAGAGATTATTAAGGACAAAGAACAAAAGATGAAAGAAGCTGCCCAGGGCCTAGAATTTGAATTGGCAGCAATTCTGCGTGATGAGATAAGGGAATTAAAAGCCAGAGAAAAAGTGAAATAAAATAAGCAGAGTAAGCAGAATAAGTACTAAGCAGAATAAAAAAATGACTTGTCTAGCAAGTCATTTTTTATTGATAATTTTATTTAACTTCTACACTTACATTATTGCTATATTCGGTACAAGTATCTTTTTCATTATTTTTGGTCAAGCACATACGAAAGTGCCAAGTGCCGGTGGGTGTATCTTCCCAGATAGTTTCAGATTGTAAATGATTTTTTCTAATCCAGTAATTTTTTTCCGGATTATGAACAGGGTTTTCTTCGTCGTCTCTAATTATTATAAATCTATTGCTTTCGTCCAATCCGCTTGGAGCTTGCCAAGATAGTTTTACTTTTCCAGAACCCATAGCTTCGGCGGTTAGTACTAGTTTATCACTAGTCATAACTTCTTTTTTTTCGCTGGAGTCTTCGTGTTTTTTTGTTTCTTCCATTTTTTTATTCTCTTCCATCACTAATGCTTGTCCTTTGCCTTCTTTTTTTTCTTCCATTACTATTTCACTATTTACTTCTTGGGCATTTTCTTGAGCTACATAATTTTTTTCTGCATTGTTTTGTCTCCACAAGAAAATTAGAATTAGAATAGTGACTATACCCAGAAACCAAGTTGTTTTTTTGCTCATATATAATTAATTAGTATATTATTTACCTTATTATAAAACAGGTTCCCCTACGGTGCAAGATATGTTTTGGGATTGAAAAAAAAGTCAAAATAAGGTAAACTGTCTATTAGTAGAGATGCCCTTTTTTATTATACTAGATATTATCCCGATTTGGTCGGGGATTTTGTATTTTACAAAGGCTAAGGTTTTGAATAATAAAAATTTCAATTATGAAAGATAAAATAACAATCAAAGGCGCGCGTGAGCATAATCTAAAAAATATTGATCTAGAATTACCTAGGAATAAAATGATTGTGTTCACTGGTCTATCTGGTTCGGGCAAATCGAGCCTGGCTTTTGATACCATATTTGCCGAGGGGCAACGTAGATATGTAGAAAGCTTGTCGGCCTATGCCAGGCAATTCCTAGGTGGTATGCAGAAGCCAGATGTAGATGAGATAGAAGGGCTTTCACCAGCTATTTCGATTGATCAGAAGGCTCATAGTGCCAATCCTCGCTCGACCGTAGCGACTATCACCGAGATCTACGATTATTTGCGGGTGCTCTATGCTAGAGTCGGGGAGCCGTACTGTCCCGTAGATGGTACCAAGATAGAGAAGATGACTGTAGATGAGATGAATGAGAAGATTTTGAAGGGATTAAAGAATACTGCCAAACCCTCACCCGCTCGGCCGAAGGCCGAGTCGACCTCTCCCAGAGGGAGAGGTAAAGCTTCAACTTCGACTAAAGTATCTAATGAAGTTTTGATTCTCTCGCCAATAGTTCGTGGTAGGAAAGGGGAGTACTACCAGATGCTTTATGATATGTATAATTCTGGTTTTCTAGAAGTGAGAGTTGATGGCAAAATCAAGAGTTTGCGCAAGCGGATTACTCTTACTAAGAACAAAAAGCACACTATAGAAGTAGTGGTAGACAAATTTCCACTAACAGAATTTGAATTTTCTGGCGACAAAGCTGCCAAGCAGCGTCTTGCCGAGGCAGTAGAACAGGCTGTAGATCTATCCAATGGTCTTTGTGTGGTTATATACCCTGATGGTACCGAGACAGTCTATTCTACAGAATATTCTTGCCCCAAAGATGGTTTTAGCTTTCCAGAAATTGAGCCCAGGCTCTTTAGTTTCAATAGCCCTTATGGGCAGTGTGGTTATTGTATGGGGATTGGAACCAAGGAACTCTTTAGTGAAGAATTGTGTCCAAAATGTGAAGGAAAGAGACTCAATGAAAATGCTTTGTCTGTAAAAGTGAACAAGAAAAATATTTATGAGCTTACCTCAATGGGGATTGGAGATGCCAAGCAATTTGTAGCAGATTTGGAAGAAACCATGAGTGAAAAAGATCTAGAAATTTCTGGAGCTGTTTTTCGCGAAGTCACGGGTCGTCTTCAATTCATGCTAGACGTAGGGCTAGACTACCTTACTCTAGATCGCAAAGCTGGCACTCTCTCTGGTGGAGAAGCTCAGCGTATCCGTCTGGCTTCGCAAGTTGGGACCAAACTGGTGGGAGCACTTTATGTGCTCGACGAACCAACCATTGGCCTGCACCAGCGCGATAATGATCAGCTTGTTTCAACTCTACGCAATTTGTGTGATGTGGGTAATACTATTATTGTAGTTGAGCATGATGAAGATACTATTATTACCAGTGATTGGTTGGTCGACATTGGCCCTGGGGCGGGTAAGCATGGTGGAGACGTGGTTTATTCTGGTCCACTGGAAAAGATTGTGAATTTGAAATCAAAGGCCAAGAATAATACTGGTTGTAAAGAATATGGTAGTGCCGATAAATCACTGACAGGTAAATACCTGCGCGGTGAGAAAAAGATAGCTGTGCCAGAGAAGAGGAGAAAGGTAGATAGCTCGACTCCCAAAATTAAGATAAAAGGGGCCAAAGAACATAACTTGAAAAATATTAATGTGGAAATTCCATTGCGTCGTTTGGTTTGCCTTACTGGTGTTTCTGGATCTGGTAAGTCCACGCTCATGCACGACATTCTATATCGCACAGTAGCCAATAGACTCAACCATGTAAAGAAAAAAACCGGTGAGCATAAGTCTATTACCAATACCGAATATATCGATAAGATAATTAGAATTGACCAAAGCCCGATTGGTCGCACCCCGCGTAGTAATCCAGCTACTTATACCAAAGCCTATGACCATATAAGAGAGATCTTTGCCTCTACACCAGAAGCCAGAATCCGTGGTTACAAATCTGGCCGCTTTAGTTTCAATACGCCCAATGGTCGGTGTGAAAATTGTGAAGGTCGGGGATTCCTAGAAATAGAGATGCACTTTTTGCCAAGTGTAGAGATTGTGTGTGATGTGTGCAAGGGACAAAGATTTGATCACGAAACTTTGCAAGTGCATTACAAAGGCAAAAATATTGCCGAAGTTCTCAATATGACCATCGAAGATGCTGAAGAATTCTTTCGAGATATTCCGGCAATTTATGATAAATTAAAAGTGCTTAACCAAGTTGGTCTTGACTATTTAACACTTGGTCAGTCGGCCAAGACTCTGTCTGGTGGAGAAGCGCAGCGTATCAAACTAAGTAAAGAACTCTCCAAAAGAAATACCACCAAGACCCTGTACCTGCTAGACGAACCAACAACTGGGCTGCATTATGATGATGTACGAAAACTGGTCGATGTGTTACAACGTTTAACTTCTCAGGGTAATACAGTGATGGTGATTGAACACAACTTAGATGTAATCAAATGTGCTGATTGGCTTATAGATCTAGGCCCAGAAGGTGGTAAAAATGGAGGGCAAGTAGTGGCTGTAGGGACACCAGAGGAGATTGCTCGCAAATCTACCACCAGTTTTACGGGTAAATATTTGAAGCGAGTTTTGAAATAAGTTTCAAGGTACTAATTGACAAAAACTAAAATACTAATCCTGTATTTGCAAAGATACAGGGTTTTTTATGTTGACAAAAAGAAAAAAGCATGATATACATTATTTATGTTTTCCGTGAGCAAACTGATGATTCCCTCTCAAATCACCACCGACATCGCCGTCTTCATGATCTGGGGGTTCTTGATCGCCTCCATGTTGATCTCGATCATGACCTGGTGGAAGTTCTTCCCCTGGCCAACCTCGGTCTGGGCGCGCCGCATCTCGATCGGTGTCGGGCCGGTCATGTGGGGTGCCTTCTTCATCTTGGCAGCTGTGGTGTACCAGGGTCCGGTCGATCAGTTCGGTGGGCCGTAGAAGGTGCCCCTGCGGACGACTTAGATGCGGGGAGACAGTGTGCGTGCACCTGTCAACCCGTGTCACCCTTCCTACAAACACTTTGGATAAGTGTTTTTTATATTGTCAAAAATTAGCAATAAGGTTTTTAAAATCTTGTCTCTTTCTTATCAACCTAATATTTTCACCATCAATTAAAACCTCGGCGGGTAATGGTCTAAATTGATAATTGGTAGCCATACTCATACCATAGGCTCCGGCATTTTTTATTGCCAATATATCTCCTTCGCGGACTTCGTTTAGCATACGGTCTCTAGCAAAATAATCGGCACATTCACAAATATTGCCAACCACATCATACTCTCTATACATGCCATCTGGATTACTCAAATTTACAATTGGATGGTAGGAATCATACATAGCCGGGCGGACCAGGTGGTTCATACCAGTATCTGTACCTACCACAGTATGGCGACTAATCGTTTCTTTGATTGTGTTTACTTTTGTTAACAAAGTTCCGGATTCGGCTACAATATATCTACCAGGCTCAAATCTTAGTTGAATATTTCGATTATATTCAGATTCAAATCTATCCATTCTTTTTTTAATTTCTTTACCCAAAGTTTTCAAATCCAATCGATTTTCTTCTGGTTTGTAAGGTACTCCAAAACCACCACCAACATCTACAAATTCTAGATTTGGAAATTGTTTGGCAATGTCTAGTATTACATCGAGTGCCAAAATCGGTTCTCGTAGTCGTAGCCAGCCAGAACCAATATGTTGGTGTACACCAACTATTTGTAGATTGTGTTTTGTAGCAATAATTTTTACTTTTTCTACATCTTGAAAAAAAATACCAAATTTGGAATTTGGTCCACCAGTTATATTTGATTCATGCGAAGCAATACCAATGTTTGGATTGAAACGAATAGAGATTCTAGAATTTGGGTAGTTTTTTCCATATTTTTCCAGTCTAGACAAAGAACCAATGTTTTGCAAAACTCCCAAGTTTTGGACTTCTTCCATCTCGGCATTGGTCATGTTGTTGCCAGTAAACATAATATTTTCTGGTTTGGCGCCACAGTGCAGACCTAGTTTTACTTCTTCTACAGAAACAGCATCTATCCCACAGCCAAGTTTTATTATTTCTTTAACTATTGTTGGATTATAATTAGCTTTTATAGCGTACAAAAATTTGGTATTTTGGTGCAGACCCAGATAGTTTTGTAATTTTGCAATTCGGTTTTGGATTATTTGTAAATTGTAAACATAAAGCGGACTGCCAAAATGCTCGCAAAGTTCTGTGGGACTATAATTGTTAAATATTTCATTTTGGTTCATATTTTTGTTTAAGAATAATGGATTTGATAATGAATGGGGGAGCCTGCGTTCTCCTTGTATATTTACGCAGGCTGTGATGAGGGGGTGATGACGACTCGGCCACGACCAGTGACTGGGATCCAGCTGCCGGTGATAAGGTGCTGTTCTTTGCCAAATTCGGTCAAAGTTCCTTCTTGGATTTGATAGCTATTGCCTTTGTCCGTGCAAGCCGATTTTGGGACTTGGGCAGTAAAAGGTGGAACCCCTTCTCCGCCAGCATCGCCTGGTGTGAGATGAAGTTTGATTTTGTCTCCATCTATTTCTACCTTGGCAATAGTCATTTCTAGTTTGGGCGTCATGCTGCGATCCTCTCGGCCGTAGTCGAGATTACCGTACCAGCACGAGTACCGGTCATGGTGTTGCACACCTCGATCGGTACCAGGCCAGCGGCCAGCTCGACAGCTCGGGGGTGGACCACGCAGGCGTTGAGGGCAAGGAAGTTTGCCGGAGTGATCTCGGTGAACAATGTGGCATCGGCGTGTTGGTTGGGGTCTTTGTTGTAGACTCCGTCTACGTCGGTCCAGTTGCAGTGAGTAGCCGAGAGGGCCACGGCGAGTAGGCTTGCCGTTACATCCGAACCCCCACGCCCGAGCGTGATGACCCGGCCGTCTGCCGTAGCACCGTAGAAACCAGGCACGATCACCTGGTGACCATTGCATCGCTCGCGGATAAGTTGGTAGGTGGCTTCGAGGTCGATGTTGCCTTCGTCGTCCACACGGATCACATTGGCTGCGTCGACAAATTGGGAACCAGTAAGCTCGGCCATGATCTGAGCCATGAGCCACTCGCCGCGCGAGGCAGCCAAGTCGTAGCTAGACTTGATCTCAAAGCGAACCTGATTGAGAAGCTTCTCGATGTCGATCGATAAGCCGAGCTCGGACACAATGCTCTCGAACCGAGCGACGATCGCGGCCCAGTTCGCCTCGAAGTCTTCGCCACGCTGGCAGGCAATGAAGCGGTCAGTGAGCTTGGTAGCATCGGCTGGCAACTTGCCCGGAGCCGAGCAAACGACTGCCTGGCAGCCGTGGTTGCTTTGGATGATCTCGAAAACCCGCCGGACGTTTTGGGCACATGAAAGCGACGTGCCACCAAACTTGCAGATAGTTTTTTCGGTCATTTCACCCTCCTAGGTGATAAAAAGAGCCTTAGCTCGTTTGAACTAGTGAGCTCCAATTGCTTGGAACCCGGTTTGTTCAACCGATTTTTGGAATACGAAAAAACCGCCCAGGAGGCGGTTTCTAGTAATTTTTGGGTACTAAGAAATTCACCTCGCTGGGGCGGTCATCTTCTTGGTCTTTTTTGTAGCAAGAATGAATTTCATAATATTTTGAGCTTACTAGGATTTTTCGGATTTGTAAAATTTTTTGTGGATAAGAGGGGAATTTAGGTCTCTTTGACGATTGTGTTATTATATCTACAATAAAAAATAAAGGTTTTTTAAGGGTAATAAAAGGAGGGAACATGCCAGAAAAATATAAAAATAAATATCGGATACCATCAGCCAGATATAAAGGTTGGAATTATGGATGGGATGGATATTATTTTGTGACAATTTGTACAAAAAATAGGGAACATTTTTTTGGAAATATTGTGGAAGGGAAAATGATTTTGTCGGAAATTGGGGAAATGGTCGAAAAATATTGGTATGAAATTCCAAAACATTTTTCATTTGTACGGTTGGATGCGTTTGTGGTAATGCCGAACCATTTTCATGCCATTGTGATAATTGATAAAAATAATGATAAACCGGTAGAGACGCATTGCAATGCGTCTCTACAACAACGGGATGTATATAAAAAATCAAATGATCATCGTGAATACCAAAATAAATTCGGCCCGCAAAAACACAATTTGGCGTCCATAATTCGTGGTTTCAAAGGGACGGTAACCAAACAGGTCAACGAAAGATTTGGTGATGAATATTTCGCCTGGCAACCCCGATTCCACGAACACATTATCCGCAACGAAATAGCGTTGGAAAGAATTCGTAAATATATAAAATTAAATCCTTGGAAATGGCAAGATGATTGTTTTTTCAAATAATTATGTCTACAAAAATTCAAAAAAAATTAAAAAATCTTCCAGATACACCGGGTATCTATCTTTTTTATAATTTCAAAAAAGAATTAGTCTATGTAGGCAAAGCCACTTCTCTAAAAAGTAGAGTTAGAAGTTACTTCAACAGTGGTAACAAAACTAGCCGACCAATAGAAGCACTGATTCACGAAGTGGCAGATATAAAATGGAAAGAAGCAGACTCTGTACTAGAAGCCATAATAATGGAAGCCAACCATATAAAAAAATATCAACCCAAATATAATGTAGACGGTAAAGATGATAAAAGTTGGAATTATATTGTAATAACCAAAGACGAGTATCCACGTGTAGAGACTGTGCGACAACATGAGCTTGAAAATGTACGAAATACTAAAGATACGAAATTACGAAAATTTAACGAAGTGTTTGGGCCATATCCTGGGTTGAATACCAAAGAGACTTTGAAATTGCTAAGAAAGATTTTTACTTATTCAACCTGTCAAAGCAAGAAAGCAAAAAAACAAGAAAGCAAAAAAGTTAAGCCATGTTTTTATTATCAACTAGGGCAGTGTTTGGGGGTGTGTACTGGCGAGATAAGTTCTACAGAATACAAAGCAAAAGTAATTAGGCCTTTGAAAACTTTTCTTGGTGGTAGAAAAAAGCAACTTATAAAAAGTTTGGAAGTAAAAATGAGAAAGGAGTCTAAGCTAGAGAATTTCGAAGAAGCAGCCAGACTTCGCAACCAGATATCGGCTTTGCAAAGGATTCATGATGTGGCGCTTTTGAATAAATCGTTTGTAGATACCCCCTCAGGCCTGCGGCCAGCTCCCCCTAAACCCTCACCCGGACGCCCTGCGGTCGTTTCGACCTCTCCCAGAGGGAGAGGTGAAAACTCTGATTCTAGAAAAGAAGTTATTAGAATAGAAGGCTACGATATTTCTAATTTTGGTGCTACTGGCAAAGTGGGGTCGATGGTGGTCTTTGAATTTGGCGAAGCCAAGAAAAAAGATTACAGAAAATTTAAAATTAAATCTGTAGTAGGGCAGAGTGATGTGGATTGTCTCGAGGAAGTTCTTGAACGCAGACTGCGTCACGCAAAAAGCAAAGAGCAAGGAACAAAGAACAAGAAAGATTTTTGGCCTTTGCCGCAAGTATTTTTGATTGATGGTGGTAAGCCGCAGGTTAACCGGGCAAAGAAAGTTTTGAAAGATAATAAAGTGGATGTGCCGGTGGTGGGGATTGCCAAGGGGCCAGATAGAAAAAAAAATGAATTTATATTGGGGAGTAAGAATAAAGACTTTGTTAAATGGGTTTATTCTAATCAAAAATTGTTAATCGCGGTGCGCGACGAGGCTCATCGGTTTGCAATTGCTTATCAGCGAAAATTACGAAAATTATAAGAACAAAAAACGACCGGAAGGTCGTTTTTTGTTCTATCTGTATATTTTTACAAATATACAAAATGGTGTGGGTGCAAGCAACGAATTGCTTGCACCAGAATTCCTTTGTAGCTCTAGTGCCATAGAGCCGATGGGGCGGGCCGGAATCGAACCGGAGACTCTCTGACGGACGTCAGGCGCTTTCCCAATTAAGCTACCGCTCCTAGTTGTGTTTGTAGAACCTTGTCTACTTTTTTACGATTCTATCGTTTCCTACCCAGCCAATCACCTCGACGAGTAGGAGGCAGCCACGTAATCCTAATCGGAGGGAGTTTATGACCACAGCTTCGGTGGCTTTGTAGGCCAATGTGCCTTTTTGGAGGCGACATCCGGATTTCTCTTGGTTTTGCATACTAAAATCATTATCACAAAAAAAAGTAAATGTCAATAGCAAAAATGTTTTTTGTTTAGTATCTTGACAATTTAATAAAATTGTGTTAATAAAAATATATTCTCGTTTAGAGATGGAAGGAGCTAATAGAATGACTAACGTTACGTACGAGACCTGCCCGGGGTGTGGTGGTACCAGGTCAAGGGGTCACTACGGTGGCACCAGGTGTCCCCGCTGTTCCAGGAATGCTCGCGAGTCCAGGCGTCGCACCGCCGCCGCGATCGGTGACGCAATCATCGAGGGGCCAATCGCGGTTGTCAAGGGCGTGAGGAGCGTCTTCAGGTTCTTAAACCAGCTCTGACCGCCAGGTCCAGGTTCTGCGAGAGCAACCGAGAATGCGGGAGCACGATTAGTCGTGCTCCTGCCTCAAACTTCAATTTGTTACAGCCTGTAGGCTGTTTTTTTGTTTACAAATAAACTAAATTTTTATCCACAAAAGTGGGTATTTGTGGTTGTTGCATAAATAAAAGTGGTGTATAATGGATGCAGGTGGGGAAAAGTGGGGAAAATCCTTTCAATCGTTCCGACCTCTACTTCTAGTAGAGGCAAAGTTGCTAACCATGTTCATCGGCGAATATACACACAATCTGGACGAAAAAGGCCGTTTGGCAGTCCCAAAGAAATTTCGGGCAGATTTGTCAAAAGGTGCTGTAGTAACCAGAGGATTAGACAACTGTTTGTTTCTATATACCCAAAAAGAATGGAAAAACTTGGCCGAGAAATTGGCTAGCCTCCCATTTGCCCAGGCCAATACCCGCGCTTTTGCCAGACTAATGCTGGCTGGTGCCATGGATGTAAAAGTAGACAAACAAGGCAGAATAATTTTGCCAGATTACCTTCGTAGTTTTGCTGGTCTCAAGAAAAATACAATTGTAGCCGGTCTATACAACCGCCTAGAAATATGGGATCAGAAAAAATGGGAAGATTACAAAAAGAAATCAGAAACACAGAGCACAGAGATAGCCGAACAAATGGCTGAGCTCGGAATTTAAAAGAATAGAATTAACTTGTCATTTCGAGGAGGTACGACGAGAAATCTTTCTGACTAATAACTAACTAAAAAGTTGTTGCACGGAAAGATTCCTCGCTACGCTCGGAATGACTGAATTTACTATGAGACATGTACCAGTATTGTTAAACGAAGTATTAGAAGCACTAAATTTGGAATCAGGTAAAAATATTGTCGATTGCACCTTAGGAGACGCTGGTCACTCGGAAAAAATATTAGAAAAGATTAGTCCAGATGGAAAATTGCTTGGAATTGATGCTGATCCAGAATCAATTTTGCGTGCCAAGAAATATTTGCATCAGTACGAAGGTAGAACTGTTTTTGTAAGAGATAATTTTGTAGGAATCAAAAGTATTGTAGAAGAAGAAAAATTTGCACCGGTTCATGGAGTCTTACTAGATCTAGGTTGGTCTACTCCTCAGTTCGAAGAAAGAAGAAGAGGTTTTAGTTTCAAAAATTTGCAAGAACCGCTTGATATGCGCTACGACAAGAGACGAGCTTGTAAGCACAATGTAGGAGGGGAGTATTACGAAGCTTGTACTGCGGCCAGTATCTTGAATACCGAATCAGAAAAAGAATTGGCCAGAATTTTTAAAGAATACGGAGAAGAAAAGTTTGCCAAAGAAATTGCCAAAGCAGTTGTAGAAAAAAGAAAAGAATTGGAATTTGAACTAGTAGGAGATTTGGTGAATACAGTTTTAGAAGTTTATAGAAAAAAATTAAAAACAGATAAAGAAATTCCTTGGATAGGCGGGCTGCACCCAGCTACCAAAGTGTTCCAAGCGTTGAGAATAAGTGTAAATGAAGAACTAACAGCTGTAAAAGAAACTTTGCCGCAAGCAGTAGAAGTACTGGAACCAGGTGGTAGATTGGCCATAATATCGTTTCATTCGCTAGAAGACAGAATAGTCAAACATTATTTCAAAAGTCAGGATGGAAAAAGTCTAAAAATAATTACCAAAAAGCCAATTACCTGTGGAGAAGAAGAATACAAAAATAATCCACCTTCACGTTCTGCCAAATTGCGAGTTGTCGAAAGGATATAGGAAGTAGGCAACAGGCAATAGTTATTAGAAAAAATCCTATTACCTAATAAAAACTAATAAACTAATCACCTAACCACCTAGTTACTAAACAAATATGACACACACACCAAAACAAACAATGAGACAAAGAAGATTAGCTCTAAAAAGAATGTTTCTTAGTACAACTTTTAGATTTACAGCTTTACTTTTTATGTTAGTTTTTGGTGTGCTGTATGTAATGCAAACTAGTTCTGTATCTACCAAAGGATACGATATCAATGAATTGCAAAGACAAATTACCAAACTAGAACAAGATAACCAAAGATTAGAATTTGAAATTGCTACTAACCGTTCTATGCAAAGTATTCAACAAAGATTGTCTGGTATGGATTTGGTAGCAGTAGATACTATGGAATATGGCACATTGGTAGGTACTGCTGTGGCAAGAAGATAAAAAATAATAAAAAATAATAAAAAATAAAAACACTCCCGCTATGGGAGTTTTGTTTTTTGTGATAAAATTAATTAGGGAGTAGTAAGTAGAGGGTAGGCAGTAGTGGAAAGTTTTTAGACGATTATGTGACTAAACTTTAACTAATATTGTATTTTGTTTTAATGATTTCATGCTTTAATGTTTTATTGAGGTTATGTGGCTAATGGTTTTACAACGTATTACCATAGATTTTCTTTGGCATTTGGTTTACTTTCCAATTTGGTGGTATACCGGAGGTGTTAAGAAAACTTTAATTTTTTGTTTCAATTTATTTCAAACTGGCAATGAAAATTTGGCGCCAGGGCTTTGGTTACGCAATATTTTTGTGCCAATGTTTGGCCAAACAGATTGGCAAGGTAGGATCATGAGTTTTTTCATGCGTCTTGTAAATGTTATTTTTAGATTTATTATTTTGGCAATTTGGTTTTTTGTGGTGTTGATAATATTTTTTCTTTGGTTAATTTTACCAATTTTTATTGGCTATATGTTGGCGCTTTCATTTTAGGATATGCTTTTTGTAAAACAAGAACCACTCAATATAATTTCTTCCAAAAAGGATCCCAAGCCTACGGTTTTTTCCGAAGGTGCTAGTTTTGGTTATTCGGCTCGTGGTAAATGGTTGTATTTTGGTTTACCAATTTCCAAGTACAATATAGCTTTGCGTCGTTCACAAAAATGGCTTAGAAAATTAGAAATAGCCAGTGGATTATTTTTTGGTTTAGCTTTTTTGGGATTATTTTTAATACAAATTTTAGCTACCAATTCTTTTGATTTGCTTTTAACAAATAATTTTTGGACAGAAGCCGATTTGTCTATCAATAGTGCTCCAATGTTGTTTTGGTTGGCAACTATTTCTTTTTTGTTTTCTTTTTATAGGTTTTTGGCAAAGAGTACACATATTCACAAAGTAGAACAACGCCAATTTGGCAAAGATATAAGCCCGACCAGTGTGGAAACTCCAATGGTAGCAACTTGGGAAGAAGTAAAAAAAATTTCCAGAAAAAACAAAATTAATGTTGCCAAAACTTTTACAAACGAGGCTATAGAAGTACTTGAAAACAGTTACAAATTGGCAGACAAATACCAAAATGGCATTGTTACTCCCATTCATGTACTGCACGCTTTGTTGGAATGTAAAAAAATTTATGCAGTATTTTTGCGTCTCGGCATACCAGTCAAAAATATCAAGTCGCAAATAATAAGCGCCCTCAAAAATAACAAGGGAGAATCAATTCCATCTCTAACAGCTCCGGTCAAACAAATTATTTTTCATGCTTATGAATTGGCTTATGAAAAAAGACAAGAACAAGTTTATGTTACAGAGATATTGGTAACAACTATACGCGAGTCAAAAGCTATTCAAGATTTACTTTATGATCTAAAGGTAGACGGGCAAAAATTAACCAATGTGGTTGAGTGGGTTAGGATTCGTGAAAATTTGCGTTTGCAAAGAAAAGCTTTTAGCAAAGCTGCTAGCAAAGTTAGCAAACACGGCATAGACAAGGCTATGACAGCCGTAGCTACTCCATTTTTAAATAGTTTTTCCAAAGACATTACTTTGGCAGCCAAGTTTGGTTACTTGGCACCCTGTGTAGCCAGAGATAGAGAGATAGAAGAAATTTTTCGGGTTATAGAAGGTGGTAGACAAAGTATAGTTTTGGTAGGTGAACATGGTGTGGGCAAACAAAGCATTATAGAAGGGATTGTTCAAAAAATGATTGTGGGCGATGTGCCAAAAAGACTCTATGACAAACGTATGGTTCAGCTTTCTACCTCGTCTCTTTTGGCGGGTACTACCGTAAGTGGAGCACAAGAAAGATTAATAAAAATGATGAATGAAATTAGGAAGGCCGGCAACATTATTCTTTTTGTAAATAATATTCATGATTTGGTAAGTATAAACGAAGCTGGTGGGGGAGAAGGATTAGATGTTTCCGAATCTTTGGCCGAATTTTTGGGAGGCAATGTGCTACTTTTTGCCACTACTACCACCGATGGTTACAATCGCAATCTTGCCAATAGCCAGTTGGGCTCCAAGCTCTCCAAAGTCGATGTAAGAGAAATGAACGAAAACCAAGCTATACAAGTAATAGAATCAAAAATCGGAGGGGTAGAATACAAGCACAATGTTTTCTTTTCTTACGATGCTATTGCTCAGTCGGTAACTTTGGCGAGTAGATTTTTGCACGATCAGACTTTGCCAGAAAGTGCGCTCGAGATTGTCTCCGAGGCTGCTAGTTTTGCCAAAAATCAAAAAGGAGCCAATAGTATGGTAACGTCCGAAGAAGTAGCTGCCGTAGTTTCGGACAAAACCGGCGTGCCTACTACTAGTATCTCCGAAGATGAATCTAGTAAACTATTGCGTTTGGAAGACGAAATGCACAAACGAGTAATTGGTCAGAACGAAGCTGTAGAATTGGTTTCCAATGCTTTGCGTCGCGCCAGAGCCGAGATCCGCTCTACCAAACGGCCAATTGCTAATTTTCTTTTTCTGGGTCCTACTGGGGTGGGAAA
The DNA here is from genome assembly GCA_964345045.1 of uncultured Gammaproteobacteria bacterium. Classification (GTDB taxonomy): domain Bacteria; phylum Patescibacteriota; class Patescibacteriia; order Magasanikbacterales; family UBA922; genus XYB1-40-15. The sequence continues at coordinate 325,163 of CAYFPM010000001.1, forward strand.
AACAGAATTGGCCAAGACTATTGCTAGTGTTTATTTTGGTGGAGAAAATAGAATGATAAGAATAGATATGAGTGAGTTTCAGGACAAAAGTGGAATTTATAGACTAATTGGTCAGCCGGGTCAAAAAGGTAGTGGACTCCTAACCGAAGCTGTACGACAAGAACCTTTTTCACTTATATTGCTAGACGAAATGGAAAAAGCTGATCCGGATATTCTTAATTTGTTTTTACAAGTTTTTGACGATGGTAGACTAACTGATAGTGTGGGGAGAGTAATTGATTTTACCAATACTATTATTATTTCAACCTCAAATGCCGGGACTAGTTATGTACAACAGCAAATTACTTCTGGCGTAGAGCTTGAAACTATACGTCAAAGTTTGATAAGAGGAGAATTGAAAAATTATTATCGACCGGAATTTTTAAACAGGTTCGATGGGATTGTGCTATTCCGTTCGCTACAAAGAGAAGAAATCAAACAAATTGCCGGACTAATGTTGAAGAGAGTAGAGACAGATTTAGAAAAAAGAGGAGTGGGGTTAAGAGTAGAAGACGAAGCCTTAGAAGCTTTGGCCGAAGTTGGTTTTGATCCAGAATTTGGGGCTAGACCAATGAGAAGAGCTATCCAAGACAAAGTAGAAAATAAATTAGCCGAGCTTATTTTGGCAGGTAATTTGAAACGTAGAGATACTGTAGTTTTGGGGGCTGGAGCAGAAATTTTGGTCGAAAGAGCCTAATTATAAATTTTAAATTTTTAAACTTTTGCTAGTTTGTCATTTCGACTCTACGTCGGAGAGAAATCTGACATTGTGATTAATTATGCTTTGCAATACGCTTGCCCTAGAGAAAAAATATCACAGTGACAGATCTCTCACCCGACTTTGGTCGGGATTCGAGATGACATCTCTTTTTTGATTTTAGAATTAATAATATAGTAAAATGTCATTGCAGATAGATCTATGGATTTTTTGCAATGATTTTTTTGTAAATTTATTATGAACAAATATCTTGGTGCTTTGTACGCTTTTGTGGCTGCCTTTTGTTTTGGAATTTCGGCGCCACTAATAAAAGTTGCCGCTGACAATATTCCGGTTTTTTTCTTTCAATCTTTTGTTTTGTTTACCGCTTTGTTGATTTTGATACCAATTCATTATTTGTCCCAAAATAAAAGAGCTTGGCAGATCAAAAAATACTGGAAAGAATTTTTGTTGATTGGAATTTTGGGTACAGTTATCCCGGCTTCTTTGGCTACTTTTGGGTTTGCTATGGGGTATGGTTCCAATGCTTCGGTCATGCTCCGTACAGAAGTGTTTTTTGTGCTTATTGTAGGAGCTATGTTTTTTGACGAAAGAGTTAATCTACGTCAGATTCTTGGGATTTTATTTGGTTTTTTGGGAGTGGTTTTATTTATTACTCAGTTCCAATTGCAATTTTCTTGGGCAGATATATTTGTAGCTATTGCCGGAGCTTGTTTTGCGGTGCAGTTTTATGTGGTAAAAATAATTGCTAATAATTTGTCTCCGGTACAGATTAATATTGCTAGATTTGCAGTGGCCTTACCATTTTTTGTTTTGGCTAGCATTTGGTTCGAAACCATAAACTTTTCTACCGTAACTCCTTATTTGCCACATGCTTTTGTCGGGAATACTTTTTTGATTATGATTGTTGGGGTTAATTTTTATTTTGCGGCTGTTAAATATTGGGAGATTTGGAAAGTGGCTTTTACGGCTCAGTTTGGAGCGGTTTTGATTGGGGCGATTAGCTCTATTATGATTTTGGGAGAAATGTTTTCTGGTTGGCAGTGGTTGGGGACACTTATTATTGTAGCGAGCTTGTTTGTAGTGTTATATCAGCCGGCAAAAAAGAGTTGGATTAGAAAGTTCTTAAAGATATGAAAATTATAAAATCAAAAAAATTAAGATGGTTGGCTATATTATTTTTTGTTGGTTCAGCTTTGTTTTTGCATTTTTGGAATTTTCGGTGGCCTACGGCAGTTTTGGAATTGGCAGGACAAGAATTGGAGGTACTGGTAGCCAGATCGCCAAATCATCAGTACAAGGGGCTGGGTGGGCGAGATAGTCTGGAACCTTACGATGGTATGCTGTTTGTTTTTTCTTTTCCTAGGCAGGTAGGGATTGTAATGCGAGATATGAGGTTCCCTATAGATATTGTATGGATAGAAAAGGGAGTGGTAGTAGATATTGCACCCTATGTACAGGTAGAACCAGGTGTGCCAGAAGGTCAGCTACGAGTATATAGGCCTAGAGTCCCAGCCAAGTATGTGCTAGAGCTACCTGCCGGTTGGGCAGAGGAGTATGAGCTAAAAATAGGGGATAGACTAAGGGTTTTGGAAGAATAGACTTGACTAGCTGCCTGGGGCGTGCTATACTGCTGGCGTTCCCTAAAGTAAATTACTTAGCTATAAATTTATTATATTATGTTTGCAGTTATAGAAACTGGTGGCAAACAATACCTAATCAAGACTGGTGACAGCCTAAAAGTGGAAAAATTGGACACTGAGGCTGGTAAAGAAGTGGTTTTTGACAAAGTATTGCTACTGGCCAAAGAAGATGGTTCCGATGTAAAAATTGGTACTCCTTATCTAGATGGTGTCAGCATTGCTGCTACTGTCGAAGAGCAAGGCCGCAGCCGCAAATTGCGCGTGGTCAAGTTCAAACGCAAAGTGCGTTACAAACGTGTCCGTGGACACAGACAACATTTTTCTAAAGTGAAAGTTAAGGAAGTTAAATAAGAAAAAGAAAAATTTAAAACCCCGAGATAATCGGGGTTTTTTGTTTGACTTATTTTGGTTTTGTGTTTATTCTTCAAAAAGAAAGAGAGGTTTTTAATGAAATTTTGGGATGCCTTGGCACCTCAGTCCGAGAGACAAGTACTATCTGCAAAAGCTAAAGCACCGGTTAGCGTATGCGAAACTTGCCTATGGTTTTCTCGTTTTCCAGATGGAAACAATGAGCATGGGCATCCGGGGAGGTGTACTTTGTATCGCCCAGAGCACAGGTCGGAGCCTTACTCAGAAAGGCCTCCTTGCGCGGATTTGTAAGAGGGGCTATCTCTTTTGCCATTATCGATCTTTGTGGGGTGTCTATCTTACTACCCCAACCACTTCTTGTTTTCAGCAGATTTTTTGGTGAGAAGAATAAGTGTAAAGTAAAAAAAACACCAGTTTTACGGCTGGTGTTTTTTTGCATAACGTTCCGGTATATCTGATGTTGCAACCGTAGGGAGCAATATGGGTGAGCATTTGGCGTTAGGCAAGCGCGAACCAGATATACGCTGTTAGCTGATGTATTCCTTTTCTTTTTGCCGATGAAATAGGGATTGTTTTAAAAATTTTCAAATTTCTTTTTCCGTTTGGGGGAGGGGGAAGAGGGGAATTAAAGGGGTGAATTCCTACTCCTTCAAACACCCACAGTGGTCTCATTACTTTTTCTATCCTATAGAAGGTGGTTGTATTCTGGATAATTTTCTTTGATAAGTCGCTTCCAGTTCGCTGTTTCACTACCTCCGCCTAAATCATTTTTGTGATATACGAGGAGTACAGAAATTTGCGACGTATCTGTGTGGATTGCCAGGATACAACGATTTCCAGATGCTTTTCTTGATTGATTTGTACCAGCAACAGTAAATTCTGTCTTACATATCTTAACAGTCTCAGTGTGCACTATCACTTCTGCAATACTTCGATCAAATAGTACATCAATGCTTTGATACTGTCTCACAAGAGCCTCTCTCGTAATATCCCAAGCACGTTTATATTTCCTTTGGAACTTTTTTACAAAATGCCGCTCAGCAAAGGCGGCAAATGTAACAATATACTTAGTAGACATACTCCGGATCCTCTTGGGTAATAAGAGAATAAGGAATAATCTCGTTATCCTCACAAATTGAATAAGGAAGCTGCTGGTGTGTAAATTTTACAATCTCGTTTGTTCTTTTGTCCTTCCACTTCTTTGCAATACTCTTGATGAGCTCTTTCTCTTCTTTTGAGAGTGAAGCCAATTTTGCACGTCGAACTGCTTCTGATTCTCCTACCAGGATTGCATCACCTTTGCGTTTGATGGAGATAGTCCCTTCATCTTCTAGCTCGGTGAGTGCACGGAAGTACATATCTGGCACAGGTCCGTATTCAATCTTTCGATATTTCATACCGCTCATACTCTCGAGGTGGTTGTAGAACCATGCAAAGTCTGCAAGGTACACGAGTTTCGCTAGTTTGGTTTTTGGGATTCTTCCGTCTCCCTTGTGTCCTGCAGTACGGAGATAGGCAAGAATAATTTCTTTGTACTTTTCGTAGTTTGGGATCATTTCAGATTGTAGATCCTCAATTTCAATACCAAACATATCCGCCAGCTTGTGCGCTTCGGAGAGTGAGAGTTCACGCTTTCCTTGTTCGATAGAAAGATATGAAGTGCGCGCGATCTCGAGTCGATCCGCGACCTCTTGTTGTGAAAAGCCTCGCTTTTCACGTAACTCTTTGATGAATTGTGCGTATGCTTGGCTCATATATGTATTAGTTAAGAGTACTCTTATATACCACAGTATAACATATTTGTCAATATATTGACATAATGTTGTCCACACACTTGACAACATTTAAATATTTTGAGAAAATATCTCTGCTGGTGTGGTCGAGCCAGTAGAGTATATATTATTAATCCCGTCATACATATATGACTAACATAATTTCTGAGTTTGAAGCATTTATGGGCAAAAACGGTCAGTATTATAGCCAATTCTATGTTGGTATAACTGATGACCCACGTGAAAGACTCGTAAGTGGACATGGGGTGCATGATCGAATACCACACATCTATACCACTAATCCTTTGCCAACGACAACTGTACGAAATATGGAGAAGTATTTTCTTCAAAAAGGTGCACGAGGTGGAACTGGTGGGGGTATTGGTGCTACTAGGTATCTTTATTCGTACTTGATCACGAACAGTACTCGTCAATAGACAAGAGGTCAATTGAGCAAACGTGCTGGCTTATCAAGATCTTGCGGAGACACCAACGTATCAACAGTGACAGCACTGTACGTTCATCTCTCCAATGGAGTGAGAAAGGCACTCCTCGCTTACAAAGAAACGCGCTTGTCGTGTTTTTTTGTTTATATTCCCCGAAAAAAGAAATTTGAAAATTTTTAAAACAATTGGGCGTTAGCTCAGAAAAGAAAAGGAATATTTCAGCTAACTAGACATTATACGAACTAATTACCTAAATAATACCAAAAAATGTATAAAATACGAATTTTTTAAAAAATCACCCCTTTGTTCTATTTTTCAAAGCACTCCCCAGAGTAATCTCATCGGCATACTGCAAATCACTGCCCATCGGCAAACCTCTGGCTAGTCTAGTCACAGTCAAATCCGGGGTCAGCTCTTTCAATTTCTTTTCCAAAAACATCATAGTTGTCTCACCCTTCAAATCCGGATTAAGCGCCAAGATAATTTCCTTGGCCTCTTTGGCTCTGTCCAAAAGCTCGGCTACTTTGAGATATTTAATTTCGTCTTGCCTGTCTGGCCGAATCGTGCCACGCAACACATGATAAGTACCATGGTACTCACCAGTTTTTTCAAACACTTGCACGCTTTGTGGTTGATCCACTACACAGATAGTAGCTTTGTCTCTTCTATTATTAGCACAAACCCTACATGGTGATTGATCGGAAAAATCCCAACAAATTTCGCAACTTTGGATAGAATCAATCAAATATTTGAGAGAATTAATCATATCCGCCACATCCCGCTTGCCACTTTTTAATAAATAAAAAACAAACCTCTCGGCCGTGCGTTGACCAACCGAGGGTAGTTTGGAAAAAGAATTAATAAGTTGTTGGATTGGAGGAGGATACATATAAAATAAGCAGAATAAGAAGTAAGCAGATTAAGCTTTTTGCTTACTCGCTTACTCTGCTTATGATAGTCCGGTTAAGTCTGGCATACCACCCATGTCTTTCATTTTCATAGCCATAATGCGTTGCATTTTTTTCATGGCTTCGGCATGAGCTTCTTTGATAGCTTCTTGAAGTTTGTTTTGATTTTCTGGTTTTAGCATTTCCGGGTCAATAGCTAGGCCAGTCATTTTTAGATTACCGTCCATAGTCATTACCACTTTGTCACCAGCAGTTTTTACAGTTACAGTTTCTTCGGCCAAAGCGCTTTGCATAGTTTTGGCTTGGTCACGAAGATCTTTAAATTGTTTTAGTTTGTTGAACATAACAAAAGAATTAAGTATATAAGCAGATTAAGTAATAAGCATATTAATTTTTAAAAATAATTTGTGATTTATTTTCTCTTATTGCTTATTCTGCTTACTTCTTAATTTGCTTAAAAACTTGGTACTTTTGGAGCACCTCCGGCAGGAGGAGCCGGTTGATTTGGTGGAGTTTGTGGGGGTGTTCCTGTAGCAGCTGGTGGGGCGTAGTGAGTTTCTAGATTGCGGTAACTGGCACGAGAAGCATCAAAAAATAGTTTAACCACACCAGTAGGACCGTTTCTGTGTTTGGCTACATGAATTTCACCGATGTTGCGTTCGTCTGGTGGAATATCTTCTGGGCGGTAGTTGCGGTCGGCCGCTTTTCTATAAATAAACATAACTACATCGGCATCTTGCTCGATACTACCAGAATCACGCAAATGTGACAACTTTGGAATAGCCGGTTTGGTTTGTTCTACCGCACGAGACAGCTGAGATAGAGATAATACTGGTACGTTAAGTTCACGAGCAATTCCTTTTAGAGCTCTACTCATTTCGGCTACTTCTTGTACACGGTTGTCACTACCTTTTTTGCTATGAGATTCAATTAATTGCAAGTAATCGATAATAATAAGATCCAAGCCATGTTCGGATTGCAAACGTCTGGCTTTGGTGCGGATTTGCAAAACATTGTTGCCCGGGGCGTCGTCTATAAAAATAGAAGCTTCCGAAAGCACACCCATAGCCCGACCAATTTTTGGAAAGTCTTGGCTGTCTGGTTTGTCGGACAAGTTTCCAGTACGCATTTTCCACAGGTCGACTCCGGCTTCGGAACAAAGCATACGGTCTACCAATTGTTCCTTGCTCATTTCTAGAGAAAATACACCTACCTTGGCTTTGCCTCGGACTGCGGCGTGCCTGGCAATGTCTAGAGCAAAAGAGGTTTTCCCAACAGAAGGTCTGGCTGCCAAAATTACCAAATCTGATTTTTGTAGACCGGCCAAAAGATTGTCTAGCTGGGTAAAACCAGTTGGGATCCCTCGCATTTTGCCTTTGTCGCGGTGTAATTCATCTATTCTTTCAAAAGCATCGCTAAGCACCATTTTGATATCTGTAAAATTTTGTTTGAGGTGTTTTTGGGTTACACCAAATAATTGTTTTTGAGCTTCGTCCAAAACGTGTTCTATATCTTCTTCTTCGTTGTAACCTAGTTTGGTAATGTCGCCGGCTGCTGCCAAAAGTTTTCGCAATGTAGCTTTTTTGCGAACAATATTGGCATAGTTTTTTATATTAGACGAAGTTGGTACTACTGTAGATAAGCCAGCCAGATAACTACGGCCCCCAAGTTTTTCTAATTGTTTTTTTTCTTCTAATCTAGTGGAGAGAGTTAGTAAGTCAATCGGTTCATTTTTACTATACAATTCCTGCATGGTTTCAAAAATGTCTTTGTGGGCATTTTTGTAAAAATCATCTGGTGAGACGGCATCGGCAATTTTGAGCATGGCGTCTTTGTCTATCAAAACAGAGCCGAGGAGAGATTTTTCGGCTTCTAGATTTTGTGGGGGGATTTTTTCTGGGTTTTGAGACATGGATTGCGCTGATTATTCGCAGATTAGGCAAATTTAGATGTGATACGAATCTGATTTATTACTGTCATTGAGTTGTCTAAGGTTTGCCTATAATAGCTTATCTAAACTTGGCTAGCAAACTGTAGTTATGGATAGAATGTGTGTTTTTTGGGGAAAAATAAAAAGCCCAAAAGACAGGCTCCTATTATTTATGTGCGAATTACGAATTTTGCGAATATACGAATAAAGTATTTATATTTATTATTCGTTCTTTTGTTTTACTAAATTAAAGTATTCGTGAATTCGTACTATTCGTAATTCGCACATCATATGGAATTGTGACGGACGCTGGTTGGCCCCCTCTTTGTGGCCAGCGTCAGGCGGCGGAGTCTTCGGCTTGGAAGCGGCTGATCTCGATGTGTGGAACGGCATAGCCCTTTGGGTTGCCAAATATGATGTCGTTTTGAACAAGGTACTTGATCACTCCCATGATGTTGTCCATGTCGACTCCAAGGCCAACCAGCTTTGCCGAAAGCTTGCTCAGGTTCCAGCTCTTTCCACGGAGAGTATCTCCGTTTGAGAGTGCCCCGTAGAGTTGCTCCTTAGAGAACTTTGGTTTGATAGGTGCGATGTGAGTATACACACTTCTTCCTTTGTTCATGGATCTCCTTCCAATATTTATATTAACCTTGTATATTATAATGGTCAAGTATGAAGTATTGCTTAATAAACAATTTATATCCTCCTTATTCCCTAGGGGGAGCCGAGCAAATGGTAAAAAGGCAGGCCAAAAAGCTAATAGCCGAGGGTCATGAAGTAATAATAATTACCACTGCTGCCGAAGGAGACCACATTTGGCAAGACGAGGGCAAAACAGTCTATCGTTTTCGACCCAAAAATATTTACTACTACAAAGAGGCCAGCAAAAAGAATTTTGCTTTGCGTTTGGTTTGGCAATTTGTAAATATGTTTAACTATTCTGCTGCCAGGCAGATAAAAAATATTTTGCAAAAAGAAAAGCCGGATATAGTCCACACTCACAATCTAATGGGCGTTAGTTTTTTGATCCCAAAAGTAATTAAGAATTTAAAAATAAAACATTACCATACTCTGCACGATGTGCAGTTAGTAGAACCCAGCGGAATTATAATGTGGCAGACAAGAGATTCGATTAGATACAAAAATATTTTTGCTTATCTTTATACTTATTTTTGTAAAAAATTATTTGGTTCACCAGAACAAGTTTTTGCTCCGTCGCAATTTATAAAAGATTTTTACAAAAGCAAAGGGTTTTTTCCAGATTCAAAGTGGCAAGTAGACGAAAAGCCTATTTTTAATCCAAAAGAAAATTTTAATAAAAATAAATTTATTTTTGTTGGTGCTCTTACAGAACACAAAGGGATAAAAATTTTAATGCAGGCTTGGGATAAACTAGAAAAAGAGGCTTTGCTAACTATAGTAGGGGGAGGAGATTTGGAATCAAAGGTTAGTAAATGGGCAGAAGCAAAAAATAATGTAAATTTTTTGGGTAAAAAAGATAACAAAGAAGTGCAAGAAATTTATGCTAGTCACAGCACTTTGATTTTTCCATCTTTGGCTATTGAGAATAGACCAACTGTAATTGTAGAAGCTTTGGCAAAAGGTTTGTCTGTGATTGCTACCGACACTGGTGGCACCAAAGAGCTTTTGGAAGAGAATGAAAAATTAAAGTTGATTGAAGCGGGTAATGTAAAGGAATTAAGAGAAGCAATTGAAAGGAGGATTGAATAATTATGAAAGAAACAAGATTAATAGTTCTACGAGGTCCATCTGGATCTGGAAAAAGTTCTGTTGCTAGGTCTGTGAGAGTAGAAGAATTAGAAAAAAATAAAAAAATAGCTTATATCGAACAAGATTATTTTAGGAGAATCGTTTTGAAAGAGAAAGATATTGTCAACGGATTTAATATAGAATTTATCAAGGAAACAGTTAAGTTTTTGCTTAGTAAAAATTATGATGTAATAATGGATGGTATATTTGATAATAATCGTTATAAAAAAATGTTTGAAGAGTTAATTAAATTTCATCCTAATAATAATTTCTTTTTTTATTTTGATATTTCTTTTGAAGAAACTCTAAAAAGACACAATACCAAACCTAACAAAAATGATTTTGGTGAAAAGGAAATGAGAGCTTGGCATAAGGATAAAGATTTTCTTGAATTTGTAGAAGAAAATTTGATTACAGAAAATAATAATTTTGATGAAAATGTAAGAGCAATTATAGATTCTTGTAGTATTTAGATTTAATTTTTTACTTTTGTAATTCAAAGGTTTACGATTACCGAGTAACCCCCTCTGTCTCCCCCTTGGTAAGGGGGAGTACTTGAAAATTACTCCAAGACATACTCATAAACCCAAACCCTACCACCAGCTAGCTCCCACCAATTGTCGGCTTCTAGCTTGGCAGCGTCTCTTATTTCGGCTGCCGGGGCCCAGTAGTTGGTATGGATAAAATAAGCTTTTTTTACATCAGCATACTCCATAGCCTCTACCATCCATTTTTTTCTAGGTTCTTCGTAAACCATCTTCCGGAAATATTGGTATAGAGGTCCTCCGGTAGGGATAGAATAAAAAAATTGAGGGCCATCCGATGTTTGGTGATAATGGGCAAAGCCCAATTTATTTATAGCTGCTACAGATACAACTTGGTTGGTTAAGACAATATACTTGCTGGGATCATAATCGTTTCTACTATTGATTAGCTCAATAGCTACTTCGTCTGCCGATCTAATTTGGTATCCAGTGTGTAGTGAAATTGGATCTCTGGTAGGGTAGGTAAAATAAAAACTAATAAGTACAAAAAATCCTAAAATTATAGATAGTAAAATTTTGTTTAGTTTTGTTTTTGCAAAAAATTTGTAAACAAAAAATACAAAATAAGGGATTAAGAAAACAAACAAAATTTGCAAAACTCTCTGGGCATAAACATTTTGTTCGTAAGAAATAACAGAAGGAAATTCAAACGTGGTAGCCAACAAAAAGGCCGATAAAAACAAAGAACCAATAGTAGTAAAGATAAAATTTTTGTGGGTCTCACTACCTTTTTCGTATAGCCAAACTCCGGCCAACATGGCAAAAACAATTACAAACTTGAAAGCAATTATATAAGCGTAAAGTAGTTGCCACTTGGTAGGCGCGCCAGAAAAAATATACCAATGTGGTGGTGAAAAAATTATAACAAAATTTTCCAAACGTTCTAATGGATTGTGAAGGACAATACTCTCGGCTGCTCGCAAAGAATTGAGATACAGGGCTGCTGGCAAAACCAATGCCAAAGATAGAGCGTAAGAAATATTTTTTAGTAAATAATTTTTTACAAGTTTCTTTTTATAAAAAATAAAAGCTGTGTAAATTATAATAGTTGGTAATCCAATAAGAGGGTGAATGGCCGTACTAGCCAAGGCTAGAGAATAATATAGAATAATGGTTTCTTTTGTTAATTTTTCTTTTTGATAAAAGATTCCTCCAAACACAGCCAAAGCAAACAATAGAGCCAAATTGTTTGGGGTAGTAAAAGTAAAAAAACTAAGTGGGATTAACAAAGTAGCTAAAATTGGGTAAACATTTTTCACTCTATTTTTTAGAGCCTTAATTAATATAATCGGCAAAGACAAGCCGGCCAAAAGTGGCACCAAAATTTTGTTTAAAAATTCTATACTTAGACCAGTGAGTTTTTGCAAAAACAATACCAACATATATTGCCCAATGTAGTAGGGCTGTTTGGGTTCTATCACCCCGGTCTCCAAGATTTTTTTGGTAGAAGCTTGGTGGATTACACCATCAAAACCAAAAGCATAAGTAAATAAGAAATTAATTATAGAAAGAGATAAAAAGAAATGTATAACAAGCAGAAATAAATTTTTGTAAATATTTTTGCTAGTTTGCAATATATAAAATAATAATGCTGTGGCAACAAAATAAATTAAGAAAAATTTTGGTCCTACAAAAATCCAAGGAGAAATAAAAGTGTCCGAAGTCTGGCGACTTTGCAATACTCCAAATAGAGCTATGTATAGAGCCAACAAAAGTAAAGTTAGAATAAGTATTTTTAGGTTTGGTTTGGTTATTTTTAATTTAATTGTTAGAGTTTCAAATTTGGAAATAAGTATCGTAAAAACAGTTACCAGTGGAATGGTAAAAAATACAAAAGAAGAACTATAGCCCCAAAACCAATAAACCCCTGACCAAGCAAAAATTATTAAGGAGATTAAAAAAGCATTTCCCCAAAAAAGTTTAACCAGCTTGTTTTCTTCTTTAAATCTATTTCTTGCCAGGATGGCTCCGTGAAAAATAAAGTAAAAAATAGTTATAACTGTATTAACGATTGGGTTTTGTAGATATATAACCAAAATAATTTGTAAAAAGCCTAGGCAAATTAAAGCGGCTATTTGAGAGCTTTTGTTTATAGATAAAATTTTCATACTTGGCTTATTGTAGCAAATATACCCTATAGTTTGCTATACTATAACAGTTATGAGTTACTTAAGTGAATTTAAGAAAAAACATCCGGATTTGTTTACTTATCTGCCGGCCAACGAAATCCACCCTCACGATCATATGATGGAGAGGACTTTTTTGCGTTTGTTGCCACGTAGCATTACTCCAAATCAAGTAACCTTATTTAGAATAATAACTACTCCGATAGTATTTTTGACGATACTTTTTGGAGATTACACCCTTGGGGTGGTATTTTTTGTATTGGTAGCCTTTACCGATGCTATAGACGGGTCGCTCGCCAGAACCAAACACAAGGTAACCAAGTTTGGAATGTTGTTTGATCCTTTGGCCGACAAACTCCTCATTGGATCAATGGTGCTTTTGTTGGTGTTTAAATATTTTAATTTGTGGCTTGGAGTGGCTTTGCTTGGAATTGAAATTATTTTTATTATGACAGCTTTGGTAGCCGGTACAAAATTCAAAACAGTCCACGCTGCCAATCGTTGGGGTAAGATAAAAATGATTTTACAAGTTTTGGCTGTCTTTTTTACTTTGCTCGCGCTTTTGTTGGAATTCCCAACTCTTATGACTGTAGCAGCTTGGCTTTTTGGTCTGGCCATTGGTTTTGCTGTGCTTAGTCTGTTTTCGCATGGGATTTAGATAGGAGATAGGGAGTAGGCAACAGGCAATAGTCTTAAATATCAAAAACTATTGCCTATTTTCTACTGACTCCTGCCTATAAAAATGAATTGACCCGCGACGTTGACGTGCGGGTTTTTTGTTCCTCCTGGATTTTGGTTCTCGACTTAGTTATCGAGGGCTTTTCTGGCGTCTAGCTTTTGGAGCAGGCTGCGAATCCCAAAGGGAATGGCAATCGCCCCGGCGACTGTAGCCACGTAGAGCGGCCAAGTGCCTACGCTTTGGTCGGCGTATAGAATGCCTCCCACCAGAATCAGCTCTGCTACCATCTTGATCTTGCCAGATAGCTTGGCTTTGAGATCCAGCTGTTTGCCGGATTCGAGAGCCACAGCTTCTTTGTTGGATTGGTAGTCCTCCACTCGGATAACCAAGAGTGCCATTTCGAGTAGAAAGAGGGCTGTACAGACCATAACCTCTGCACTCACAAGGAGTGGAGGAGGTTTTATCTCTATTTGCTTGGTGCAGATCAGTGACAGGAGTAACAAGAAATACACCTTGTCGCCGACAGCATCGACATACGCGCCGTAATCTCCGGCGGTGCCTTTGGCTCTTGCCACCAGTCCATCGACGTAGTCGAGAAAACTGTTGGCGGTGTAGGCCAGCAAGATCAAGCTCATGTAGAGCAGGTTTTCGCTGTAGCGAATACTGGCAAGGCCAATGGGAATGGCCATGACCACCCGAAAGTAGGTGATCCGGTTGGCCGTGATCCAGCTGGGCAGCCTCTTGGCAGCGGGGATGAAGGTGCGGTCAAGCCAGGAATATCCCCGGCCGAAACCACTTTCGATCGAGGTGGCGAGGGTCGTCGTGTCCTGGCTCATTTTTTACCTTCCTTTTTTTAAAAAGTTGTCAAAAAAGCCAAATTACTAGTATCATATAATAAAAAGAAAATCAAGCCCAGTAATAAAATGAAATCTGTTAATAAAAAGGTAAAAACAAATTGGTTAGTAAGTATAGCCGTTTTAATACTGTTATATTTTAATCTAACTCTGTGGCAACAAAGCTTTTTGGGTTGGGGATTGACTATACTTTATTTTTTGGCCACCAGTTGCAGTTGGCAAAAAATACTAAAAAAAGTTTATGGTTTTCGACAATCCGATTGGATAAACAAAACAATCGCTATTTTTGCGATTTTATTTTTGGTTAGTTTTTTTAGCGGAGTATTTGTAGTTTGGTACAAATTAACATCATTAACAATTTGGTTAAGTTTTTTTCTTAGTGCTGTAGTAACTTTTGTACTAGAATATGCTGTACAAAAAAATAAAAAAGTAGAATTCAAAAACAAAAAAAATATTTATTCCAAAGGATTTAAACAAGATTTTTTTAGAAAGAAAAATATTTTTGTTTTTATTTATATAATACTTTGGTTTGTTGGTCTGGTGTTGCTCTCTAGAAATAATAATACAGAAATAATGTTTAGCCCTTGGCAGGGGATTGGTCCGTGGTTTTTGCCACTTTTCTTTTTGCTTACACTTTTGCTCGGTTATTTTGTTTTTTCCAAATATAGTATCAAGACGGTTTTGTTTTTTATCCTATTGCATTCTTTGTTGCTACACCTATATCTACCTTTGTCGCACCAATTACCGTGGGGTGGAGACGTGTGGCGTCATATGGCCGTAGAGCAAAAACTAATCAATGGTGAGCCAGAGTTGCCGATTCTTTTTGGAGGCGAAATCAATTACGAAAGTATAGGAGGCATAGTTCTACCAGAAGTTTTTCTTTCGCCACACAAATATTTGTATGGCATGTTTTGGGGTTCTAGTACCGTTCTAACCAAATCTCTAAATACAAATTTGATTAGTTTTAACATTTGGTATTTGCCCATAGTGTGGTCGATCTTTTTTCCTGTAATTTTGTTTAGAATCGGGGCTTTATTATTTTCTTCTTGGCGAAGAGGGTTGCTTCTCTCCGCTTTGGGCAGTTTGCCATTTACTTTTCAAGCTGTAGGTAGTTTTACTTTGCCAGTTAGTTTGGGTTACTTATTTTTCTTTTTTATTTTACTTTTGTGGTTGGTTTATCTAAAAGATGGTTTAAAATGGCAAAAAATAATTGCTTTGTTTTTTGCAGTTACCATGATATTTGGTTACACTTTGCATTTTATCTTAATTTGGTTTGTAATTATTACTAGTTGGTTATTGAAATTGGCTGTAGAAAAAAAATATAATTTTTTTAAAAATTCGCTCAATCGCAAAAGTTTTTATACAATTTTATTTTTCTTATCCATGTTTTTTTGGCCGGTTTTTGAAATTTTTGCCAAAATTAGTTATGTCCCATACCAAATAAATTTACTTGAAAATATAAAACATTTTGTTGGTCAATTTAGTGGTTGGTATTATGCCGCTCTCATCCGGCCACACGATATTTTGAGTGGGAATATAATTTTTAATCATACCCCCAGTTATTCGTTTGTTTCCAGTTTGTTTACAGATTTTCGTTGGCATATTGTTTTGGTCATGATTTTGCTTTGGGTTTTTGCAAAATACGCTGTTTTGGACATTTTAAATAAAAATAATTTACTTTGGAAAGTAATTGCAACTTTTTCTTTTTCAATTATTGGTGGTTATATAATAGGTTGGTTTGTCTTGTCTGGAGACAGATCTTTTGTTAGACGCTTAGATGCAACTCTCGCTTTTGTTCTCTTGCTTTTGTTTTTGTACGGAGTGTCCACATTTTTTAACAATTATAAAATTAAATATAAAAAATATTTCAAACCTTTGGTTTTGACTATTTTTATAATTATTTTTTCTATTTCTACTACCACTAGTTTGGCTAGTGGTCCAGATAGTCGGGTAGTAAGCCAATCCGAATACTTGGCAGCCGAAACTATTTGGGGAGAAATAACTCATGATACAAAAATAAATTGTGTTTTGGCCGATAGTTGGACATTGTTGGCTTTGGAATATTTTTCTGCCAAACAAATTATTGGAGGAGGATTTCCAATAGATTATCAATTTGGCCAACCAGAAAGAATTGCTCTTTTTAACCAAATGGTTAAATCTCCAGAAGAATCTGTCTTGGTAGAAATAAAAAAATCAACAAATTCAGAGCAATGTATTTTTGCAGTGCAAAAAGAAGTACTATCTATTGACTCAAAAAAACAAATAAATAAATTGTTTAATACAGAATCAATAGAGATAGGGGATCAGCTATTGTGGTTGGAGTACTTGCCAAAAGAAGGATAAACACTTGAAAAATTGCTAAATTATGGTATTTTAATAAAAATTTTTTTAAAGGGTAATATTTTATGAATGATTGTATTTTTTGCAAAATTGTAGCTGGGGAGATCCCCAACTATACTATTTACGAAGACGAACATTCGTTGGCTTTTTTGGATATTAGCCCTCAAGCCATGGGGCATACTGTAGTAATCCCCAAGAAGCATTTTACAAATTTAGGAGAAATAGACGACACCAACTTTGCAGACTTAATGCTAGCTACCAAAAAAGCAGCCGAAAAAATTCAAGAAGTTTTGAATCCAGATGGTTTTAATATTGGTTGGAACGATAGACCTGCCGGAGGCCAGGCTGTAGCGCATATACATATGCATATAATGCCACGGTGGGATGGTGACGGTGGCGGCAATATGCACTCTATTATAAACAACAAAGGAGAGCTTTCGGTAGAAGAAGTTCACCAAAAATTTGCTTAAAATGGAAACAGAAAATAATAAACAATTTATAACTAGATACAAATCTCACGAGGATAGAAGCAAACCTCATAGAGTTTTGGATACAGTAAAGGTGGGTAATATTTATGTGTCGAGATTAGAGTTAGAACATGGAGCTGTGGCTGGAAATACTTTTCACAAAGAAACCAACGTAATATTATTTGTAACCAAAGGCGTGGTGAGAATGAGGTTTGCCGATATAGAAACCGGGGCTACCGAAGAGTTGGATGTTAAACCAGGTTTTGGGATTATCCACCAACCTCCAAAATCAGCACTGGCTGCCAAAAATATTAGCATGGGCAAAGCTACGATTGTGTTTTTTTCCAATAGAAGATTGCGAAGTGGAGACGATTACGAGTATATTCTTTATGACCCTTTTAATGGTACTCCGATAGATATAGAATACACTGCCAAAGTTCCACCAAAACAAAAACCCATGACGCATTATCCCTTGAGACATGATCGTACCAAACCGGGACGTTTGCTAGAAGTGGTAAAAGTAGGTGATGTCCATATTAGTAGATTGACAATAGATCCAGGTGTAGTTACCGGCAATATGTATCACAAAGATACCAGTGTTATTTTGTTTGTGATAAAAGGAAGATTAAAATTTAAATTTGTACAAACACAAACCAAAGAAGAAAAAGAATTTGTAAAACAGGTGGGGAGTGGTATAACCTATATGCCGCCATATGTAGCTATGGCCGACAAAAATATTTCTGATGAACCGGCTATAGTTATACTTTTTTCCAATAAACCTTTGCGTTCTGGAGATGATTTTGAATACAAAGTATATCCAACCAGAGACTAATTAAAGTAATAAAATGTATTAATGTGGTAATACATTGATACATTGGACAAATTTACAAAAACAAGGTTTTGTTAACTAGATAAAATAATATGAATTTGTTAATAACTGGTGGAGCCGGATTTATGGGCTCGCATTTTGCCAAATATATTTTGAAAAAATATCCAGATTACAAGGTTGTTGTTTTTGATAAATTAACCTACGCCGGTAACTTGGACAATCTAAAAGAATTAGAAAATAATGCTAATTATACTTTTGTAAAAGGGGATATTTCAAACGAAAGTGAGGTTAATCAAGTTATAGAAGATTTTGCTATTGATAGAATTGTAAATTATGCAGCCGAAACTCATGTAGATAGATCTATTATAGATCCAAAAGCTTTTTTGATGACAGATGTAATTGGGACTTATACGCTGTTAGAATCTGTACGCAAATACAATTTGCAAAAAATAGTACAAGTTTCTACAGACGAAGTTTTTGGAGATATAGAACTTGGCAAATTTACCGAAGAATCACCATTTAAACCGAGTAGTCCTTACTCGGCTGCCAAAGCTGGTGGAGATCATCTTTGTCATGCCTACTTTAGAACTTATCAAACTCCGGTAGTGGTTACTCACAGTTGTAATTTTTATGGACCAAATCAATATCCAGAAAAGTTAATTCCACTGTTTGTAACTAATTTGCTAGAAGATAAAAAAGTTCCACTTTATGGAGATGGTTCACAGGTGCGTGAATGGATTTTTGTAGACGATCATTGCCGGGCTATTGATACAATTTTGCACAAAGGTGTATCTGGCGAGGTTTACAATATTGGAACTGGTCACGAAGAAAGTAATCTAGAAACAACAAAGAAACTTTTGCAAATACTTGGCAAGGACGAATCGAGTATAGAAAATGTGAAAGAAAGACCAGGACATGATGTTCGCTACGCTGTTGACTCTAGTAAACTTCGTAATGAACTAGGTTGGGAGCCGCAAGTAGATTTTGCAGAAGGTTTAGAAAAAACAGTGGCTTGGTATAAAGAGAACAAAGCTTGGTGGGAAAAAATAAAAAGTGGGGAGTACGAAGAATATTATAAGAAGCAGTATAGATAAGAGGCTGGAGAAGCTAGAGAGGCCTGAGAAGCTGGAGAGGCTTTAGAGGCTTAATTGTTTTTTGCCTTTTGATTTTTTAAAAATTTATGAAATCTGATAAGTTCAATGACAAATATGAGGCAGTTGGTTTATTGTTGGGATTGTTGTTTACTTTTAGTATTACTAATTATCTTAACTATCTGTCTAATCAATTAAACAAACCCTTATTAGGTGAATTTTCTATGATTTTTTTTATAGTTGGTTTACCTGTGTTTGGTTTACTTGGTTTTTTTTGTGGAAGTTATTATAAAAAGCGTTTCAAAGAATAAAGTAAAACTAGAAAATCTTGAAAAGTTTGAGAAGTTTAATTATTTTTCCTCTCCAGCCTCTCAGGCTTTTCTAGCCTTTTAAGCCTTTAATAATAAAAAATATGCGTATTTTAATAATAGGAAATGGTTATCTTGGCAACAGATGTAAGGAAGTTTGGGGTGAAGAAGCAGTGATAGAAGGTGCTAGAAATATAAAATCAAAAGATGATGTTTTGCAATTGATTGAAAAACATAATCCAGATGCCATCCTTAATGCCGGAGGAAGAAAAGGGAGTCCAAACGTGGATTGGTGTGAAACTAATCAAACAGAAACAGTTACTGGAAATGTAACTATCCCGCTTCTAATTGCCGAAGCTGCTGCTGAAAAAAATGTGTATCTGCTTCACTTGGGATCTGGTTGTATTTTTTATGGCGACTCGCCCCACCCGGACAAAGCTTGGCGCGAAGATGATTTTGGTAATCCAAAACCTGTTTACTCGCGCACCAAATGGGCAGCCGACCTAGCGCTCTCTACTATGCCAAATGTAGGGATTGCCAGAATCAGAATGCCAATAGACAACCGTCCGCATCCGGGCAATCTAATAGACAAGTTGGCTAGTTACCCAAAAATTATTGATGTGGAAAATAGTGTAACGATTATTCCAGACATGATAAATGTTTTTTATAAACTAATGGAAAAAAAAGGAGTAGGAATTTTTCATGTTACCAATCCGGGATCCTTGCGACACAAGCGTGTAATGGAGTTGTACCGAGAGTTGGTTGACCCTAGTCATAACAACGAGTGGATAGAGAATGAAGAATTAGTAAAAAATGGTTTGGCAGCCAAAGGCCGATCGAACAATATTTTGCATTCGGAAAATTTGGAGAAATTGGGAATTGAGATGAGGCCGGTAGAAGAAGCGATTGTGGAGACGATGAAGGAATATACTAAAAATAGAGGTTAGGGGATAGGCAGGAGGCAATAGTGAATAGGTTGTAGTGGGTAGTGGTTTGGTGGATGTTTTTTGGCTAAATTTAGATAAAAAAGTCTAGCTTGGGCTAGCTTTTTTGGTTTTATCTGATTTTGGTTGACAAAAGGTGTTTTTTTTGGTAATTTTAGCTGTCAATTCTATAATAGGATAATTGTATGCGGAGACTGTAATTGGTTGGGAGAAGGTGAAATTTCTTCCACCCTATGCGTTCTTCGTCGTTCAGAAATTTTTAGTATGAACGGCAAAACAATTTAGAAGGAGGAAGGTTAGAAATGAGTGACAAAAAAGGAAAAGTAGAAGTCACTGAGCAGGTTCATCTCGGACGATCTTGGAGGGTAGGTGAAGCGTACGATCCTGGTTCCGATATGCCCACGGGTATGGAGGAAGTGCCGAAAGACTTCCTTGACGATGATGGTGCTACGGAGGATGAGCCTGACGATACAGAGGTTCAACTGGTTCGTCCGCTCACAGACAGCCAAGTGGATCAGCCTGCCCCCGCCGGGCTGGGCTACTACGATGAGCCTCCTACGGAGGAGGGCCCCCCTCTTCCTTCGGAATCGCCTGCTGTGGTCTCTATCCCCACCGATACGCTCGTGCAGCAACCGGCATTGAGTTGGTGGCAGATTCCTGGCAACTGGGTCAAGGTGGTGACTATCTTGCTCGTTTTTGTCGTGGCTCTTTTGTTGGGCATGCTCAACAAAAAGTCGGATGAAGAGATCAAGGCTGAACCGCTTGATCAAGCTGCCCCGGCAAGTAAGCTGGTAGACATTCCCGATGATCCCCCTGTGGCTACGTCGGCGGTCGCTACCGCCCCAGATGCTGGAGTGATGCCCGAGGATCCTCCTCGGGTAGCTCCAGTGCTCAGGAGGAGTGGTCCTGATGCGGGAGTGAAGAAGGCGGTCAAGAGGAAGGCAAAGAAACGTCGGGAGAAACGCAAGAAGAAACCGGCGAAAGATCCAGAAGAAACTACTACCACCCACCAACTTTTGCCTGGAGAGTCTGTCGAAGACTACTGTGACCGGTGGTCTGCCAAAACTTTTTCCAGCCCTGGCTTGGCTAGGATTGGCGCTTACAAAAGCTGTGTCAAGGAATTGAAAGGAGGAGGCAAATGAGAGCCTTCGTGATTGCTATCTTTTTGGTTTTTTCTTCCAGCTTGATGGCGCAAGCCTCTGACTGGAAGGACGTTCTGCATCTCCCTCCGAAAGATCCGGGCAGCCCACGATTGGTGGGCAAGGCAGCCGACGTCATGGGGGCTTTGGCTCACTGTCAGCAAGAAGTCCGTTGTCAGATCTTGGTGAAGGAGGATAAGCCCGGTGGGACTGAGTATGGGAATATGTGGCACGAGGAGTGTTACGAACTTCTCAACTCGGCCGCGATCATGAAACCAGGGCCGGAAACTTGGTTCGTCTCGGAAAAAGACGAGATGGTGGTAGCGATAGATGATCCTGGCTCTGGTGGCCACGAAGGTGCTGTGATCAAGTGCCGAGTAGATCCCAAGCCGGCTACCATGCCCTCTATGCCATCGTCACCCCCACCAACCGTAGCCAAAGCGGTCGAACTTCAAGGTGAGAGCGATTTCAAGTTCGCCCTCACAGTCGACTTCGGAGTCGGTTTCTCACGACTCGATCCGTCGCCGGACCATTACTTCGACGGTACGGTCGGCATCGGAGGACTGCTCTTGATCAATGATTTCTGGGAGGTCGCTCTCCGAATCGACTTTGGTGGGACATTCCGCGAGGGACAGACGTGGTACTTCGTACCACAGCTCTCTGGCGGGGTGCGACCGGCCGACTGGATATACTTCGGCGTCTTTGGGCGCCTTGGTGGTGCAACCCAGGGATCCTACTGGGGTAACCTAGGATTTGGAGTACGGGTGTACCCGCTCAAGATCTTCGGATCGGAGTTCCCGTTGGCTGTCTTCTTCGAGACCGATGCCCTTGGGCGTCAGGTCACACCGGAGACCGAGACCCACAACCCTGGCGATCAGGGGCGCATGGGCCTGCGCGGTGGTCTACGCTACGAAGCTTTTTTCTAACGTTCATTTTTTGGCGGATGAGATCTTTCGAGATCCATCCGCCCCGTTCACATGTTCAGCATTGCAAATGCTGTGCAGGTGTTGGGTAACGCTCTTTCAAATTTTGGAAAGGAAAACAAGATGAAGAAGATCGCTTTGGCCGTCTTGGCCGCACTGTTCACCTCCACCGGCTGCGAGGTGGTAAACCTCGGCAGCCCGGGTATGGCGCCGACTGAGAAGCACTTCGTGCAGTATGACGGCGGAGATCTCGACGCAGGTTTCATCGTCGGCGACGACGTGGGGCCCATCGATATGGGCTTCATCGACGCTGGCTACGATGTCGGCTTCCGCGACGCCAACCTCGACGCAGAGGCAATGGATGCGATCGCTGACGCCGACGTGACCGATGTCTACGACGACGTTGGGTTCGCTGATGCAGAAGCAGATTCTGGTCTGGACGACAGCGGGGTTCACCCCGATGCCGACTTGCCGGACGCGATCGTAGACTCGGGACCCGAGGATACTGGCGTCCACCCGGACGCCTTTGTCCCCGACATGGGTTTCCCAGACGCCGAGCCGATCGACGCCGTGATCCATCCCGATGCGGAGATTACGGACAATGGAATCCACTTTGACGCCACAGTATACCCCGATGCTACGCCAGACACAGGGTTCCCAGACAGCGGCTTTGCCGACTCTGGGACTCTGGATTCTGGACTCGACGCTGGGGTTATCGACGGTGGTGGCCCGCCTGTTTGTCCGGCCGGGTTCATCTATGTAGCTCCTGGTTCGTTCACTATGGGGACTCCGGCTGCAGCACCGTGGTTCTCCTCGCCAGAAGGACCGCAACACCAGGTCAGTTTGACCTATGGCTACATCATGGGGGAGACCGAGGTAACCAGAGCCCAGCTGCAAGCAGTGTTGGGCATTGCTCGAGATCCTTCTTGGAACACCGGCTGTGGGGCAAATTGCCCGGCTACCAACGTGAGCTGGGACCTGGCGGCCGAGTATGCCAATGCTCTTTCTATTAGCCAAGGTCTGTCTCCATGCTACGCTGGCTCTGCCGGGAGCTACACTTTCGTAGGACTCTCGTGTACTGGCTGGCGTATGCCGACCGAGGCCGAGTGGGAATTTGCCGCTCGAGCTGGTAGTACCACTGCCTTTTGGAATGGTGACCCAGTGAACTTCTCCTCGGGGAGTGCTATGACAACCTTTGGTGAGCCTGGGCATGCAATTGCCTGGTGGTTGGCCAATAGTCAGGTAGCCTACACTCCAGCTGTGGACACGTTCACGGCTCCGGACAATGGATTTACCATGGCTGGTACGCACCCGGTAGCCACCAAGACCCCCAATCCGCTCGGTCTCTATGACATGAACGGCAACGTCTGGGAGCTTACCTCGGATTGTTGGACGCAGACCTACCCGGGATCAAATCCCAGAACCAATCCGGTGACCGGGGCTGGTACCCGGTGTGCCAGTATTGTGAGGCGTGGAGGAAGTTTTGCCGACCCGCAAAGCTCCTTGCACAACTCCACTAGGTTTGGAGATTTCCCGCATGTTCAGAATCCTCTCAATGGTTTCCGGATAGCGCGTAATCACCCGGCCTGCCAGTAGAGTCGCCTCATTTCTTTTCCTTTTACCCCTCTCGAGTCACGCCCACCCAAGCGCGACTCGAGAACATCCATCCCATACTTTTTTAACACTGATTACGCTGATTTAAATTATAGATTTCGCAGATTTATATGTGTGTGAAAGGTAAGTTTACTAGGTGTAGGATGATTGTTTTTTTACACAGATTACATAGATTGATACAGATTACTACGCCCCGATGCTCACTGCATTCGGTCGGGGTAGGCAGATTAGTTGGTTTGTTTTTTACCTTTTTTTACGATAGTATAATTACATTATGGATTTATCTATAATTACAGTAACTTGGAATTCCGAAAAATATATAGCAGACCAAATTAGGTCTGTTGTTTTGGCTGCAGAGAATTTGGATTATGAGCAAATAATTGTCGATAACAATTCCTCTGATAAAACAATAGAGTTGGTAGAAAAAAAATTTCCAAATACAAAATTAATAAAAAACAAAAAAAATTTTGGTTTTGCCAAAGCCAATAATCAAGCATACAAAATAGCCAAAGGTGAATTTGTCTTGTTTCTTAATCCAGATATGAAAGCAGAAGAGGGGACTATACAAAAAATGATAAATTGGATGAAAGAAAACAAAGATGTAGGGATACTTTCACCAAAACTTTTGGATGAAAATAAAAAACTAGATCCAACAGCTACCCCAAGAAGATTTCCAACTTTGTTTGACCAGCTATTAATTTTTTTCAAAATACCTCGATGGTTCCCAAAAATTTTGGATAAATATCTTGGCCGAGATTTGGATTTGGAACAAGTACAAATAGTAGATTCTGTGCAAGGAGCATTTATGTTGGTAAAAAAAGAATTGCTAGACCAAATTGGTTTTGCTTTTGATGAAAGATATTTTATCTGGTTCGAAGACGTAGACCTGTGCAGAGAAATAAAAAAATTAGGCTACAAAGTGGTTTACAACCCAACTTGGTCGGCTACAAATTTTGGTGGCAAAAGTTTTGCCAAAAGAAATTTATTTTGGAAGCAGATTAGATTTTTTAGAAGTGCTTTAACTTATTTTGTAAAATGGGGATTGAAGTAGTATGAAAGTTGTGATTTCATTAGTTACCTGGAATGGAGAAAAGTATTTTCCTTATCTTTTTGATTCTCTAAAAAAACAAACTTACCAAAATTGGAGTTTGCAGATTTTGGATAATGGATCCCAAGATAAAACTGTTGAATTTTTGGAAAAGGAATGTTCAGAAATCAGCCAGAAATATTCAATAGAAAAAAACAAAAAAAATTTGGGTTTTGCTAGCGGTTACAACCAACTTTTGCAAAAATCAAACGCTGATTACAACATAATTATAAATCAAGATTTATTTTTAGCAGAAAATTGTTTGGAAAAATTAATTTCTTTTGCAGACAAACAAGAAGACACTGCAACACTATCTCCCAGACTAATGAAGTGGAATTTTCCAAATGATTTTTCTGAAATAGTAGACTCTTTGGGGTTGCAAGTTTTTGGTAATAGAAGAATAGTTGAAAAAGAAACAGGTGAAAGATGGGATGATAAAAAAATGGAGGTTAAACAAGTATTTGGCTTGTCTGGAACATTTTGTCTGTTCAAAAAAGAAACTTTGGAAAAAATAAAAATAAATAATGAAATTTTTGATGAATCATTTGGTTCTTACAAAGAAGATGTGGATTTGGCTTATCGTTTGAATTCTTTGGGATTAAAAAACTATGTGGTAGAAGAAGCTGTCGCTTACCACGATCGTTCGGTAGGAATAAAAAATTATAGTGACAAAAATGCTGCCAATAATAAAAACAAACAAGATAATAAAGTAAAATACAATAGTTACAAAAATCATTTGATAACTTTGTACAAAAATGAATATTGGCAAAATGTAATAATGGATTTTCCTTTTGTATTGTGGTATGAGTTGAAAAAGTTTATATGGTTTTTGTTGTTTGATAGAGATGTGTTGAAAGGATTAATTGAGATTTGGAGAGAAAGAAAAAGTTTAAAAACAAAAAGAAAACAAATAAAAGCTAATAGAAAAGTTGATTGGAAAGCAGTAAGAAAGAATTTTAAATTATGAAGGATTTAAATATTACATTTGTAAATTATCTAAGCAAAGATAGTTTGTTGAAAGCTCTCGAATCCGTCGAAGCAGATCTTGGTTATAGCAAGTTGGATGTATCTATAAATGTAGTGGATAATTCTTTGGATCAAGATAATTTACAACAAGAAATTAAAAAAAGATTTAAAAAAGTAAATTATCTAAAACCGGAAAAAAATTTAGGTTTTGGACAAGGAACAACTTTGGGATTTAAAAATGTAGAAGCAAAATATTATCTAGCTTTGAATCCAGATATAATTATTCCAAAAAATAGTGATGTTATAAAAAGATTGGTTGAATTTATGGAGGCCAAACCAAAAATTGGTTGTATTGGACCAAAATTAATAAATACAAAAGGTGAAATTCAAGAAGCTTGTTATAGATTTGATTTTTGGGCCATAGCAAGCAAACCACTTAAGCAACTAAATTTTGATAAAAAGTTCAAAAGAGTAAAAAGACAGATTGATAGATTGCTTATGAGTGACTTTTCCCACAATGAAACCAGACCAGTGGATTGGGTAATGGGAGCTGCCATGCTGGTAAGAAAAGAAGTGATAGATCAAGTAGGTTGGTTTGATAGTAGATATTTTATGTATATGGAAGATTGCGATTGGTGTCATACTATGTGGGAGAACAATTGGCCGGTGTATTTTGTACACGATATTACAATAGAACACAGACACAATCGAGAATCTGCCAAAATTCCTGGTTTGATAAAACCACTTTTTACCAACAAATTAGCCAGAATTCATTTAAAAAGTTGGTTGCAATATATGTGGAAATGGAGAAAAAAACATAAATATTATGGAAAAGTTTCCTAAAGTAGCAATTATTTATTTGGCATATAATTCGGAAAAATATCTCGATGATGTGGTTTTGGCTTTGCAAAAATTAAATTATCCAAAAGAAAAAATTGAGTTTGTAGTAGTAGACAATCCTCACCCAGAGTTTGGCCTTAGTCAAAAATCTGTGGAAGAAAAATTATTACCAAAGTCTGGTAAAGAAATTCCACGTGTAACTTATTTGCCGCAAGAAAAAAACCTTGGTTTTGCCGGAGGAATTAACAAAGGATT
The DNA here is from genome assembly GCA_964345045.1 of uncultured Gammaproteobacteria bacterium. Classification (GTDB taxonomy): domain Bacteria; phylum Patescibacteriota; class Patescibacteriia; order Magasanikbacterales; family UBA922; genus XYB1-40-15. The sequence continues at coordinate 351,765 of CAYFPM010000001.1, forward strand.
AAAGTGGGCGATGGCAAATAATTTTGCTTATGCTTATTTGCATAACGACGATGCTTATGTGGGAGAAAATGCTATTTTGCCATTGGTAGAAGAATTAGAAAAAGACAACAAAATAGCTTTGGCACAATCTTTAATAATGCTTCATCCCAAAACTAATTTGGTAAACAATGCTGGTAATTGTTTTCATTATTTGGGTTTTGGTTATAGTGATGAATACAAAACTGATAAAGAAAAAATAAGTAAAAAAGTAAAAGAGGTTGGTTATATTAGTGGGGCGGCTTGTATGATAAGGGTTCCTCTTTTGGAAAAGTATGGCCTTTTGGACGAAGATTTTTTTATGTATCACGAAGATATGGATTGGACATTAAGATACCGAACCCAAGGTTATAAGTCTATTTTGGTTCCCGAATCAACTTTTTATCACAAGTATAATTTTAGTCGTAGTATTGGCAAATACTATTATATGGAAAGAAATAGATTTGCTGTAATGTTGCTTTATTATAAAATTCCAACTATAATTTTGCTTTTGCCAATTTTGATTTTATTAGAAGTAGGTCTTTTGTTTTTTGCTTACAAAGGTGGTTGGTTTCCCAAAAAAATAGCGGTTTATAAATATTGGTTAAATACAAATAATTTAAAAACTTGGTTAGCTAAAAGAAAGAAAATTCAAAAAGAAAGATTGATAACAGATAGAGATTTATTAAAATATTCTGTTTCGGGGATACACTTCCAAGATGAAGAAGTAGAAAAACCAGCTCTAAAATATATTGCCAATCCGGTAATGAGACTATATCATCTAGCAGTTGTTAAATTGTTGATTTGGTGGTAGGTTTATATAAACAAAATATTATGATTAAAAAAGCTATTCTAACCGGTGGTGGTAGAGCAACTAGATTGCATCCTATTACTACTACGACCAACAAACATTTACTGCCTCTGGCTAACAAAGCCATGATTGTTCATGCTATAGAAAAAGTGAGAGATGCCGGCATAGAAGAAATTTTTATAAATACCAATCCTGGAGAAAAATCTTTGCAAGAATTTTTGGGAGATGGTAGCAAGTTTGGAGTAAAAATAAAATTTTTTGAACAAAATGGGGGACCTCAAGGCATTGCTCATGTGGTAAACGAGGCCAAAGAATTTATTGGCGATGATCCGTTTATGTTTTATTTGTCGGACAATATTTTGCTTGGAGGAGTAAAAGAAATGGTAGAGGATTTTAATCAAGGAGATTATGATTGTATGTTGGCTTTGTCCGAAGTAACTGATCCTCAAAGATTTGGTGTACCATATTTTGGAGAGAATGGAGAATTGCTCGATGTAATAGAAAAACCAGAAAATCCACCAAATAATTTGGCTGTAACAGGAATTTATCTATATGGGCCTCGAATGTTTTTTGATACTTTTCAAAATATAGAAAAAAGCGATAGGGGAGAATATGAAATATCTTCAATTCATTCACACTTTTTGAAAAATAATAAAAAAGTTGGTTACAAAGAAATCACTGGTTGGTGGAAAGATACTGGCAAAAAAAATGATTTGATTATTGCCAATCGTTTGCTTTTGGAAGCTATGTCAGATAATGAATTTTCTATAGATGTGGAGTTGGAAGAAGATACTGTGATTGAAGGAAACGTGGCCATAGGCAAAGGAACAATAATAGGTAAAAATGTAAAAATAATAGGACCGGTGGTGATTGGAGAGAACTGTGTTTTGGAAAATTGTGTTGTGGGTAGTGATGTGTCTGTGGAAAAAGGAGTAGAAATAAAAAAAGCTACGATAACTAATTCGGTTGTGTTGAGTAATGCCAAGCTAAATTGTAATAAAAAAATTACCGATAGCATGATCGGTAGATTGGTAGAATTGGTAGACGCAGAAGAAAAAACTGACGAATACAAAATGATTTTGGGAGACAAAACAGTAATAGAGTTTTAGATACTCATGGCAAACAAACCAAATTTTTCATCTATTTGACCAAGAAAAACAAGCTTATTTTCCTCTTGATAAAAAGAGGAATTTTTAATATTTCCCTCGTATAATTTTTGAGAGATAAAGTAACCAGGATTAAAGGCTAATAATTCTTGGTTTTTTCTAATGAAGAGTACCCCGAATTGATCAAGAGGACTAATCTCTTGCATAGCTTCTCCGGTTCGGATTAATGATTCTGTATTTCCATCATTGTAAACAGTCCACAATTCCCAAGGAGACCAAATCAACCATTCATCATTATTTTTGTTGTAGACAATTTTGGAAGCTTCTGTAGTCTGAGTATGTCCATCTTTTTTAATTGTATAAAATCGGTTATCTGATTGTAAAATATTTCTATTTTCAGAGATTTCAATAATAGAGTTTGGATTTACAAAAGGAGGAATGCTTTTGTGTTCTTCATTTTTTGAAAGATTTTCCAAGCTGTTTTTTTCGGAGTTGTATATCCAGATGTTGCTTTTGGAATCTAGCCCCCAGACTATGTCTCTATTTGGCAACGATAATATTTTTTTCTTATCTCCATTTTTTAATTCAATTATATCCAAATTTTCTTGTACATATAGAGTTTGTTCATCACTGTTTTTGGACCATTTGTAGTTTGTTTTGTAATCGTCTAGAGAAATAGTATAAGTTTCCAGCTCCAAAGGTTTTTCTGGATCAAGTAAAGTTATGTTTTGTAAGTTTTTTGATTCTCGAATAATAAAAGCAGTATCAACAAAAGGTGACCATTCAATTTTGCTGGCGTTTTGTTTGGACAATCGGGTTATTGTTTTTGTTTCGTTTTTTGCAATGTCGTACAAGTCTATAGTTTCTACGCCTTGTTTTGTTTTTTGGAGTAGAATATATTTTCCAGAAGGGGAAGTTTTGTAATCTGTCAAAGTATTTTTTTCTATTTCCAAAAGTAGTTTTGGTTCAGTTTTTTTATAAAGTTTAATATTTTTTACAAAAGTAGTTTGTTTGCTGTTTACAATTATATCTTTTTCCCATGGCAAATAATTATCTTTTTCAATTTTGAGTTTGTATGTTCCGGGAGCGCGATTGGTCAACCTGATCGGAATTTCTTTTTTTATTCTGATATCGTTTATATAAACACGAGCATCTGTAGGTTCTACGTCTATACTTATAACTCCGGTTTGTCTGACTTGTTTGGTAGCAAAGTCATACCTGTAACCGGCGGTATATAGGATAATAAGTGGGGCGGACACCAAAAAAACAATAATAAGAAATATCATAATTGCTCTTCTGATCGGTCTGGTTAGAAATATATCGGGATAAGACATGTTTTTTGGCTTATTTTTCTAGGTTGTAATCTACAACAGTTTCCTGTATGATAATACCATATTTTTCGCTAAAATCAAGCATTTTATGACTAACTTTACAATTAGTGGAGGTCACAAATTAACCGGTTCTATAGAAGCTGGTTCTGGAAAAAACTCTCCAATTGCCTTAATTTGCGCTAGTCTTTTGGTACGTGGACGGGTAGTTTTGAAAGATATGTCCAAAACAGAAGAAGGACAAAAAATGTTGGAAATAATAAAAAGTATTGGTGTAAAGGTAACTTGGTTGGACAATACTACTTTGGAAATAGATTCTTCCAAACCACTCCAGATGGACAAAATTGACAAGAAAAAATCAGCAGAAACCAGAGTCGTGCTGTTATTTTTAGGGGCTTTGGCCGCTAGAGAAAAATCATACAAACTTTACAAAACCGGTGGTTGCAAACTTGGCAATCGTACAGTTCGACCACATCTTTTTGCTCTGGAAAAGTTTGGTATTAGTGTAGTTTCAAAGGCCAGATATTACGAAGTAAAAAACAAACCTTTGAAAGCTGCAGAAATTGTAATGTATGAATCCGGAGATACTGCTACAGAAAACGCTATAATGGCGGCTATATTGGCTCCGGGCGTTACTACTATTCGCTATGCTTCGGCCAATTATATGGTACAAGATTTGTGCTACTTTTTGGTCGCGGCCGGTGCTAAGATAGAAGGTGTTGGAACTACAACTTTAAAAATTACCGGAGTTAAAAAACTTAAATCTGTTAGCTCTTATCATATAGCTCCAGATCCGGTAGATGCTATGGCTTGGATTTCTTTGGCTATTTGTACCAAATCTCCATTAACTATAAAAAATTGTTCCATGCATTTTCTTGATCTAGAATTAGAACATCTAAAAATAATGGGACAAAAGTTTCAAATTCTCAAAAAAAGAAAATCAAAAAATGGTTATTTTGAAGTAGCCGATATCAAAATTGTTCCATCAACTCTAAAAGCTTTGCCAGACAAACTTCATGGTCGACCATACCCAGGTCTAAATATAGACAACGTACCTTTGTTTGTCCCAATTTTGACACAAGCCAAAGGAACTACACTTGTCCACGATTGGATTTATGAAAATCGTGCCGTATACTATTTGGAACTACAAAAATTAGGAGCCAAAGTCTTGCTTCTTGATCCACACCGCGCTTTGGTAGAAGGACCAACCAGATTGCGTCCAAACGAAGTGATGTGTCCACCGGCACTTCGCCCGGGTATGGCTGTGCTTATCTCTATGCTGTCTGCCAAAGGAACTTCTATATTACGCAATGCTTATATGATAGAACGTGGTTATGAAAATTTGGTAGAACGATTACAAAAAGTAGGAGCACAAATAGAAAGACATTAATTGATATATCATGAACAAAGAAAATAAGATTTTAATTTTTTCGGCAATTGGCTTGTCGTCTATTGTATTTGTTATAGGTTTTTTTTCGGGGACTTTGTTTGATTTTCGCAAACAGATTTTGGAAAATGCCGATAACATAGAGATAAAAGAAGTTATTAGTCTGTATAGCAAAACCAGATCAGAACAAGTTGATTTTGAACAATTTTGGGAAATTTGGGACAAAGTAAAAGATCGTTATGTTGATCAACCTGTTAGCGATGTTGATTTGTTTTATGGTGCTATAGAAGGATTGGTGGCTGGTCTAAAAGATCCACATAGTGTTTATCTTCCACCCATTGATGCCGAAACTTTTGCCAAAGACTTGGCTGGAGAATTTGAAGGTATTGGCGCAGAAATTGGTATTCGTGACAATCAATTACAAATAATTGCCCCACTTCCCGAGTCCCCGGCTCAAAAAGCCGGACTTTTGCCAGGAGACAAAATTTTGGCAATAGATGGAGAAGATACTGCCGGCATATCTATAGAAGAAGCAGTTACAAATATTCGTGGCAAAAGAGGAACTGTAGTTACTCTAACTATTCGTAGCAATGGTTTTGAATCAATCAAAGATGTAGATATTATTCGTCAAACTATAAACGTTCCTACTGTGACTTGGGAAAAGGTTGAAGAAGATCAAGATTATGCGTATTTGCGTATAAACAGTTTTAATCAAGATACTTGGGATAGATTTGACAAAGCTGTTCGAGAAATTTTGCGCGAAAGTCCAAAAGGATTAATCTTTGATTTGCGTAGCAACCCTGGTGGATTTTTGGATACATCTATTGATGTGGCGAGTGAATGGGTAAAAGAGGGAGTAATTGTAACTGAAAAAATGAAAGATGGTGTAAGCAAGACTCACAACAGCACAGGTTCACATCGCTTGGCACAAATTCCAACCGTACTTTTGGTAGATGGTGGCAGTGCTTCTGGTTCGGAAATTGTGGCTGGAGCTTTGCAAGATTATAAAGCAGCTACGATTGTAGGTAGCACTACTTTTGGCAAAGGATCTGTTCAAGATTTTGAAGTGTTGCCAGATGGTTCGGCTCTTAAGCTTACTATTGCCAAATGGTTTACCCCTAGTGATAGAGCTATCGATGGTGAAGGGATTGAACCGGATATTATCCTAGAAGAAATGTTTGCTCCCAAAGATGGTCAAAGTTTGGAAGACGAAAATGTAGAAATTATTGATCTGGGTATTAAAAAAGCTTTGGAAATTTTAAAAGAGGAATAATGATTGTTGGAAAAGTGATTCACGGAGAAGGGATTGGTAAAAAATTGGGGTTTGCTACGGCTAATCTTGATCTTGATGTTTCTGATCTAGAGATAGCAGAGGGTGTGTATGCTGCCAAAGCTAATCATGGTGGAAATGTTTACAATGCTGCTTTGATAATTTTGGCAAAGTCAAACAAAGTTGAAGTATTTTTGTTTGATTATACAGGCCAAGATATTTATGGAGAAAAATTGCAAGTAGAGTATTTGGAAAAAGTAAGTGAGATTGAGATTTTTGAAAAAAAAGAAGATTTGGTAGAAAAAATTAAAAAGGATATAAATTTAGTTAAAAGTTTTTTTAATTGACATTGATTGCACCCCGACGCTCACTGCATTCGGTCGGGGCAGGTAGATTATTATAGATTACGCAGATTTTTATTTTCTAAATTGATTGACTTTTGTAAAATAATAATCGTGAGAGATATTAAAATGAATATATCGTTAAATTTTTGTGGAATAGTTTATTAAATATGTTTTCAGGAATTATAAAAGAAGTTGGAGAATTAATAAGAGTTGGGACTAAACTAGAAGTAAAAACTGATCTGGTTGTAAAAGAAGTAGAGCTGGGTTCTAGTGTGGCGGTAAATGGAGTTTGTCTAACAGTAGAGGAGATAAAACATAATGCTCTTGTTTTTGACGTAATGCCAGTTACTTTGGAAAAAAGTACTTTGAGTGATTTGAAGGTAGGGGATAACGTAAACTTGGAATCTTCTTTAAAATTGGGAGACGAAGTTGGTGGGCATTTTGTGTATGGTCACGTGGACTCGTTGGGAGAAGTTAAAAATATAAGTAAACAGGAAGATTCAACTTTGTTTGAAATATCGGCAGATAAAACTATAATGAAATATATTGCTCCACAAGGATCTATAAGTGTAAATGGGATAAGCCTGACTATTGCTAATTTCAACGAGGACAGCTTTACAGTTTCTTTGGTTCCATTTACTATAGATCATACCAACTTTGCTAGTTTGAACGTGGGGGACAAAGTTAACTTGGAGGTAGATATGTTGGCCAAATACGCCGAAAAAGTCTTAAATTATAAACGTTAAATATGAAAAAAGGTGTTATTTTTGACAAAAAATTAAACGGTTCAAAATTAAAAGTAGGGATTGCCTTGGCCAGATGGAATAACAAAGTTACCGATGCTCTTTTGGAAGATTGTGTGGCCGGTTTACTAGATGCCAAAGTGAAAAAGAAAAATATTTTAGTTCAAGATGTCCCTGGTTCATACGAATTACCTTTTGCTGCTCATAGTCTTATCTTGCACGACAAGGTAGATGTAGTAGTTTGTATTGGAACTTTGATAAAAGGAGAAACAATGCATTTTGAATATATTGCCGATGCTGTAAGCCAAGGAATTATGAAATTGCAACTAGAATCTGGTGTGCCCGTAGTATTTGGAGTTTTGACTTGCCTAGATAAAAAACAAGCCCTAGAGAGATCAGTTGGTAAGAAGTCTCATGCTTATGATTGGGGACTGACTGCAGTAGAGATGGCGTTTTTGAAATAACTTACCACTTAATTCTTATTTCTTAATTCTTAAAACTCTATGTTAGAACTATACCAAATGGAACATTGTCCATATTGCGCCAAAGTAAGACGCGTTATGGAAGAATTGGATCTAGACTTTATTTGTAGAAACATGCCAAAGGGCAGCCCAAAGAGAGAATTACTTCGTCGTTTGGGTGGCAAAGAGATGGTCCCTTTTTTGGTGGATACTTCGGACAAGTCCAATCCAGTAATGATGTACGAGTCAGACGACATAATTGATTATCTAAAAGAAAAATACGGGAAATAGAAATTATTTTATTTAATCCTGTCATTGCGAGGGAGCGATAACTTTGAAGCGCCGATAGGCGCTTTTTTGTTTTTGTGATATAATTTGTCTACTATGAAAAATATTTCCAAAAATAATACTCAGGCAAAAGCTGTAGAAATTTTGAAACACGAATCTACCAAACACAAATTAACTTTGTCCCAAAGAGCTGCCGATGCTTTGACCGCTATAATGGGAAGTTGGGGATTTATTATTATTTTTGTTGTTTATCTTTTTCTTTGGATGGGATTAAATATTTATGGTTTTTGGAAGCATTGGGATCCGTATCCGTTTATTTTATTAAATCTTACTTTGTCTTGTTTGGCAGCTATCCAAGCGCCGATTATCCTAATGAGTCAAAATCGTACTACTGAGAGAGATAGAATGAGACAAGAATATGACTACGCAGTCAACCGCAAAGCCGAAAGAGAAATTCAACAAATTCAAAAGGAACTAAAGAGTGTTAAAAAGTTGTTGGAGAAAATTAGAAAAGGGGAGTAAAGTTTAATAAAAAAAGACCTAAACGGTCTTTTTTGTTTTTAGTATTTTTACCCCCTCTACCTCCCCCTTGTCAGGGGGAGAACTTTTTTATTTTAGTACATCTCGAATCGCGCCTTTTACTTTTTCCGAAAAATTTCCATTTAAAATCCATTCTAGGTAACCTCTATCCGAAAAGGCTAGCTCTTCCAAAGTTTTGCCACGGTTTTTGCCAAAGTTAATAGCTAATTTGCTATCGATAAATTTTAATTTTCCGTCGTTGTCGAAATGATCTGGCTCTTTTGGAAAACAGTATTCGTGTATTTCTGCTGCAGAGCTAGGCACGTCTTCGTACATGTTTATCTGGCCTTCCAACACTTCTATAGAAGCTTTTATATCGGCCATGGCATCGTGGGCATTGTCAAACATTCCGCCTACATATTTGCCATAAGCAGCTTCTAGAGTTCTGGGTTCTTTGATTTTGTAAATCATCATGGCGTCGACAATGTTTACACTTTCTGTATCTAGATTCAATCCGATTCTGGCAAATTCGTTTTGGATCATGGGGATGTCGTAGTATTTTATATTATATCCACCCAAGTCCGAGTCCAAAAATACTTCGGAAACTTCTGCTACTAGGTCGCCAAGCATTGGTTTGTCTTTTACATCCTCATCACGAAAGCCGTGAATTTCGGTGGATCCCGGTGGAATTGGGATACCTGGATTTACAATCCATTCGTATTCTTTTTTTTCTCCATTTGGAAAATATTTGATAGCTGCTATCTGGATTATGCGGTCGTTGTATGGGTCTACACCGGTGCCTTCTAGATCAAAAAAGACAATTGGTTTGTTTAGGTTTAACATACAGTTCTTAAGAAGTAAGTTATAAGAAATAAGAATTAAGTTTTAAGAATTTTTGATAATTCGATAAAAATTTGATCCTTGAAATTTTCTGGTTTGTATTTGAAAATTAATTCTGCTATTACTTTGCAATGATTTTCTAGTTGATCTTGATTGTTTACTTTTTGGTAGTAATTATAACTATCTATTGTGTCGGCTGCTTTTATTATTAGAGCTTCTTCACTATGTTCTGCACATCTTTTTATCATTTCTTCGTTACGCTCTTCTTTTTTTATTTCTAAATTTTTTGAATTTGCTTTTATCAATTCAAGTACATTTTGTCCAAAATTTTCTTTTATTTTTTCTTCTTCAATATTTGTATTTTCCAAAATATCATGCAACAGGCCGGCAATTATAATTTTTTCTTTATAATTATGATTATTCAAATAAACACCAACTCTTAGAGAATGAGGGAGTATTGGTTTTCTAGTGTTCTCACTAGAAAATGGTAAATGCTCTGCTAGTAATCGTATCGCTTGTTCAAATTTGGTGTCTAGCATATTAAAAATTTAGGAAAGTTATTGTTAATTGCAAAACCGTGGCAAAGCTAACCCAAAGAAGGTACGGGATGTTTACCAGCGCCACCCAGCGGTATTTGGGGCAGATAACTTTCATAAACCAGATTATGGTGACTAGTACTAGGATTATGTCTATAGCTGCCAAGATATTGTTTTGTAGTCCAAACTGGATTGGGGTGAAGAGAAAATTGAATACTAGATTTAGAACAAAGGGGAGAGCGACTTTTGGTTTTGGTTTTTTCTGGTAGATTTGCCAAAATACAAAGCCAAAGCTAATGGCGATGATGGTATAGAGCACTGTCCATACTGGGCCAAAAAGCCAGGCTGGTGGGGCCCAGGTTGGTTTGATTAGTTGTTGGTACCAGGTAAAGTTATTCATTTTCTAAAAACGATCAAATAAATTTCTACACAGCTCGTATTGTGGATGATTATATCCACAAAGGCTACAAAATCTCACTATTGAGTGAGTATTAAGTTTAAGATTATCGCTATATTCTGTTCCGATTATCCCCGGAGTATTATATTTTTCAAAAAGAGGTGTTACTGTTTGATTATTATCTGGCAAAGTTTTTATACTGTATTTGTCGATTGAAATGTTCCCTAAACTCGATGAAAGGGGCATTGAATAATAATCAATTTCTTTTCTACTGTAGCTTACAGAAAATTCATTCTTTAACATCTCTAGAGGATTTTTATAACTTCTTACTTCTAAAAAATATTTTTTTAAATCCTTAATTATTTCAGGTTTTAACTTTGTTTTATTTTTGTCGGAGTAATAATCTTTATCATCTGTACAAAATACAAATTCTTTAACTTTTTTTGTAAAATTTTTCTCAAAAAAATCTAACATTGATTCAAATGCAACGCAATCTTGTGTCTGTCTACGCTTCTCAGGATTAAAGGGTGGAATTTTAAACAAATCTCTTTTTATTCCACGTGCAATAATATCAGTAGTGACATTAATTTTTATGGTATTTTCATTTTCTGTTATGTTTTTAAAAATTTTTTTACCATCATTTCTGGTTTCTGTAATTTTTTTTAAGCAGTTTTTTTTACTTTTTTTGATTGAATCATTAATAAGCTTTGATATTTTTACTTTGCTTTTGTCTAATTTATTTTCTAAACTTTCACTAATTATTTTTTTCAATCTTTCTGCTTCAACTTCTATTGTATTTTTAACTTCTCTTTCGATCATTTCTGGTAGTATCAGTTTTATATTGATTCTTTTGAGTTTACCTGATAAATCTTTTAAGGGTTTGGAGTCCAATTTTGCAACTCTTTGGTATATACAATCAATAAAAAGGTTCGTATCAATAAATATGTATTTTTCAAATTTTTTCATAAATCAAAAATCTAAATCCTACACCCTCTTCACCCAATGCTTATCAACCTCAACTTCGAGTTCCAAAAAAATCTTCTTGTTAACCGCAGCTTCCAACTCACGCCTAGCCATCTGCCCAATCTCCTTAATCTTTTGCCCACGACTACCAATAATAATCTTTTTATAACGCTCTTCGTTGGTAAGCACTCTCGCTTCAATCACCAGTACGTCTGGTTTGTCTTCCACATTAGTCACATCCACAGTAATAGAATAGGGAACTTCTTTTTCAAAAACAGAAAAAACCTTTTCGCGAATAATTTCGGAGATCCAAAAATAATTATCCACGTTAGTTAGCTGGTCACTAGGGTACATAGCCTCGCCCTCTGGCAACAGTTCAAACACTTTTTCTCGAAGTGGTTGTATGTGACTAGCTCGCAAAGCCGATAAATGCAAAACGTCTGCAAAATCTTCGCTCCAAGCTTCGTAGTCTTCTTGATATTTTCTGTCTTCTCTTGGCAAATCAGATTTGTTAATTACCAATATTTTTGGAGTATCCATGTGACGGATCATCCCGTAGGTGGCTTTTTCTTCGTCGCCAATTTCACGAGTCGGATCAACTACATAGATAATCAAATCAATGTCTTCCAAAGCTTCTTTTACTTTGTTAGTAAGTTTGGCAGTCAAGGGATTCTTGCGGTCTTTGAAAACACCAGGAGTATCTACAAATACCGCTTGGCCAGCTTCTACATCTTTGCCCGCTGGTATATTCATTACCCCATGGATAATATGCCTAGTCATTTGGGCACGAAAAGAAGTGGCGGCAATTTTGGTGCCGACCAAAGTGTTCATAAGAGTTGATTTGCCTACATTGGATCTACCAACTAGGACTACAAAACCGGATTTCATATAGTTTAAAGGCTTAGGAGGCTTGCAAAGCTCACAAGGCTTAGAAGGCCAAGGCTATTTTAGCAATGCCTTGCACAAAATTCAAGGTTGGCATACAATAAGCTTTGTAAGCCTCTAAGGCCTTCTCGGCCTAGTAAGCCTTTTAAATTATGAAAGTAATCCTAACCAAAGACGTCCCTGGTACTGGTTATAAGGGAGAAATAAAAGAAGTTTCCGATGGATACGCCAGAAATTTTTTGCTACCAAGAAAAATGGCTCAACTAGCTACCAAGGGGGCTGTAAAAGATTTGGAACTAAGCCAAGCCAAAAAGAAAAAGAAAATGGAAGTCGAGCTAAAAAGTTTTCAAAAATTAGCCGGCAAACTAGATGGTAAAGAAATAGAACTAAATGTCAAAGCTAGTGAAGGTGGCAAACTTTATGCCGCTATATCTGCCAAAGAAATAATAGAAGCTGTTAAAAAACAACTAAAAGTAGACATCTCCGAAAAGCAAGTAAATTTTCCATCTCCCATAAAAGATACCGGCACGCACCAAGTAGAAATTCAATTTGGACATGGTCTAGAAGCTACTATAACTGCTACTGTCTCCAAAAAATAACTCGGCCAAAAGCCGAGCTTTTGTTTGTTTTGTGTGTACTTTCATTGCGAGAAATATGTAGAAGAAAATTCCTCCCCTATTAGGGGAGGTTAGGTGGGGTCAAATCGTATACCAGCCCCTCTCCCCGATGCTTCGATCGGGGCAGGCTAGCTCCCCCTGATAGGGGGAGAATAAAGATTCACTTTGAAGGATCTTCTACCAGATTCTGACTAGCTACAAGACAGTACAAAAAATTTTTAAGAGTTAAAAATACTCTAGCAAATTCAAAAAAATAGTGTTATAATGTTTTCGTAATTTTTACTATATGGCAAAGAAAAATAGAAAATTCATATTCGTAGTAGGAGGGGTACTGTCCGGAGTAGGCAAGGGGGTAACTTCTGCTTCTTTGGGGGCTTTGTTCGAAGCCAAAGGTTTTACAGCTACAGTAATAAAAGCTGATCCCTATGTAAACGTGGACGCTGGAACTATGAATCCGGTAGAGCATGGCGAGGTATTTGTAACCGACGATGGAGATGAGACAGATCAAGACATGGGGAATTACGAAAGATTTTTGAACGAAGATCTTACGTCTATCAATTACATGACTACTGGTAGAGTTTATCTAAGTGTGATTGAAAACGAAAGATCCATGAAATACAAAGGAAAATGTGTGCAAGTAGTACCACATATTCCAGAAGAAATAATTCGTAGGATAAAAACAGCTGCCGAACACAACAATGCTGATATCACCATTATAGAAGTAGGTGGAACTGTAGGAGAATACGAGAATATCCTCTTTTTAGAAGCAGCTCGTATGATGAAACTGGAAGATCCAAACAGCGTAGCTTTTGTACTGGTTAGCTACTTGCCAGTACCACATCATATTGGAGAGATGAAAACCAAACCAACCCAGCATGCTGCCAGAACCCTAAGTGCTGCTGGTATAAACGCCGATTTTATAGTAGCCCGTGGTCAACACGAACTCGACAAACCTAGAAAAGAAAAATTAGCTGTATTTTGCGGAGTGAAAAAAGATCATGTTGTTTCGGCTCCAGATGTAGAAAGTATTTACGAAATTCCAGCTACTCTAGACAAACAAGATCTAGGAAACAAATTGCTAAAAGTGCTTAATACAAAATCAAGAAAAAGTAACTTAACCAAATGGAATGGTTTTGTAAAAAAACTAAAGAGTGCCAAAAAAGAGGTAAAAATTGCCGTAGTAGGAAAGTATTTTGGAACCGGAGACTACACCCTATCGGATTCTTATATATCGGTAATAGAAGCTGCCAAGCACGCTGCCTGGTACAACAATGCTCAACCAGTTTTAGAATGGATAGATTCGGAAGTATTTGAAAAAAATCCTAAAAAATTAAAAGACTTGGCCAATTACGATGCTATTTTGGTACCTGGTGGATTTGGTTGTAGAGGTGTAGAAGGGATTATAAGAGCCATCAAATATGCCAGAGAAAAGAAAATTCCATACCTAGGAATTTGTTATGGTATGCAATTGGCAAGTATTGAGTTTGTAAGAAATGTATTGGGGATTAAAGGTGCCAATACTGTAGAAATGGATTCAAAAACCAAAGAACCGGTTATTCATATCAATCCAAATCAAGCCAAAAATGTAAGTGAAAATAGATATGGTGGAACCATGCGTCTAGGTGCATATGACGCCGATCTTAAAAAGGGGAGTAAAGTAGCCAAAGCTTATGGCAAAGCCAAGATTTCCGAGCGTCACAGACATCGTTATGAATTTAACAACGATTATCGAGAAATGATAGACAAAGCTGGTTTGGAAATTGTAGGTTTGAATAAAAAAGCTGATTTGGTAGAGATTGTTGAGTTAAAGGATCATCCATTTTTTGTAGGGACCCAGTTTCACCCAGAGTTCAAATCCAGACCAATGAATCCGCATCCACTTTTCCGTGAGTTTGTAAAAGCAGCTCTGGGGAAGAAAAAGTAACTTGTCTTAAAAAGTTCTTCCCCTATTAGGGGGAGCTCGCCTGCCCCGATCGAAGCATCGGGGAGAGGGTCTGGTATACGATTTGACCCCACCTAACCTCCCCTGGTAGGGGAGGTACTAATAAACAAACCCGACTTTGGTCGGGTTTTTGTTTTTAGATTCAAGAAATGAATAATAAAAAGACCCTGTACCAGAATGGTACAGGGTATTATAACTTATTTCTTACAACTTACAACTTTTACTTCTTACAACTGGTATTTTACGCAGTTAATTCGGTTTCTTCGATCATTTCCATGATCATAATTACTTCCCCGGTATAACTAGGGATAACCGAACCATTGTAGTAGTAAAGTTTTTCTTCTACAGAATTGTTGCCATAGTATTTGGCAGTGTTTGGATTTTCACCACATAGGTTCCATGTCACTACCTCGATAGCGTGATCAAAATCCTCAAAAGGAATTTTGGCAGAACCCCAACCAAATGGGTTGTTGTTCATTAGGCGTTTACCACCAGAAGATTCACGTACACCAATAGCGGCGACTAGTCTCCAGTCTAGACCACAACGGTCGGCTTCTACCACCATTTTGTGACCATGGCCGGCTAGGGGCATATCTCTTTTTTCGTAGTAAGCGTCGATACGCTCGGCACGAGTGTCGAGGGTAGACTTGGTTACTTCTATAGAGCTCCCCACAATTACGGGGTTGGTGCTACTAATTAGTAGAGAAGCCGTAGTAGCTAGGGCTACGATAGTTTGATACAACATATATTTTTTAGCTTATTTTAGATTAAAAAACAGACCCGCGGGTGCGGCTCTGCAACGCAACAGTATAGCACAGAAAAAAGGTTTTGTCAATAGTTGTCCCAAAACAAAAAAACGACTTTAGTCGTTTTTGTCAAATTTGTGATGGGTGATTAGGCAGTCCCCATCTAGGCTTCTTCTAGAAGAACCCCCATCCTCTTCTTCGTGCCGGTTGTCGTGGCTGGTCTCTGTTCTCGGCCACCAGTTGGACGATGACTTCTTTTTGCTGTTTGCAGTAGTAGATCCGCAGCACTCGTCTGCGCTCCTCTGGCGTGGGGAACCCCTCCCACGCCCTTGCTATCGCTTTCCTTTGTCTTTTTCTGATTCTTCCACTGGCCATATTTGGCCTCCTTCCTTCTGCCTAATCAAAATATAAATATCATTTTTAGAGGGAAAAGTCAATAATCTTAACCCAAAAATCCTCGTAGACTAGCGGCTCGAATAATACTTTCGGCTATGTTTTCTGTATTGTTACTTTCCAAATTATCAACAATATCTTGGGTTAGATCCTTGTGTTCTTGATTTACAGAGTTGTAGGCAAAGAATTTTTGCAAATGAGTTTTTAGTTCTTTTGGAAAATGATGACTATCTAGATTGCAAAATTCGTAAGCGTCACGTAGATCGCTTTCTACACTAGGGTAGAAACTTTTTACAAAAGCCATGTCGTCTGCCGACAAAGCGTTTAGACCAAGTAGCTCTGGTGGTACCCCAATAGAGTAGCAAGAAGCCGTAAATTTGATAGCTCTGGGCAGGCTAATATTGCCCGCACTTCTAGAGTAACCAAACAGGCCTACGTGCAATTTTCTTTTTCTCCTCTTTGGAATATGATTGGCAATTTTCTTTACTACCGGAGCGATTGCTTGTAGTTGTTTGGAGTATTCGGCAGTATATTTGTTAATTATTTCCAGAGCTTTGGTTTCGTCTACTTTGATAGGTTCTTTTGTTTCGTGCAAATTGATTTTTCTAATAGCTTCTCTGACTACTTCCGGAGGATTATCGAACTTGAAAGAAGATTGAATACTAAAGGTATGCACACTAGGGTAGCCCTCTAAAACTTTGTCTACAGTTTGTGGGCGAAGATTACCACGAAATGGAGCTGAGCCAGCCCCAAGTACTGGGTAGATTGGCACACCAATTTTTTTAGACATTTGATAAATTCTTTGCAAAGCAATTTTGTTGAGCATTACGGCGCTAAGGTTACCATAGTTAACAGCTGGGTCAGACCTGGCTAGAAAAACTCGGTGATAAGGAACATTTTTGTCTTTTAAATATTCTTCCAAAATATCAGCCGCTTTTAGCATATGGGTCATGTCTTCAAATAGGGGAATGACATTTATTCTTTTTGGATTAAAGTTACCAATCCATTCGCCAATGGTGACATCTCCTTTTTTGAGATATTTATTGGCTTTGCCGGCCACCACTGCAGCATAATAGCGATAAATCCGGTCGAGTGATTTGGCCGAGGTAGCCATGGGTACAAACACTTCAAAAACCGGAGCATTGGTATTTTCACCATAAAAAATTTTGGCAGCATCAAAAGAACGAGGGATGCTTTCCAAAGTTTCTAATAAAATTTTGGCTTCGGCTTTTTCTACTTCTGGATTGGGAACTCGAAAAGTTAGGCGAAGGTCTTTGCCCAGTTGGTTGTCTCTAAAAAATTTTTCATTTTTGGTGAGTAATTTTTTTACTACAAAATTATCTACTTCTTTGCCTTCGAAATCCCACATTTGCTCGTCGCAGCCTAGGTGAGAGTAGGCATAGTAAGCTTCTTGGATTTCGTCTTCTCCTCCTAGCAATGTGTTTTCTACAAAAAACGGCATACTGACATTGTCGGGATGCTGGGTAGACATGGTTTTTGGGATGTTGTTTTTCATATGGTGCCTAGTGTAATATAAGTTTAATGAAAAGGCAAAAACAGCTTGCTTTTTGTGTTTTTCTTGCTAAGATAGGCTTATTATGAGCGATACAGGACAGATCAAAGCCCCGCCTTCGTTCTTCGCTACGCTTCGAACTTCGTCGGGCAAGCAAAATTAATATGTCAGATACAGGACAAATTAAAGACAAAATTGATATAGTCGACTTTATTGGCGAATATGTGCAACTAAAGCCGGCTGGTATAAACCACAAAGGACTTTGTCCGTTTCACAACGAAAAGAGTCCTTCTTTTATGGTAAACAGAGACCGACAAAATTGGCATTGTTTTGGTTGTTCCAAAGGTGGAGATATATTTAGTTTTTTGCAAGAAATAGAAGGTATGGAATTTGTAGAAGCTTTGAAAATGTTGGCCGACCGAGCTGGGGTACCTTTGACTTTTTCCAACACCAACAAAGAACAAAGTTCGCAAAAAACCAGAATAAAAGATATCAATGCTGCGGCAGCTAGTTTTTTTCATAATTTTCTTATCAAATTGGACGCCTCCAAAAAGGCTAGAGAATATTTGGAAGAAAGAGGCCTAACCGCCGAAATAATCGAAGAATGGCAGATTGGTTTTGTGCCGGAACAATGGGATTTGCTAACTCAGTATCTGCTCAAAAAAGGTTTTGCGATTGATGATTTGGTAGCCTCTGGTCTAACTATAAAAAAAGATAATGCCAACAGATTTTCCAACAAGGGATTTTATGACAGATTTCGTGGTCGGATTATGTTTCCAATTTGGGATGTACATGGCAGTGTAGTTGGTTTTACCGGTAGAATTTTGGTAGAAACCGAAAAATCCGGTGGCAAGTACGTAAACACTCCTCAAACTATTGTTTACGACAAATCCAGAGTAGTTTTTGGTTTGAACAAAGCTAAGCAAGAAATTAAAAATCAAAACTTGATTGTAATGGTAGAAGGTCAAATGGATGTAATTGCCAGTCACCAAGCCGGTATGAAAAATGTGGTAGCAACCAGTGGCACCGCTTTGACCGAAATGCAAATAAAACTTTTGAAAAGATATTCTAATAATATAAACATGGCTTTTGATGCCGACCAAGCAGGAGAGTCGGCTGCCAAACGTGGTATAGATCTAGCTCTGGCAGAAGGTATGAATATAAAGGTAATCCAAATTCCCGAAGATTCTGGCAAAGATCCGGATGATTGTATAAAAAATGATAAAGAAGTTTGGTTTGGCGTAGTAAAAAATGCCAAGAATATTATGGATTGGTATTTGGAAAAAGCTTTTCGTGGCAAAGATATTAGTGATCCAAAACAAAAACAACAAATTGCCAACGAGGTTTTGCCGGAGATTGGCAGGATCCCCTATGCTGTAGAAAAGGATCATTGGTTACGAGAGTTATCTAGTAGACTAGCTGTAGATGTGGATATATTGAGAGAAGATTTGAGTAGAATTGTAGCGGAAAGCGGAAAAGGGAAGGTAGAGAACGAAATGCGAAATGCGGAAAGTAGTTCTAAAGATTTAGAAGAAAGCTCTAAGAGAAGTATAGAGAAAAAGACTAGACTTGGTCTGCTTTTGGAAGAGCTATTTGCTTTGGTTGTGCTTTCTCCAAATCATATTCAATATCTGATATCCAACATACAAGTAGAATGGCTATCAACAAGCAAATTGGCTCCTCTTTACAAAGCTATCTTGGATCAGTATAATACTTACAAATCGTTAGATATAGACAAATTAAGGTCTGAATTTAATGAAGAAAATAAAGAGAATTTAGTGGATATCCTACTCATGAAGGCTGAGTTGGATTTTTCTGATATAAGTGAAAGTGATGCTAAAAATCAGATTGAAAGTTTGTTGATTCAAATTGTTGAAGAGAGTAAGAAGCAAAGACGGCAAGAGATCAAGACCAAGATTGAGATTGCGGAAAAAGCAGGGGATACAGATAAACTAGCTAGTCTTATAGAAGAATTTAAGCAGTTAAATTAGTTTATGGAGATTGTTGATATTGTAAATAGTGAAGGGGTAGTTATTGGCACATCGGAAAGAAAAGAAGCTCATAAAAAATTTTTACTACATAAACTAGTTCATATTTATTTGAGCAATGATAAGGGTGAAATATTATTTAACTTGAGAAGTAGAAAGAAAAGTGGTTCGCCACTTAAGTGGATGGCTTCTGCTGGTGGACATGTAGAGTCAGGAGAAAATCCAGATATTACTGCCCACAAAGAGCTTAAAGAAGAACTTGGTGTTGAGGCGGAGCTTGAATATATTGGAAATGTTTTTTCAGAAAATGAAGCTCATCTAATCTATATTTATTATGGTAGGCATGATGGCCCGTTTACAATCGATGAAAACGAAATGGAAAAAATAGAATGGTTTTCTGTAGAAAAAATTAAAAAAGAAATGAAAAATCCAGATTTTGAGATGACACCCGGTTCGTTAATGTCAGCACCATTATTATTTGCAAACAAAAATTTATAAATTTAACAAAAAGAGATGCCTCCAAAAAAGAAGGCCTCCTCCAAGACCAAAAGTCAAAAGAGGACTACAACTAAAAAGAAGACTTCTGCCAAAAAGTCTCTAGCCAAAAAAATAATCAAAAAGGTTACAGGCAAAAAGAAGACTTCTACCAAGAAAAAAACCGCTACCAAAAAAGCGGCCGCCAAGAAAAAAGTAGTTAAGAAAAAAACTACTCCCAAAAAGACCACTCGTGCCAAAGCAGCCACCAAGTCATCAAAAAAGGCCAGCGCTACACGAAAAACTACAGCCAAGAAAAAGGCTACAAAAAAAACCACTCCTACCAAAACCAGCAAAAAGAAAGCTGTAGGTAAAACAAAAGTAAAAAAAGTAATTCCAATGGAGCCGATAGAAAATCCGGATGAGTCTTTGATTTGGGAATTGGTACAAAAAGGTAGAGGTAGAGGTTTTGTAACCGAAACAGAGGTAATGAGACTATTCCCAAGATTGGAGTGTTACTTGCCAATCTACGAAGGTTTCTTGGACTTTTTGGACAAGAATGGAGTTTCTGTAGTAGAAACTGCCGGGGGGCTCTTGGGTAGACAAAAAGAAACTACCGAGATTTTATCTTCTTTTCAAGGTGAACAACCAGACATGAAAGGTGGTTTTGATCTAGGGACTATTTCGCAAGATTCTATCCAAATGTATTTGCGCGAAATTGGTAAGATCCCACTTTTGACTGCCGAAGAAGAAGTTGCCCTAGCCAAACGCAAAGAAAGAGGAGACAAAGCGGCCGAACGCCAAATGATTGTAGCCAACTTGCGTTTGGTAGTTTCTATTGCCAAAAAATTTGTAGGTAAACAGCTGTCATTACTTGATCTTATCCAAGAAGGAAATATTGGACTTTTTCGAGCCGTAAAGAAATTTGATTATAGACGTGGTTATAAGTTTTCTACTTATGCTACTTGGTGGATTCGCCAAGCGATTACTCGGGCTCTAGCCGACCAGTCTAGAACTATCCGTATTCCGGTACACATGGTAGAGACTATCAATCGTTTCTCCCAGATTCAGCGTAGACTTTTGCAAGATTTGGGTCGTGATCCTTCTCCAGAAGAGTTGGCAGCGGAAATGGGCGAAGAGATCCACAAGATCAAGCATATTATAAAAATTTCACAAGAAACAATTTCTCTAGAAACTAGTGTGGGTGATGACGACGATGATTCTCAACTTTCTGACTTTATTGAAGATGTTAAAAATGTGAGTCCGTCTCATGCTGCTGGAGTACAGCTACTGCGCGACTATATTCACGACGCGATCAAAGATCTTTCTCCGCGTGAGCAAAAGATTCTCGAAATGCGTTTTGGGCTAATGGACGGAGTGACTCATACTTTGGAAGAAGTTGGTAGAGAGTTCGATGTTACTCGCGAGCGTATTCGCCAGATCGAAGCCAAAGCTTTGGAAAAAATTCAGACTATGGATGTGATCGCGAAACTTAGGGATTATTAGAAAGTATTCTATATATTAATAATAATATTTTTTATGAAAGAAGGATCTTTTAAACGAGATGTGGAAGCCTTTGTGGGGGATGCTGCTAAAGAGATGGCTGAAATGAATGAGCTTGGAAGCAAGCTTGAATTAAGTAGTGAAGAAATTCAAAGAATATTGGGTATGAATAGTGAAGAACTTTCTGATTTTTTGCGTGAAAAAGGAATTGATTTTGAAGATGACTCCCATGTTCGAATTGTAACTCCAGAGGGAGAATCAGAAGCTTGGATGTATACGCCTGAGGAAGTATTGAATTGGCTGAAAAAGGTTAGTTCAAATTAAAATTTGTTTTAAAAATAAAAAACACTCGGATTAGGCGAGTGTTTTTTTGTATAGTCATCCTGAGCGGAGCCGATCCGATGCTTGCGATACGGATTCCGTACTGTAAATGTCGGAAAGGATCTCTTCGGACTTCCACTGGGATCCTTCGTTAGCACTCAGGATGACGTTGTTTTAGTGTCTATTACTCTTCCAATTATATCTTCCTTTTTTATCTCTCCAATTGCATCTTCGCTTTCTACATTTTCTCCTTTTACTTTTACAAAATCATCTTTTATTTCAATAATTTTTTTTACAGATTCTATTTTTCGAAAGGGATGTCTAAAGATTACAATATCATCGATTTTTAAATTTGCTACGTTTAGGTCTACTTCAACAATTTGCCCATCTTTTAGAAGCGGGTGCATAGAGTGGCCGGATATTTTGTAGGTGTTAATTTTTTGCATAGTTGGGTTATTTTACTTTATTTTTTTGAATTTGTCTTTCATACTTGACTTTTTGGTTTTGTTATGAGATGCTGGGTAGTCGTTACTAGAAAAAAAGGAGGTGTACGACATGTTTACTCGAGACATTGTGCAAGGATTCTTGGGGATGAGTGTCCCTGCTATCAACATGATGCAGTGGAGAGAACTAAAAGAAGGTGAAAAGCTCGTGTCCCAGAGTGGGGATTGGGAAGTCCTAAGGAGAGATTCGGAAAGAGGTCTCAACTGGCAGCTCTTGCGAGCTCCGGATGGTCAAGAGCTCTATCTCTACTGGAACATGGGGGTGATCGAAGGCGAGAACGGGGCCAGTATCCCTGAACTATCTGATCCCGACAACCCGCCTCGTATCGTGAAGCCACTGCGTATCGTTCGTTAGGGGAAGTAGCTCATGTGGACTTTCGAAATAAAAATAAGGGTTCGCAAGCCTTGGTCGGCCAGGAATTTGCTGGAGATGCTTTGGTCTGTGACGAGAAATTCTATCGTCGAGGGCAAGATTTCTTTGGCCAATCCGGAAGTGTTTCAGCAGCCGGTGGGAATACTTGGCTTTACTTCCGCCCAAGTTGTGGCTCTGCAGAGAAATGGGATCCATAGGATCCAGCAGCTCGTGGTCTTGGACGAAGTATCTATCCTGCCCAAGCTTCCTAGTGACTTGTCTGTAGATGAGGTCAAGGTCAAATTGAGGAACTTGGGTCTTGGGCTCTGTATGCTGCAAGAGCTTACCCAGGAGTCCCACGAGTTCTCGTGGAAACCCGACGGGGAGGCCGGCTAAGAAACCGGCCGTACAATTCAATTGGCTAGAGCTTACCAGCTCGCCAACATCTAGACCCCGCATGGACTGTTTGTCTCTGCGGGGCTTCATCATTTTTGTAGATTGTTTACAAATTCAAAAAAATTGTGCTAATAATTAAATATAGGAGGTTTGTGATGACCAAAAAGAAAAAAGGTCCAAAGCATTTTTGTGTAGAGACTAGGTACAATTCTAGAGATGGGGGTTGCGAGGAGTTGCTAAGAGCCTTGCAAAAGGCGGTAGCACTTATTCGCAAAGGTAAAAGAGGGGCTCAAATCAAGATTCAGTTTTCTGATCCAGAAAGTGATCATACCTCTGGTGATGTCACCAGAAACCTAGATAGGAGAGTGTCTGCAGCTCTCGCGCACCATCGGCAAGAGGGCGAAGAGTTTTGCTACAATGCCAGGCGAATTCCAGATACTTATATCTACATGGTAGACCTTTATCTTGGTTAGAAACCATTGCTATTTTGCGCTCGTTCGAGTTGGTTACTTTTTTGGCAACCGAGCGCAGACAAATCCAAATAAAAAACTGCACAAACAAAGTGCAGATTTTTTTATTTTAAGTTTTTAACTAGCTGTAATCCAAGGTACTTCTTTTTCTTTGCTTTGCCAAAAAATTTCATGAATATTTTTGACTGCTTCTAGTAGAGCTTCGGCTTTTTCCAAACTTACTTCTACTTTTGTAGCCGAACATAGTTTGGCAGCTTGCCAAAAAGTGTCGTGCAAATCAGGAAACTTTTCCAAATGAGCCGGCTTGAAATAATCTGTCCACAAAATAAGTAGTTCGTCTTTGGCTTTTTGGGCTTCTTCTTCTTTTATCCCAATATATCTGGCCATAGTGTTTAGATAAGCTTTGTGAGCTTCGCCACTATTGGGGTTTGGTTTTTCCAAAGCAATAATTTTTTTTGTCATAGACAAGACTGCTTCGGCCGCAATTCTGGCACTAGCCGGGTCGTATACACCACAAGGACCATCGCAATGAGCGTAGGCAATTTTGATATTTTCCATATTATTTAATTTTTTTAGTTTTAAAAAATTTAACAATTTTATTTTTGTTTTTTATTAACAAACTAGCCAAAATTGCAGTTGGTAAAAAATAAAAAAACAAATGATCTAGATTAAAAATTTGTTGAAAAATAGTTTCTTCTGAATGTTTTGGATCGTTGTGAGCCAAAACATGCTGTGGTACAAAAGTTGCCAAAGAAATAGATAATAAAAATATTTTTTTCATAAGTTAATAGTTACGAATAATTTAGCTTATGGTATAATATAGCAACTTTAGCGTCAAATCAAAAAATATGTACGACATAATTACAATTGGAGATACTACTGTAGATGTTTTTTTGGATGTAGATGAAAAAACCAAGCTTTGCAAAATGGACAAAGATAAAGAATGGCTAAATATAAGATACGCTTCCAAAGTGCCAATTCGTCATGTAAACCAAGTGGCCGGAACCGGGAACGCCGCCAATGTGGCTCATGGTACTAGTCGATTGGGACTTCGTACCGCTATCTATACAGTACTAGGTGGAGACGACAAAGGCCAAGAAATACAAACCAAATTTGTGAGTAGCAATATAGATACCAAATATATAAAAGTAGAAAAAGACACCGATACCAACATGTCGGTGATAATAGATTACAAGGGAGATCGTACTGCTCTGGTTCACCACGAAGATAGAGAATACAAACTACCCCGATTTTCCAAACCAAAATGGATTTATTTTTCTTCTGTTTGTGGCAATCACAAAGACATAAACAAAGAAATAAACAATTATGTAAAACAAAAAAAAGTAAAATTAGCTTTTAACCCCGGATCTTTGCAAATGCGTTTGGGTGCCAAAGGACTTAGACCAATTTTGTCTGTAGCCGAAGTGGTTTTTCTCAATCGCGAAGAAGCCGAAAAGTTAACTACCAAAAATAGAAATATTAGAAAATTATTACAAGCCGTAAAAAAATTAGGCCCCAAAGTAGTAGTAATTACCGATGGCCGAGAAGGTTCTTATTGCTATAATGGTAAAAACATGTATCATGTAGGTATTATAGATTTGCCAGTAGTAGAAAGAACCGGCTGTGGCGATGCTTATGCCAGTGGTTTTACTTCGGCTTTGTTTTACGATTTGGATATAAGAGAAGCTATGCGATGGGGGAGTGCCAATGGAGCTCATGCCGCTATGGAGATAGGATCACAAGATGGATTACTTCACAAAAAACAGTTAGAAAATATGTTACGCAGACATAGTCATTTGCAACCCAAAAATATATGAAGTCTATTGTATATCTAAAATTAATTTTGGTTTCTGCTATTTTTTATTCAATTCTTATGCTACCTTTTGTAGCCAACAAATGTCTGCAAAAAGAGGTTCATATCAATTTTTTTGAAAATAATACAGAAACAGTTTGCCCCAAAATGACCAATGGCATTTTGAAAGTTGCCATGTCTCATATGAATATAGTTTTGGGAGTAATGGCCACGATTATTGTCAAATTCTTTTTTGAATTAACTGTAAAAAGAAATTTGGAAAAATTAAAATATTTTTTTGAAAATTTTTCTTATATTTCGCAAACCCTCAAAGAAAGTTTGTTATTGGCAAAGATAATCATAAGCAAATTATTTTATTTTTTATTAGGTGGTAAGCTACATCCAAAAGTCTATTATTAATAACACTGATTACACAGATTTTATCGAAAGGATTACGCAGATTTGAACTATCTTAATTGTTTATTAATATCCTACATAAGTATATAATAGTTATTTATTAATAGATTATGCTTACAAAATATGTTACGACAGGCCTGTCTATATTAACTATAGCAGGAGATATCATTATAGTTCTTTTTATTCTAGATTGGTTGTTTGGATTATACTCCAAAAAGAAAGAACTAACCTTGTTTCCAATGATTTGGAAAAAGATAAAGGAGAAAACAGGGGAGTATGCTTTGCTCGTGGCTTCTATCGCTACTCTGGGTAGTTTGTATTATTCCGAAGTGGCTGGTTATAACCCTTGCAAACTGTGTTGGTACCAAAGAATATTTATGTATCCACAAGTGCTAATGTTCTTGATTCATACCAAGATCCGAGACAAAACTATTTATTTATATTCTTTAGTTTTGTCTGCTTTTGGGGGTCTTATTGCAGCTTATCACTATTATATCCAAGTGTTTCCAGAACACACTCCAGAGGGGTGTTCGGTAGTAGGTTATGCTTCTAGTTGTTCGGATAATTTTTTACTACATTTTGGATATATATCTATACCCATGATGGCTTTGACAGCATTTTTGCTGTTGGTGATTTTTTCACTACTAAAGCTAGATTGGGTAAAAACAAAGTAGTCTTACAAACCTTATAATCCACATTTGACGAGGATCAAAGAGGTTGTTATAGTTATTTAACTTTTAAAATATTAATAATATATGGAAAAACACTCAAATTCACCTTTGGGGGATATGTCTCCAACTAAAATGTTTGCAGTAGGAGCTGTGGCCGGGATTTTGGTACTATGTACTATTGGATTTTTTATCCTACTCGGAATAGTGCTAAATGGGGATTCTGCCAAATCGGGTTCAAACGGCAATATAAAAGTGGTAGAACAACCAAGTAATAATGGCGCTGGGGCAGGTAATCAAGCACCTACTCCTCCTGCCGGAGAAGTTCCTGCTGTTACAGAAGATGATCATATAAAGGGTGGCAAAAATGCCAAAGTTACTTTGATCGAGTATTCTGATTTTGAATGTCCATTCTGTGTTAGATTTGTGCCAACTCTACAACAAGTCGAACAAGAATATGGTGATGATGTTCGTATAGTGTATCGTCACTTCCCATTGTCATTTCACCCAGAAGCTACTCCATCGGCCGAAGCTTCGGAATGTGCGGCAGAACAAGGTAAATTTTGGGAATTTCACGATGTTTTGTTTGAAAACCAAACTAGACTTGGTAGTAGCTTCTATACAGAAGTGGCACAAGACCTAGGTCTAAACATGAACAAGTTTAATGATTGTGTAAGTTCTAGAAAATACCAACAAAAAGTGATTGATCAGCAAAATGCTGGTGCTGTCGCCGGTGTAGGAGGCACCCCTCATACCTTTGTCGTGGGCAATGATGGTAGAGCTATCCCTGTTTCAGGAGCTTTGCCATTCTCTCAAATAAAAGCAACTATTGATTCTTTGCTATAGGCAAGCAAACAATAAAGCAAAAAAACCAGAAAGCAATAAAAATAGAATAGTAAAGCACCGGGGTTGTCCTGGTGCTTTTTAATTAGTTGATTTAATGATTTAAAGTTTTTTTGCTTTATTGTTTTCTTGATTTCATGTCACCCTTCGGGTGATCCCCGCCTGCCATGGTCTGAAGCCCAAGCGACTGGCGGGCAGGAGCCGAAGGCTGGCTTTAAAGCTTTTATGTTTTTTTGCTCTCGTGCTATAATGTAGCTACTATGACCGCCCCGCAACTAAAACCAACCCATTCTTCCGAAGAAGACAAAGAAAATTTGTGCTTGTTTGCGCAGACCGATTTTCGCAATCAGATGCGTCGTTTTGGTATAAAAACAGACGATCGACGTCGTCATATGTATGTAGTGGGCAAAACCGGTATGGGCAAGACCACCATGATGGAAAACATGGTACTTCATGATATTTATAATGGACATGGAGTGGGAATTGTAGATCCTCATGGAGACTTTGCCGAAAAAATAATCAATTATATTCCACCACACAGAATCAACGATGTGGTTTATTTCAATCCGGCCGACACCAGTTTCCCCATAGGATTTAATATTTTGGAAGTAAAAAATGATGAACAAAAACACTTGGTAGCTTCTGGACTTATGGCTACTTTCAAAAAGATTTGGCCGGATGTATGGAGTTCTAGAATGGAATACATCTTGAACAACACTCTTTTGGCACTTTTGGACTATCCTGGTTCTACCTTGCTCGGGATAAATAGATTATTGGCTGACAAAGCCTACAGAAAAAAAGTTATTAGCAAATTGAAGGATCCGGTAGTAAAAGCTTTTTGGCAAAATGAATTTGCCAGCTATAACGACAGATATGCCCAAGAAGCTGTAGCTCCGATCCAAAACAAGATTGGTCAGTTTTTGTCTGCCAGTGTGATTAGAAATATGGTAGCTCAGGTAAAATCAACTATAAACATCCGAGAAATTATGGATGGCCAAAAGATATTTGTAATGAATCTGTCCAAAGGTAGAATTGGAGAAGACAACAGTAGACTGCTTGGTGGTATGCTTATTACCGAAATCCAATTGGCTGCTATGGAAAGAGTAGACACTCCCGAACACGAAAGAAAAGATTTCTTTTTGTATGTAGACGAATTTCAAAACTTTGCTACCCCCAGTTTTGCCAATATTTTGTCCGAGGCTCGTAAATATCGCCTTAGTTTGATTATGGCGCACCAGTATATAAAACAGCTAGACGAAATAGTGGGGGATGCTGTGTTTGGGAACGTTGGTACTATTGTAACTTTTCGGGTGGGTGGTCCAGATGCCGAAGTTTTGGTAAAAGAATTTACTCCAACTTTTATGGAAGAAGATATTGTGAATCTAGAAAAGTTTCATATATTTTTGAAATTAATGATAAACGGAGTAGCTTCTCTACCTTTTAGCGCTATGACTATGCCGCCAATTGGCTCGCCAACCGGTAGTGCCGAAAAAGTAATAAAAGTTTCTAGAGAAAGATATGCCAAAGACAAAAGCAGTATAGAAGACAAAATCACCAGGTGGAGTGGCATGGAGCCGGTAGAATCACAAGAAGAAGAATTTGATGTGGATACTACAAAAAGACCGCCCAAGAAAAAAGAATCCTCCAAAACAATATCGCTTAGTGATTTGAAACCAAAAGAAAATAATCCTCCAAAGGATAGTTCCAAAAAAACAAGTTCACAAAAACCAAAAGAAGAACGATCCTCTGCTTCTGATCGTCCAAAAGGAGACAAAGGGGCAGGAAATTCGTCTGCCGGCTTGGGACAAGAAAATAAAAATGGCCAAGCTGTAAGTGGTGGTGAGAGCCATGATTCGGAAAAGAAAAAAAGAAAACGAAAAAGAAAGAAAAAGAGTGAAGGCCAAAATAATGCTTCTTCTACAAATAATAATGGTAGTCAACCAAAACCAGAAGACACCCAAAAATCTCTATCCGAATTGCAATCGAGTAAACAAATAGAAAAGACTAATAAACAAGAAGAAGACTCGCCAGAAAAACAAGAAACAACCAATACAGAGTATAAAATTAAAGATAGTAAACAACAGGTAGCAGACGTTGATGAAAAAATAGAATATAAGCAAGCTGTAGTAGAGAACAAAGATAATCAAGAAGAAAAAAACACAGAACCGATGATAAGTCTGGCAGACTTGTCGGAGAAAAAAGAAGACAAACCTACAGAAAACTCTGCCCCAAAAAAATTAGACGAAAATGATATAATTAGTTTTGATTCTTAATTTTTATTAATATGAATATAAAAAGAGCCCTTGGCTTTGGTGTTATGATGTGGATACTGATTTTTGTAGCAGTGTCTATTATCATGTTTTTACCTTTTTTAGAGGGGCGAGAAGTTTTGCCTTATCTTATTTATTGGGTAGTTTTGGTACCGATGGTACTTTTTTCTGCCAAGTGGTATTTTCGGGTAGATCCCCCAACTCTTAAAAAAGGGTTTTTTCTTGGAGTGATAGGTGTTTTGGTGGGAACTGTTTTGGATCTAATTATTACAATTCCTTTGTTTATTGCCCAAGACATCTCTTATGCAGAAGGTTTGAAAGAGTTTTATGGTATTTGGCCGTTTTGGGTGTCTCTGGCCTGGTTTATTTTGCTCTGTGCCTATGCTGGTTGGGAGTTCGATGGTACGTTTAGTAAAAAAGGAAAATAAAAGTATTTAGCTATATTAAACAGATTTGTTGGGTATATCTTGACAAGTCTGTTTTTTTTTGATAAGTTCAAATATCGCATAGATGTGGAGGTCAAATATGCGTATCGTAGACATGTTTAGTTTTCTGTTGTTCCTTTTGGGGCTTTGTAAAAAAAGTCCGGTACCTCTGTGGTACTTGGAGATCAAGCTCAAAAGACAAAAATTCACTCCTAAGACCCCCGAATGGGCAAAGTGGACGCCCCTTGAGCCCTGCTGGCATGAGACTGGTAGAGAAAAACGGGGAGCCATAAGTTTCCGAATCAGGGGGGACTTGATTCTGAGGAACGATGGTACGGCCGTGATCTTGAGCAGAGTTTCTAGTGCTAGGACACTAGAGCTGTGTGCTCTTCACACCGGGCAAGGAGTCCCGAGTGGAGAAGAAGCCAGACTGCGTGACCTAGCCAAAGATATTTTTTCTCGAGAACTATCTGAAGTGACAATCTCACCAAATCTCACGGCAGCCGGGATCTTTCGATTTGTTCGAGAGGAAAATATGTTTTCTGCCTATGTAAATGGCATTGCTTGTGAATATCGCCAAGCACGCCAATACGGTCAGTAGAGTTCCTTGTGTGATCTCTCCACAAAAAAATCACCCAAAATCAAAAGAACACCATTATATGGTGTCTTTTTGTATTTGGAATGGAGTGGCTCGGATCCTACTCGAGCCGCTAGTGGAGGGGATCGCTGGGGTTGGGACCAGCTTGATTCTCTCCGAGATGGAGACAACGTAGCTTCCAAGTATTGAAGGCATCTTCTTGCTCCGTCATCGGAGCGGCTCTTCCAGTTCGGAAGTATCCTTTGCCCTGGAGAGCCTTTCTTATGGTAGCAGAATCGGTTCGAGGAGGTGCCTGCCTTTTTTGGGTAATGGTAGCTTGAGCCATCCGTGTCTTCTCCTTCTGGAATGTCTGTGACCATCTGGTCAATTTCCTTATACCAAAAATTATATCACTTGTCAAGAGTATCGGCAAGCTTGAAAGAAAAAATTGCCTATGTTAAGGTTTAGGCATTATGAATAATGCAGACAAAGAAAAACTGTTTAGATTGGCCTTTTGGGGCTTCTTTTTTGTACTCCTGTTTAACGAAGCTTTGCCTTTTGTAGCTATTGTTTTGGCAATTTATCTGTTGTACAAAAAATCCAAAGGACAAAATCCAATCCCACCAAGCTTGGGCAAACACTTGCCAGAAGATTGGTATTTAAAAATTAATAATTATTTTGGTGCCAAAAGTGCCAGAGAAGAAAATATTATGGAAACAATAAGACCAAAAAGTGTAAAAAAATTTAAAGGAGTGGTATTTTTGGCAATCGTACTCATTGTAATTTTGCCGTTTGTTGGTTCTTTTTTTACGATCATTGATGCTGGTGAAACCGGGGTAAGAAGTTTTTTTGGAAAAGTAAGAGACAAAGAATTTTCTTCTGGTTTCCACCTAAAAAATCCTTTGGAAAGAGTTACCAAGATGAATATACGAACCCAAGAGTACACCATGAGTATTGCTCACTCCGAAGGCAAAAGAGTTGGTGATGATTCTATTGCTGCTCTTACCAAAGAAGGTCTGCAAGTAGATTTGGACATTACCGTATTGTTTAGCTTGGTAGAAAACAAAGCTTCCGATGTGTACAAAGAAGTTGGCTTAAGTTACGAAGATGTAATAATTAGACCGCAAATAAGAAGTACGATTCGCGAGGTAATCGCCGAATACCAAGCCAAAGATATTTATTCGGAAAAACGTCAAGAAGCAGCACAAAAGATTTTGGAAAAATTGAAAAAAAGCGTAGATCCTAGAGGGGTAGAAGTAGAAGATGTACTACTTCGAAATGTGCAGTTGCCATCTGGCTTGGCCGAAAGTATCCAAGAAAAATTACAAGCCGAACAAGATGCAGAAAGATATAACTTTGTGCTAGAAAAAGAAGCCAAAGAAGCCGAGAGAAAAAGAATAGAAGCCGAAGGGCAAAGAGATGCTCAGCAAATAATTAATCAAAGTTTGACTCCTAGATATTTGGAATTCTTGTACATAAATAGTCTAAAAGACAGAGAAGGCACTATCTATGTCCCAACAAATTCGAACAATGGTTTGCCATTATTTCGTGGTATCTAAAAATTGACTTGTTGATACTGGCTTGATACAATAGGCGCGCAACTAGGGTGAATAATCTAAGATGGATAAAACATCGTCTGTTGCTGTTTGGATTAGTGTCTAATCCAAAAAAAGGTCGGTTTAATAAAAAACAAGTACAATTTATGGACCAAGGTGACAGACAAATGTACGAAGTAAACGAAAAATGTGCAGAATGTGGTGCGGCTATTACAAAGCTTCCATTTCAACCAAGTGGTGACAAACCGCTTTACTGCTCAGATTGTCTTCGTGCCAAACGTCAAAACAATCGCGATCGCGCTCCACGTCAAATGTTTGACGTAGATCTAAAATGTGGGGAATGTGGTGCTGCTATTACACAGCTTCCGTTCCAACCATCTGGTGATCGTCCTGTTTACTGCTTTGACTGTGTCAAAGCTAGACGTAACTAGTTTGCAAAAGCAAATTAATCAAAACCACTGGAATTTCCAGTGGTTTTTTGTTTGTTGAAATAAAATAGAGAATATGTTGTAGTAAAGAGTATGAAACAAGCCGAAATGCAAGCAAAAAGTGACGAGGAAATAGTGAAGATAGTTCAAAATGGGGATGTAGAGGCCTTTGGCCTATTGGTAAATAGGTTTGAAAAAAAAATGCTTAGGTATGCCAAAAAGTTTTTGTTCGATGCGACAGAGGCCGAAGACTTGGTACAAGAAGTGTTTTTAAAAGCTTATACCAACATCCAAAGTTTTGATACTAAAAAACCTTTTTCTCCTTGGCTTTATCGCATAGCCCACAATACATATATAAATGCCGGTAAGAAGAAAAAAAATGAACCACTGGGATTTTTTGATTTTGATTTTTTGTCTACCTTTTTTAGTCGTGGCAAAAATGTAGAAGAAAATATAAAAGAAGAAGAGATAAAAGAAATGGTAAATAAATGTTTGTTTGAACTGGACAAAAAATATCGTGAGGTGATAGTTTTGTATTTTTTGGAAGAAATGGACTACAAAGCTATTTCGGACATTTTGCATATTCCTACTTCTACCGTGGGAGTACGATTAAGCCGAGGCAAACAAAAATTGAAAAAAATATATTTGGACAAATATGGAAAAAAATAAGCACAATTCAATTCAAACAGAAATCTTGCAAAAGATAAAAACAGGCGAAGCCAAAATGCGTCCCAAGTGGCATTTTGTATTGAAAGGGATTTTGTTTTTGTCTGGCATTATTACTATTAGTTTGTTCTTGTTATATATCTCTAGCCTGATGTTGTTTGCTATGCGTCAGAGTGGAATTTGGTTTGTGCCAAGTCATAGTTGGTATGCGATCAAGCTTTATTTGTTTTCCATACCTTGGCTTTTGGTTTTGCTTAGTTTGGTATTTTTAATAGTCTTGGAAATTTTGGTAAGGCATTATAAATTTGCTTATAGAAAACCAATTCTTT
Source organism: uncultured Gammaproteobacteria bacterium (assembly GCA_964345045.1). Taxonomy (GTDB): domain Bacteria; phylum Patescibacteriota; class Patescibacteriia; order Magasanikbacterales; family UBA922; genus XYB1-40-15. Next base: position 384,847 of record CAYFPM010000001.1, read on the forward strand.
TAAGTCTTTTTATAATTTTGATACTGGTTGTTTTTGGCAGTTTGTTTATAAGTAAGATTGGATTACATCAAAAATATTTTAATGCTATCAACCAAAAAAGTTTTGGTATAACCAAAGATGTTTATTGTAAATATGGTGCAAAAACAGGTAAGGGGGTGCATCCTGGCAAAGTATTATCTATAGATGGTTCGGATTTTGTTTTGGTCAATCTGAATCGAGAAAATATTTTGGTACACACAAACAAGCGAACTAGAATACCAAAATTCGAAACTATTTCGGTAGGGGATAATCTTTTGGTAATGGGAGAAAACAAACAAGGTGAAATTGTGGCCGTAGGTATAAGAAAAATACCCAAAGATATTTTTGTTTGGCACAAATTTGCTACCTCTTCGGCAAAAAGAAATCCGCATCCTTGTTTGCCACGTAGATAAATGAAATATTTTATTATTATCTTTGTAGTAACAAATAGAGCCTGGGGCGGCTGTGTGCCCAAATCACTTTGGGTTCCCAGGCTCTATTTCGTTCAAGACTTGTGCATTTGAACAGTATGAAATAAAAATCACAACCGACTGTAGTAATAAGTGAAGCTTCTAAAGTTTTTTACTTGGCCAGTAAAAATTTGAACGAAATTGAACAGCTTTTATTTATAAGAATTAAATTGAAAAATATGAAAAATAAAAAAATGGTTATGGCTGTAGTACCAGCTATGGCAGTAGCGCTATTGGTGGGGGCTGGCACAGCTTCGGCACATGGTATGTTTGGCGGAGGAGAAGATCTTACTCCAGAGCAAAGAGCAGAAAAAGCTAGTCTAATGTTTGAAAGAAAAGCAGAAATGCTGGGGCTAGATGTGAATGTGGTAAAAGAGGCTTGGGCCGAAGGAAAGAATTTTCGAGAATTGGCCGAAGAGCAGGGTATAGATATGGCAGAGCTAAAAGAGAAAATGCAGGCCGAACGAAAGGCTAGACAGCAAGAAAGATTGCAAAATTTGGTCGAAGCCGGGGTAATTACCCAAGAGCAAGCCAATTTGCGTTTGGAAAGAATGCAAGAAAAAATGACAGAGAGAGCAGAAAATGGAGATGATTTTGCAGGCAAAAGAGGAGGAAGGGGTATGCACAAAGGATTCAAATTTTAAACAATTTAGCAGATAAAAAAATCCGGCCGAATAGGTCGGGTTTTTTGTTTGACACAAAACTACTCTAAGGCTACGATATACAATGAATTGAATTTAATTCTTGAAAAATATGAGCAATAGAACTATAGGACTAGAATTTGAATTTTTGGCAATAAATCCAAACACTGGTTTGGCTATTAATAGAAATCAAATCAAAGCTATTTGGAAAGACTGGGCAGAAAAAGAAAATATAGAGCTGTACAAAGACAAGGGTACGGGGGAGCCGGTAGGAGTAATCTACAAACTAGAAGATGGTAGAGAATTTACCATTAATACCGATGGGGGAGTTTGCTTGGTAGAATTTAGCTTTGCTCCGTTTGCCAACCTACACAAATGCAAAGAAGTACTAGACAAAGTAGTGGCTGAATTTTTGGAAATTGGTAAAAAACATGATGTTGCTCTTATATCTCATGGAGTACAGCCAAAAACACCGTGGTACTACCCAGATCTCAAAACCGAAAAAACTTGGTACCGTAGTTTTGCCAAAATGCCATACTTTCAACTATGGCACGACCAGTTTCACAATATCGCAGCTCACCAAGCCTGTATCGGTATGGAATACAAAGAGATTATTCCAGTTATAAATGCTATGAATGCTTTGGGCGGAGCCACAGTAGCACTCTTTGCCAATAGCTCTATTCAAGAATACGAAGTAAGTGATTACCACGAAGAAAGGGAGTTTCGTTGGGAAAGATTGGTGGAAGGTTACGAAGAAATAATTCAAAATATCCAGGGCATTCCCAAAAAGCCGTTTACCTCTTTTCGGGATTATCTAGAGTACAACTGGAGTGTATATTTGCCAGCAGCTTTTCGAGGGGCAGACTTGCACAATTTTAAACAAAGAAAAACTATTAAAGAATTTTTGTTTGGCGCCGATCAGACAAGTTTCAATATTACCCAAACCAAACCAGACAAAATCACTCCAAACATTACCGACGCCAACATGCTAAACATGTATATTTGGATTCAAGCTAGACCAAAATTATTTTTTGACAAAAGCTTAGAGCTTACAGATTTGCTAAAAGCTTTTGAAGAAAACAAAATTGATGAATTTGCCAGTGCAGAGGGAGCAATTGACAATTTGTATGCCGAAAACAGAAACATTGCGTCTCAGCCCTGGGAAGACAGGTTGGCTGGGGCGGCCTACTGCCTAGGGATTATGGAAAATATAGAAAAGGTAGAAGAGCTGGTAAAAGAAAAAACTTGGGAAGAGTGGCGAGCTTTGCGCCTAGAAACAATGAAATCTAGTATGGAAGTGGATGAAGCTGTAGAGGTGATTGAAAAACTTTTGCCACTGGCAAAAGAGGGATTAGAAAAAAGAGGATTGGGTGAAGAAGTTTACCTGGAGCCACTTTTTGAAAGATTAGAAAAAAAAGAATCGCCGGCAATGCGAGCGATTCAAGATTTTGAAGATAAAGGATTGGATGATTTTATAGAGTCTAGGATTATAAAGGTTTAGTTTTATTTATCTACTTCTTGCATTTGTCTAATCTGTTTGAGTAGTATTTTTTTTGGCAAAAATGGAACTATAGCCATTAAAATTTTTTGCCCAAAACTAATTCCTGAAACAACATCTAGCTTGCCATCTAGCATACCTTGGTATCCATCTAGAGCAACACTCTTGGCAGAAACTGTATTGGCAAAAAGTGAAGTTTTGTCCATACCAGAAGTTTTGGCGAATTCTGTTTCTGTAGCTCCTGGCATAAGATTGGTTATTGTAATATTGGTATCGTGTAATTCTTCTGCAATTGCATTGGAAAAAGATTGTACATAAGCTTTTGTAGCATAATATACTGCTTGCAAAGGTCCTGGAAAAAAACTAGCTGTAGAACTTACATTTAAAATTTTTCCAGAATTTTTTGATACAAAATCAGGTAAGAATAATCTACAAAGATGAGTTAATGTAGTTATGTTAAGTTCGATCATTTGTTCATCTTTTTTCCAATCTCTTTCGTAAAATTTTCCTCTACCTCCAAAACCGGCATTGTTGATTAGATAATCAATTTCAATGTTTTCTTTTTTGATTTCATCATAAATTTCTTGAGGAGAATTTTTAACTGTAAGATCTTTGGCAATTATTTTAACAGAAACATTATATAATTTTTCTAATTCATTTTTTAATTCCTTTAGGAGATCTTCTCGTCTGGCAACAATAACCAAATCACCTCCTTGTTTGGCATGGATTTTGGCTAGTTCTCTGCCTATTCCAGAGCTGGCTCCAGTAATAAGAGCTGTTTTTTTCATAGTGTTTTAGTTTGACAAGTTAGGGATTACTTTACATTAAAATAAAGATTAGAACAATGGAGCGCAGCGTTCCTTTTTGTTTATTTTTTCAAATTACTTTTTACAACAACTTGCACTACTTGACAGTTTGCCTGCTTTCATGATAATCTGCAATGTCCCTTGGACCGTGCCTTAATATAGAGGTGCGCATGGAGGTACAAATTGATGAAAAAAATCATGGTGAAGGCCTTCGCCATGGCGGCCTTGACCTTGGCTATATACTTCGCCTTCGCATGGTACTTCGGTACTGTGGAGTCCCTAAGTGTGCACTCCCTCGGGAGGCGTTACTTCGAGGGGGTCTCCACCTCCATCGTGGTATTCTGCGGCTTTGTGTTTATCTTCTTTCTAGACGATTTCAACACATTTGCCGCCTGGGTAATTGCTGTTTTTACTCCCTTTGGGAGCGTCTGTTCCTGGTTCCTGTTCAGAGTATCAGACGAAATGCCCTTAGGTCCCTTAGGAGGTTTCCTCTTTCTTCCGAGTTTCTCCCTTCTCCTAGTCGGGATTTTATCCGATTACGTCGTTAGAAAGGAGAAGGATGATCAGTACATATCCTTCATGCTTTTGTCTGACAAGGGCTATGTGCTGAAAGAGGTGTCGTATAGGAAGGTGTTCCTCGTCTACCTCGTCGAGGTGGCGAGCATCTCGATTCCCATATTCCTCCACCTGAGAAGTCTTAGGTAGGATCTACAAGGAGAGCCCACTCGTGTTTGAACGTACCATTCATCGTCAGACACGGGCGGGCAGACACATTCACTCTATGGAGTGCTTTTTTTATTATAAAAAATATTCTATCACGTTCCAGAATATGCGATGTTTGCTGGTGATATAATAGCGAACGAAGTGAGCCAACACCAGCAAATATGGGTGGAGCGACCAACGGGAGCGAAACTGCATATTCTGTGTTATACGCTGTGATTATGTTTCAACCTCTATATAAAGATATTCCCCAAATCAAAAATGGAATCCACATTGATATTAAGAGAAACTGTTTGATGAGAAAATATTCAGTTTCGCGGCGTTTCAAACATAAATAAATAATTGCAATAAATGGTAATAATATACCTAGCTCAATTAACAAATTTCGATATAGATAATAATTTTGCCAATCGAGCTTACCTGCGCTTGGCAATACTCCAAAGGGAAGGGTTAATTTGCCACTATAAAATGGCCATAGATACGCTTTTGGGAAAACTCCTACCAGTAAATCCAGAAAAAGGTGTGAGAAAGAAGCAGTAAAAAGTTGAAAGCTTTTATTTAATAAATTTCTGTTTTTTTTGTATTTAAGGAATAATACACTTAGAATTGGCAAAATTAGTACAAATCCAATTGAGTGAGAATGTTTAAGTATTGTCTGAGAACCTAATATCCACAATGCAATATAATTTATATCAGGGGAAAATGCTAAAAACATTAGCCATACTGACCATTTCCAAGAATTGCTCTTTTTAGAAAGCCGCGAAACAGATAGACCTATAATGCTATGGCCGATAAATGATGACATAATTTTTTGATAAGCACGGCGGACGACTGGCGGGCACCGCCGCCCATTGATTGCAATGGAGCGAAGCGACATTGCGGTCAACGTTCGCGTGTATCAGAAGTGCCGCCCCTCATCATCGCACAAAACTTTGATTTATCACAGACTCTGTTGAATGCCCCAGGCTTTGGTTTCAGCTAGCGGCATTTGGGAGAGGGGAAAAGAAGTACCTTTAAAATCAATAAACAAATTTCTTTTTCCCGAACCTGCTATACGCTGTTAGTCGATGTTGGGTTGATTTATTCTATAGCATGCAATATGACTTCACTGATACGGATGTAATTAATTTCTCCCTCATCATTCTGACTGTACATTATTATTGTATCATCTTCTGAAACCCCCACTTTATCGGGGTTAAATTTTTGTATTTTTTTGACAATATCATTATCAGGAGAAAAATCAAATTTCCCAGAATCTTTTATTCTCTGTAAGCGTTTTAATACTTGGTCTCGAGTTTCGTTTCCACAACAGCTCGTTGCCTCCAAGTAATAATCCACGTTGTCAGCCAAAAAACTAGATATAGTTTCAAAGTTCTTTTCCTTTTGACCGAGACTTTCCTCAAACATTTGAGCCGTCTCAATTATGATGTTGTTAACTTGTGTAGCTTGAGTCTTAGTTAGATGTGCAACATTCGCGACATTTGTTTTTTCTCCATTATCTAAGTTAAAAAAATACAAAATACTACCTATTGCTATAATTATCACAATAACTACAATACCCGTTACTAATTTTACTATACTGTTCATATATCTAAGTGATTAAAGAATAAATCAGCCTAATTTCGCCTAACGTTTCGGTATATCTGATGTTTTGCGGAACGCAGTGGAGCAAAACTAGAGATTATGCGGAATCAGTTTGCAAAAGATAACATTATGGTATATTATGCAGAAAATTATACTTGATATGTATTATGAAATCTCTAAATGATATTGTAACCCGAGAAATGGAATTAGGCAATTATAGTCAAAAAACAATCAAAACCTATCTTGGGATATACCAAGACCTATACAAAAATTTGGGCAAACCCCCAAGAGAAGCAAGTATGGATGAACTAAAAGATTATATCCATCAAAAAACAAAGAAAAATTTATCTTCACAAACTATAGCTTTGTATGCCAATGCCATAAATTTTTTGTATATCTCGGTATATAAGAAAAAATCATACGAAAAATTTAAAATGCCTAAAAAGACGAAGAAATTACCAGTAGTTTTGAGTAAAAAAGAAATCGAAACAATTGCAGCTCAAACCAAAAATTCAAAACACAAGCTAATGATTTTGTTGGCCTATGCTGCCGGACTCAGGGTAAGTGAAGTTACCAATTTGCGTGCAAAAGATATAGAATGCGACGAAGCACTGCTTACAATTCGTCAGGGAAAAGGCAAAAAAGATCGAGTTACAGTATTAAGTAATAAATTAATTGAAGAATTAAGAAGTTTAACTATAAAAAAGAATTCAGATGATTATTTGTTTGAAAGTGAGAGAGGGGGTAAACTTACAAATGCAACCCCGCAAAAAGTATTTCAAAAATGTTTGACTAGTGCGCAAATAAAAAAGTCGGCCACCTTTCATAGTCTGCGTCATAGTTTTGCTACGCACTTACTAGAAAACGGTGTAGATGTTCGATATGTCCAAGAACTACTCGGTCATGCCAATATTCGTACTACTCAGATATATACCAAAGTAACCAACCCAGCCATAAAAAATATCCAAAGTCCCTTATGATTTTCTCAAAAGCTAAAAATAAAAAAACTAAAGTTTTAGTAGGTATGAGCGGTGGGGTAGATTCTTCTCTAGCTGCGGCTCTTTTGGTTAAACAAGGATATGACGTAACCGGAGCTTTTATGAAGCAGTGGAGCGATACCAAAGATGTTTCGGGACTCTGTACTTGGAAACAAGATAGACGAGATGCTATGCGGGTAGCAGCCAAACTTGGGATTCCTTTAATTACCTTAGACTTTGAAAAAGAATATAAAGACTGGGTAATGACCTACATGTTTGACGAATACCAGGCAGGGAGAACCCCAAATCCAGATGTGCTTTGTAATAAGTATATTAAGTTTGGCGTGTGGCTGGATAAAGCTAAGGAATTGGGGTTTGATTATCTAGCTACTGGTCATTATGCTCGCGTGAAAGCGAAAAGCGAAAAGCGAAAAGCGGAAAGTAGTCTATCAGCTGTTAACTTTCAGCTGTTAGCCGGAGTTGATAATAACAAAGACCAAACTTATTTTCTTCACCAAATTACCCAAGAACAGTTGGCTCATACACTATTCCCAATTGGAAAATACAAAAAAAGTAAAGTAAGAAAACTAGCCAAGAAGTTTGATTTGCCTACTGCAGATAGGGAAGAGAGTATGGGGATTTGTTTTGTAGGCGAGATGCCGATGAAAGATTTTCTACTTCAAAAGATTAAGCCAAATCCAGGCAAGATTGTAAATTCAAAAGGTGAAGTGCTAGGTGAGCACGATGGCCTGCCATTTTATACGATTGGACAAAGGAATATTGGGATAGAAGGAACAAAAAGCAAGGAACAAGATACAAAACCTTTGTATGTAGTCGCCAAAAATTTTGATAAGAACGAATTGGTGGTGGGAGAAGAAAATGATCCTCTTTTGTACAGTAAAAAAGCCGAGGTGGCAGAGGTGAATTGGGTGTCTGGACTAGAGCCTGACTTTCCGTTAGAATGTGAAGTAAGATTGCGACACAGACAGGCTTTACAAAAAGCCAAAATCATAAATCATAAATCTAAAATCATAATTGAGTTTAGAGAACCTCAAAAAGCAGTCACTCCTGGGCAGTTTGCAGTTTTTTATAAGGATAATGAGTGTTTGGGTGGGGGAGTTGTAAGACAATAAACAGTGGTACATTAAACAATTAAGAACCTATTTATGTTTATAGAAAAAGGTCTAAAATCAAAATCAGAAAGGTTATTATTTCTAGGCTTAGCTTTTATCACGTCGTTTCTTTACGATTTTTTGGTTTGGGATCAAAATCTAGGGCTTGGTTTTGTAGCTTTTATTTTAGTTTCAATACTTTTGTTTGTACTCTGCGTGGGCTTGGTAAAAAAACAAGGTTTGCGTTGGTCACTGGTTTTACTTTTGCCAATCACTGTTATGGGTTTTGACATTCTTGTATATAACAACCAATTGGTTACCATTGGTGTGCCTATATTTGTTGTAATTTTGTTATTGATTTTTTTTAGTCTATATACTCTCAAAAATCCAAACAGATTAAAATTTTCTTTTTTGGGAGTGCCTGTTTTAAAAAGTGCTGATTTGCCCATTGCCAAGTGGGGCAAAATTTACAAAGATATCTTTGGCAAATCAGAAGATAGTGAAAAGAATATTTTTGGTAAAATATTTTTGGGTTTTATTATAGCTTTACCTATTTTGTTTATTTTTGGAATACTTTTTGCCAAAGCCGATGCCTTGTTTGCAGATTGGTTAAATAATTTTTTAAGCATAGAGCCGGTAGACTTTTGGCGTATTATTAGAACCGTTGCTATCACTCTCTTGCTCGGTGGACTTTTTTACGTAGTTATTGACAATAACTATCATCTAAAAGAAAGACTATCTTCGGTAAAAAAATTTGACGGCCTAATAATCAGTATTGTTTTGGGAAGTATAAATTTATTATTTGCTGTATTTCTTTTTTTCCAGTTTAAGTATTTGTTTGGTGGAGTAGCGTTTGTACTTGATAATGGATTAAGTTTTGCTGAGTACGCCAGAGCTGGTTTTTTTCAATTGTGTTGGGTGGTAGCTCTGTCTGCTCTAATGCTTATAATAATCTACCGATCATTTGTAGCTCACAAGGGAGCTTGGTCAGTATCAATACTTCAAACTTTATTGATCGTTCAGGTTATGGCTGTGGCTGCTTCGGCTCTAAAAAGAATGAATTTATATCAAGCAGAATTTGGCTATACAGTTTTGCGTTTGTATGTAGAATGGTTTATTTATTTTACCTTGATCATACTCGCTTTGGCTGGTTTTAGTCTGCTGGCTAGATTTAGTTTCCGTCGGTTTTACCATACTTCTGTGTTAATGGGTGTTTTGGCATTTTGTTTGGTTGCTTCTGTAAATGTTGATTTGGTAATTGCCAAAGAAAATGTCGCTAGAAGTATAAATCAAGATAAAGCTTTGGATTTGGATTATTTAAAGTCATTGTCATCAGACACCATGCCGGCATTAATGCCTTTGTTTAAAGTCGATAACTTGCAAAAGCTTGATTATTATCAAAAATTGCAACTAAAAGGGATTTTGGATGAAATAAATAATAATTTTGGAAAAAGAGATTCTTGGAGAGAAATAAATTTTGGAGCTGTTAAGAGTCAACTATTGCTTCTGCAAATTCCAGAAACAAGCACAAAAAGTTTAAATAATTTGCAAAATAAAAATATTTCTTTTAATGAAGAATTTTCACAGTTAAGCAAACAAACGGTACTAGCAAATTGTCCATACGATTTGATGAATAAATTTAATTTAGACAATAGTGTTGGTAATTTTAGTTTTTCTTGTGTTGAAAAAAAAGACGCTGATCAGGTTTATACTATTATTTTGAAGAAACCTGTATGGCTTTTCCCAAATATTCTAGATTCTAAAAACACCTTAGAAGATCCTGAATTTTTAAAAACTTCTTATTTGGTTTATCGAAACGACAATGTTTCTAAACCAATTTTTCAAAAGGATTTTGAGTTTGATATTAAAATAGTGTCCAACAAAGACTATTACAAATTGGCAGATTACTTTGCCCCTCAATTTGTAGGTATTAGAAATAGCGATAACTATATGTCGAAGAATAATTTTTTCTTGCAAAAAGATGGTTCTATTTTGGAGTCAGATTTTTATAGTTTGGATAATTACTTATATAGCTTTACTTTTTCTAATAATATTTTAATCAAAAAAAACATTACAAAATAAAATTAACAAATGAGTAGATATTGTTCACTGCTCACTGACAATTGTTTACTGTTATGAAAACAAACGAACTAAGACAAAAATTTCTAGAATTTTTCAAAGAAAGAGAGCATGAGATAGTGCCCTCTGCTTCGCTATTGCCAGAGAACGACCCAACCACTCTCTTTACAGGCTCTGGTATGCAGCCAATGGTCCCGTACTTGCTTGGAGAGAAACATCCAAAGGGAGTGAGACTAGCAGATTCACAAAAATGTTTCCGAGCTCAAGACATTGAGGAAGTAGGCGACAATCGCCACACCACATTTTTTGAGATGCTTGGCAACTGGTCACTGGGGGACTACTTCAAAAAAGAACAAATTAGCTGGATGTTTGAATTTTTAACAAAAGAGCTAAAGTTAGATCCAAAAAATATTTATATTACTTGTTTCAAAGGTAATGAAGCTTTGCAAATAGAAAGAGATGAAGAATCTGTAAAACTATGGCAAGAAGAATTTAAAAAACTAGGTATAGAAGCTACTGTAGGAGAAAATCCAGAGGCAGATGGAATGCAAGATAATAAGATTTTTTACTACGATGATAAGAAAAATTGGTGGAGCCGCTCTGGAGTACCAGCCAAAATGCCAGAAGGCGAACCAGGTGGACCAGACAGTGAAATGTTTTGGGACTATGGCGTAGAATTGGGCTTGCACGAGAAGTCTGAGTGGAAAGATGAACCTTGTCATGTCAATTGTGATTGTGGCCGCTTTATGGAGATTGGCAATAATGTTTTCATGGAGTATCAAAAAGTTCAGAAAAAAATATTGTTCGTGGACGCGATGTATACTTTATTCGATGAAAATTGGCAACCTGTTGTTGAAGTTGTTGAAGCTGTAAAAAATATATCTACAAAATATGATCTAAAGGTATTTGTTATCACTAACGGACCAAAAGAGATTGTATCACAATCCATTAGCAATACTGATCTTAATGCAACAATCATAACATACGAGAATAGCCCTAGTAAAAATAATCCGTCATATTTTGCTAAGGTTCTAGACGAATACAACTTAAATTCACTTGATATTTTATATATAGATCACAGCCAGGATAATCTTGCTTCTGCCAACCAGCACAACATTTCAGGGGTTCACTTTAAGGGGGTTGATTCACTTTCTATTGTTGACACCAAGTTGAGTGCCTTCCAAAAACTAGAACAACAAAACGTAGACGAAGGTAGTGGTCTAGAGCGAATGGTGGCAGCTACTATAAACAATCCTGATGTATTCATGATTGATGCTTTTGATAATGGACGAAGCGTATTAGAAGAGTTAAGTGGTAAAAAATATGGTGAAAGCGAAGAAGTAACCGAAGCTTTCCGCGTTATCTTAGATCATTTACGGGCTGCTACTTTCTTAATTTCCGACTCAGCTTATCCATCGAACAAAGACCAAGGTTACTTTACTCGCAGACTAATTCGCAGATCAGTACGCTTTGCTGCGAGCCTTGGTATAGAAGAAAACTTTTGTGGTAGAGTGGCCGAAGGCTTTATAGAGACTTACCAAGAAGCATATCCAAATCTAGGAGAAGAAAAGAAAAGCATTCTAGACAATATGAGTAAGGAAGAAGAGAAGTTCCGAAAAGCTCTAAAACGTGGAGCCAAAGAATATGATAAGAAAATAGATGAGATTAAAAAAAGTGCTAGCCAAGAAAATTATGGCGAGCTAGCCAAAATTGCTTTTGACCTATACCAAACCCATGGTTTGCCAGTAGAAGTATTTACAGATTACTTAAATAATATTGGTGTAGCGGTAGAAGAAATGAAAATGCTGGATGAGTTTGATAAAGTTGTCAAAGAACATCAAGCCGTATCTCGCGCCGGAGCCGAAAAGAAATTTCATGGTGGACTAGCAGATCATAGTGAAAAATCTGTGCGGGGTCATACGGCCACTCATTTGCTCCATGCAGCTCTCCGTGAAGTATTAGGCGAACATGTACAGCAAAAGGGGAGTAACATTACTCCAGAGAGAGTTAGATTTGATTTTTCTCATAGTGATAAGCTAACAGACGAAGAAGTTAAAAAAGTTGAAGACCTGGTAAACGCTGCTATAGAAAAGGACTACCCAGTGAGCTGGCACGAGATGACAGTAGACGAAGCTTACCAGAAAAAAGCCATTGGTTTTTTCCCAGAGCGGTATGATGAGATTGTAAAAGTCTATACTATTGGCGATCCAGAAAAACCTATGAAAGCCGATCCAGAATCAGCAACTTTTTCACAAGAAATCTGTGGTGGACCTCATGTAGAACATACTAGCGTGGTAGGCAAATTCAAGATTGCCAAAGAAGAAGCTTTGGGGACAGGATTACGTAGAATAAAGGCATTATTAGAGTAGATTTTAAACAAAAAGTTTAAAAAAGCTGGTTTTAACCAGCTTTTTTTGCTCTTTATTTTGCTTGTGTGTACTATCGTTCACATCCAGGCAATGGATAAAGTGAATGAGGGGGCACTGCCAAAATTTGTATGATTGTCCATAGAAAACTTATGAAAGGCTATAATTTTTCGCAAAATGGCAACATACAATACCCAGATTACGGGAAGATTTGCCCGGCCACATTTCATATAGATCTTTCTGGCTGCCAAGCAAAATTTTTGCAGAGCAGATCTGTAGAGCATTTTTTCGATAGGGTGTGCCATCTGTTAGGGGTACAAAGGAGGGGGGATGCTCTTTTGCTGTATTTTGACGAAAGTCCGGATTTCAAAGGTTACAAAGCTGTACAAATTTTATCCAAGATATTTATCACCGGTCATTTTTGCCAAAACAAAAATTCTGTTAGCTTGGATATTTATTCGTATAGAGATTTGGATATCTATAGGATAGGAGCTTGGTCCAAAAAATATTTTGATGCCAATAACCTAGCTATTCAGGATTTTACCAGATTGGTATAGATCTATAGTGGGCCAAATATTTTTTTAAATCTATTTTTTATTTTTTGAGCATCTTTTGGATGTTTTTTTAATACCAATTTTGCTTTTATCTTTCTTTTTACTAATTCGATAATATAATCTGGGTCAATCTCATTGTAGCTAGGAAATTTTTTATAAATCTCGTCTATAAAATTTACAGTTTCTTGATCCAAGGTAATCGTCAAAATATAATCATCTATAACTGTAAAACTTTTGTTTCGCTCTTTTTTAAAAGATTCTCCATCTGGCAAAAGAAAGTATTTTTGTCTGGGATATTTTTCCCAGATTTTTTTACTATATCGGTCGAGTGGGGTATTCCCTCCCACAATCATATAATCATCACTTACTAGTTTGTGAAAAGAGTTCAAAAACTGATCATTTTGTTTTTGGATAATTAGATCAAACCAAGTATGAGGACAATAGCTAGTGGCATAAGTTTCTGTAGAGTCATGTGCCATAGCCAAAAGTACCTGCGCCCAAGAACCATCCAACGTAACCATATCACTAAACTGCCAACTGATTTTTTGTTTTTCGTCTTTTGGCAAAATACTTTTTAAATAATTCAAATCAAAATAAACACTCTCTGCACGTTCGGCAAATTTGGCCAGGTTGAGTATCCAAGGTATGCGCAAAGAATAAGTTGTTTTGTTTTTTATAATAACGGCGTCTTGTTCTAATTGTTTCAAGACCTTGTATACAGATTGAATAGAAACCAAAATATCGTTTTGTCTACATTTTTGGTGAATTGCTTTGGCACTAAGGTTTGGCCTTTCTGACAGGGCATGAATTATACAGTTTTCTAGTTGTAGATTTATACCCAGTAGCATATAATAATTAAAAAATAAGTTATTTAGTTTCTAATAGCTTACAAAAAGAAATTGTAAGTTGCAACTTTTTTTAAAAAGGAGTTCCAACAAGAGTTTCTTTCGTAGATTCGTCGAAAAGTAGGGAGTGCAATGAATATAAGGAGACCCCCCACAAGGGGGAAATACGATCACACCTCTCTCGAGGTAAGAGATTCAAATATTCAGGGACTGGGGCTTTTTGTAACTGCCAACATCGAGCTTGGCACAAAATTGTCACCTTTTGATGGTGTTATCTATAGAGCAGATTCTGATTATCAACTTCCCACAGAAATCAGAGGTTTGCCTATCCAAATTGGAGCTGGGCTTGTACAGATGGCCACCGGTTATGCTCTTTTTGTTGCTCATAAGTGCAACACCCCGAGTGCTATAATCCAGCTAGATGCTGAGACAGGTTTTTTTTGGGTAGTCGCTCGGATAAATTTGTCGGCACAAGCAGAAGTAACCATTGATTATGGTACGATTCAGTATCCAGATCATTTTACGCTTTATCCGGCTTATACCAAATGTAAGTGTGGCGATGCCAACTGCAGAGGTAATAGGTTGGGATTTGAATCTATGCCAGTGCCACTTCGTCGTAGTTATCGAGACGAAGGTGCTATCCCAGATTGGCTTTGGGGGTTGCAAAAAAATGACGAGACTTAATGTTCTTTTTGCAAAGGTTTTTGGGTCAGAGGCAGACTGACCCCCAGAATTCATTAACAAATTGTTTAACAGATTAAAAAGTGTTATACTTTTTTTATTATGGTAAAAAAGACAGTGTTATATTTTTGGTCTTTGCGTCGAGAATTTGCAAAGTACTTCATTATCGGCTTCAGTGGCCTTTTTTTGGATTTGGGGACATTGTATATCTTAACAGATTTGTTTGGTATTTTGGCTTATATCTCTGTTATTTTGAATCAAGCCATCGTACTAACTTATAATTTTACTCTAAACAAATATTGGGCATTTCGAAACAAAGAAGTCCCTCACAAACAAATGGTAAGGTATGGCATACTAGCCACCTGGAATTATATTTTTTCGGTAGTGGCCATGTATATTTTCAATAGTCAACTTGGTTACGAACACAAACTGGTTAGAATTGGTAGTATTGCGGTTATGGTAAGTTGGAATTTTTTCCTATACAAGTATTGGGTTTACAAGGAAAAAGAAGAACCCGTAATGAATCCTTTGTCAGAATATTAGAACATTATCCCGACCTTGGTCGGGACTTTGCCTCTCGGCAAAGAGCAAGAAAGTCACCCTTCGGGTGATCACCCGAAGGGTGGCAAGAAAACATTAAAGCATTAAAAAATTGTATTATGAAAGCGGGGATGGATTATATTGGAATTGGTGTTGGGGCCTTTATTTTAAACGACAAGAAACAAGTATTACTACAAAAAAGAGGATCTAAAAGCAAAAACGAAGTAGGAGTATGGGTAAAGCCTGGAGGAGCCGTAGAGTATGGAGAAACTGCCGAAGAAGCTCTTTTGCGAGAAATAAAAGAAGAATTAGATATAGAAATCGAAATTTTGGATTTTCTAGGTTACGAAGATCATTTGTTAAAAAAAGACAAACAACATTGGATAGCCTTGTTTTTTTTGGCCAAAGTAAAATCTGGTGAAGCAAAAAATATGGAACCGAGTAAAACAGATGAAATTGGGTGGTTTGATTTGAATAATATGCCAGAAGAAAAAGGAACATTTTTGGAAACGTCTTTACCTGTTTTGGAGAAATATTTAACTGTGAATAACTTTTAGGTTTTTACTCTTGAGTCAAACAGTCTCTATAATATATACTAAATTAAGCCAAAAATCTGATTAATCAAACTCTGGGCTTTGTCTATTGACAAGTTTTTTAGTTTCCTGTAAACTATGCCCAGATTAAGCCAAAGTATTCATGGCAAAAGAAAATTTGATAGAAGTAAAAGGGGAAATAGAAGAACTTCTTCCGGGCGGAAAATTTCGTGTCAGATTGGAAAATGGTCACGAAGTCACAGCCCACCTATCTGGTAAACTAAGAAAAAATAGAATCAGAATAGGTATTGGAGACGAAGTAAAGGTAGAAATGACCCCTTACGATCTTACAAAAGGTCGCATAACATTTAGAATGTAATTAAAATTTATAACTTATATCAACCAGTGCGGTGGAGCATTCTCTTCTGTAAAAGGCAGTTAGGTCAGTTAAGAGAAGCATAGATATCGCGGCAGTGGTTGGTATTTTTTGTTTAAAAATATGAAAGTAAAGGCTTCTGCAAAAAAAAGATGTAAGAATTGCAAAACTGTCCGTCGTAGGGGAGCCATTTATGTAATTTGTGAAAATCCTCGTCACAAACAAAGACAAGGCACCAAACAACGTAAGAAATCAGCTTAATAAAAATATGCGTGTAGCAGGTATTACAATCCCAAAAGAAAAAAGAATCGTTATCAGCCTAACATATATTTATGGTATTGGTCCGACCACTGCCAAAAAAGTATTGTCTGCCGCTGGTATTGACGAAACTATTAGAACCAAAGATCTAAAACCGGAACAAGAAGACAAAATTCGTAACATCATCGAAAAAGACAATAGAACAGAAGGTGATTTGCGTCGTGAAGTAGTATCAAATATCAAAAGACTAAAAGATATCAAGTGCTACAGAGGTGTAAGACACACCAGAAGATTGCCGGTACGTGGTCAAAGAACCAAAACTAATTCTCGTACTGTTCGTGGCAACAAACGTAACATGGCCACTAGTGGTAAAAAACCAGCAGCACAAAAGACATAGTACTTCTTGTTTGAATGAATTTTATGGCACAAGCTAAAAAAACAACTAAAAAGAAAAAAGCCGTAGCAAAACAAGTTAGCCACGCTAAGGCTTATATTCAGGCTACCTTTAACAACACTATTGTAAGCGTTACTGACCAAAACGGAGATGTATTGGGTTGGGCTAGCGCCGGTCAAGTAGGTTTCAAAGGACCTAAAAAAGCTACTCCTTATGCCGCCGGTCAAGTTGTAAAAAAAGTAGTTGAAAATATCAAAGATTGTGGAGTAAAAGAAGTAAGCGTATTTGTAAAAGGTATTGGTGGTGGTAGAGAAGGTGCGATTCGTGGTTTCAACAGCAACGGTGTTTCTGTTGTTTCTATCAAAGATGTGACACCTATTCCACACAATGGTTGTAGACCTCCAAAAAGAAGAAGAGTATAAAAAATGTGCGAATTACGAAATTTAGGAATATAAAATAAATATGGGAAGATATATTGGACCAAAAAATAAAATTGCTCGTCGCTTCGGCATAAATTTGGGTTTGAAAACAAATGCTACCAAAGTTGCCAGAAGACTAAGCCAACCGCCTGGAGTGCATGGACCAAGAAAAAGACCTGGTGCCAGTTCTTCTTTTGGTAAACAATTGGCAGAAAAACAAAAAGCCAAATATATGTACGGTCTAAGAGAAAAGCAATTTAGCGCTTATGTAAAAGAGGCCAACCGTAGAGAAGGTGATTCTGGTGTTAACTTACAACAAATTTTGGAAATGAGACTAGACAATGTTGTATACAGATTAGGTTTTGCCACTACCAGAGCTCAAGCCAGACAATTTGTAAACCACGGTATGTTTGTCCTAAATGGTAAAAAAATGGATATCCCATCTCACTTGGTAAAGGTAGGAGATGTAGTAGCTCTAAAAGAAAACAAAGCTAAGAAAAAAGCCTTTGAAACTATAACTGATCAACTAAACAAAGTGGATTTGCCATCTTGGTTGAAAAATGATCCTGCAAAGAAAACCGGTACTGTTACTAACAAACCAGGTGAAAAAGATTTTGACAAAGTCTTTGACGTCAAACTTATCATTGAGTACTACTCTTCTAGATAAGGTATTACTCTATTAACATTTGTTATATGGAACAAATTTTGCTCCCAACAAAAATCGAATTCCAAGAAACCGATAACCCAAATGTGGGTAAGGTTGTAATTACTCCATGTCATCAAGGATATGGTACTACTCTTGGTAATGCCCTGCGTCGAGTATTGTTGTCTTCTTTGCCAGGAGCAGCAGTTGAATCTGTAAAAATAAAAGGCGTGCAGCATGAATTTTCGGCTGTAGAAGGTGTAAAGGAAGACATGATTCAAATTATTTTAAATCTAAAGCAGTTGGCTGTTAGATCTCATTCCGATGAGGTAGTTACTTTAACCCTTAACAAAAAAGGTAAAGGTGATGTAACTGCTGCTGATTTTGAAAAAAATTCTGATGTAGATGTAATTAGCAAAGATCTAAAAATTTGTACTGTTACAGATGCCAATATTAATTTTGAAATGGAAGTTAAAATTAGCAAAGGTAGAGGTTATGTAACTGTAGCCGAAAAAGAAACCAAAGGCCTAGACCTTGGAACTATTGCTATTGACTCACTTTATACTCCTATTAGAGATATCGGTTACAATGTAGAAGCTACTCGTGTAGGAGACGTAACTGACTACGAAAAATTAACTTTGAGAATTGAAACCAATGGAGCTATTTCTCCAAAAGAAGCTATTTCTCAATCAACCAAAATTTTGATGGATCACTTTGCTATTGTACTAGATGCTGCTACCGAAGGTAAAAAAGAAACAGCAAAGGTAGAATCAAAAGAAGAGGAAGAAGAAGTGCCCGCCGACGCCTAGGCTCTGGCGTGGTAAAGAATAATTATAAATATGAGACACAGAAAAACAGGAAAAACTTTAGGTAGACCAAAAGCACAAAGAGAAGCTCTAATGAAAAATTTGGCTGAGAGTTTAATTTTGCATGGTTCAATCAATACTACCAAAGCCAAAGCTCAAGTTTTGAAAACAGTAGTAGAACCAATGGTAACAAAAGCTAAAAAAGGTGATTTGGCTGCCAGAAGACAGTTGATAAAAGGATTGTTTACAGACAAAGCTGTAAATACTTTGCTAAAAGATATTGCCCCACGTTACAAAGATCGCAATGGTGGTTACACCAGAATTACCAAAATCGGCACCAGACAAAATGATGCAGCTGAAATGGTAAGAATAGAATTTGTATAAAAATATGGCTAAAGAAATAAAAAGACAAAAGCACGAAATCAATGCAGCCGGTAGAGCTGTTGGTAGAATTGCTACAGAAGTAGCCATGATTTTGCGTGGCAAAAACAAACCTGATTTTTCTCCTCATGTGGACAGTGGTGATTTTGTAACTATTCTAAATGCTTCACAAGTTAAATTTACCGGTAAAAAATTAGTTCAAAAAGATTATTATCATCACACTCTTTATCCGGGTGGTTTGAAAAGAACTCCTATGAAAAAGGTGTTTGAAGAAAAACCAGAAGAGATTTTGCGCAAAGCTGTATTTGGCATGTTGCCAAAAAACAATTTGCGTAACGAGATGATGAAAAGACTTACTATCAAAGCATAAATATGGCAGATTTAAAAGAAACAATGCAAAGAGCCGTAGGTAGACGCAAAAAAGCTTCTGCTCGTGTTAGAATTACCCCTGGTAAAGGTGGTATTAATGTAAACGGCAAAGATTATAAAGAATATTTTCCAACCGCTATTTGGCAAGAGATTGTACTCTCGCCATTGGTAGCGCTTGGCAAAGAAAAAGATTACGAAGTGAGTGTAAGAGTCGCCGGTGGTGGTGTAAAGGGACAAGCCGAAGCTGTAAGACATGGTCTTTCTCGCGCTTTGGTAGAGTGGAATGAAGATTTCAAACCAGTTCTAAAATCTCATGGTTACCTAACTCGTGATTCTAGAGCCAAAGAAAGAAAGAAACCTGGTATGTACAAAGCTCGTAGAGCTCACCAATGGAGAAAACGTTAATATTGGATGTACGAAATACGAAAAATACGAATTTACGAATAATTTAAAACCGACTTGTGTAGACAAGTCGGTTTTTGTTTTTGAATGGTGGGAGAGAGTCTCCTTGATGTTATTGGTCTTGAGGTTTGACTGGTCGGCCATCTGGTGAAATTTCTGTAAGGGCTTTTAGCACCTTGGTTACAATGCTTTCGGACATCTCATCGGGTACCCAGTTTCCTTGCCATTTCCCACCTGCAAAAAGCAAACCAGCGTGAAAAACTACTTTTTCATCTGCGTCAACTTGTTTCAGATCGGCAATATGGGTGTCGCCCTCTCGCCAGCAGCAGGTGACTTGGTACCTGTTGCCCTCTTCTTCAAAACTCCAGGCAAAGCCTCCGTGGTCATTGTACTCAAGATCTTCTGGTTTCACATTTTCTCCCACTTGATTGTAATGAAAGTAAAAATTTTTTGCAATAAAAAAACAACTCTTTGGGAGTTGCTTAATTTTTGGATTGTCCTGACGAACTTGGCTTCTGTTGTAACTGCAATTCTCTAGTTTTGTCAGGTTTCTTCTTCTACCACTGTATAGGCGGGGAGTTCCCCATTGGGCGATAGGACTTTGATGCGAATCATAAATGGGTTTATACAAACTTGGTGGGCATCTGGAACATTGGAGTCTCTCGATACCTCTAGCCATCTACCATCGAACCATCTGCAGATGTATTG
Organism: uncultured Gammaproteobacteria bacterium; assembly: GCA_964345045.1. GTDB lineage: Bacteria > Patescibacteriota > Patescibacteriia > Magasanikbacterales > UBA922 > XYB1-40-15. The sequence continues at coordinate 405,027 of CAYFPM010000001.1, forward strand.
TACCGTTGCCCCCTTGGGTCCATAGAAATCTGTCAGATTCATCTCTGCTTTGGCGCCATGCTCTCCATGAATCTTGACCAGGCAGATAGCATTCCGTCCTTTGATAAGAGCCGCCCAACTGACAGATTCCATGAATTCAGCATCAACATAGGTTGCTTTTGTTCCGTCATGGTCGAGGGTAACTTCTATACTCATGTGGTCAATCTCCTGTATAAACAAGATTAATTGAGTTATAAGTTTGTGTCAAATAATCCAACTTGAAAATTAGCTATTTTTAGAATAAAATTAGACTATATGGCAAACTCTATTACCAAAAATACCGCTTTTATGACTATGGCCTCGGTCGGCCAAAAAATAGTCGCTTTTGTATACTTTACACTTATTGCTAGAAATATCGGAGCAGAGGGAACTGGTAAGTATTTTTTCGCCTTGTCTTTTACTACTATTTTTGTAGTTTTTGTAGATCTTGGTCTTACCAATGTTTTGGTACGCGAAGCCGCTAGGATGAAAGAAAAAATGCAGCAATATTTGTCTACTATTTTGTCGGTAAAATTATTTTTTGGGGTTATAACTTATATTGTGGCGGTTATAACCATAAATTTGCTTGGCTACCCGATAGAAACCAAACACTTGGTTTATCTCTCGGCAGTGACCATGTTGTTTGATTCTTTGCATTTGACTATTTATGGAGTTTTGCGGGCCATTGGAGATTTGAAATACGAAGCAATTGGTATTGTAAGTAGTCAATTAATTACGCTTATTTTGGGTAGTATATTCTTATATTTTGGTTACCCGCTTATTTTTCTTATTCTTGCTTTTACTATTCCTAGTTTCTTCAATGTTTTGTTTGCTGCTACAGTTCTAATAAGTAAATATAAAATAAGTCTAAAACCCAAGTTTGAAAAAGAAACTTTTTTGTTTATTTCCAAGATTGCCGTGCCTTTTGCCTTGGCCGCAGTTTTTGCGAGGGTCTATTCGTATATAGATTCAGTTTTACTTTCCAAACTGGCAGGAGATGTGGCAGTCGGTTGGTACAGTATTGCTTACAAAATTACTTTTGCTTTTCAGTTTGTGCCGCTTGCTTTGGTGGCAGCTCTGTACCCACGTTTTAGCGAATATTTCAAAAATAATAAAAGTAAGCTTTCCTTTGCTTTTGAACAAAGTTTAAAATATTTGTTGATAATAGCTTTTCCAATTGTATTTGGGATTTCCATACTAGCCAAGGATATTGTACTTACTCTTTATACAGAAGAATTTATAAACGCTATTTTGCCATTGCAAATTCTTTTGGCAGGTTTGATTTTTTCTTATGTTAGTTTTCCTATTGGAGCTTTTCTCAATGCTTGTGACAGACAAAAAACACAAACAACTATTGTAGGAATTGTTCTTAGTTTTAATGTAGTTTTGAATTTAATTTTGATACCCAAGTTTGGAGTAGTTGGAGCGGCCAGTGCTGCTGCTATTGGCAATGTGCTTTTGACAATTTTGGGGTATGCTGTAGCGCCAAGTATTAGCAAAATTAGACATAGTTTTATATTAAAAACTTTTATTCAACTTTTAGTTTCGGCTAGTGTAATGGGAGTATTTGTTTGGTATATCAATAAGTTATCTAATTTTATTTTGGCAATTTTGGTTGGAGCCGTGGTTTATCCGTTTATGTTATTTATAACTAGAGCTGTTACCAAAAGACAACTAAGAGAAGCTATTTTGTTTGTAAAAAGATGAAGTATCAATTATCACTATTTTTTTGCTGCGGAATAAGGCTCACTTCGTTCTCGCAAACGTCCTCGCTGCAAAAATAGTGATAATTGAATTTAATATTTGTCATAATTTTTACTAAATCTATTATTTAAAAATCAGGATTCTATAAGATAATTATTATATGAAAAAAGTTTTATTAGTTACTTTGGAGCATCCTCCACAGATTGGGGGGATTGCGACTTATTGTCATGATTTGGCAGCGGCTCTGGGCAAAGAAAATGTTGTAGTTTTGGCTCCAGCTGGCAAAGACAAGTACGCCACGCAAGCAGAAAAATTAGCTTGGGACAAAGAACAACCTTACAAAATTGTACGTAAGCGAATGTTATTGCCAAAGTTTATTTGGCCTCGTTGGATTTTGTTAGGCTGGCAGCTTTGGCGTACAGCCAAAGAAGAAAATTGTCAGATTGTATTTGTACAACATGTCTTGCCAGTAGGTTATGCCGCTATTTTTACCAAAATTATTGGCAAAATTCCGTTTTTATTATTTTCTCATGGTACAGATTTGGTAGCTGGTACAGCCAACTGGTGGAAGAAAAAAATGGTAACCATGGTTTCGGAACATTCCGAAGAAATTATTTTTAATAGCGAATCACTCAAGCGTCGTTTTTTGCGAGTCTTGTCACAGTTCGAAAGTAAATCTTTGGTACTTTATCCTTGTCCGGAGCCGGCTTTTTTGGAGCCACCAAACGAGGCAGATTTGTTGGCCTTGCGTGCACAGTATGCGCTAGAAGGTAAAAAAGTTTTGCTTTCTATTTCTAGATTAACCGATGGTAAGGGGTTCCCACACCTTATAAATATAATGCCCGAGGTTTTGAAAAAAAATCCGAACTTGGTTTGGTTTATCGTAGGAGATGGACCAAAAAAGAATGAAATTATAAAACATATTAGAGAAAATAATTTACAAAATATTGTTCGTTTTATTGGAGAAATTCCACATATCGCTTTGCATCAATATTATTATTTGGCAGATCTTTTTGTACTGTTAACTCATCCGGACGAAGGTAAAGAAGAAGGTTTGGGATTGGTATTTTTGGAGGCTTCGGCAGCGGGTTTGCCTATAGTGGCTGGCAAAAGTGGGGGAGTAGAAGAGGCAGTATTAGACAAACAAACCGGTTTGGTGGTGGACACTCACAATGGTACAGAAGTGGCGGAAGCAATCTTGGGGATGCTAGAAAACGAGGGGCAAGCCAAACAATTTGGAAATGCTGCTAAAAATAGAATTATTAATGATTTTAATTGGCCAAAACAAGTGGCAAAGCTAGGTCCTTGGTTAAAATAGCCTTATAATTTTGAATTACAGTAGTATCAGGAATCACTATTTTTTTGCTGCGGAATAAGGCTCGCTTCGCTCTCGCAAACGTCCTCGCTGCAAGAATAGTGATTCCTTCACTTTAGAGGTAATTCAAAATAATATTTAGATAGATCACTTCATTCAGGATGGCTCTTAGAGAACTATGCACGACTTAATTAGTATAATTATTCCGGTTTACAATCACGAAGCAGAACTTCGACATGCTTTGGATTCTATTTTTTTGCAAACTTACAAAAATATAGAAGTGATTGTGGTAAACGATGGATCGCAAAAACCCTTACAACTTACAACTTATAACTTACAACTGATTAATCAGGAAAATAAAGGTGCTCCGGCAGCTAGAAACAGAGGTCTAAGAGAGGCCAAAGGAGATTATGTAATATTTTGGGATGCCGATGTGGTGGCCGAGCCAGAAATGTTAGAAAAAATGCATCATGTGCTAGAAATACATCCAGAAGCTAGTTATGTTTACAGTGATTTTTGTTTTGGCGACAAACTAATGAAAGCCCAAAAGTTTTCTGCCGAAGCTTTGCAAAAAAATAATTTTATTCATTCTACTTCTTTGATTAGAAAAGAGGCTATGGAAAAGATTGCTTGGGACGAAAGTTTAAAAAGATTTCAAGATTGGGATTTGTGGTTAACAATGCTCAAAAAAAGAAAAGAGGGGATTTATATTCCGGAAACCTTGTTTAAGGTAGTCCCCAGAAAAACCGGCATAAGTAGCTGGTTGCCGTCGTTTGCTTACAAAAAACCTTTTAGATTTTTGCCAGGCTTTGCAAAAAGAGTTAGAGAATATGAGGAAAAGAAGGAAATTGTGATGAAGAAACAAGGACTTCTTTAGTAATTTGTAAACAGTAAATTGTAAATAGATATTTACTTATCGCAGACGCTTTCTCCAAGTAACTTGTTATGTAAGGGATCCTTCGGCTTTGCCTCAGGATGACTCGTGTAGTCATTCTGAGCGTTAGCGAAGAATCTCTAACCTATAAGATCTCTCTAACCTTATCTACCAACACATCTACAAAGCTGTGTTTTTCTGTAGAAATAGTAAAAGCGTATACAAAAAAGACAATCCCAAATAAATGAAAAATAAGAGGGGCGGTAATGTTCATAAGTAAAACAGCAAACAAGCTAGCTACAACTCCAAGTTCTATAAATTGACAATGTGGATCTTTTTTGTAAATTTTTATAAGTTTATAAATTAAATAAACCAAAACAGTTAATAAAATTGCCAAACCAATGATTCCCATTTCGGCTAATATTTCTAGATAACCCCAATCAAATTGTCGAGTAGTGATTTGTGAAAATCCACCATCTGGATTGGGGGCAAAGAAGGTAACGCTGCTGCCAAGCCCATGGCCATAAAAGGGATTTTGTTTTACTAATTCTATCGCTGGTGTAAGTAATGCCGATCTGGTATAAGCACTTAGCTCTGTGCTAGGACTAGCAATGCTTCCAAAACGATTACTAATTAGTGCCAATCCAAAAGAAGTAAAATTACTAGCAACTAAGTGAATAGAGAAAAATAAAAATATGGTAATGCCAGCTAGACTAGCAGACACTTTGAACCATTTTTTGAAATTTTGTTTGTAAAGTAGAATTAAAAATCCAAAAGCTAATCCCAAAAAGTAAGTGCGAGAAAGATTTAGTACTAGAGTAAACAAAGCTAGTGTTGCTAGGGTGTAAAAAAGTTTATTATGTTTGTCTGTTTTCATTAGTTTGGCAGCCGCACCCAACACAATTGGTACGAGTAGCAAGTGAATAGGCTCGACAATACGAAAAAATCCAGTGCCTGTGTTTGTTATTTTGCCAGCCAGGACATCGCGAATCCATTTGTAGTAGGGATCATGAATTATTTCCCAGCCTATAGTAAACACAACAAAATTGTATAAGCCAAAAATAGCGGTGCCGATAACAAAGGCAATTAATAAGTTTTTGCAATAGTTTATTAGTTTTTTGTCCTCGAATAATTCTGTAGAAGGAAAGACAAGTAAAATATATAGGTAAGGAATAAAATCTTGTGTGGCTGCGAAAAAACCATTGTTAATAGCTCCTAGAATCCAAAATATACCGACAAAAGCAATTAAGCCAAAGATTGCTAATCTTTGGGTTTTGTTTAGGTGTTTGCTAAGTTTTTTTCTATTGATTATTTTATCGCCAAACCAGAGAGTTACAAATGTGACAAGGAATACACTACGGAGTGACAGGCCGTAGAGTTCTAGCAGTTGCCCAGATCCCCCGAGAAGTAGTTCTGTTATAACTATAGCAAAAGCCGTTTTTGGAGATCGGTAATAAGCATAGCCTAAAGTTATGACTAATAAGAAGGTGAGGAGGGATTGAAGGATTAAATGGTTTGCAGTGAAGTAGGAAAGAATGCGAAAAGAAAAAAATGTTAACAACAAGATGATTATTTGGCTTTGTTTGTTTGGTTTCATATACAAATATTATCTCAGAGTTTGGAGCTATTAACAAATGAAATGATCCGCTATAAGGGGAGCTTTTTATTTTAATTTAGAATTATCCAAATTCACATTCCCTCTCACAAACTCCTCACCACTCATTTCTTTTTTTCCTTCTAGTTGAAGTTTTTTCGCTACTATAGATCCAGTACCACAACCAATCAAAACTTGTTTATCGACAAATCGAATAGTCCCGGTCGGGATAGATTCTTGACTGGGTTCTATTTCGGTCAATTTCAAACGCTTGTTTTCTACGGTAGTCCAAATTCCAGGCCATGGAGTAAGACCACGAAAAAGATTAAAAATTTTAATATTAGACTGATTCCAATCTATCCGACCATCTTCGCGAGAGAATTGCCCGCAGGTAGTAGCTTGGCTATTATCTTGGTCCTTTGGCATTAACTCACCAGCTACATAGGCTGGTATAGCCTCCAAAAGCGCTTCTCGGCCTATTTTGGCTAGTTTTTGATCAACTATAGGGTAGGTGTCGTTTGCTTCTATTACAAGGCTTTTTTGCAATAGTATAGGACCTGTATCCAAGCCTTCGTCCATTTTCATAATTGTGACTCCGGTTTTAGTTTCGCCATTTATTAGAGCAGATTGGATTGGAGATGCTCCACGATATTTTGGGAGTAGAGAAGTGTGGACATTGAGTATGCCAAGTTCTGGAGCTTCTAAAATGTGTTTGGGAACTAACAAACCATATTGAGCAGTTATTCCTAGTTTGTAGGTTGTAGTTGGTAGTGAGTAATTTTTTAAACTTTTTGGCTGTTCTACTTTTAGGCCATTTTGTTCGGCTAGGATTTTTACCGGTGGGGGAGTGAGGATTTTTTTTCTACCCGCGGGTTTGTCTGGTTGGGTGATTACCAAATCAACCGAAATATTAGGGTCGTCGATTAGGCCTTGTAAAATTGTAGTGGCAAATTGATGAGTGCCAAAAAAGATTGTTTTTATCATATTATTTAAAAATCAAAACTGCGGCTGAAATAAGAACTACCAAACCAAATAAAATTTTCACCCATTCTGCTCCTTTTTTTAAGGCTGTATGAGCTCCTAGCCAACCGCCCACCAACATCCCCAGAAAAAGAGCAATTCCATATTCGATATTAACAATCCCATTCATCGTAAACATAATCAATGGAATTAAGGTTATAAAAATACCTGGAATTTTCATGGTGGCGGCTGATTCTATTGTAGTGAATCCAAAAAAGATCATGTATACGTAGGCTGTAAGTGTAGCCCCGGCTGCTCCAAAAAAAGCTCCCCAAGTTTGGGTTAAAAAATTTAAACAGTAACCAATGAAATTTTTGAATTTGCTGTGTTCACGGTTGATAGTTCCTATTTCTTTTTTGTAAAAAAGCAAAGGTAAAAGTGCCAAGATAATAATACTAATCAAAACTTCCAAAATTTTTCTATCAATATTCAAAAGTAATTGAGCTCCTAAGTAAGAAGAAAAAATAGCCATGATAGAAAAAGCTGGCACATATTTCCATTGGATTTTGTCGCTTTTTACATATCTAGACAAAGCTCCCAACAAAAGGCCAAATCCACCAAATTTGTTGGTAGCAATAGCTACTTGTGGTGGCACACCCATAAAAATTAAAAAAGGGATAGATACTAGTCCACCACCTCCAACCATAGCGCCAAACCAGGCGGCAAATGCCCCTACAAAAAATATCGCAATGTCGGCCCCAATGTTCATAAGTTTTTTTAGATAATTTTACTTTTATTACTTGACATAGATTGAAATTTATGATATTTTGTTTTGTCATTGTTCGTGTTCCTATTGAATGCGTTCGGACCCTCGGTATCCGACATAAGACGATGAATGATATCCGCTTCTCGTTCGACTAACCTAGAACTTTAATCAAGGAAAGTCGACATGGAATGCAGGAAAATTGACAAGGGAATCCCCCCACGCCTCGCCATGAGATTGGGACGTAGCCGATCGTTGCGCGTACTTTCTCTAGTGCTTGAAGGTGGCAAGGAGGTATCCTTTTTACCTGCCTACGTTGCGTATGCAAGAGGCCGATTCCCGAGAGGAACGCCTTGCTTCTACGCACTAGGTAAGGATCTAATCACTGGTCGGCCGTGCAAGGTTTTTAGCCGTCGGTTCTGTGAAGGATTTTTCCTAGTTACTTGGTGAAGCCTCGTCAATGCCTTTATTTGCCCGGACGGTCTGTTTTATCGGATCGTTCGGGCTTCTTCATTTACAAAAATTTAGTCTTGTCTTTTTCTAACTCTTTCAATTTTTTCTTCTGGATCAACTTCGTAAACATCTTTGGCTCTGTCGATAAATAAAATACCGTTCAAATGATCAAGTTCGTGTTGGACTACTCTGGCAAAAAAGTTTTTGGCTTCGAAATCTAGATCACTTCCATCAACTGCCATAGCCCGTACTCGCAAATGGCTGGCTCGCTTAACTTTGCCAAAAGTATGAGGGACAGACAAACAACCTTCCGAGTCTACATTTTTTTTGCGACTAAGAATCTCTATCTCCGGATTAACCAAAATCAGATCTTCTTTCAAAGAATTGTCAGCGTCTTTGCCAATTACACAAATGCGAATATTTTTGTCTACTTGTGGAGCAGCCAGACCAATGCCTTCGTAATGGTACATGGCTGGGATCATGTCTTCGCAAAATTTTTGCATTTCTGGGGTAAGCAATTCTTCTTTGGAGACAGTCTGTGATTCTTGGCGGAGAGATTCACGAGGTAAGGTAACTAGGGGTAACATACTTTCTTTATCAATTTAAGATGAAATTGTCATTGCGGTCTAAAATCGCTCGCAATGACAGAGGATAGTTTAGGGATTTAAAATAGAAATTGGATTAGGATCTACTTTCCAGTTGGCAGGGATTATTTTATTCAATGCTATAAGCTGTTTTTGCCAATCTTTTTTTTCTAATTTTACAGTAATTACGTACCAAAATTGTTTTCTATAAAACTTTGGTTGCATTTCTACTGGAAGACTTATTTTAGCGGCAAAATTAGTTTTTGTCAACGCAGCTTTAAGATCTTTGGCCACTCTTTCGGCTTCATTTTTGGCAATTAATTTGTCTGGGTTACCATAAAAATATCTTACCAAGTAACTATATGGTGGATAAAACGTTTTCATGCGGTAGTTAAGCTCTGTACGATAAAATCTGTCTGGTTCAATTAAAGAACGAAAAACAAGATGATTGGGGTTGTGAGTTTGGACAAAAATTTTGCTATTGTCTCGGGTTCGAAAATCAAACTCACCCAAAGTTTGCCACAAAGATTCGGCTGCTTGAAATTCTGGGATATTTAATTCCATGTCTGGATTGATCAAAATTACCAAATCAGTTTTGTCCCAACGTACATGCCGCTTGGCCATTTGGGTGCCAATTATGATGCGTGGTTTTTTTGTATATGGCAAATCTTCTTCTATAGAACTATCAATTCTAATAATTTCGTAAGGGCAGTCTTTGCCTAACAAGTTTTTTACTCCTTCTTCGATAAATTCTGTACCTACACCACGTAATTCTACAAACTTGTCTTTGCAACGAGGGCAAGTAAAGTTGGCTGTAATTTTTATTCTACAGTAGTTGCAAGCAAACACATTTTGTTTGGCGTGGTAGATAAGTGGTTGGTTACATTTGTGACAAGTGTTTACAAAACTACAACTAGCACAATGAACAATAGAAGAAAAACCAAGTTTATTAATATAAAGAAAAATATCACCGGTAGCATTTTTGATAGCTTCTTTTGCTTGGTCGGCCAAAACTCCATAATGCCCGGCTTTTTTTTCGTAGAGCATGTTTAATAGTTCTATTTTTTCGAGCGGGGGTAATTTGGTGGTGTTTGTGTCCAGACCGTTTTTGTGAATATCAAAATAAGCTTCTGAGCTAGGGGAGTGAGAAACAAAAACAGTTTCAAGATTAGCTTTTTTGGCAATTAACTTGGCCAAATCTTTGGTATGAAATCTGGGGTTTTGATCCCAGTGTTTGTGATTATTATCTCCTTCAAAAAGAATAACAATTTGATCAAAATGAAAAATTGGCAAAAGCAAAGTACCTCTAGTACCTATAATAATATTTTTTTCTTCGTTTCTAATTTCGAGCCAGCGTTCAAATTTTTGTTTGGTGCTAAGGGCACTGTGCCAAACTACAGTTTCTTTTTGTTTCTCAATAGAAAGATTTTTTTTGACTTCATCTATCAAATAAACTTCGGGGACTACAAAAATAGTTTTTTTGTTTTTTTCCAAAAGTGTTTGGATAACTTGTTTTTGTTCATCTGGGTTTTTTACAATAAAAAATTTTTCTTTCTTGTCACCCTTTGGGGGACTTTCTTGCCCTATTATTTGTTTAAATTCTACTTTTTTAAGTTTGTTTTTTTGCAAAGGCAATAAACTCATCTGTGCCAAAGTGGGTAGGGAAGTGGCATAAATTTGAGAAAGTTCTTTTAGATAATTTATAAAATTTTCTGTTACAATTGGTTCTTGGTTTACTATCGATGTTACATTTTTTAATTTTGGGTCATCTTCATTTTTCAATCGCAAAACCAAGCCAAAAATTTCTGACTTGCGAAAGGAGATTTTTACCAGTTGGCCAACTTTTATTTTTTGGGCCAAATCTGCCTCTACATTGTAATCAAAAAAAGATATTGCACGGGGCAATCTCTTTAGTGGGATAACTTCGGCAATCATTGTCTAATGTTTATATAGAAAAATGGGCAGTAAGATAGCCTACACCGTAGGGATGTTCGTACGAGTTTATAGTAAGGCGATAATTGATATTTTTCAAGATACCCATAAGAATTAAGATAGATCTATAGCCACATTCTTCCAAATCTTTGGATTTTGACTCTAATTCTAGCAAAGACTCTATATCTTTGTCGGCTAGAGCTTGCATTATAGTTTCGTCAAATTTTTGAGCCAAGCTGTCTTCGACATTTGCTCCATGAGCTAGATCTCCAGAAGCAATCACGGCTACTTTTTTGTTTCCTTCCATGATTATTTCTTTGATAAGCTTACCAAAGGCAATATGGTCTGGGCCAGCCAAATTGCTATAACCTATCGGCAAAATTTTGGTTTCTTTTAAATGTTCGGTTAGATAATACAAAGGAACTGTAGATCCATGATCCAAAGTTTCATCACTTACAATTGTAATTGGGATATGTTTTTTTTTGGCACAATGATTTATTTTTGTAGCAAAGTTGGTATCTCCTTGCCAAGTTGGGTTGGTAGTTAAGTCTCCAAATTTTTGGAATTGTGATACAAAATGGGTATTTGAATTAATAGAAAAAGAATCTGCAAACAAAGCACTATGAGGAGATATAACAATTATTAAATCTGGTTTGCAGAGGTAGAGGCTTTCTTCCAATTCTTTCATGGCTTTTTGGGTGTGGGCCAAGTCAGACAATTTTTCTTTGCCTATATTTGGGATTAACACGGGTGGATGTGGGGTGATAGCAGCAAAACAAATAGACATATTTTAAAAATTATTAATTGCCCATTTGGCAAATTTTTCTGGTTCGGCAAATTTATTGGCATGGTCAGGATTGCCCAAAGTAATTAATATAAAATTTTTCCCATCTTTTTTTCTTTTTACATTCATTACCAAATTATCTCCAGCTTCTTCTAGATAACCGGTTTTGCTGGTAATTATATCAAAAGGTAAACCCGCTCGTCTGGTTAGATGATTACTGTGGTTGTCAAAATGTCTTGGTTTGTTGTCTAGATCCAATCTTTCGTTATATTCATATTTTTTCATCCCCAAAAATTTGGCAACATCAATGTTTTTGGTAGCGTTTCGATAAACGGTTAAATATTCTTTGGCAGTAGAAACATTGCCCACTCCACCACCAGTTGGATCATCAAAATTAGTGTGGGCTAATTTCCAAGTATCAATTTGGCTGTTCATGCGATTTATAAATTTGGATTGATTTTTTTCTACAGAATCTACCAACATTTTGGCCGGAGTATTTAGCGAAGAAATTAGAGTAGCTTGCAAGAGATGTTTGTTCAAAACACTCTCACCTGGAGCAATACGGAAGCGATGGTAAATAGACTTGTGTTCACTTGGCACATAAGTAGTACTACGGTTTAGGTTTACACCTTCTTTCATTAGTTGGTAAGCAGTCATTACTTTGGTAAGGCTGGCTAGTGGACGGACAGTATCTATGTTTTTACCGGCCAAAATTTCTCCGGTTTCTGCATCGGCAACCAAGTAACTATCTATGTCTGTATCAAATTTTTCACCTACAAATTCGAATTTTTCCCTAGGAGTTACTACCATTTTGGCGCTAGAGATAATTTCTACTACTTCTGCTTTGTTTGTGGTTGGTTTGTCTACTATCTGCAATTCTCGACGCATATAAACAGGCTGACCGGTAGGGTGATTGAGTCCGGTAAATTCATCGGTCCAGATAATATTGCTCCAATTATAACCCAGGACATTGAAAACCGTTTCATTGGCTATATGACGTTTTTTGCTATTTTCAATTACATATATTTTGCTAAAGCCTTTTATCCCTAGCAAAGTTCCATCTTTGAAAAGGATTGGCTCGGCACTAGTTAAAGGGTGTAGTTCTGTAGCCGAAACTTTTTCTACAGACAAATGCGGAAAAACAGAATCAATAATCTGTTCGTCTGTAATAGCGTGATAAGTAGTATCTGTTAGGTAGTAGTAATTATTATTTTCTTTTACTTTTACCACTCTACCTAGGGCAGAGTTGGTATTTTCTCCAATTAGGTTGCCAGATTGGTAAGTGGCCAAGTCTAAACTAGAAATTTCGATTATTTCGTCTGGGTGATAGCCTAATTTTTTAACTACATTATAATTGGCAAATTTTCTGGATTTTTCATTGTCGAGTAGATAATAATTGGGCCCAGATTTGACTACAGAATAATTTGGCAAGCTAATGTCTGGAGCAGATTCATAACGAGATAGTTCTGTATCTGGAGCTGTAATAATGTATTTGGGATCAAATCTAGTTTGCAGAGCTGTCATGTTGGCAAAAGCTCTTTTTTTGCCATCTTGAATTAGGTAGACAGTATTATCACTTTGACCTTTTACCAAAGTTCCATCTGGATAAACTTGTTCAAACCATCTTTGCCAAAGGATCCAAAAATTTTTATTACCCAAGATATGGGGAGTGTAGGTATAAAGAAATCCAGTAGCGAGAGAGAGTGGTCTTACTGTAGTAGAGTCTATTCTATAACTATAACCAGTTCGTTTGATCCAAGATTCTTTGTTTAGATTGTCGTAGTACCAACGCATAATAGCGGCTGCACTATCTACCTGCACGCCAAAGCCTTTGTGTTTTTGCAAAGTTGGATCAGACTTGCTGCAACTATCACAAATACCATATCCAGTGGCCCAGTCCAATTGTTTTTGACTAGGGTTTTTGGCACTAATTAGGCTTTGTTCTTTTTGTAATTTTACGAGTATATATTTGGGATTTATTTGGTGTTCTTTGGCTGCTCTGGCGATAATATCGGCAACTGTTCTTTGGGTTCCTTTGTAATCGGTTGTTTTGTAGTTGGCAATAAAACCAGATTGATCATCCAAAAAAGCTTGGATATCGGCTCTATTCATACTTTGCCAATTTTGCAGCTCAAAGTCGCTTAGCAAAAAATTGGGATCAAAATCTTCTTCGGCAGCCGCCAAAGAGGTAAATGGAGTTAGTAGCAAACTTAGCACTACTACAAAATTTGTCAGTTTAAAAGCTGTTTTTTTCATAGGTCTTTATTATAGCATATTTTGTAGGGTGTAGGCAGGAGGGAATAGGCAATAGGGTTTAAAGTTTATTTCTATTCTCTATACCATATGTTTTTGGCAATAACCAATACTATTGCCTACTGCCTGTTGCCTCTTATCTTCTAAATTTATTAAAAAGTATCTCAACCTAAAAAGTTGAAATAAGTTACTTATTTGTTATACTTACCTCCATATGACAGGAAACTTATACATGGTTGCCACTCCGATTGGCAATTTGGGGGATATTAGTGTTCGGGCTTTGGCTACCTTGAAAGAGGTAGATTTAATTTTGTGCGAAGACACCAGAGTTACGAAAAAACTTTTGAATCATTTTGAAATAAATACTCCAACCAAGAGTTATCATCAACATAGCAATGTAAAGAAGTACAAAGAAATATTGAATTTGCTTGAGAATGATCAAAGCATAGCTCTCGTTACAGATGCTGGTACGCCTGGGATTTCGGATCCTGGCAACGAACTAGTTGCTTATTTAACAGAAAATTTGGAAGATCTAAAAGTAATTCCCGTGCCTGGTGCATCTGCCATGGTTTCCGCGCTATCTATTTCTGGTTTTCCTACAGACAAATTTATTTTTCTCGGTTTTCCACCACACAAGAATAAGCGTAAAAAATATTTTGAAGAATTGGCCAAAGAAAAAAGAACCGTTGTTTTTTACGAGTCGTCTCACAGAATTAAAAAAGCTTTGGCAGATTTGCAAAGTGTTTTGAGTAAAGACAGAAAGGTAATGATTGCTAGAGAATTAACTAAAAAATTTGAAACTATATACAGGGGGACAATTGAAGAATTGTTGGAAATGAATATTTCGGAAAAGGGAGAGTTTGTGGTGGTGGTAGGAAAATAAATTTTGTTAATTAAAAATAATTAAATCAAGCTTTGGCTTGATTTTTTTGTGTATTTGTTTTAGGTTTAGATTAAGGAGGTGTGTCTATGACACCCAAAGAAATTGAGAGAAATAGGATTAAATTCCTTTTGGATGTTCTTTCTGTTGATAAGCCCAATGGTTGGAGGGTTCTAGAGATCCCAAAGGACAAAAGAGGAAATTGGCTTTGCCAAAGTCCGGGTTCTCCATTTACAAACTTTTCACAATTAAATCCAATATTGAGTGATTTGAGATTTTTTGGTTATCTTGGTCAAAGAAAATCCAGATCCCCGTGGCACTGGTGGAGGTGGAACCCTTTTACCAAAGAACCTATGGCTGAAAAAAATCCCTATAACGAGGCCTATGCCAAACAAAGGAACGCTGCGATTGTAGCATCCAGAGGTAAAAGAGGTGTTCCTTTCCAGGATCCGATTAATTGGAGCCTTATTGATTTTGGGGGAAATAATGGGGTTTAGTTTTTTGTGCCTTATCCCGAATCGTTTAGGAGTCATTACCGAACTTGCCGTGCCTTTGTAAGTCGGTCAAATCCCATTATTTATGAATGATCGTAAATAGTGGGTTTTTTCTTGTAATTTATAGGCTTTTTTGCTAATCTTAGTTGGTTAACAAAAGTTTATGAAACCATTTTATATCACTACAACTCTGCCATATGTAAACGCTGATCCACATATTGGCTTTGCTTTGGAAATTATCCAGGCCGATGCTGTAGTTCGCTACCAACGCCTGCTTGGTAACGAAGTTTTTTACAACACTGGTACAGACGAACATGGTCTAAAAATTTATAGAAAAGCTGTAGAAGCAGGCCAAGATCCGCAAGCATATTGCGACGAGTATGCTGCCAAGTTTCGTGAATTGGAAAATCTTTTAAATTTAGACAATCCAACCTTTATTCGCACTACCGACGAGCATCATGTAAAAGCAGCACAAGAGTTTTGGAAGCTGTGCGAAGCCAAGGGAGATATTTACAAAAAAAATTATCAAGTAAAGTATTGTGTTGGTTGTGAATTAGAAAAAACAGATTCCGAATTGGTCGATGGCAAATGTCCTATTCACCCTAGCTACGAATTGGAATTGATTGATGAAGAAAATTATTTTTTCAAATTTTCCAATTATCAAGATAAACTTTTGGAATTTTATGACAATAACCCAAATTTTGTAATCCCTACCCACAGACAAAAAGAAATTGCTGCTTTTGCAGAGCGTGGCTTACAAGATTTTTCAATTTCCAGAATCAAAGAAAAAATGCCTTGGGGCGTGCCGGTTCCAGGAGACGACGAGCATGTAATGTATGTTTGGTTTGATGCACTTGTAAATTATATTTCCACCCTTGGTTGGCCTGGTGACCAAGAAAATTTTGATAAGTTTTGGGGCACAGAAGAAAGCCCAAATGCTATTCAAGTGGCTGGCAAAGATAATTTGCGTCAGCAAACTGCGATGTGGCAAGCCATGCTTATGTCTGCCGATTTGCCAAGCAGCAAGCAGGTTTTTATACATGGTTTTGTTACTAGCGAAGGCCAAAAGATGAGCAAGAGTGTGGGCAATGTTGTAAACCCATACGATGTGGTAGAAAAGTACGGAGTCGACGCTTTGCGTTACTACATTTTGGGAGCTGTACCAGCTAGCGAAGATGGAGATTTTTCTGTAGCTAGATTCGAAGAGTTTTATACAGCTCATTTGGTAAATGGGGTAGGGAACCTAACTTCTCGGGTTCTAACAATGCTAGAAAAATACTGCAATAATTGTTTGGAAGAAAAATCGGCGGATAATTTTGATATTAAAAAATATTGGGATAGATATACTAACCATGTTGAAAATTACGAATTTGAAGAAATGGTAAAAGTTTCACAGGATTTGGTTTGTGTATGTGACAAGCTTATAAATGAAGAAAAGCCCTGGGAGAAAGTAAAAAATGGTGAAAATATTGATGGCTTAATTTATCAGCTTGCAGAATCGCTTCGTCATATAGCTCTTATGTTACTTCCAATTATCCCAAACGCTGCCGAGAAAATTTTGGAGCAACTTGGAGCAGGGGAAATTAGAAGTCGAGATTGGGGAGGATTGCCAGAAGGTGGTATAATAAAAAAAGGAGAAATACTTTTTCCTAGATTGAATTAAAAAATATGGACAAAAAAATCCATACAGAACTTTCTACATTTTTGGTAAAAAAAGGTAAAGAAGCTAGAGCAGAAGAATGGATGAAACTTTTGCAAGAAAAACAGGCAGAATGTGTAGAAACTTTACCAAGAGAACAAATGCTTTTTGAATCAGTATTTAAATTTTATAAAAATGAAAGAATGTATTTGACTTGGTTTTCTGTGCAAAAAGAAGGTCATAAAAAGATTGATACTTCTGAACATGAAATTGATAAACTCCATTTACAATTTTGGAATGAATGTTTGGAAAGAAATAAAGAAACAGGGGAATTTCCTTCTGATGATCATCAGCATGTGGTTTCTTTTTTACCAAAAGAATTAGAAGAAATTTTTAATAAACTATATTAGTTTATGCCACTAGAAACAGTAGATGTAATTCTACTTTTAATCATTGCCGGTTTTGCTTTGGCCGGACTTTGGTTTGGATTTGTACATGCCTTGGGATCTCTGCTTGGAACCGTTTTGGGAGTTTATTTGGCAGCTCGTTACTTTACAGTGCTAGCTGGTTGGCTAACTAATATTTTTGGTTGGGAAGGTAACGCACCAAAAGTATTGGCTTTTGTAGTTTCTTTTTTTGTAATAAATAGAGTAGTTGGATTCGCGTTTTGGTTTTTGGAAAAATTTATAGGATTTTTTACCAGATTACCTTTTGTTCGTTCGCTAAACAGATTATTAGGATTACTTCTAGGGGCAGCCGAAGGGATAATTTCGGTTGGTATAGTGCTTTACTTTATAGAAAGGTTTCCTTTGTCTTTGCCATTTATGAGTCACTTGGCCAATTCGCAAGTGGCTCCATATGCTGTGTCGGTAGTATCTGTATTTTTGCCACTTGTGCCAGAGGCAATCAAATTTTTGGAATCCACGGTTGATTATGTAGAAAATAGAGTGGTAGAGGTGGTAGCTTCGTAGTTGTAAATTGACTTTTGTAAAAAAATGTTTTAAATTCTTTTTTAGAAAGGGGCAAGAAGGTGTCTGACAAAAGCAAAAAAACAGGAAAAGTGAAAGAACAGTCAAAATGTGGACGTTGCCAAGGTACGGGAATAGATCCTATTCCTCTTTTACCGCCAGGAGCAAAAAAGAAAGAGTCGTGCATTCGATGCCATGGTACCGGAAAGAAAAAATGAGATATGATTTTCAATTGGTGGGCATTTCTCAAACGGCACCTCCATTCAAAATAAGAATACACTCGACAAGAGTGTTTTTTGGTTCTATACTTTCAACTATAGATTTCACCCCGACACTCACTGCGTTCGGTCGGAGCAGGCAGATTAAAAAAGATTACGCAGATTTAAATTCAAAAATCTGCGTAATCTTAAATAATCTGCGCAATCAACTTATATGATGATAGATACTCACTGCCATGTGCAGTTCAAAGCTTTTAAAGATGATTACGAAGAAGTAATAAAAAAGTGCCTCGACAAAGGCATGATTTTGAATTTGGTGGGTACACAAAAAGACACTAGCCAGTGGGGCGTAGAATTGGCAGAACAGTATGACAATGTTTACGCTAGTATAGGCACACATCCATTACACCTGCATCCTACTCATGTAGACGAAGAAGAAACACATTTTATGTCTCGCGAAGAAAGTTTTGATTGGGAACATTACGAAAAATTAGCCAAATCAAAAAAAGTAATCGGAGTGGGGGAGTGTGGGCTAGAACTTTTTCATGTACCAAAAGACAAAACCAAAGAAGAAGTTTTGGCCAAACAAAAAATAGTATTTTTAGATCATGTGCGGTTTGCTAGCCAACACAACTTACCATTAGTAGTGCACTGCCGTGATGCCCACGACGAGATGATTGAATTGTTACAAAATTATTTGACCAGTCATTCTGAGCGAAGCGCAGCGGAGTCGAAGAATCTCGGTGAATTACCAAAGGGATCCTTCGTTAGCACTCAAGATGACTCTGGAAAATTTAGAGGAACAATCCACTGCTTCACCTCCAACTGGGATCATGCTCAAAAATATTTGGATATGGGATTTAATCTAGGTTTTACCGGAGTAGTGACTTTTCCACCAAAAAAGACCGATCCCCAGCCACAGCTGGATCTAGAAGAAGTAATTCAAAATATACCGCTAGATAAAATAGTGGTAGAAACAGACTCTCCATATCTAGCCCCACAGGCCTATAGAGGCAAGCGATCCGAACCCTGGATGGTAGAAGAAGTAATCAAAAAATTCGCTAAAGTAAGAGGAAAAAGTCAAAAAGAAATGGAAGACATTATAGCCGAAAATACCCTTCGATTATTTACACACATACAAGCTTAAAAATACATTGACGAAAGACTAAATTTCGTATATACTAGTGCCGTTCAAAACTTATGAAAGAATTAGAAAAACAAAAGGAAGCTTTGATGCACAAGTCCTTTACCATGATGTTTAGGGTAGCTTTGATATTTGGATTACCGGCTGCTGCTGCTTTTTTTGTAGGTCGATATTTGGACACTACTTATAGTATTAGACCTTGGGGTAGTGTAGGGGTATTGGCTGTTACTTTTTTAGGTTCTTGGATAGCCGTGATAAAAATGTATCTAAAATTGGACAAAGAATTAAGAGAGTTTCGTCAAAAAGAAGATGAAGCCGAAGAACAAGAAAAAAAAGAGTTAGAAATTAAGAGTTAGGAATTACAAATTTGGTTATAAATATGATTTTTCAAGTAGCCGCCGAACAACCTCCAGTAAAACCAGAAACAATTTTTTCAATTGGTTCTCTTGATTTTACCAACGCCATGATTACAGGCGTGGCTATTACATTGTTATTTTTGTTAATTAGTTTAATTATAAAAAACAGAAGCAAATTGCTACCAAGTAAATTTCAAACAATTATAGAACTAACAGTAGAAGCTTTTCTTACTTTGCTAGAACAAATATCTGGAGACAAGAAAAAAGCAGAAAAACTTTTGCCGTTAGTCGGAACTATCTTCTTGTTTTTTGGACTTTCCAATATTATTACTTTGTTTCCTTTTATTGGTTCGTTTACATACAATGGAGTACCTCTTTTTCGTACCCCAACCAATGATTTCAACATGACCTTTAGCGTGGCTACAGGGATTGTTATCCTTACCCAAATTATGAGTGTAAAAGTATTTGGTTTTTTGGGACACTTGGGCAAGTATTTCAAATTCAAAGATGTGTACTTGGGATTCAAAAAAGGAATTGGAGCCGGAGTTTTGTCTATCGTAGATTTTCTAATTGGTTTGCTTGATATTATTTCCGAGATTGCGAAGGTGGTATCTTTGTCCTTACGTCTGTTTGGTAATATGTACGCCGGAGAAGTTTTGGCAGCTATTCTTTTGGGAGCATTTGCTCTGGCTGTGCCATCGGCTTGGCTGGGTATGAATTTGTTAGTAGGGTTGCTACAAGCTATGGTATTTGGAGCTTTGACTGCGGCTTATTATACTTTGTCTACAGAGGTAGAGGAGAGTTAATTTCTATTTGATATCTATTAATATTAGTGGGTATCAACCAGTAATTAATAAGTTATTAATAATAGACATATGGACATTGAAGCAGCTCGTCTTATTGCCAAAGGTCTTTGTACTGTATCCATGTTTGGATCTGGTATTGGAGAAGGTTACTTGGTAGGTAAGGCTCTAGAAGCTATTGGACGTAATCCAAAAATGGAAGGTAGCATCTTTTCAAAGATGATTATCGGTGTGGCGCTAGCAGAATCTACTGCTATCTACGCTTTCGTAGCTTTCTTTATCGTATAATTAATTACGACCACTCGTCTTGAGTGGAGAGGCAAGAACTTCTCCATTCAAGATGAATAAAAAATTTATGAATTACATTTTAGAAACATTGGGTAAGGTAGGGTTTGAGTGGCAAATGGGTTTGTTCAACCTTATTAACTTTTTGATTATCTTTTTTATTCTCAAAAAGTTTTTCTTTGCTTCTGTAACAAAAACTATTAACGAAAGACAACTAAAAGCAAAAGAGGCTGTAGAAAACTTTGAAAGAGCCAAAACCGAACTTGGTATGGCTACCAAAAAATCTCAAGAAATTATCGATGGTGCCAAGGTAGAAGCCAACAAAATTGTAGAAAAAGCCAGTGACGAATCTAAAGCAGAATCTGAACGAAACAAAGAAAAAGCTAAAAAAGAAATTGAAATGTTGGTAACTCAAGCCAAAAAGAATATTGAAATTGATAAAAAAGAAATGAAAGAAGAAATTAGCAAAGAAACTGCTAATTTGGTGGTAGCTGCTGTAGAAAAAATTATCGGTGAAAAAATGGATCAAAAGAAAGATACCAAAATCATAGAGGAGACTTTGACTGAATTAAACTAGTTTATGAAGTTATTACCAAAACAGTACGCTAAAATTTTGTACGATTTGACTATCAACAAAACCGGAAAAGATTTGGATACCGCTATAAAAGAATTTGCTCTTTTTTTGAGAAAAGAACAAATGGCTTCTAAGCTAAGCTATATAGTGGATGAGTTTATTAGTTATTCCAAAAAAATGTCTGGCGTAAAACAAATTACTATAAAAAGTGCCAGAAAACTTACTGAAGCTCAAATAAAAAAGATTTCCAAACAATTTGCTAACAAAGTAGAAGCAGATGTTATAGTAGAACCTCGATTGGTGGGAGGTATTATTGTAAAAGATGGAAATAGAGTATTAAACGGAAGTGTAAAAAAACAAATTGAGAATTTAAAAACTCGATTATAATTCGTACATTCGCCTGCCTATCGGCAGACAGGTACTATTCGTAATTCGCAAATAATAATATGTCGTATACAGATCAAGTTGTAAAAACTTTAAAAAAGAATATTGAATCTTTCAAAAAAGAAGTCCAAGTAGAAGAAGTTGGTACTGTTATTCAAATTGGAGACGGTATCGCTCGCATGACCGGATTAGACAAATGTCAGGCCATGGAGATGCTAGAATTCCCAGGTGGAACATACGGACTGGCTCTAAATCTAGAAGAAGAAACTGTCGGGGCTATTATCCTAGGTGAGTACAAACACATCAAAGAAGGGGATGAAGTAAAAAGAACTGGTAAGATTATGTCTGTACCTGTAGGAGAATCTTTGGTAGGTAGAGTAGTAAACGCTATTGGTGAGCCAATTGATGGAGCCGGAGAATTGAAAACTAAAGAATTTTATCCTGTAGAGAGAGTAGCTCCTGGTGTAATGACCCGTCAGCCGGTAGATACGCCTGTACAAACTGGTATCAAAGCCATTGATGCGCTTATCCCCGTTGGTCGTGGACAGCGTGAACTTATTATTGGAGACCGCCAAACTGGTAAAACTGCGGTAGCTGTAGACACCATTATCAACCAAAAAGGCCAAGACATGATTTGTATCTATGTTGCTGTTGGTCAAAAAGAATCAAAAGTAGCTCGTTTAGTAGCCAAGTTAAAAGAAACTGGGGCTATGGATTACTCTATAGTAGTTTCTGCCGGTGCTAGTGAGCCGGCTCCTATGAGTTACTTGGCTCCATACGCTGGTGTGGCTATGGCCGAATACTTTGCCGATCGTGGCAAGGACGTACTAGTAGTATACGATGACTTGACCAAACAAGCTTGGGCATACCGTGAAATGTCGCTACTACTTCGCCGTCCACCAGGACGCGAGGCCTACCCAGGTGATGTGTTCTACCTTCACTCACGCCTACTTGAACGTGCTTGTAATTTAAACGAAGAAAACGGTGGTGGTTCTATTACTGCGTTGCCTATTATCGAGACTCAGGCTGGCGACATTTCTGCTTATGTTCCAACCAATGTAATTTCTATTACCGATGGTCAGATTTTCTTGGAAACAGATCTATTCTACCGTGGTATTCGTCCAGCTCTTAATGTAGGACTGTCTGTATCTCGTGTAGGTGGAGCTGCCCAGACCAAACCAATGAAAAAAGTGGTTGGAAGTATGAAACTTTCATTGGCTCAATTTCGTGAACTAGAAGCTTTTGCTCAATTTGCTAGTGATCTTGATCCAGAAACCAAGAAACAAATTGACCGTGGTAGCAGACTTACCGAACTATTAAAACAAGGTCAATTTGCTCCGCTAGCTGTAGAAAAACAAGTTATCTCAATTTTTGCAGCTTCCAATGGTTATTTTGATGATGTAGAAGTCTCCGAAGTAAAAGAAACAGAAGAAAAACTTCTTAATTTTTTTGAAAAGAGTAAAGGTAATGTACTAGAAAAAATTGCTAGTGGAGATTGGAGTGATGAAACACAAACTGCCATTAAAGAAGGCGTAGAAGAATGGAAAAAATCAATATAACAATTTAGCCAGATAACAATTAATTGTTAAATTGTTATATTGTTAATAAGCTTATGCCCGTAAACACAAAGGCCATTAAAGGCCGCATAAAATCAGTTAAAAACACCAAGAAAATTACCAAGGCAATGGAAATGGTGTCGGCCGCCAAGATGCGCAAAGCTGTGCAGGCTGCTTTGGATACTAGAGAATATGGAAATTTGGCAAGAGAATTAATGCAACATCTATCAAAAATCAATGAGCCTAATTATGCACTATTAGAAACTCGCCCTGTTAAAAATCTTTTAGTAGTTTTGATTAGTTCAAACAGAGGCTTGTGTGGTAGTTTTAATTCCAATGTTTTCAAAAAAACCGGTCAAATTTTGGCTGACAAAGAAAACCTTGGTAAACACAGAATAGAAGATGGTGAAGATATATTGCCAGAAAAAGACTTTAATATAAATGTAATTGGTGTTGGTAAGAAGAGCGCCAGTTTTGCCAAGAAAAATGGTTACAACTTGGTAGCTGTGTTTGATTCACTAAGTGAAAAAAGAGATTTTGACGAAATTGTGCCGATTGGTCGAATGATAATAGAAGAATACAAAAAAGGAACTTATGACAAAGTAGTAGTAGCTTATACAGATTATGTTTCCAGTCTTTTGCAAGTTGCCAAAGTTAGACAACTTTTGCCAATATCACCAAAAGATTTGGAAAAAATGATGGATATTGATCTTGGTAAAAATAAATCTGCCGACGTTCGTTTGGAGACAGACTCTAGCGAGGCAAAAGAAGAAGGGGAATATCCATTGGAAAATTATTTGTTTGAGCCAGATACAGAAGCTATTGTAGAGTATGTTTTGCCTAGATTAGTAGAAATCCAAATCTTCCAAGCTGTACTAGAATCTGCTGCTAGTGAACATAGTGCCAGAATGATGGCCATGAGAAATGCCAGTGATTCTGCCGGAGAAATGATAGAAAACTTAAATCTTACTTTTAACAAAGCTAGACAAGCGGCCATTACCCAAGAAATTGCCGAGATTGCCGGTGGTGCAGCAGCGTTAAGTAGTTAATAAGCCAATAAGCAGATTAGGCAGAATAAGTTGCTTATTTGCCTAATCTGCTTAATCTGCTTATTACTTAAAAATATGAATATTGGAAAAATTTCACAAATTATTGGTGTGGTTGTCGATGTGCATTTTGAAGAAGGGTTGCCAGAGATTTACAACGCCTTGGAGGTAAAAATGAAAGATATTGTACTTACTTTGGAAGTGCAACAACATTTGGGTACCAACACTGTTCGAGCTATTTCTATGGGAACTACCGATGGATTAGAACGTGGTATGGAAGTAGAAGACACTGGTGCTCCTATTTCTGTCCCTGTTGGAGAAGTTACTTTGGGGAGAATGTTTGATGTAACCGGTAGACCAATTGATAACAAAGGGGCTGTAAAATCAAAAGAAAAATTCTCTATTCACCGCAAAGCTCCAGACTTTAAAAGTCAATCTCAACAAACAGAAATTTTGGAAACAGGTATCAAAGTAGTTGATTTGCTTTGTCCTTTTCTAAAGGGTGGTAAAGTTGGACTTTTTGGTGGAGCTGGTGTAGGTAAAACTGTTATTATCCAAGAGCTTATTCGTAATATTGCCCAAGAACATGGAGGCTATTCTATGTTTGCCGGAGTAGGAGAACGTACTCGTGAAGGTAATGATTTGTATAGAGAAATGGAAGAATCTGGTGTGCTTGATAAAACTGCTCTGGTATTTGGACAAATGAACGAACCACCAGGAGCTCGTGCCAGAGTAGCGCTTACAGCTCTCGCTATGGCCGAGTATTTCCGTGATGAAGAAGGGAGAGACTTGCTACTTTTTGTAGATAATATTTTCCGTTTCACCCAAGCTGGTTCCGAAGTATCTGCCTTGCTTGGTCGTATGCCTAGTGCGGTAGGTTACCAACCAACTCTGGCTACCGAGATGGGAGCTTTGCAAGAACGTATTACTTCTACAGACAAAGGTTCTATTACTTCTGTACAAGCTGTATATGTACCGGCCGACGACCTTACCGATCCAGCCCCAGCCACTACTTTTGCTCACCTTGACTCTACTGTAGTACTAAACCGTTCTCTTGCAGAACTTGGTATTTATCCAGCCGTTGACCCACTAGACTCTAGTTCTACTATTCTAGATCCAGAAGTAGTAGGAGAAGAACACTACAACACTGCTCGCGAAGTGCAAAAAGTGTTGCAAAGATACAAGGACTTGCAAGATATCATTGCTATTCTAGGTATGGAAGAGCTTAGTGACGAAGACAAACAAACCGTAGCCAGAGCTAGAAAGATTCAAAGATTCCTATCTCAACCTTTCTTTGTAGCCGAACAGTTTACTGGTATGCCTGGTAAATATGTGAAGATAGGGGATACTGTAAAAGGTTTCCGCGATATTCTAGACGGTAAATACGACGATCTAAATGAACAAGCTTTTTACATGAAAGGTAGTATTGACGAAGTAAAAGAGGCAAGTAAATAATTAGTAACTTTTAATAATTATTTTTTGCAACGATTTGTATGAATAAAATTATTTTACTAACTTTTAGTTTAATACTGATTGGTCAGGGTTGTGCTTCTTCTCTGCCAGATGCAAAAGTACAAACCAAATCGGCCAATTTGGAGACTAATGTTAGTGTAACTAATAAACAAGAAAAAATATCAAAACGTATGATAGATGGACAAAAAGACTTGGTAAAAGAATACAAACAAGCTGTTCTAAAAACCAACAAGGGAGATATCGTAATAGAATTTTACGGAGAAGCTTCTCCTGTTACTGTAAATAATTTTTTGAATTTGGCAGAATCAGAATTCTACAATGGTACAACCTTTCACAGAGTTATAAAAGATTTTATGATCCAAGGTGGTGACCCAAATAGCAAGGATCAATCAAAAAGATTTTTGCATGGTACCGGTGGCCCAGATTATCGTTTTGCCGATGAATTTAATAATGAAAAATTAGTAAGAGGAAGCCTCGCTATGGCCAACTCTGGTCCAGACACCAATGGCTCTCAATTTTTTATTGTTACTGCTGCCGAAACTCCATGGTTGGATGGCAAACACACTAACTTTGGTAAAGTAGTTTCTGGTATGGAAATAGTGGATTTAATTGAAAATGTAGAAGTTGATCCAAATGATAATCCTGTCCAGCCTGTGATCGTAGAAAGTATTAGTCTACTACCTTAATCTAGTAGCAATTAACAATGGAACAATTCATACATGAAGTTAATCCATTGTTTATAAATTTATATGAGTGAAAAAAAATCCACAATGCAATTTAAGATAGTAACTCCAGAAGGAGTAGTTTATGATAGTGAGATAGAAAAAGTTACTATTCCTACCGAAGCGGGTGAAATTACCGTACTGCCAACTCATGCTCCAATTGTATCTGTTTTGAAACCCGGTGAATTATTGGTTTACAAAGAAGGACAAGCTTACAGCCTGGCTGTTTCTGGTGGAATCCTAGAGATCAGGCCAACCGGAGAAGTGATTATACTGGCAGACACTGCCGAGAGAGCCGAAGATATTGATGTTTCTAGAGCCGAGGAAGCCAGGAAGCGTGCCGAAGCCTTGCTCAAAGAGCAAGAGAATGTAGCCGATGTGGATTTTGCCAGACTCCAAGCTGCTATTGAAAAGGAGTTGGCGAGAATCAGTATTGGGAAGAAATATAAAAATGTAAAATAAAAAGAAGAGCCGGAAGGCTCTTTTTTTTTATAGGTAGAAGTAGTTAATCCGATAAGTTTTTATCTTGAAAAAAGACTTTTTGTAACAATTTACCTTGTTTTACGTCTACTATATATAACCCCACATTCTGGTGGGGCTAATTGCTTTTTTATGAGCATACGCGAATGCAAGGAGGACCACCCAACCCGGGTGGGTGGAAGGAGGGTAATATAGATTATGAAATATCACACCAAACTCACATTCAAGATATATCTACAACATGCTTTGCGCTACAAGCTAATGTTTTTTGTAATACTTGCTAGTGCTGTTTTTGCTTCTGTTTCAGATTTGGTAGCTCCATTTTTGTATAAAGAATTTTTTGATATCCTTACAGATTCAAGCATTACAGAGGCAAAAGCTGAACTGATAAGAATTCTACTTTTTATTCTGGGGATTCACATGCTTACTACTTTGTTTTGGCGAATTAGTTTTTTTACCAACAACAGATTTCAACCAAAGGTGATGGCAGATTTGGCCAACACTTGTTTTGCATATTTGCACAAGCATTCTTTTTCATTTTTCAACAATAATTTTGTAGGTTCTCTGGTCAAAAGAGTAAACCGTTTTTATAGAGCTTTTGAAGCTTTGTCAGATCGGTTAATGTTTGACCTCTTGAAACTAGCTATCGAAGTAACAGTAATTACTGCTGTTTTGTTTACAAAAAGTGTAATCCTCGGTATTTCAATTTTACTTTGGACGATACTTTTTGTAGCTTTGAATTATTTTTATAGTGTTTTCAAATTAAAATACGATATAGAGCGTAGCGAACAAGACACCAAAGTAACTGGTGTTTTGGCAGATTCTGTAACCAATCAATCAAACATAAAACTTTTTGCAGGGTACGATAGAGAAAGAAAAAGATTTGGTTCTGTAACAGAAGAGCTGCGTAGATTAAGAACCTTAACTTGGGATTTGGGGCAAATTGCCGAGTCTGTGCAGATTTTGCTTATGATTGCTCTTGAAGTGATCTTAATGTACTTTGCCATAGGTTTGTGGGAACAAGGCGTTTTGAGTATTGGAGACTTTGTGTTATTGCAGGCTTACCTAATGTCTTTGTTTAACCATATTTGGAGCTTTGGTCGTATTATAAGAGACTTTTACGAGCAGCTTGCCGATGCCGAAGAAATGACTGTAATACTCGACACGCCACACGAAGTAAAGGACAAAAAAAGAGCTGGTTTGCTAGATGTAAAAAAAGCCAAAATAAAGTTTGATAATGTGGATTTTTATTATCATAAAACTCGCAAGGTTATTGATAAATTAAAACTTATTATAAAACCAGGAGAGAAAGTGGCTTTGGTAGGACCTTCGGGAGCTGGTAAATCTACTATAATAAAACTTTTACTTAGAATACACGATGTTTCTGGTGGTAAAATTTTTATTGATGAACAAAATATTGCCAATGTGAGTCAAGATAGTTTGCACCAAGCCATTAGTTTAGTTCCTCAAGATCCGATTTTATTTCATAGAACATTGCTCGAAAATATTAGGTATGCCAAACCAAATGCTACAGAAGAAGAAGTTATAAAAGCAGCAGAATTGGCTCATTGTCACGAATTTATCAAGGATTTCCCAGAAGGTTACAACACTTATGTTGGAGAAAGAGGGGTAAAATTGTCTGGTGGAGAAAGACAGAGAGTAGCTATTGCTAGAGCAATTTTGAGCAATAGCCCAATTTTAATTTTGGACGAAGCTACATCTAGTCTTGATTCAGAATCAGAAAAATTGATTCAAGATGCACTGGACCAACTAATGAAGAAAAAAACAGTAATCGTTGTGGCTCATAGATTGTCTACTATTATGAAAATGGATAGAATTCTTGTAGTAGAAGGAGGTAAAATAGTAGAACAAGGTTCTCACAAAGAACTGTTAAAGAAGAAAAAAGGCATCTATAGTCGTTTGTGGAAATACCAAGCCGGTGGATTTACAAAGACTTAACAAAAAGCTATACTTAGGTAGATTATAAGTTAATAAACATTGATTACGCAGATTATTTTAAGATTACACAGATTTGAATTGATTTAATCCCTCAATGTTTACATTGGAAAATAATAATTATTCAAGTTTATACCCTGTTTCTTACGGTGGGTATATTCATTTAATAGTCTACCTATGTATATGGCTAAAAATTTACACAAGAATAACAAGTATGGATTACTGGTTCTGTTATCAGTAGTTTTTTTATTATCTGGCTTTGGTTGCAATAGCAAAGACAATGTAGAAAAAGAAACAATGACTGGAAAAATGGAATTGGGTGAGTTTGTAGGGGATATGCAAACAAAAGAAAAAATGGAAGAAAGTACAGTTTCTACAGATAAAATGATGAAGAAATTTAATGGAACAGAAACCGGAATGATGATGACAAAAACAGATTATCAGTACGAAGGCTTTTTGGAAGATGTAAGTGGAGGAAATGCTTCTGGTGTCGCCAAAGCTAGTTTTGAGGATGGAACTTACAAATTGTTAGCTAGTTTTTCCGATTTGCCACCACTTGAAAAAGATTATTTTTACGAAGGTTGGGTAGTCAGAAAAAATCCATTCGATTTTATTAGTACCGGAGCTGCCAAAAATATGGGGGGAATATACAACAATCTTTATCAATCCGATCAAAATCTAACAGATTATGATTTTTATGTGCTTACCTTGGAACCGGACGATGGAGACCCTGCTCCGGCAGCTCATATAGTAGAGGGAACAATGAAGAAAAAATAATTAGTAAATGAAATTTCGGCAACAAAAAAATTTAATATTGCTTCTAACACTATTTTTGGGTACGGTTGCACTGTATCTTTGGTTTGCCGATAGCCAATATTATCAAGAATTTATTATTTGGATTGAGAGTAATATGTTACTTTTTTTCTCGATCCTTTTTTTAATAAAATTTTTGGGGCTAGTTTGGCCGCCAATACCCGGAGGGGTACTTACCTTGGGAGCAATCCCTATTATTGGTTGGCAAAAAGCTTTTTTGATAGATTTTTTGGGAGAGTTAGCCGGTAGTGTAGTAGCTTATTATTTGGCTTTGTATTGGGGAGAGACTTTGGTAAAAAAGGTGGTAGATAAAAAAAATTACGAAAAGATCAAAAATTTTAAAGTAAAAAAGAATAGAGAATTTGAGTTGGTATTTTTGCTTAGAGTATTTGGGGGGACTCTAATAGAAATAGTTTGTTATGCAGCTGGTCTTATGAAAGTCAAATTCAAACCTTTTTTCTTGGCTTCTTTTATTGGTTATGCATTGGTTGGTTCATTTACTTTTTACTTTGCAGGGGCTGCTATCCAAAGAGAAAATCTATTAGTCAATACATTTTTACTAATTGTGGCTGCCGTTATATTTATTTCTTTTCGAAAGAGATATTTTGAGCTTAATAGCCTAAATAAGAAAAAATAATATGAGCAAAAAAGTAATTATAATTTTTTTATTAGGAATTTCTTTTTTGATTGCTTTTTGGTTGATTTCGCCTCTTTTTATAGACAAAGAAGTAAATGAAAGTTTAACAGATATATTAGGGGAAAATGAAGATTTGGAAGTAATTTCAAAAGGTGATTTTGTAGGATTGGATAATCATAGAGCTACAGGGACTGCCACACTGCTAAAATCAAATGAGAATTATTTTATTAGATTTGAAGATGATTTTGATATTACCAATGGTCCGGATCTGTTTGTAGATCTGGGAAAAAGTGGTCAACATGATTCAGAAGCAAGATTAGGTAAATTAAAGGGGAGTATTGGTAGCCAAAATTATAAAATTCCAACGGATTTAAATATAGATGAGTACAATGAAGTTTGGGTGTGGTGCCGAGCTTTTTCTGTGCCATTTGGAAAAGTAACTTTTAAATAATTTTATGCATAAGAAAGAAATTATCAAGAATATAGCCAGAGGTTTTGTAATGGGGAGTGCCGATGTCGTTCCTGGAGTTTCTGGTGGAACTATGGCACTTATATTGGGGATTTATGAAAAATTAATAAATTCAATTAGAACTATAAACAAAAAAACTTTAAAACTTTTTTTTAATTTCAAATGGAAAGTTTTTTTCAAAGAAATCCCAACTATTTTTTTGGGTTCTTTGGCTTTTGGGATACTCTTGGCAGTTTTTACTTTGGCCAAACCAATCGAATGGTTACTAGATCACAATCCTAGTTTGGTTTGGGCGTTTTTCTTTGGTTTGGTCTTGGCTTCTATACTTGTGGTAAAAAATAGAATAAAAACTCATTCTTTTTATACGCTGATCGTGTTTTTGATAGGAGTTGTAGTGGCTTACATTATTGCCGGTCTCTTGCCGGCCGAGACAGCTGCTACTCCGATTTTGTTTTTTATTTCCGGAGCAATCGCTATTTCGGCTATGATTTTGCCTGGTATTTCTGGATCATTTTTGCTGGTTATAATGGGCAAATACGAACAAGTTCTTTCGGCAGTTAATAATAGAGAAATAGATACTCTTTTTATTTTTTTATGTGGAATTATTGTAGGTTTACTTTTGTTTGCCAAGTTTTTGTCTTGGCTTTTGCATAATTATCATGATTTAACCATGGCTACTTTGGTAGGACTTATGTTTGGTTCATTACGCAAGATTTGGCCGTGGAAAATTGGCGAAGCCAATATTGTTCCAACTGATTTTTCTATAAATAATTTTTATTTGCTTTTGCTTGTCATTTTGGGAATGGCGACGGTTTTTCTTTTGCAAAAGTTAGCAAACAACAAGTAATTTTATGAAGAAATTATCTAAAGAAAGAGTAGGAGAATTAAATTTGTTGGGGACAGCTGTTTTGTGGTCTTTTTTCCCAATTATTTCTATTTTGATTATTTCAGGACTCGCACCTTTGGCTGCGGCTGCTGTTAGTACTTTTTTTTCTACTTTTTTCTTTCTTTTGATCATGATCAAAAAAAGATTGTTTGCAGAGTTAAAAATAAAAGAAGCTTGGCCAGATATACTAAAAGCTACTTTTATTATAGGATTTTTGGTTTATTTTTTTATCTTTATAGGTTTAAAATTTACTAGTGCCGGCAACATGATTATTATATCCCAATCAGAATCCTTGTTTGCCATTTTTATAATGTATTATTGGAAAGGAGAAAAACTTACCAGACCTCAACTCTATGGAGCCTTACTTATGCTTCTGGGGGTTGGGTTGGTTCTTTACAACGGGGCTTTTGAATTGAATAGGGGAGATGTATTGGTTCTTTTGGCTGCGGCCGTAGCTCCGGTTGGAAATTATTATGCCAAAAGAGTAATGAGATTGGTTAGTAGTCATACTCTAATGTTTGTAAGAAGTATTATTAGTTTTATCTTGTTATTTTTTTCTGCCCTTCTTTTGGAAGGTATGCCAAGCTTTTCGGCTATTGAAGCTTCGTTATTGTTTTTGTTAATAAATGGTTTTTTGCTTTTAGGATATTCCAAACATTTGTGGTTAGAAGGCTTGAGAAGATTGTCTGTTTCCAAAGCTACCGCCATGATGCCGATTATTCCAGCTTTTACCTTGCTCTTTGCTATTCCTATCTTAGGTCAAATTCCTACTATTTATCATCTTTTGGGTTTGGTGATTATTATTTTTGGTCTGTATCTTATTACATTTAACAATGGTAAATTACCAAAAACAACTTGATTTTAGTAACTTTTAAATTATGAAATTAAAATTAACTATCTTGCTTGGTACTGCCAGAGAAGGTAGACAAAGCGAAAACGTGGCCAAGTTTGTAGAAACAGAGGCCAAAAAATTGGATAATGTAGAAATTACTTATGTAGATGTAAAGGATCACCCTATGACAGCTACAGTGCCAAACTGGCAACCTGGTTTGGCCGAA
Source organism: uncultured Gammaproteobacteria bacterium (assembly GCA_964345045.1). Lineage (GTDB taxonomy): Bacteria > Patescibacteriota > Patescibacteriia > Magasanikbacterales > UBA922 > XYB1-40-15. The sequence goes on from CAYFPM010000001.1 coordinate 437,102, forward strand.
CCATCTGCTTGGTCAAAAATCGCCAAAGAGTCTGATGGTTTTATATTTGTAGTGCCAGAATATAATCATAGTTTTCCTGGGGAATTTAAGCTCCTTTTTGATACGGCTTTTGAAGAATATAAGCACAAACCAGTAGCTATAGTACCAGTGTCTTCTGGTGGGTTTGGTGGTACTAGACTGGTAGAAACTTTGCAAAATGTATTGATAGAAACTGGGGCGATTCCGGTTTCTACAGTTTGGAATGTGTCCAAAGTGGGGGATATGTTTGATGAGTCTGGTAAAGTGATAGATGAAAAAGCTTCGGGGAGACTTAAAAAAGTTTTGGATGAACTAGTTTGGTTTGGAAGAATTATGAAAGAAGCAAGAGAGAAACAGGTAAAATAAAAAACATCTGATGAGGATGTTTGGATAGTTGGTTTTTCAAGCTTCGAGGAGATCGTGACCTCCCCGAAGCTTGTAGCTTGATCAGCCTTTTCGGACGTTGCCGCATTTCGTGCAGACGTAGTCCCTGCCGCTTTGGTCATGATCCGTGTCATCGTAGCAGTTAGTGCAGTACAGCGTGACTGCTTTGTATAGGGCTATCGCGATGAGCTTGATCATTTCTTCTCCTTCGCTCCCAATGTTGTGGGGAGCTGAGGAGATCTTATTGTATTTTTTTGATTTTGTCAATATGTATTTAGAAATTAAAAAAGACCTTCGCAATTTAGCACACCTAGAAAAGAAAAAGCTATACAAGTAGTTTTTTAAGATTGGAAAATGGCACTATGCTGAGGACGTAAATATGTCACAGACAGACGCTTGACAAATGATTAATAACCTTTTATCTTTTAAGCGGATCAATAGATCCCCATAGGAAGGAGAAATCGTGCAAAATCTGGAAACCTCTAGAAAAGATCTGGAGAGTACCTACAAGGCCTACTATAGGGCCCTCCGGGGGAGAGACCAAAAAGAATCCCTCACGCCGGAGAGATTCATGCAGATCATGGGAGGGGGGCCAAACTCGGGTCAGGAGCTTCGCCTCAAAGGAGGAGATGATCCCAAGTTGGTCCAGGCCGTAGTAAAGGCCGTTCAGGTCTATACTTCTGCCGTCCAGAGTCACAATGCCTCAGTGGGGGATAGGTACGTCGTGAACCTCAATGACCCCGTCTCGCGAGGCCTGGCCGATGACGCACCTGGCCGGTACAGGTACCGACGGTAGCTCGAATTCAAGAATCCCAGAGTGCATGAATAATTTTCAGGCACTCTGGGAGATCGATCATTATTTTGTAAATATAAAAATTCATATTTACAAAATAATAAGATAGTTTAATTTTTTATTTTTTCGTATAGTATTTTTCTGTGCTAGTCGAGGTATTTACTTAAAAGTTTTTATGAGTGTAGCAAAAATAAAAAAAGACCTTCGCAATCTAGCAGACCCAGAAAGAAAAAAAGTTTATGAGTGGTTTTTTAAGACTGGTCGAGGCCAATATGGGGAAGGGGATAAATTTTTGGGAGTAGTGATGCCAAACATTCGTAAAGTTGCCAAAAATTATGTAGAAATGGATTTAGAGAATATAGAAAAGATTTTACAATCTTCATTTCACGAAGATCGGATGTGTGCTTTGGTAATAATGACTTATAAATTTAAAAAAGTTGATGAAAAAGAACAGAAGAAAATTTATAATTCTTATCTAAAACATATAAAAAAGTATGTAAATAATTGGGATTTGGTAGATGTAAGTGCCCATAAGATTGTGGGGGAGTATTTGTTAGACAAAGATAGGAATATACTTTACAAATTAGCTAAATCAAAAAATTTGTGGGAAAGACGAGTAGCAATTGTAGCTACTTATCAATTTATAAAAAATAAAGAATTGGAAGATACTTTGAAAATATCAAAAATATTGCTAGAAGATAGTCATGATCTAATCCACAAAGCTGTGGGGTGGATGTTGCGAGAGGCTGGGAAAAAAGATGTAAAAGTTTTGGAAAAATTTTTGAAAAAATATTATAAAAAAATGCCACGGACTATGCTTCGTTATTCAATAGAAAAATTCCCAGAAAAAATTAGAAAAGATTATTTGGTTGGTAAGATATAAAAATTCAATAAAAATCTAGACTGCCAAGGTCTTGATTTTTTTGTTTATTTCTGGTAGCGTCTCAATTGGAGGTAGTTAGACATGTGTATTGAAAAGAGTGAGGTTTTGTCGGGTGGGTACCCTATGTTGGCTTATTTGCCTAGGCAAACAAACTCTCAGTTTCAAGATCCTCAAAGACTCTTGATTTTTCATGGAGGTATCCCTTGTGCCCCCATGGAGGTTCTAATGCGCCACGCCGCTCATCGGTTGGGGTATACCAGTCTATGGGTAGGAAGAGGTCGTCAAAGAGAAGAGGCTCTTTGGTTGTATGATTTGGGACAAGCTGCAAATGGCTTGGGTTATGATTCTCAATATTTGCATAGAGCAAGTCACCTCAGTTTCAGCATGGGATCTTGTTTTGCCCTGCGTGCTATTTTGCATTTTGGTGGAGCCAATTCTTTATATGCCCTGCATCCTGGTGTACCGCCTCAATTTCTAGAGACAAATGTTCGTAATCAAGGGGTATCAGGTTTGCGTCGCCTATTTTACTCGGCTATGGCAGATCAATCCTCTCCGTGGGCTTGGTTAGCACGTAACTTGGAAAAAGCTATGAGAATGGGGATTCGTATCTTTGGTGCTAGACGGATGGCTCGGCATCTATTGCTCCAACCTGGAGATACAGACCTAGATAAATCTGTATTCCAAACAGGAAAAAACAATAGTGTCGCTCCCAACGGAATCAACGATGACTATGAAAGAGGAGTTTGTTTGGCCAGTAGGTTTGGTACAGTCGGGCAAGATGTGCTCCGGATATCTCGTTTGTCTCAGGATCTATTGCAAGAAGGGGCAAATAAGATTTCTGGAAAAGTGGTGATCTTTATAGGCCAAGACGACGCCAGCAATCCTTCCAAAACACACGGCCAGGCCTTTGTTGATTTGTGTAAATTTGCCAAAGCAGAGGTTAGGATTCACAACGAAGAAATGGCGGGGCATTTTTATGCGCCTTACGCTTTATCACCAGAAGCGCTCTGTCGGATCTTGGATCTAGAAGAAATTTGATACAACGTCGACATTTTTTTTCATCCCGAGTGCAAAGTTATTCACTCGGGTTGGATCACTTCATAAATATAAAAATTAATAAAAAACGAAGCTTACTTCGTTTTTTTATTTTAAAAATTTACTCATTGACAATCAAAGTTCCGTTCATATCACTCCTACCTTCGGAATAAGATAGGGGACAAAAAAAGTTAAAACTACCAGAACGATCTACTCGAAATTCTACGCTACCACTACCTCCGGCTGGCACATCGGCAAATTGATTGTAACCAGGTAGAGACAAGCAGTGTGAACTATCGTTACTAGTAATGTTTATTCTAACTATATCATTTATATTGGCAGTAATGGTTGGTGGGGTAAATGACCATTCGCTGGCAGTAAGATTGAAAACTCTAATTTGTGAGAGAGTTCCACTTTGATTGGTTTCTTCTACCACTACACCACTACCAGTGCCTAAATCTAGGGTAATGTCATTGGTATCGGGGGTTAGGTTTATTTCCGGGATTCCTTGGTCTAAGGTAGTCGGTTCAATTTGTACAGGAGGAGGGCTAGTAGTGCCACCATTTGTAGGTGGTAGTGGCAAGTTTACTCCGTTACCCAAATCTAGAGTTGGTGGTAGGTTGGGATCTATAGTAACTGTTGGTGCTGTAGGAGGAGTGCCGGGAGTAGGTGTTGGTTGGTTGTTTCCGGTGCCAGGGTTGTTTGGCTCTGGTGGGACGTTGGTTGTGGTACCTGTGTTGGTAGTATTGGTTGTTTGAGGGGAAGTTTTTGCTTCTCTAGAAGTTGACTCTTCCAAAATATTATTGTCCGGGACAATTGGGGGGCTAGATTTTTCTGGCCACAATATTATTAGCAAAAAAATTAAGGCAATCAAAATTATAATGTAAGAAATGATAGTTTGTTTTTTCATATTTTGCTTTAGAGTAATTTTACTGTATTATAGCCATAAATATGCAAAAGAACAAACTAAACAAAGCCCAAGAAGAAGCAGTTTTGACTACAGATAAACCACTCTTGATTGTAGCAGGAGCCGGTACTGGCAAAACTACCGTAATCACCCAAAAAATTGCTTATCTAATCGAAAAAGAACTGGCCAAACCAGAAGAAATTTTGGCATTAACTTTTACAGACAAAGCAGCCGAAGAAATGATAGAAAGAGTAGACAATGCCATAGACAGGGGCTATGCCGAAATGCATATCTCTACTTTTCATGCTTTTTGTCAAAAGATTTTGCAACAATATGCTCTCGATATTGGTTTGCCAAATCACTTCAAACTTTTGACCCAGACCGATGCTTGGCTCTTGGTAAAAGAAAATTTGGACAAATTTAATTTGGATTATTATAGGCCAATGGGTAATCCCACCAGGCATATCCATGAATTGATCAATCATTTTGGCAAATGCAAAGACGAGCTTATCTCCCCACAAGAATATTTCGAGTATGCCGAAAATTTGCAACTAGAATCAGGAGACGCCAACACAGACGAAAAAAGTCGCTTAACAGAGTTGGCCAATGCCTACCACACCTACAACCAAATTCTGCTCGACAACGTGGCCATGGATTTTGCTGATTTGATTTTTTATACTTACAAACTTTTTCAAGAAAGACCAAATATTTTAAAAGCAGTTCAAGAAAAATTCAAATTTGTATTGGTCGACGAATTTCAAGATGTAAATTATTCTCAATACGAATTGGTAAAATTAATAGCAGATAACAATAAAACTCAACTAATTGCTGTAGGTGACGATGACCAAAGTATCTATGCTTTTCGTGGCGCTTCTGTAGCCAATATTATGCGTTTCAAAGATGATTTTCCAAATAGTCAGCAGATAGTATTGAGAGAAAATTATCGTAGTGGACAAGAGATCTTGGATATAGCTTACAAAAGCGTACAAAACAATAATCCAGATCGTCTGGAAGAAAAATTGAAAATAGATAAGAAGCTAGAAGCAAAAAATGAAAAGCTAAAAGCAGAAATCAAGCATTTGCATGCTCAAACTATAGATGAAGAGGTTAGATCTGTAGTAGAGGAGATCAAAAATTTGAAATCAAAAGACAAAAATGTAAGTTGGGATGATTTTGCTATTTTGGTTAGAGCCAATAATCATGCCGAACCATTTTTGGAAGCTTTGGATAGAGCAGATATCCCTTATGAATTTTTGGCTTCTAGTGGTTTGTACAAACAACCTGTGGTAATGGATTGTATTAACTTTTTCAAAGTGCTTTATGATCATACCGATTCTACTGCCATTTTTAGATTACTCAATCTTCCTTTTTTAAATTTTTATGAAGGAGATTTGGCTAGATTTATTTCTAATGCCAAAAAGAAAAGTACGCCATACTTTTATGCTCTAGATAGAGTAGAAGAATATAAACTTTCGGCTAGTGGAATCAAGGTAGTCGGGTTATTGCGACATCTTTTGAACAAAGGACTGAATTCTGCTAGATACGAAAAGCCTTCGGTTGTGTTATACGAGTTTTTGGAAAAATCAGGTTACTTAACTTACTTAACAGAGGCAGAAGAAAAGGGAGACAGAGATTTGATAAGACAAATTTATCAACTAAAGCAATTTTTAGATTATATTGCCAGTTTTGAAGCTATTGTCCCTGGGGCAAAAGTCGCAGATTTTGTAGAGCATTATTTGAGTTTGCAACAGGCTGGTGATGATGGACAAATGTACCAACCTACAGATACTCCCGATTCTGTAAATGTAATGACTATTCATGCTTCCAAAGGTTTGGAGTATAGATTTGTTTTTATGGTAAATATGGTAGAAGACAGATTCCCAAGTAGAAAAAAAAGTGAGCCAATTGAAATTCCAAAAGAACTGATCAAAGAACAACTGCCAGAAGGGGACATACATATTCAAGAAGAGAGAAGATTGTTTTATGTGGCAGCTACTCGTGCCAAAGAAAAATTATATCTAGCTAGCGCAGATAATTATGGTGGAGTTAGAAACAAAAAATTAAGTCGTTTTTTGGCGGAAATATTTGATATAAAAGATAACAAAGCCAAACCTGTAGAAAAAAAATTATTAGAAAGTTTGTTAAAAAACAAAACTATAGAAAAAAGCAAAAGTGAATTTGTTTACAATTTGCCAAAAGCTTTTTCTTATTCACAAATTCGTTCTTACCAAACTTGCCCTTATCAATACAAGCTAGCCCATATTCTAAAGATTCCCTTAAAAGGTTCAGCTAGTTTTAGTTTTGGTACGTCTATGCACAATACTTTGCAAGCTTTTTATGAAAAGGTGCAAGAGCTAAATACTGCCACCCAAGCTAGTCTTTTTGGAGAAGTTATAAAAAGAGAGAACAATGATTCTAATATTACTGTACCAACTTTGGAAGAGCTTTTTGAGATGTATCATAATAATTGGATAGAAGATTGGTATAGCAGCAAAAAACAAAGAGAAGATTATTATAAAAAAGGTAAAGATATTTTGAAAACTTTTTATGCTAGTCACGATGGCAATTGGACTATGCCAATTTCATTAGAATCTTGGTTCAAAGTAAAAATAGGGGATTATTTTGTGCATGGCCGCATAGATAGGGTAGACCAATTAGAGGATGGAACGCTTGAAATTATTGATTATAAAACTGGCAAATCCAAAGAAAAATTGGTTGGCGACGACAAAGATCAATTACTTATTTATCAGATTGCAGCCGAAACTTTGCCAGAATACAAAAATGTTGGAGCTACCAGTAAACTAACTTTTTATTATCTAAATGACGAAGTAAAGACTAGTTTTGTAGGTAATGATAAGGATTTGCAGAGAGTGCGAGACAAGATAACGAAGACGATAGATGGGATTTATGCCAAAGATTTCAAAGCAACGCCAAATAAAATTATTTGTGGTCGTTGTGATTTTCGAGATATTTGTAAGTACCGGGCGTGATATTGTTACTAGTTTGTAGGTTGTAGTGAGTAGTTGGGGGGCCACCTCCGCCAAGGCTACGGCGTGATGCTATCCGTCTCCGTTCGCCCTTCGGGCTCACTCCACTCAGGATGACTGTTATGATTTTGATGATTTAATGTCACTCTTCGGGTAATCAGCCGAAGGCTGGCTTTCATGATTTAATGCTCTAGTGCTTCAATGATTTGACAATTTAAAAATAATTTTAATCGACTATTTTAATATATATCAAATAACCCCCATGCAAATTACTTTGTTTTTAACTTACAGTTTGGTCCTTGTTACACTAACCCTTGTTTTTGTCTTCTTTTTGTACAACCTATACGCCATTTGGAAAGGGGCTCCCTTTGTACCAAGCAGCAAAGACAAAATCAAAAAAATGCTGTCACTAGCAGAGATCAAAAAAGAAGACAAAATACTAGATATCGGTTCTGGAGATGGTAGAGTTTTGCTTGCCGCCAACAAATCTGGCGCAAAATGTGTGGGAGTAGAAATAAGCCCAGTTTTGTATTGGTGGAGTAGATTAAGATGTGCTGGAAAAAATATAAAAATTTATAAAAAAGATTTTTGGAATTTTGATATTTCGGATGTAAATATTTTGATGGTGTACTGTATCCCCGGAAAGATGAAAAAATTAGAAGAAAAAATAAAAAAAGAAATGAAACCCGGTAGTAAAATAATTTCCAATGGATTTAAGTTTCCAGATTGGCAGTATACAAAAAAAGATGGTAGAGTATATCTATACATTATCAATCATAAATAAAAAATCAAAAATCATAAATATAGCTTAAATTTAAATAAAGCACATTTAGGATTTTAGATTTAGGATTTCAAGTATGCCTTTTACTCCCATTGGCGATACATTGCACGACAATAGCGAAAAATCCACTCTAAAAAAACAAGTAGAAGCTTCGCAAGTAGTAGATTTTACCAAAGAAGTTTTGGTAGAACTTTTTGGTAATGAGCTAGCTCATCACGCCAAGCCACTTTTTCTCAAAAACCGTACAGTCACCATTACTTGTGCCAGTTCGGCAATCGCCCAAGAAATTAGGCTCAACCAAGAGGAAATAGTTAGGAAAATCAACGAAAAATTAGGCAAAAATGAGGTGGATAGAATAAGATATTTGGCCTAAATAAGGCATCTTGCCAGCTAGCTACAAAAAAGGTAAACTAAATTTAGCCAAGATAGGCTGATTTTTTAGTTATCTATGACCCTTAGACAATATCTCACAGTAATGATTATATCTAGCATCATGTGCTGGACTGCCTTTGGTTTTGTCATTACCAATATAGATCCGTTCGAAACCAAAACCTTGGGATTTGTGTTTTTTTATACTAGTCTTTATCTAGCTTTGTTAGGAACAGCTTCGGTTATTTTGTTTTTACTCTACAAACTTTTTTCTAGAATCGCTTTGCCCATGTTTAGATATGTAAAACAAAGTTTTAGAGATGCCGCTATTCTTGCAGGATTGGCCATACTTTCTTTGTATCTTTTAGGAAAAGATTTGTTAAATTTTATGAATTCAGTTTTGCTGCTAGCTATGTTAGTTTCGTTTACCATATTTTTCTTATTTTTAAAAAAATCAAGGCCAACCATATAATGTATGAAACAATCTCAATTATTTACCAAAACCAGAAAAGAAGCTCCAACCGACGAAGTTTCAAAAAATGCACAGCTTTTGATAAGAGCTGGTTTTATTCACAAAGAAATGGCTGGAGCTTATAACTACTTACCGCTAGGATTAAGATCTTTGAACAAAGTTATCAATATAATTAGAGAAGAAATAAATGCTATTGGTGGTCAAGAAGTTACCATGACTTCTTTGCAAGATCCAGAACTTTGGAAAAAAACAGATAGATGGTCGGACGAAGTGGTAGATGTTTGGTTCAAAACCAAATTAAAAAATGATACAGAGCTTGGATTGGGTTTTACTCACGAAGAGCCACTTACCAGAATCATGTCTGAGTATATAAATTCTTATAGAGATTTGCCAAGGTATGGTTACCAGTTTCAAACCAAATTCCGAAATGAGATAAGATCAAAAAGCGGGATTATGCGTTGTAGAGAATTTATTATGAAAGATTTGTACTCCTTTTCAAAAGACGAGGCCGAACACCAAGAATTTTACGAAGCTAGCAAACAAGCTTATCTAAAAATTTTTGAAAGAATGGGCTTGGGTCAAGAAACATTTTTAACCTTTGCTTCTGGAGGAGTTTTTTCCAAATATTCTCATGAATTTCAAACCATTTCAGAATCTGGAGAAGATATAATTTATCTAGACGAAGAAAAAAGGATTGCCATAAACGAAGAAGTTTACAATGACGAAGTTATAGCCGAACTAGGACTAGACAAAGAAAAATTAGTAAAGAAAAAATCCATAGAAGTAGGCAACATATTTAGCTTGGGAACCAAATTTTCCAAACCTCTTAATTTGAAATACACAGACAAAGCTGGCGAAGAAAAAGAAGTAATTATGGGGAGCTATGGCATAGGGCCTGGTAGAGTTTTGGGGACTATTGCCGAGATATATAACGACGAAAATGGCTTGATCTGGCCAGAATCAGTAGCTCCTTTTGGGGTGCATCTGGTATCTTTGGCAAAAACACCCGAAGAAGAAAAACAAGCAGAAGAAATTTATCAAAAATTAATAGCTGCCGGAGTAGAAGTTTTGTATGATGATAGAAAAGATATAAGACCTGGGCAAAAATTTGCAGATAGCGACCTAATTGGAATTCCAAAAAGAATTATAGTAAGCACAAAAACACTAGAACAAGATAGTGTAGAAGTAAAAATGAGAAATGAACAAGATTCTAAATTAATAAAAATTGATAACTTGTTAGATTAGTTATGTTTGGTAAAAGATTTTCTGGGAGATTTACTACAGAAATGGGGATTGATTTGGGGACATCCAATACCTTGGTTTATATACCAGAAAAAGGAATTGTAATAGATGAACCATCGGTAGTAGCCATAAATAATAAAACCGATCAAATTTTGTCTGTGGGAGACGAAGCCAAAAACATGCTTGGCAAAACTCCACCCCATATAGCAGTAACAAAACCTCTTACCAAAGGGGTTATTTCGGATTACGAAGTTACCGAAAAAATGCTCAAATATTTTATAGACAAAGTAAATGATCAAGGTTTTTCATTTTTGTCTCGTCCAAAAGTTGTAATAGCAGTACCTCTAGAAGTAACAGAAGTAGAAATAAAAGCAGTAGAAGATGTAACCTTGGCAGCTGGAGCCAGAGAAGTAGTTGTAGTACAAGAAGCTATGGCAGCCGCTATTGGTTCTAGAATGCCAATAGAAGATCCGATCGGAAACATGATTGTAGACATAGGTGGTGGAAAAACAGAAGTAGCCGTTATTTCTCTCTCTGGAGTAGTATTGTGGCGTTCTACTCATACAGCCGGAGACGAGATGAATCGAAATATTATCCAATTTGCCAGAGATGCGTTTAATCTTTTTGTAGGAGAAACTCATGCCGAACAAATTAAGTTAAAAATAGGAACTGCTTTGAAAAATGACGAAAAAGTAGAATTTCCAATGAGAGGTAGAGATGTAATGAGCGGTTTGCCAAGAGAAGTAATGGTTACCAGCGACCATGTGAGAGAAGCTTTGAGCCGATCGATTAACACAATTGTAGATATTATCAAAACTACTCTAGAAGCAACTCCACCAGAGTTGACTGCCGACATACACGAAAGAGGTATTCTTATTACCGGTGGGGGATCACTCTTGCGAGGAATAGACAAAGTAATAGCCGAAGCCGCAGAAATACCGGTTAGAATTGGAGATGATCCACTTACCTCTGTAGTGCGTGGTACAGGCATTTTATTAGAAAATCCTCAGATATTAGAATCTGTAAAATTACCATCGGCTAGAGACGCTAGCAATTAATAGACTATATGGATAATGTAAGGAAAACTAGAGCATATCTATTATTTTTTTTAGTTTTTATTACAATATTTTTTCATTATATTGGTATTTTGGCACCAGTAGAAAATTTTTTTAGAAGTTTTTTGTTCAAACTTTCTGGCGGAACCTATAGCGCTTCTATAACAGCAGAAGTGCCTATAGAAAATGATTTTGAAAGTTACGAAGATTTGTACAACGAATATTCCAATTTGAAAAAAAAATATAGAGATACACTAATAGACAAAACAGCTTACGAAATTTTGGAAAAAGAAAATATCGAACTTAGAAAACAATTAAATTTTCAAGAAAAAATAGATATAAAAACAAAAGGAGCTTTTGTAGTAGGAAAGAGTCTAGACCCTTTGAGAAAATCTATAATTATAGATATAGGAGAAGAATCCGAGGTAAAAATTGGCAATGCGGTAATTGTGGGAGAGGGGATTATGATTGGAAAAGTGGTAAGAGTTAATAACGATAGTTCAGAAGTACAACTTTTGACAGACAGACAAAGCAAAGTTGCCAGTACAATTATGAATTTGGATAGAAGTATTGGTCTTATTGAGGGTGGTTATGGTCTTAGTGTCCAAATGAATTTTATACCCCAAAATGAATTGGTAAAAATAGGGGACACCATCATAACTTCTGGTTTAGAAGAAAAAGTCCCGTATGGCTTGATTATTGGTCAAATAGAAGCCGTAGAAAAAGAAACCTATCAACCTTTTCAACGAGCTATTATTGAACCGGTTATAGACCTAGACAAAATTAGGACCTTGTCAGTAATATTGGAATAAAATGTTTAAGAGAATATTAAAAATTTTTTTAATATTATGGACAGCGATATTGCTTGTCTTTTTTCAAACTTTTATTCTCTATACTTTTTATCATCCCTTTAATAAATTTAACCTGTTTATATTTGTAGCGTCTATCTTGTTGATAGGTTGGGATTATAAGTATCTGATTTTTTTGGCATTTGTATTTGGTTTTTTTTTGGAACTATTTGGAGGAAATGCTTTTGGCATAATTTTGGTAAGCTTGGTGGCTTCTATGGTAATAACCAAGAATTTTTACTACTTGGCCATTACCAATAGATCTTGGTATAGCGCGCTATTATTATCTTCTTTTTTTGTTTTAACTTATAGACTTATCTATATTTTTATAATCTACCTACTTTCTATTATGGATTTCATAGAATCAGGTTTAAGATTGGATATTTGGAGATTGTTTGTATGGGAATTGTTAATTACGGCCTCTTTTACTACTATTGTAGTTATTATTACCTCTAGATTTACAAATAGATTCCAAACCAAAGTTATCACTTAGGATATGTTTAGAAAAAATCTATACAAATCAAATGATTGGGTAGAATCTAGTTTGGATTTTTCTCCCAATTGCAAAGGGTCACTCCCTCGCACAAAAAACTATCTAGGTTTTGGGATTACCAAATCCAGATATTTTGTTGTGTTAGTTTTAATCTTTATTATTTTTTCTATTTTGATTTTTAGGCTTTTTCAAGTACAGATTGTAAAAGGTTCGGACTATCTAACCTTTGCTGAAAGAAATAGACAAAGAGTAGTGCCAATTCCCGCCGAGAGAGGACAAATTTATGATCGAAATGGAGTGCAATTAACCAAAAATATTCCAAACTTTTCATTGGCACTTCGACCACAAGAATTGCCTAGATCTGCCGAACAAAGAGCAAAAATTGTAGAAAGGTTGGCAAGTTTAACCAAACAATCCCCCGATGAAATAAGCGATTTGTTGGAGAAGTTTGGTTCTTATAGTTATGAATCGATTGTAATACAAGAAGGTCTTGATTATGATACCGCCTTATCTATTCAAATAGCCGCTTCGAATTTGGCTGGTTTGGAAATACAAAGAGGCAGCAAAAGATTGTACGCTCTAGAAACACAAAATTTTACAGATGCTAATTTATTATCTTTGTCACATGTTTTGGGGTACCAAGGCAAACTAACTCCAGAAGAATTGGATGAATTATATGACAAAGGTTATTTGCCTTCGGATGTAATTGGTAGATCGGGTATAGAAAGATCATACGAAAAAATTTTGAGAGGTTCTTATGGATGGAAAAAAGCAGAAGTAGATGCTCAGAGCAAAACACAAGCCGTTTTGGAAGAGATAGCCCCCACACCTGGTAATCATTTGAAATTATCTATCGATACCAATATTCAAGCTGCTTTGCAAAAATTTTTAGAGGACGATTTAGCTGCCTTGGAAAAAAGTAAGGGAGTAGCAATTGCCATGGATCCGCAAAACGGAAATATTTTGGCTTTGGTCAATGTGCCTTATTTTGATAATAATGATTTTTCCGGAGGAATTGATTCGGAAAAATATGCAGAGTATATAAATAATGATGATAAACCGTTGTTTAATAGAGCGGTGGGAGGTTCGTATCCATCTGGTTCTACCATAAAACCGGCCATTGCAGCAGCTGCTCTCGAAGAGGGAATAATAAATGCAGCTACTTCATTTTTTAGTAGTGGGGGAATTGGGGTGGGAGTTTGGTTTTTTCCAGATTGGTTGGCTGGAGGGCATGGTGCCACCAATGTAAAATATTCTTTGGCTTGGTCTGTAAATACTTTTTATTATTATATTGGTGGTGGTCACGAAAAATTTGTAGGATTGGGAGTGGAAAAAATTACAGATTATTTGGCAAAATTTGGTTTTGCCAAAAAAACAGGGGTTGATCTTCCTGGAGAAAATACTGGTTTTCTGCCTTCCAAACAATGGAAACAAGATGTAAAACAAGAACGTTGGTATATTGGAGATACTTATAATTTGTCTATTGGACAAGGGGATTTGCTCACTACTCCTTTGCAGATAGCCAATCTTACAGCGGCAATCGCCAATGGAGGAATTCTTTATACTCCAAAAGTTGTAATGTCTGCAATTGATCCGGTAAAAAAAGAAGAAACAAAAATTAATCCGGAAATTTTGAACAAAAATTTTATTGCCTCTTCTCACATAAATACAGTAAAACAGGGGATGAGAGATTGTGTGGTTTATGGTTCTTGTAGAAGATTGGCTTATTTGCCTGTAGATATTTCGGGCAAAACAGGGACAGCCCAATGGAGTAGTAAAAAAGAGCCTCATGCTTGGTTTACATCATTTGCCCCATACAATAATCCGGAGATTGTACTAACCATCCTAATTGAAGAAGGAGATTCCGGGAGTAGGGCCGCGGTTCCCGTGGCAGAAAAATTTTATAATTGGTGGTGGAGTTATAGAAATTCTTAGATTTTGTGGATAACTATTTGACCCTTAAGTTGGCTCTGATATACTAAAAATATATTATTTATATTTTAAATTACAAAATCACCAGAGATCCTTATTTTTTGTTAATTTTCATAATTTAAAATTTGATTTTTTATCCGCAGCAGTGCGGACTATTTATTTATAGACAAACAGCATATGTCGGAAGATAAAGTACAATATTTAACTCAAGAAAAATTAGAAGACCTAAAAAATGAAAAAAAAATTTTGAAAGAAGAAACTATTCCCGGTTTGGCCAAACGAATTGATGATGCCAGACAAATGGGGGATTTGTCGGAAAATGCCGAGTATCATGCTGCCAGAGAAGAAATGGCTTGGGCACAAAGTAGAGTAAAACAAATCGAAGCTATTATAAGCGATGCCAAGGTAATAGAAAGCAATAGCAAAGGTGGTGTAGTAAATGTGGGTTCGACAATAAAGGTAAAAGTCGATGGCAATACCAAAGAGTATATGATTGTAGGAGCTCAAGAAGCAGATCCACTTGCCAACAAAATATCAAATGAATCTCCTATAGGTATGGCATTTTTGGGCAAAAAGAAGGGAGACACTGTAGAAGTAGAAGTCCCGGTAGGAATATTAAAATACAAGATTATTGATGTAAAATAAGCAAAAAAAACAAAAAACAGATACCCCCGAGAGGGGTATTTGAAATTTAGGCCTATTCTTGCTAAAATCATAGATGAATAATTACAAATATATGGCTAAAGAAAGCAAAAAAAATCCAAATTTAGATATAAACGACGAAAGAGAAGTAAGACTGGCTAAATTGTCTAATTTGAAGGAATTGGGGATAGCGCCGTATCCTTCAAAAGGAGTAGCACACACCAGTATAAAATCTGCTCTAGAAACCGAAGAAGGTAAAAATTTAACTATTTCGGGAAGATTGATGTCCAAAAGAGAGATGGGTAAATTGTGTTTTGGGCATCTAGAAGATGAGACCGGTAGAATTCAGGTTGTTCTAAAACAAAACGAAGTAGAAAAGGACAATTTTAAACTCTTTGTAAAAAAAATAGACCTTGGAGATATTTTGAATATACAAGGAGAGAGATTTGTTACCCAAAAAGGAGAACAATCCATTCTTATCAAAGATTGGAAAATTCTTTCCAAATCACTTCGTCCACTTCCAGACAAATTTTATGGTTTGCAAGACGAAGAATTACGTCTACGCAAACGTTATTTGGATTTTATTGCCAATCCAGATTTAAGACAAAGATTTTATCGCAAATCTCGTTTTTGGCAATCAATGAGAGAATTTTTGATCAAAGAAAAATTTTTGGAAGTAGAAACTCCGGTTTTGGAATCAACCGCTGGTGGGGCAGATGCCACTCCATTTTCTACTCACCACAATGCTCTCGACATGGATGTTTTTCTTCGTATTTCTATGGGAGAACTTTGGCAAAAAAGATTAATGGTAGCCGGATTTGAAAAAACTTTTGAAATTGGTAGGCAATTTCGTAATGAAGGAATGAGTAGAGAACATTTGCAAGATTATACCCAGATGGAATTTTATTGGGCTTATGCCAACTACGAAGACAGTATGGCTTTGGTAGAAAAAATGTATAAGTATGTAATAAAAGAAACATTTGGAACTCTAGAATTTGATATTGGTAAATTTGAAGGGATTGATTTGAGCAAAGATTGGCAAAGAATTGATTATGCAGAAGAAGTAAAAAAACAAACTGGAGTTGATATAAAAGAAGCAACAGAAACTGTTTTAAGAAAAAAATTAGACGAATTGGAAATCAAGTATGAAGATTTTGAAGGTAGAGGCAGGCTTATTGATTCTCTTTGGAAATATTGTCGCAAAAATATAGCAGGTCCAGTCTTTTTAGTTCATCATCCGGTAGATGTTTCACCATTGGCCAAAAGACACGAGACTCTACACAATGCTACAGAAAGGTATCAAGTAATTATTGCTGGTAGTGAAATAGGTAATGGTTATAGTGAGTTAAATGATCCGCTTGACCAAGCAGATAGATTTCGGGAACAAGCCAAAATGCGTGAAGCAGGTGACAGTGAAGCCCAAATGCATGATGCCGATTTTGTAGAAGCCCTAGAACACGGTATGCCACCGACTTCTGGTTTTGGAGTTTCGGAAAGATTGTTTAGTTTTCTAGAAGATACTCCGATTAGAGAATGTGTTATGTTCCCGCTTATGAAGCCAGAACATCATGAAGATTCTGGTAATTCTGGCAAATCAAAGAAGAGCATGTCTGTTCATGTCGTATTGTTACAAGACAAGGCTCGTCCGGCTTGGACAAAAATGAATGCTTTGGCTCATTTGAATGCTTCTTTTGGAGCAAGAGAAGGTAAAAAATTGATTCATTTGAATAGTTCAGAAACTAGCGATGGTATGGAAATTCCAATGAATATTCAACACGCTATTTTGATAAAAGATACAGATAGTAATGAAAAATTACTAGAATTAAAAACAAAAGCAGAAATAGAAAACATGCACGTAGAGTGTTTTACAGAAGCCATGCAAGAAACTTCCAATGATTTGAAAGTAGCCGAGTTACACAAACAAGTTGAAAAAGATGATTTGCAAATTTTGGGAGTATTGGTTTATGGCGAAAGAAAAAAGATAGAAAAATTAACGAAGGAATTTGAATTGGTAAAATAAATAAAGTATGAAAAAAACCGTAATGGTATTTGGTGTATTTGATATATTGCATCTGGGACACATAGACATGATGAAACAAGCCAAAAGCTATGGTGACAATTTGATAGCAGTAGTGGCCAGAGACGAAAATGTTAAAAAAATAAAAAAAAGAGATGCTTATAATGTAGAGACAGACAGAAGAAAACTTTTGGAAGAATTAAAAATAGTTGATAAGGCTGTACTTGGAGATCCGGAAAATCCTTATAAAGTAGTAGTAGAGTTTAAACCCGATGTAATTGCTTTGGGATATGATCAAAAAATATTTGTTGATAAATTGATAGAAGAATTAGAAAATAATTCAATTGATTCAGAGATTGTAAGATTGCGACCGTTTAGTGAAGAAACTTACAAAAGTGGCCGAGCCAGGTATTACATTTCAAAAAATTAACTAGCAGTATGGAAGCAAAAAAATTGCTAATAGCAACCACAAACAAAGGAAAACTAGAAGAAATTAGGCATTTTTTGGGTGACCTACCTTTTGATTTGGTTGGTTTAGAAGATTTGAGCCTAAAGATAGAAGAACCAGAAGAGACAGGGAATACCTTGGAAGAAAATGCTATTCTAAAGGCAAAATATTATGCAGAAAAAACCGGTTTAATATCTTTGGCCGATGATACTGGTTTGTTTGTAGCCGCTTTGGATGGCTGGCCAGGAATAAAGGCTGCCAGAGTAGGAAAAGATGGTTTGAGCAGAAGAGAAAATTTGCTAAGCGAGTTGAAAAATATAAAAAATAGAGAAGCTTTTTTTGAAGCTTGTATTTCTGTATATGATCCAGAAAAAGGGACTGTGTTTACATCTATTGGCAAAATCGAAGGAAACATTTTGGAGTCCGAGAGAGGGGATAGTGGCTACGATTATGATTCTGTATTTGAAGTTAAAGGTGAAGCTAGAACTTTTGCAGAAATGACAGTTCAAGAAAAAAATTCCTTTAGTCACAGATCCAAAGCTTTGTTAAAGACCAAACATTATTTACAAAACGTATATTCTACCAAACATATTGTGGTTCCTTGTGGCATTATTATAAAGAACGGAAAAATGTTATCGGCTTTGCGAAATGATCCACATAGACCAGACTTTCATAGAAAATGGGAACTACCCGGTGGTAGGGTAGAGCTGGGCGAAAATATAGCAGGGAATTTGGTTAGAGAAATAAAAGAAGAAACTGGTTATGATGTAGAAATTGTAGAAATGCTCAATCATATAGAAGTAGATTGGAGTGAAAAATTAGGCTACCAAATATATTTAATTCCACATGTGTGCAAGATAGTTGGGGGAGATGGTAAATATAGCGATGCAGAGATTTTGGATATAGAGTTTGTTGAGCCAGACAAGATATTTGATAGAGAGTTACTTGGGAATGATCCAATTATGCTAAAAAAAGTTTTACCAAGAGTAAAAGAGTTAATAGCTAAGTATAATTTATAAAATATGCTTGATATAAATTTTATAAGAGAAAATTTGGATTTGATAAAAGAAAACACGCTCAAAAGAAATGTCAAAATTGATTTTGATAAATTTTTGGAATTGGATAAAAAAAGAAGTCAGCTTTTGCAAAAAGTAGAAGAACTAAGAGCAGAAAGAAATAAAAAATCAAAAACCAAACCAACCCCCGAAGAAATAGAAAAAATGAAAAAAGTAGGAGAAGAAATAAAAAATCTAGAACAAGAGGTAGAAAAAATTGAAATAGATTTCAAAGAAATACTTTTGGATATACCAAACCTTACTCATCCGGATTCTCCAGTAGGTGGAGAAGAAGATTTCAAAGTGGTAGAAGAAATTGGAGAAGAATTAAATTTTTCTTTTGAACCAAAAGACCATGAACAAATTTTGACAGAAAAAGGTTTGCTTGATTTTGAAAGAGGAGCCAAAGTTGCTGGTTCAAAATTTTATTATACAAAAAATAACTTAGTTAAATTAAATCAAGCTTTGTTGAATTTTGGTATAGATGTAGTTACCAAACATGGTTTTAACTTGATAGAAACTCCCCATGTGGTAAAAAGTGAAATCTTGGAAGGTTCTGGTTTTAATCCCAGAGGTGAAGAGTCTCAAATTTACGAAATCAAGGGCACTGATTTAAACCTTATTGGTACAGCAGAGATTACTTTGCTTGGTTATCATGCGGACGAAGTTTTGGATCTAGAAAATGGTTCTATTAAATACGCAGGTATATCTCATTGTTATCGCACAGAAGGAGGCGCTTATGGGAGAACAAACAAAGGAATGTATCGTGTACACCAGTTTTCAAAATTAGAAATGTTTGTTTTTTGCAAACCAGAAGATAGTGAAAAATTGCATCAAGAACTTTTGGAGATCGAAAAAGAAATTTGTGATGGTTTGGGCTTGTCTTACCGAATAATTGATATCCCTACAGGAGATTTGGGCGGTCCGGCATATAGAAAATATGATTTCGAAGCTCGTATGGTTATGAAAGATTTTGGAGAAATTACTAGCGCTTCAAATTGTACAGATTACCAAGCCAGAAGGCTTAACATAAAATACAAAGATAAATCTGGAAAAAATAAATTTGTACATACTCTAAATGGTACAGCTGTGGTTCTAAGCAGATTTCCTCTCTCAATTGTAGAACAATTCCAAAATGAAGATGGTTCGATAACTATCCCAAAAGTTTTAAAAAATTACATGGGAGGAAAAGAAAAACTATAATTATTACTTATGTCCAGTAATTCCAATTTGCCAACCTTGGTAATTTTGCCAGGTTGGGGAGGAAGTCATGAAACATGGGCTAATTTTTTGGGGTTGGCTGGAAAAGAAATAAATGTTGTTTGTATAGATTTGCCTTGTTTTGGTGGGGAACCATGCCCCAAAAATGTTTGGGGGATAGAGGAGTATAGTAAATTTGCAGTAGAAAAATTAAAAAAAATTGAAGGGGACAAAGTTTTGTTAGGCCACTCATTTGGTGGGCAAGTGGCGACTAGAGTTGCTATAGACAACCCAAACTTGCTAAAAGGTTTAATTTTAAGCGGAGCCGCTTTGGTAAGACCAAAAAAATTAATAAGAAGAATACTGTTTGGATCTATTGCCAAATTTGGTAAATTGATTTTTAGATTACCTATCATAGAATCTTTTTCTGTATTGGCCAAAAAAATTTTTTATAAGAGCATTGATTCTCCAGACTACACCAAAACTTCTGGGATACAAAGAGATATTTATAGAAAAATTATTAGACAAGACCTGACAAAAGAATTACACAAGCTTGATTTGCCTGTTTTTGTCACCTGGGGGCAAAAGGACAAGATGACTCCACTTAGATATGGGAAAAAGATAAATACTTTGTTAAAAGGTGCCAATTTTAAAGTTTTTCCAAACGGTAACCATGGTTTGCACAGACAGCAAACAGATAACTATTTCAAAGCAATTTTAGACTTTATAAAAAGCTTAAATTAATTTATGCCTAGTTATATAAATTTTTTTATTTTTATACTCTGGCTCTATAGTGCTTTGGCAGACTATAGTGTTTTTACATATATCTGGCAGTTAAAAGAATATCGCATAGACAGATTTAGAGATTTTTTGACTACACAAGAAGGTTATAGATTTTGGAACAGATATAGTATATTTTGGCGTGGTTTTATTGCGGCAGTAGCTATTTTTTGGCCACTCAACAATGTCTTATTTTTAAAATATTTATTACTAATATTTTTATTTTTTGATTTCTTTGTAAATTCTGTTTTGATTTTAAAAAAGAAATTAAGACATCCTGTGTTTACACCAAAAGCAATTTTGATAATTGGTATATCACTTTTGGTAGAAGGTGGACTTTTTGTGCTTACCAAAGATTGGGCTCTTTTGTTCTTGTTAATGTTTTTTAGATTTATTGTTAATACTATTATTGTTCAAGCTTTTGCTCTACCAACCTCTTTGGCCAAAAAATTGTATATCTTTAGGGCCAAGCAAAAAATTAAAAAATATAAAGATTTATTAATCATAGGTGTTACCGGCAGTTATGGAAAAACAACTGTTAAATCTTTTTTGGGACAAATACTTGCCAAAAAATATTCAGTTATTACAACCCCCAAAAACATAAATACAGAAATTGGGGTTGCAAAATTTATTTTGGGAAATAATTTTGAAGACAAAGAAGTTTTTGTAGTAGAAATGGGAGCCTACACTGTAGGGGAGATTGGTCTTATCGCCAAAATGATAAATCCAAAAATAGGCATACTTACGGCTATCAATGAACAACATCTTTCTTTGTTTGGGAGTATCCAAAATACTCAAAAAGCTAAATTTGAATTACTCCACGCCCTTCCCAAAAAGAATGGTTTGGCAGTTGTTAATTTTGATAATTTTTATATTCGAGAAAAATTAGATACTCTAAAAGTTGAGACCGTTACTTATGGTTCTGACGAAGATTTGAATCCAGATTGTTTGGTAGAAGATATAAAATCAAAAAACGGAATTTTAACAACCGTTATAAGTTATAAAGATTTAAAATACAATATAGAAGCAAAAATATTAGGCAATCACAATGCCAACAATATTGCAGCTTGCGTTGCTGTAGGCGAACATTTGAAAATGAATAAAGAAGAAATTGAAAATGCTGTAAATGATTTAGAACCACCGGAACAAACATTAAAAATGTACAAATACAAAAAAGCAATTATTATAGACGATAGTTATAATGCCAACCCCGATGGTTTTCTTTCTGCTCTGGATACGTTTAGCACTTTTTCCTCTAATTTTAGCAGAGTGGTGGTTACCAGAGGTATCCCAGAGTTAGGGGATAAAACTAAAGAAATACACGAAAAAATTGGAGGAGCTATAGACTATAGTGCTGAAGAATTGGTGATAATAAAAAAAGACTATTCAGATTATTTAAAAAAAGGGATTAATGAAAAATATAATACTAGAGTAAAAGATATTTATGATCCAAAAGAATTGTTACTTTATATGAATAAGCTGGCAGAAAAAGAAACAGTTATATTGTTGGAAAACAGGATCCCGGCAAGTGTTCATAACATATTAACCAAAGAATCTGTATGAGGATGTTCTTTACTGGTTTTTCTCCCAATTTCAGATCAAAAGAAGTGTTTGTAGCGCTTAAGTTTTTGTTTAATCCTTGGTGCTGGAAAAATTTGAAAAATGGAAAAGAGCTTGTAGAATTAAAAACTAAAATTAGTAATTTTTTTGATAATAAAGAAATTGTTTTGTTTGATAGTGGTAGGACCAGTCTGTTTTTTGCATTAAAAGCTTTGGGGGTAGGGAAGGGGGATGAAGTAGTAGTAGAGGCTTATACCTGTGTTGTAGTAGTAAATGCTATTAAATGGGTGGGGGCTACTCCAATTTATGTAGATATAAAAGATGATCTAAATATAGATGTGGTAGATTTAGAGAAAAAAATAACGGATAAGACCAAAGTTATTTTGATCCAACATACTTTTGGTAACCCAGCAGATATTGATAATATTTTAGAGCTAGCAAAAGAAAAAAATATAAAAACCATAGAAGACTGTGCTCATACATTTGGTGGTGAATACAAACAAAAAAAATTAGGGACTTTTGCAGATTTGGCTATTTTTAGTTTGGGTTCGGACAAACCGATTTCTTCAGTTAGAGGGGGCTTTGTTTTGGTAAATAATGATAGTTTTACAGAAGATTTGAGTACATATCAAAAAGATTTAAAAGATTTAAAATTAAAAATAATTCTAAAGCACCTGTGGCATGCTCCGGTATTTTTTGTAGGCAAAAAGTTGTATGGTTTAAAAATTGGAAAATTTTTTCTTTTTTTTGCTAGGAAGATCGGTCTAATTAATAAAATAATAGAACAAAAAGAAAAACAGGGGATTAAACCTGATTATTTTCCGGCAAAATATCCAAATGCTTTGGCTGCTTTGGCTATAAGACAATTATCTAATATAAAAAATATAAATAATCATAGAATAAAAATAGCCAAAATATATAAAAATAATATTAAAAATAAGTTAATTAAGCACACTCAAGACTTGGACAACCCTCTTTTGCGTTATCATATTTTTGTAGACAAAAATAAAATTTTTTTGACCTTTACCAAAGGCAAAGGTCTGTTGGTAGGGGATTGGTACCAACAAGTGGTAGCCCCAAATGATACCAATATTACTTGTGCCAACTACCAGGCAGGATCCTGCCCAAAAGCAGAACAATATATAGAATCTTCTTTTAATTTGCCAACAAATATAAATATCCAAGAAGAGGATGCCAAGAAGATAAGCGATATTATAAATAGCTATGAAGGTTAGACTAATAGAAAATAAAACAGCTTGGGATGATTTTGTAAAAAAACACCATAGCGTGTTTGTGCAATCTTATAAATACGGTGAATTTTATAAATCTTTGGGTGAAGAAAGTTTTTTGGTGGGTATATACCAAAAGGACGAGTTGGTAGGCGGGGCGCTCGTTGTGTCTACCCACGCCAAGAGAGGGGATTTTTTATATATTCCTTATGGACCAATTATTTCAGATAATGTTGATTTTGAAGGGGCTTTTTCTTTGTTTACCAAGTTTATTAAAAATTTTGCAAACGAAAAGAAATACAATTTTGTCAGGATTAGTCCTTTTATAAAATCAAGCAAAGAAAAGATTGAAATATTGAAAAAGTTAAAATATAAAAAATCTCCTTTGCATGTGTTGGCAGAAAATACTTGGATACTAAAATTGGATAAACCAGAAGAAAAAATAATTTCTGAAATGAAAAAAAATCATAGAAATTTGATAAGACGTTGTGAAAGGGACGGTGTGGTAGTAACACAATATAATACCGATGAAAAACTTTCTATTTTTCATAATTTCTTGCAAAAAACAGCAAAAAGACACAAGTTTGTTCCATTTGGAAAAAAGTATATAAAAACAGAATTTAATGCCTTTGCAGAAGATGGTGAAGCGGTTTATTTTGAAGCCAAATTGCCAGATGGAAATATAGACGCTGCGGCTATAATTATGTTTTATGGCAATATGGCTTGTTATAGACACAGTGCCTCTTTGAATTTAAATAAAAAATTACCATCTAGTTATTTGCTACAGTGGCGAGTGATTCAAGAGGCTAAAAAGAGGGGAATAAAAAGCTATAATTTTTGGGGAGTTGCCCCAAACAGCCAAGCGAAAAACCATCCTTTTTTTGGGATAACTCATTTTAAAAAAGGATTTGGAGGAGAACAAATAGATTTGATTCCAAGTTATGATTTGGTTATAAATAAAAAGTATTATTTGAATTGGTTGGTAGAAAAAATAAGAAAAATAAAAAGAGGTTTTTAAAATGTACAGAAAAAAAGCTAATCAACACAAATTAAAAAGAAAATTTGTAAAACTAGTCAAAAAAGATTCAACTAGTCTATCTTCGGGTAGAAAAAAATATTTGATTGGTGGATCAGGGGCAAACCCTTATAAAGTAAATAAAAATTTTGATAAAAAAAGAAAAATAGAAATTTATATTTTTGTAGGGATATTGTTTTTAATTTTATGGTTTTTTCTTTATCATTCTTTTTTTAAAATAAGTAAAATACACATATCTGGATTGGATAGAATAGAAGAAACAGAAATAAAAGAAGCTGTAAGGGGTGTGCTTAATTATAAAAAGTTTTTTATTTTTCCTGGAGATAGTTACGTGATGACTAACTTGGGGGATATAAAGGGTTTACTTTTGGAAAAATATCCGATAAAAAATTTGAAGGTTGAGAAAAATTTTCCTAACAAAATTAATATTGTTTTGGAAGAAAAAATATCTACTATAATATATGACAACGGAACAAAATATAGTTATTTGAGTCCAGCTGGAAATATTATAGAAATATTAGAAAATGTGACAGAGCGAGAATGGTTTGAAACATTTGATTTGGTAACCACAACTTTGGCAGACGGAACAATTAGAGAAGAAAAAATTAATCTGGTTAGGTATCATGAACCTAGCTCAAATAGAATTAGAACAAAATTTGGGACTTATCCTATTTTGTATGATTCTAGAAACAAAGAGGTGGATATAAATACTAAAATGGTACCAGATTATTATGCTCTTGGTACTATAGATTGGTTTAATTTTTTAGAATTAAGATCAGAAATTGATTTGGATTATATAGAAAGTTCGGGTGATAGGGGAGAGGCAACACTCTATCTAGTAGATGGTAGGCATTTGAAAATAAACCTAAGAGAGACTTCTGGGCAGATAGAAGAAATGCAATATATTTTACAAAAAGGTTTGGATACTGATTTTTTGGAATATGTTGACTTGCGATTTAAAGACAAGATTTATTGGAAATAAAAAAGGGGAGGAGGTGGATGGGTATTCTAGGTGGATCGTTAGCCTAAATAATAGCAGGAGGTTGTCTAGTACAGACACCACCTTATCTTATGTCGCACAATGTATCTTATGCGACATTATGTGCTTAGCATATTCATCCTATATATATTAACCTTAATTCTTTACCCAACAAAGTTTGCTGTATTTTCCTTTTAAAAATACATTAATATATTTTTCTAATTTTTTATAAAAAATATTTATTTATATACTTATGCTTTTTCAAACTTATATAAGCCATCTCTTTTTGTGTTAGTTAATATTATCTATTATTAAAACGATTAAGTCCCCTTTTTGCTTGGATAAATTGTTTAAATTGATATTTTACGACACTACAAAAATGCGCTTTAAAATCACAGGTGATAGCATACCAGTACCTTTTATAACTTTCTTGAATCATTCTCTAGGATTGTATTTGTTGCAAATAATTATGCGGATAAATCTATATTTATATAGATAATTTGAAAATTTTTAATACAAGACAAGTAACTTATTTTTTAAACAATATTTAAATTGATAAATATATTAATTTTTAGTAGGGTTTGCCCTACCCTCTTTGAAGAGGTTTGTCTTACTTAGATTGTGCGACACTAGAGCGATCCTAAAATAAAATTATTTTATTGTAGGGTCAAGATTTTCAAAAAAAGATATGTAGGTATCCCTAAGCAACAAAGCGTCCTCAAGAGCATTGTGACCTTTGTAAGCTTCTTTGTTAAGACCTAGGTTTGTAAAAAATTTATGTTTACCCATGCTATTTGGTGAGTATCCATGGGCAAATAAAATAGAGGCAAAATCTATAGGTATCCAATAAGCAGGATGTTGTTTGGCAGAACCAAATAATTTGTACCAATATATAGCATCAAATTGGTTTACGTAAGCCACTAAGTATGGTTTTGATTTGCCATCCCTAGATTTTTCTAAAAATTTTTCTATTCTTTTGCGAGCTTTTTTTATGGTGGTTGTTTTTCCTTCCAAATGTGGTAAAACATTTTTCTTTACCCAAGGATCCAAGTATTTGTCATCGTAATCAAATTCTATATATAATTTTTTGCCAGTTTTGTACGAAACCAGACCTATAGATAACAACTCTCCCCTACTCGGATCAAGCGTTGTAAACTCTGTATCGAAAAAAACCACATTATCTGAATAAGGTAAATTCATATTAATAATCTTTTACCAAATGGTTTAATGGATTTACAGGAATTCCGTTTTGTCTAACTTCAAAATGCAAATGAGGGCCGGTTACAAAAGGTCCCGCCCCAACTGTCCCCGGAGTTCCTCCGGTGTAACCAATAACATCGCCTCTGGTTACAAATTGATCTTCACTTACAGCGATTTTGCTCATGTGTCCATACAAAGTAGAAATTCCACCACTATGGATAAGCATTACATAGCTGTAGCAGCTGGCGGAGCTACATCTTCTGGCTCTGGCTACATAACCTGATCCAGAAGCGTGAATTGGCGTGCCTTGGGCAGCTCTTATATCAATTGCGTTGTGTTCAAAGACATGTCTATATGGATAATCTGGGTCATGAAATCTGGCTGTGATATAGCGACTTTGTGTAGGCCAGGATAATTTACCAGAAAAGTTAGGTTCTTTGGCTTTTTCTAATTTATTTTGAGCTTCCAATTTGGCTCTTACTTCTTTTTCTATACTAGATATTTCACCTTCTATTTTTCGGTACTGATTTCGTAAATTTTGTAACAAAGTTTGAAATACTCTTTCGGATGATTTTGTTTCTTCTAGTAAATTTTCTTTGGCAAATTTTTGTTCGTCTAGTTCATTTTTTTTGCCGGATAATCCATCTCTTAATGTCTCATAACTCTCTTGTCTTTCTTCTGTTAATTGTTTTTTTTCATCGAGGGTTAACTTGGCCAATCTTAGTGATTTGGCGCTTTTGCCCAGATCAGACTCGATTGTTTGTAAATATTGTAATTTATTATAAAAATCTGAAAAATTTTCATAGGTTGCCAGAATTTCAATATATTTCATATCATTTTCATAATGAAGTGTCCTCACAAATTCAGCAATTATTTTCTTTTGTCTGTTTATGTCAGTTTGTTTTTGGTCTATTTCCAAAGACAAAGCTTTTATCTCTAGTTCCAAAGCATCTATTTTTTCTTGAGTAGCTTCTATATCTAGCTCAACTTGAGTTACACGATTACTAATTATGGATACTTGATTTTCAAAAGAAACTTTTTTTAGTCTAGCTTGGCTAATGTCTTTTTTTACAGAAGCTATGTTTTTTTCTAATTCGGCTACTTTTTCTCTTTTTTCGGCTATTTTTTTGTTTAAGGCGTCTATTTCTGCCTGAGTGTTTGTAGAAGCTTTGGCAGTATGAGTAATATCAAAATTTGGCCTAAAAATTAGGGTTGCAAATAACAAAAGCAAAACAATTATAAAATGTTTGATTTTTCTCATATATAACAATAATATCATATATTAAAAAAGAGCTCTACTAGAGCTCTTTATATTTTGGAGATAGCAGCTTCAATTCTTTGTAAGGTTTTTGTTTTACCCAAGGCTTGGGCTATTTCAGTGGGACCTGGAGAATTTTTTTGCCCGGACAAGGCTACTCTTAGGGGCCACAGTACATCCCCTTTGCCATATTGATTATCCTCTATCCATTTGAATAGTATTTCTTCTATACTATTTTTGTCCCAATTTTCAATTTTTTCTAGTAATTCTTTAACTAATCCTAATTTTTCTTTGGCGTCTTGCAAAGTTGATTTTCTCCAAGCTAGTAATTCTTTGTCATAATCTAGCTCATCGGCAAACATAAAACCTGTAGCTTCTACCAACTCTACCAAAGTACTAGCTCTCCCCTGTTCTAGGCCTACTATTTTCTTTAGAGCCTCAAATTTTTCTTGGTCATCAATTTCATCTTTGTTCAAAATCCCAAAATTTTTAAAAAATGGGATGGTTCTTTTGGTTAGTTCATTCAAGTCCATTTGAGTAATGTATTGTTTGTTGTACCAATCTAATTTTTCTCTATTAAATACTGCGGCTGCTTTGCCTACTTTTGCTATAGCAAAATCTTGTTTTAATTTTTCCAAAGAATATATTTCTTTGTCTGTACCAGGATTCCAACCTAAAAAGGCTATAAAATTTACCAAAGCTTCTGCTAAATAGCCTTTTTCTTTGAAATCTTCTACAGAAACGTCACCATGTCTTTTGCTAAGCTTTTGTTTTTGTTCGTTTACTAATAATGGCAAATGAGCATAGTTTGGGATATCCCAACCAAAAGCTTGGTACAAAATAATATGTTTGGGAATAGATGGTAACCATTCTTCTCCTCTTATAATGTCAGTTATCTCCATCAAATGATCGTCTACTACCACAGCAAAATGGTATGTAGGGAATCCATCGGATTTTATAAGTACTTGATCATCTATTAGTACATTTTCAAAAGAAACTTTACCTCTTACTTTGTCTTCAAATTCCGTAGTTCCTTCGGTGGGCATTTTTAGTCTTATTACATGTGGCAAATTTTGTTCTAAATTTTTTTCTATTTCTTCTTTATCCAAATTTCTACAATGACGATCGTAGCCTGTAGCTTTTTTGTTTAATTCTTGGACTTTGCGTAATTCGTCTAGTCTTTCTTTGGTACAAAAACAATAATAAGCTTGTTCTTTTTCCAAAAGCTCTTCAATATATTTTTTGTAGATATCTAATCTTTCGGATTGTATATAAGGTCCGTTATCCCCTATTTGGCTTACTTTATTTTCTTTTAAAACAACTCCTTCATCAATTTTTACATTGGCCCATTCAAGAGCTTTTAATATGTTCTCTGCGCCTCCTTCTACAAATCTTTCTCGATCGGTGTCTTCCAATCTAAGCAAAAAAGTTCCGCCATTTTTGTGAGCTTCCAAATAAGCAAATAGAGCGGTACGAAGACCACCTATGTGCAAAAATCCTGTCGGGCTGGGGGCAAATCTAGTTTTCATAATTTAAAAATTTTATTTAATACTATCCCTGCTGATACCGCTACATTCAATGATTCGGCTCTACCTGTACCAGGAATAGACAATGTTTTAGCCGATTTATCCAAAATATCCGGATTGATACCATGTGATTCACTGCCAAAGACTAAAACAGTTTTTGGAGAAAAGTTGGCTTTGTCCATATTTTCTCCATTCATGCTAAAAGAAACAATATCATAGCCGTTTTTTGCCAAAAATTCAAGTGCTTCTTGAGCCGGAACATTAGTTACAATTTTGGTTCTAAAGATAGATCCCATTGTGCTTCGTAATACTTTGTCATTATGGGGATCTACCGATCCTTTGTCTAAAACAATATTATCTATACCAAACCAGTCGGCTGTACGGATAATGGTGCCAAGATTTCCTGGGTCAGAAACTTTGTTTAAAAAGATAACTGGTTTTTTAAGATCTAAATCTTTTAAAAGATGATTTTTATATTTAACCACAAGTAAAACCCCCGGGAATACTTCTGTTTTTTTTATTTCTTTGGCTTCTTTGGTACTACAATATTCAATTTCTACGCCAAGATCATTTAATTTGTTTACAAGCTTATTTATATCTGATTCATTTTTTCTTTTTTCTTCAATTACCAAAAGTTCGATATCTACCCCAGAGTTCAAAGCTTCTTCGGCTAATTTTATTCCCTCAATTACAAAAAGTCCTAATTCTTTGCGATATTTTTTTTGATCAAGTTTGCTAATTAATTTTTTGGGTTTTCTTTGTAACATAAATATGGAAAAATAATAACAGCATTAAAAATTCTTTTGTAGCGACTAGGTTCTAGTATTAAACGCCATAACCATTCTAGTCCTATTTTTCTTAACAAAATAGGGGCTCTTTTGGTTTTTTCAGAAATCATATCGAGGGCTCCTCCTACTCCCATTGCTATTTTAACTTGATTTAGTTTATCTAAGTTTTCGTCTATCCAAAATTCTTGTTTTTTGTGACCAAAGGCTACAAACAATATATCTGGCTCCAAATCGTTAATATCTTGTAGTAGCTTGGAGTTTTCTTCTTTGCTATAACCAATACCCTTGGTATTTTTTTCTATTTGGAGTCCCCTACTTACCCCAACTACTTTTAAGTTTGGATATTTGCTTATTAATTTTTTCTTTGCATTTTTAAGAACTTCTTCACTTTCTGAACCAAGTAAAAATACTCTTTTATTCAATTCTTCTGCAAGTTTACAAATTTGCAAAAGAAAATCTACGCCTGTAATTCTAGTCAAGGTTCCATTTGCAAATAGCTCAACTCCTTTGGCATCGCAAATGTTTAAGTCTGATTTGTTTAAAATTTCTTTAAAACTAGGATCATTGTAAGCCTCTACCAAGATTTCTGGATTTGGAGTGTAAATTTTAATTTTACGTTTGGCTCGCAAGGCTCCCTTTACAAACTCCAGACTTTGTTCAAGATTTAGATCACTCATTTTTACACCTAACAAATTCATACTAGTTCAAATCAAAAGTACTAAGTTCTTTGTATATTGGTTTACTACCTGTTCTGTGGCTACTAAAAAGTGAAAATTTGTTTACCTGCCAAACTACTTTTTCTGGCTCAATTGAATGCATTCCATCGAGATGTTCACCACTATTGTTTCTGGCAATAGTTATATGGGGGTGCCATTCTTTGTTGCCAGTATCAAAACCATGCCCGTGCAAAGCTGTAGCTAGGTCTTGGCGCAAGAGTTCTAGTTTGCGGTGTTCATTGGCCACAGCTACATTGACTATATTTGGTTTGGACTTACTTGGAAAACCATTTATTTTGTCTAACCACAAATCCAAAGATTGGTGAGACGTAGCAATTTCTTGACCTACTTTGGTCACAGCTTCTATAGCCTGATCTGGCCACTCTCCCAAAAAAGCCAAAGTGAGATGAAAATTTTCTGGGGCTGTCCATCTCAAGTGTGCCTTTTTGTTTAAAAATTCTAATTCTTTTTGTAGTCTTTGCAACTCTTGGCTTACTTCTTTGCTTACCTTTAGTGCAAGAAAAAGTCTTTTTTTGTCCATATTTTAGCAAAATTATGCTATAATCATAACACAAGTTGACAGTAAAATCCAGTATGATATATTATTGGCACTCTTAGGATAAGAGTGCCAATAATATTAACTTCGTATTTTCGTAATTTCGCACATAACTATGATTCCCCAAAATTTTACCAACAAATCCCAAGAAGCTTTACAAAGAGCCTCTCAAATTGCCAATGAAAATGGCCAGCCACAAATGGAGCCACCTCACTTGTTCTCCTCTCTTTTAGAACAAGAAGACGGCGTTGTGGTGTCTGTATTAAAAAAACTAAACGTTAATTTGGTAGAACTAAGAGCAGAAACCAAATCTATGATTGGCCTAATTCCTAAGCAAGGTACGGCTATGTCTGGCAATATTGGCCAAATCCTTATGGGGCAAGCCATGATTTTTATTTTGCAAAATGCAGCCCAAGAATCACAAAAGATGGGTGACGAATACATTAGTGTAGAACATTTGCTTCTTGCTTTTCTTACCAACAAAAATCCGGTTAGCGATATCATGTCGAAGCAAGGTGCTCAGTATGATGATGTGCTAAAAGTTTTGGCTACAGTCCGTGGCACCCAAAAGGTAGATTCCCCTGCTCCAGAAGCCAAGTACCAAGCTCTGGAAAAATATGGCAAAAACTTTACCGAGCTCGCCAGAAAAGAAAAATTAGATCCGGTAATTGGGCGAGATGATGAAATAAGAAGAGTAATGCAAGTGCTTACCAGAAGAACCAAGAATAATCCTGTCCTGATTGGTGAACCTGGTGTAGGTAAAACTGCTATTGCCGAAGGTTTGGCCCAAAGAATTGTAAATGGAGATGTGCCGGAAAGTTTAAAAAACAAAGAAATTATTGGACTAGATGTAGGATCTCTAGTAGCTGGTACCAAATTTCGTGGAGAATTTGAAGAAAGATTTAAGGCTGTTCTAAAAGAAGTTAGTGATTCTCTTGGCAAGATAATTCTTTTTATAGATGAATTGCATACTATTGTAGGCGCTGGCTCTAGCGAAGGAGCGGTGGACGCTAGCAATATGCTAAAACCTGCACTCGCTAGAGGCGAACTGCATACTGTAGGAGCGACTACTCTAAAAGAATACCAACAGTATATAGAAAAAGATGCTGCTTTTGAACGCCGCTTTCAACCCGTAATGGTTCTCGAGCCAGATACAGACGATGCTGTGGCTATTCTTCGTGGTGTCAAAGAAAAATACGAAGTTCATCATGGTGTGCGTATTACAGACCCGGCTATTGTATCGGCTGTAGAACTTTCCAATCGTTATATTAGTGATAGATTTTTGCCAGACAAAGCGATTGATCTAATTGACGAAGCTACTTCTGCCCTACGCATGGAGATTGATTCTATGCCAGATGATTTGGACAAAATGAAACGAAAAATGATGAAAATAGAAATTGAACTTTCTGCTCTAAAAAAAGAAAAAGATCAAACTTCCAAAGATAGAATGAAAAAATTAAAAGAAGATCTGGAAAACCTGCGTGAAAAGAGTAATGAACTGGAAGTACATTGGAAAAATGAAAAAGAAATTATTACCAAAATTCGTGATCATAGAAAACAAATTGACAAAATAAAACAACAAGCCGAGATAGAAGAACGTAAAGGGAATTTGCAAAAAGTAGCCGAGCTTCGTTATGGCAAAATTCCAACACTCGAAGAAGCTATAAAAAAAGACGAAGTTAAACTAGCCGAAATTCAAAAAGGGAGATCTATTCTAAAAGAAGAAGTAACAGAAGAAGATATTGCAGCTGTAGTAGCCAGATGGACTGGAATACCAGTACAAAGAATGCTAGAGGACGAAACTATAAAATTAGCCAGAATGGAAGAGGAATTGAAAAAAAGAGTGATTGGTCAAGAAGAATCCATTATTTCTGTAGCCAATGCTATAAGACGTTCTAGAGCTGGTTTGTCCGAAGAAAAACGCCCTATTGGTTCATTTATATTTATGGGGCCTACCGGAGTTGGCAAGACCGAACTAGCCAAAGCCTTGGCTGAGTTTATGTTTAATGATGATGAAGCTTTGATCCGAGTAGATATGAGTGAGTTTATGGAAAAACACGCAGTTAGCAAAATTATAGGTTCTCCGCCAGGATACGTGGGCTACGACGAAGGTGGTCAGCTAACCGAAAAAATCAGAAGAAAACCTTATTCTGTAATTCTTTTTGATGAGATTGAAAAAGCACATCCAGATATTTTTAACATGATGCTTCAGATTCTTGAAGATGGTCATGTGACCGATGCCAAAGGTAGAAAAGTAAACTTCAAAAATACAGTTATTATTATGACCAGTAATATTGGTTCTGAATCTATAATGCAAATGGGTAGAGCTGGTGAATTTGGTTTTGGCGACAGTGGAAAAGGTTCTAGTAAAAATAAGGAAGACAAAATTAAGGAAAAAGTTATGGATGCTCTTCGTGAGCATTTTAAACCAGAATTTTTGAACAGAATAGATGAAATTATTATGTTCCATCCCCTATCTCAAAAAGAGATTATGGAAATTGTAGAAATTCAAATTGCCAAAGTTATTGAAAGATTGGCCGAAAAGAAAATTGAAATTAATGTAACAAAAAAAGCCAAAGAATGGCTAGGTAAAAAAGGTTATGACCCGAATTTGGGAGCTAGACCACTTCGCCGAGTAATTCAAACAGAATTGTTGGATCCTTTGGCTATGATGATGATTGAGGGTGGGGTTGAATCTGGTAGTGTGGTAGGGATAGATGTAAAAGCTGATAAATTGGTATTGAAAAAGTAAAAATTATTTATAAAAAGACAGCCTAATGGCTGTCTTTTTATTCCCCTGGAAAAATTTTATGGCCATCTTTGTCATAAAGATGAACTGCCAAGACCGGACAAGATTGCGCAGACATTATTAAAGTATCATCGTCTTCGTATTCTTCTTCATTTTCAGTTACATAAGCCAAATTTTCATCATCCATTTGAAAAGTTTTTTCGGCCACCAAAACACAAGATCTAGCCCCTATACAGCCTTGTCTGTCTACTACAATTTTTCTTATCCGACCAGTCTTTTTGGTGCCAATAGATACATCCTCAAATTCTTCTTTGATTTTTTTGTCTAGTTCGTCTTCCATATTAAATAAATTACATCGTCTTGCTTTAACCAAGAGACAATGAATCAACTTTGATAATACAAATAAGTGTAATCTGCGTTTATTAAAGATCTCCCAAAAAATTATTAGCCTCTATAATTTCTTCGGCCTTTAGACTTTGATTTGGTTCAGATTTGTCTTTTACAATGTCGTCTGCAGGGTTGTCTCCACCTTGAATTTTTAGTGGGTCAATTTGATTTTGTTTTTTTTGATTGTTGTTATGATCGTCACACATATTTAGAAATTAATTACTTGGTAATCCTAAGGCAGCTTTTAATTCTTCCGAAGGCTGCCATGGTGGGTCAAACGTTACATTTATATCTATATTTTTAAATTTTAATAGCTTTAGACTTTCTCTTATATCTTCTTTGATATGTTCACCCAGCGGACACATTGGGCTGGTATATGTCATGGTTATTTTTATATCATCTTTGTTTTGTATATCAATATCATAAATAAGCCCCATTGTCCATATGTCTACCCCTATTTCCGGATCATCAACCGTTTCTAGCATTTGAATTACATCTTCTTTGGTTGCCATATCAATTATTCGTAAATTCGTGTTATTAGTATTTCGTACATAACTATGTAAACATCAACCACTCTGGTTTGAAAATGAGTAATAGACCCAAAATCAACATTAATAATCCGGAAACAAGTTGTACAAATTTGGCATATTTACCATTGCCACCACTAGTGGCCTTTAGGGTTACCATGGCAATCCCAAAAACAATCATATCGTCTATCATGTAAAACAAAATATAGCCGCCCATGTATAGATATCTTTCTAACGAGGTTACTTCTGCCAAAGCTAATATCTGTACAAACAAGGCTGGGAAACCAGCTGAACAAGCCAATTCTACCAGATTAACAGAAAAACCAAGTAAGGTAATTCCAAAGATAGACCATAACAAATTTTTGCGGTGAACTATTTCTTTTAGTTTATCAAAAATATTTTTACTACCTTTCATTCCAGAAACTTTGCAAGCAACCCCTTCTAATTTTCTATTTTTCCAATAATCTTTTAGGCTAACAGTACCTACTCCAACTGCCAAAGTTCCAATTAACAAACGAACAACCAAAGCTACTCCAATAAATAAAATTAATTCTAACCAAGCTGCCATGAACACATAATAAGAAATCCCGCTGGTAAGAATAAATATTGAACCTAGTAACCAACGTTTTTTGGGTTCTTGCATTGGCAAAAGTAAAGAAATAAGAAATAACAAAACCCACATGGCACAGGGATTGAAACCATCTAATAAACCAATTACCAAGGTTAAAAGCGGCAAAGATACATTTGTAGCATCAACTTTTCCAAGAAAAGGTACTTCAATATTATTATTTTTTTCTCCAGAAAGGGCTGCTTCTATGGTATTAATTATTTGTTTTCCGGTTACATCATCGCTAGAATATCCTATGATTAGATCATTTACTCCAATAAAGGCTGCTGGTACTCCAGAAGCTTTTACTTGTCTTTCTTCGGCCATTTTTTTATAAAGAGCCGCATTGGCCGGATCAGATACTTCAAAAATTTGTATATCTAATTTGTCACCAAATTGTGGTTTGACAACAGACTCTATAAAAGCAATTTCATCTTTGCAATGTGGGCAAGTATCCAAATGAAACAAAACATACGGTATCTTTTCACTGGCTATTTGCAATTCTGTAGCTTCTTTATCCGCCACTTCCAAATCAGCAGCACAAGTGGCTTCGCCATCTTCTGTAACTGCGCAGGGTTCTAAAATAATATCTTCTTCTGCCTTTACATGGTTGAAAAAAAATAAAAAGCCAAAAGTAAAAAGTATTAGCGTTAAAAATATTTTTGATTTATTTTTAAATATCATAATTTAAATTTATTTTATAAATTGGTCATAACCATTTTTTTCAACCTCGTGAGCTAGTTCTACTCCCCCACTTTTTATAATTTTACCATTTGTCATAATATGTACAAAATCTGGCTCTACATATTGCAAAATTCTGTTGTAGTGAGTAATAAGCAGTACCCCGTGTTTTGGTGATTTGAACTTGTTAATTCCTTCGGCCACGATCTTGAGAGCGTCTACATCTAGCCCAGAATCTGTTTCGTCTAGAATAGCATATTTGGGATTTAGGGTTAGCAGTTGCAAAACTTCCATTCTCTTTTTCTCTCCCCCAGAAAAGCCCACGTTCAAGTAACGATTGGCAAAATCTGAATTCATGTTTAGTTCTTTCATTTTCTCAAGAAGTGCTCTGTGGAATTTGACTGGATTTAATTTTTCACCAGTAAGCGCTGCTACAGAAGTACGCAGAAAATTGCTAATAGTGACCCCACCAATTTCTGGTGAGTACTGCATAGATAAGAATAAACCTTGTTTAGCTTTTTCATCTACTTTGGCTTCGGTTATATCTTCATTTTCTAGTACTAAATTTCCTTCGGTAATTTCGTATTTTGGATGCCCCATGATGGTATTGGCCAGGGTTGATTTGCCAGAACCATTTGGCCCCATAATCACATGAACTTCCCTTGGTTTAATTTCCAAATCCAAACCATGTATAATTTCTTTATCTTCTTCGGCAAGTTTTACTTTTAAGTTTTTTATTTGTAGGGACATATTTTAAAATTAAGACTAAAATTTAGATTGAGTTAGAGATTTTTTGATTGTATCCAATCCCAAGGTCGCACATTTTTTTCTAGTATAACTTATTTCAATTCCAAGTAATTCATAAATATCTTGGTCAGTTATTTTTTCTATTTCTTCCTTATTTTTGCCAATCATTTCATCACTAAGCAAAGACATGGCGGCTTGCGAAATTGCACAGCCATCTCCTTGCCAGCCTATCTCTTTTATTTTTTCATTATCAAACTTTACTCTTACAGTAATATCATCCCCGCAAAGTGGATTAAGACCTCTTTTTTCTATATCAAAATCATCTAGAACTTTCTTGTTTAGAGGATTGCGGTAGAGATCTAATATAAATTGCTTGTATAGTTCTTCTTGCATAATGTATGGAACACGGATCAAACAGATTTAACGAATTTGTTTTTATTCGTTTGATTCGTTAAGTTAGTGTTCTATTCAAAAGTTTTAATAACCTCTTTTATTCCTTTTACTAGCTGATCAATATCTTTTTTATTATTATAAATCCCAAGCGAAGCTCTGGCTGTACCATTAATCCCCAAATATTTCATTAGAGGCATAGTGCAATGATGCCCAGCTCGGACGGCCACATTATTTCTATCCAAAATAGAAGCAATGTCATGTGGATGTACTCCATCAATTACAAATGAAAAAGCCAAACCTCTGTCGGCTATTATGGTTCCGACTAATTTTACTTTGTCTATTTTTTCTATTTCATTCAACAAATATTTGCTTAATTCTTGGCTATGTTCCCAAATATAATCGTAACCAATAGAATTAACAAAATCCACAGCGGCCCCTAGCCCAATAGCTCCCGCAATATTTGGTGTGCCAGCTTCTAATCTATTTGGCAGTTCGGCAAAAGTTGAGCTTTCATAGGTAACTTCGTTTATCATGTCCCCACCAAAAAAGATTGGATCAATTTTTTCTAGTTTTTCTTTTTTACCATAGAGAACCCCAATTCCAGTCGGTCCATAAATTTTGTGTCCAGAAAAAGTTAAGAAATCACAATCAAATTTTTTCACATCAATTTGGAACTGGGTTAGTGTTTGCGCTGCATCAATAATAGTTGTTGCTCCAACAGACTGAGACATTTTGATAAGAGGTTTGATAGGACTAATAGTGCCCAAGGCATTGGAAATATGACAAAAAGAAACTACCTTAGTATTCTTATCAATTTTTTGGCTAGCATCTTTTAAATCTAAATTAAAATCATTTTCCTTTTCTTCTATATTATTACTCTCTAATTCTATAAACCTAATCTCAAAACCATATTTTTTACTCATCTCTTGCCAAGGCACTAGATTGGCGTGGTGTTCCATTCTGGTTAGGACTATATTATCTTTCTCACTCAAATCCTTACAAAGTGAATGCGCTAGCATATTCAAACTCATTGTCACTCCAGAGGTAAATATTACTTCATCATGTTCGGCATTTAGAAAGTGAGCTACTTTGGCGCGAGCATTTTCGTATTCTAGGGTAGCTTCTTCACTAATTTTATAAACTCCTCTATGCACATTGGAGCGATACTTTTTGTAGTAATCATTTATTTTTTCAATTACAGAGTTGGGTGTTAGAGTGCTAGCTGCACTATCAAGATAAGCTAGTTTTGGGTTAGCTTTTAGCACTGGGAATTGTTTTCTTATATTTTTCATAGTTTGATTGCTATTTTTTCTTCGAAATCTTGTTTAACTTTCTCATCTTCTATTTTATTAAGTACCTCACCAAAATGTCCTTTTACAATCGTCTTAACTACTTCTTCTTCTGGGAGCCCACGAGATTGCAAATAAAATTTCTTGATTTCATCGATATAAGTAGTTGCTACACTGTGCGAGGCACTCACATCATCATTGGCAATTTCTAGAGCTGGGACAGCGTCTACCTTGGCATCACGAGAAAGTAATAGCGTATCTTCCTTTTGGTCACCGGAGCAGCCTGCTGTCCCCTTCTTTATATCAATCAGAGAGGTGTAATCCATCTTGGCTTTGTCATTCAAGACTCCTTTGGTAAGTAATTCGGATTTAGTATACGCAGCTATATGACGGACAATGTGAGAAGATTTGAAAACTGTTTCTCCACTTCCAAAAAACAATCCATATAGTTCAACTTTAGCTCCCTCGCCTTCGAGCATTACTTCTATATGTCTTTCAGCATTCTCATTATCCAAAATAATATCAAAAATCACTAGCTCTTCACCACTGGCAATTGATATTTTTTCTGATTTGGTTGTAAATAGTATTTTTTTCATTTTAGATTGATTTTGTATATACATTTTTTTCTTTCACCACGAGTGTACATATCCATATCTTTTGGTAAATCTACTATATCTACCAATTCCCCACCAAGTCTTTCACAAGTTTTTTTAGAAGCTTCATTGTCGGGATTACAAGTAATTAATAAAAAGTCTAAATTGTGTTTTTTGGCTAACCCCAGTAATAATTTCACACTTCTGGCTGCATAGTGATGCCCTCTAAAATTTTCATGAACTTTGTAGCCAATATGACCTCTATACTTAATATTCTCATTGTTGCCAATTCTTAAATCAATTTGCCCCATTTCCTCTTTCGTACTTGCGTTAACCATTTTGAATTTATAAGCTGGTACATAATCTTTTTCTGGAATAGCTGGATTTTTCTCAATCAAAATCAAACTAAGCTCATTATCAATAAGCTCCTCCGGATCTAAAAATTTAAATTCTTCTTTCATAAAATTATAAAATCAAAAATCTTAAATCTGCATTTATCCAATACTTCCTTCCATCTCCAGCTCAATTAATTTATTAAGCTCGAGAGCATATTCTAATGGCAAAGCTTTTACTACAGGCTCTATAAAGCCCGCTACCACCATTTGCATAGCTTGTTCCTGACTCATTCCCCTACTCATAAGGTAAAAAATTTCATCATCCCCAATCTTACCAACTCTGGCTTCGTGAGCAATGTCTACCAGGTTATTATCAATCTTCATATATGGGTGCGTGTTCGAAACTGACTCTGGATCCATGAGCAGAGCATCACACTCTACGTTCACAGCCGATCTTTCGGCTTTTTTTAAAACCTTTACTAGTCCACGATAAGTAGAAATTCCCCCACCAGCCGAGATAGACTTGGCAGCTATGGTTGATTTGGTTTCTGGAGCAGCATGAATTACTTTGCTACCAGTATCTTGATTCTGGCCTGGCCCTGCAAAAGCTACCCCCAAACTATCGCTCCTAGCGCCCCGACCACGGAGGACCGAACAAGGATAAAGCATAGTCACTCCACTACCCATATTGCCATTGATCCACTCTACTACTCCATTCTCGTCAACAATGGCTCGCTTGGTATTTAGGTTATAAGTGTTTTTACTCCAGTTTTCAATTGAATAATAACGAACCCGAGCATTTTTCTTTACAAAAATTTCTACTCCACCAGCATGCAAAGAATTTTTGGTGTATCTGGGGGCGCTACAACCTTCTATATACTGTACATCACTGCCTTCGTCGGCAATTATTAAGGTATGTTCAAACTGGCCACCAGACTCGGCATTCATACGGAAATAAGCTTGGAGGGGCAAATCAACCTTTACTCCTTTTGGTACATAGATAAAAGTTCCACCCGACCAAACTGCGGCATGCAGCATTATAAATTTGTGATCATTGATCGGGATGCACTGCGTCATGAAGTATTCTTTGATTAGCTCAGGATATTTCTCTACGGCCACATCCATGTTTTCAAAAATAACGCCCTTTTCTTCCAAATCTTTTTTAATATTGTGGTAGACCACATCGCTGTCGTACTGGGCACCTACGCCAGCCAGAGCTGTTTTTTCGGCCTCTGGAATGCCCAGTCTATCAAAAGTATCTTTGATATCTTCCGGCACATCTTCCCAGCTAGTTGCTTCTTCTGTTCCGGGGCGAATGAAATAAACGATTTCATCTAAATTAAGATTTGATAAATCCGGCCCCCAAGTTGGTAGCGAAGTTTCCTTATAAAGTTCCAAAGCTTTCAATCTTTTTTCCAGCATCCATGCTGGTTCATTCTTTTGTTTTGAAATTTCTTTAACCACCTCTTCGCTTACACCAGGTTTGGATTTATAAGAAGATCGATCGATGTTGGCATCGTCGTATAGAGTACGGGAAGGTGAAAATGGGAGTTGGGTTTTGGTATTAGTCATGCTTGACTTTTAAAAAATTTGGTGATATTAAAGTTAGTATGCTGGTAGAATTTATCCGAGAAACGTACTCAACTTTTTTTGGGGTTATTATCCTGTGTTGGCTAGTTTGGCCAGCCACGCCCTGGTATAGAAAGGATGACCTAGCAAGGTATTTGATCGCAATTTTCGTCAGTTTGACCTTGGGGGTCACGGGGTCTATGATTCATTGGGGGGTAGTCAAATGGCTTTGATCTGGATCTTGACGATTACCGGTCTACTTCCGGCAGTTTTGGGGGCAGCTCTATTCTGCTTTGTCAAGAGAGATAGATATGGGCATACTAGTTGGAAGGTAAAACTCTCAACTGGATGTTTGCTCTTGGCTAGCTTGCCTGGTTTGTTTCTGGTACTGGCTACCAGCTAGGTAATCTCAAACAAAACTACCCACAATCAATAAAGTCATAAAAATTGTGACTTTATCTTTTCTGGGTAGTTTTTGTTTTTGTCAGATTTATGACTTCTTTTATCTTCTTTACAGTATAATCAATCTCTTTTTTTGTATTACTTTTTCCCAAAGTAAATCTAATGCTCTGCTTAGCCTCTTTTTCACTCAAACCACAAGCAAGTAAAACATGAGAAACTTCGTCACTGTCTGTAGTACAAGCCGAACCACTAGAACACATTATCCCAAATTCACTAAGTCGCAGGATTAATTCTTCCGCATCAATATTATCAAAAACAACATTCAAATTGTTTGGCAAACGATTCTCTCCAAATTCAGGTCCATTCAATTTGACACTCTTAATTTCCCGCTTAAGCTCTTTCCAAAAGTAATTTCTCAATTCCTCAATTTTACTACTTATTGTTAATTGTTTACTGTTTAGTGCAATTGCTTTGGTCAATCCTATAATTTCTGGCACGTTTTCCGTTCCGGGACGTAAACCAAATTCTTGCCCACCGCCGTAGTTCAAAGATTCCAACTCTACTCCCCTTCTTTTGTACAAAACGCCTACGCCTTTTGGTGCATAAATTTTGCTACCGTTTATAGACATCAAATCAACATGAGTTTTCTCAACGTTCAAATTTAGATAGTTTGTAGCTTGGCAAGCATCTGTATGAAAAAATGGAAAAGCTGATTTATTCTTTTTTCTAAACTTTAAAACTTCCTTCCCAATATCATTAATTGGTTGAATACTTCCAATTTCATTGTTCGCAAACATAATTGAAACCAAAACAGTTTCTGGTCGAAGAGCTTTTTTAAAATCATTTATATTTATTAATCCATTTTTATCAACATTGAGATAAGTAACTTCCCAACCTTCTTTTTCCAATTTTTTAATGGGTTCAAGCACGGCATGATGTTCTATCTTAGTGGTAATAATATGTTTTTTTGCTTTTTTGCCACCCTTCGGGTGATCAGCCGAAGGCTGATTTTCTAGTTTTTTTGTTAACCCTAATATAGCTAGATTACAAGATTCTGTACCACCGCTAGTAAAAATAATATTATCCGGGTGGGCAAAAAATTCTTTTGCCACTGTTTCTCTGGCTTCTCTGAGTTTTTTCTTGATTTCTGTTGCCCCTTGGTACAAAGCTGAGGGGTTAAAGTAAAGTTCGGAAAAATACGGTTTCATGGCAGCCAAAACCTGACTATCTATAGGAGTAGTCGCTGCGTGATCCAAATAAACTTGTTTTTTGGTATTTTTTGGCTTAAATAAGCGCATAAAGTGTTTACATTTGTAAGGACTATGATATACTTTTTAGACCAATTTGTCAATCCTATAAATATGCAAAATTTAGCTAAATATACAGTAAAAGTCCTAGAAAAAACGCCTCTTACAGCCGATGTGTATCATTTGAAATTGGAAAAACCAGTTGATTTTGGGTATCAGGCAGGCCAATTTATCCAATGGATTTTGAATAAAGAAGATAAAGAAATATTTCGTTCATACTCACTTTGTTCTACTCCTCATGCCCCCACTCTAGATCTTTGTATAAAAATTGTCCCTGGTGGAGCCGCTTCGGAAGAAGTCAAAAAATTACAATTAGGAGATGTTATTACAATCCAAGGCCCAAGAGGAAGATTTGTGCAAACTGATACTGAAAAAAATCAATTCTACATTGCTACAGGAGTTGGTCTTGCGCCAATTTTGGGAATTATCAAAGATGAGCTAGAAAATCAGCCTTCGGCTGATCACCCGAAGGGTGGTAAAAAAACAAAACAAAATATTTATTTACTATTTGGTGTAAGAAGTGAAAAAGATGTTTTTTGGAAAAATGAATTAGAACAATTGAGTAAAGATTTTTCAAACTTTAATTTTGATATCACTCTGTCTCAACCGGATTCAACTG
Organism: uncultured Gammaproteobacteria bacterium; assembly: GCA_964345045.1. GTDB lineage: Bacteria > Patescibacteriota > Patescibacteriia > Magasanikbacterales > UBA922 > XYB1-40-15. The sequence goes on from CAYFPM010000001.1 coordinate 480,496, forward strand.
ATTGGGATGGGCTATCTGGTAGAGTTACCAATCATTTGGAAGAGCACTCTGCCGAACACAAATTTTATTTGTGTGGCAGTGCGAATATGGTAAAAGATGTAAGAAAAATTTTGTTGGAAAAAAAAGTGGAGCCAGGAGACATCCACTTTGAAATATTTTAGTTTGTCTAAAACGGCAAAGTCATATTTACACCACTAGCAGTTTGTTGCTCGGAAACTGGTGGTGGTTCAAAATCCACGGCAATAGGTTTCAAATCTCCTGTTAGCGAACTATAGTAAAGCATCTTATTTTTTTTGCCGTATTCGTAGACTTCTTTGGTTACTTTTACATCTTGTTCACAGTATTTTTTAATTTCATCAATTTTTCCTTCTTCGTACCATTTTACAGCTTGCAAACCATCGGCACTTTTGGATATTTGGAGAGTAGCTTTGGCAATATCATCTAGTTTGTATCTGCTACCAGACATTTCTTTTATCACTTTTAACAAATCCAAATGAGGAATATTTGTCAATTCTCCAGTGTAATATCTATCCAAAATTGGAAGATCAAAACTTTCACTATTGTAACCAATTAGTCTTTCGGCTCTTTCCAAAATAGGCCAAAGTTGACCAAGTTCATGTTCGTCAAAAGATGTATATCTATCATGTTCATACTCATAAATAGATACTACGGTTACCTTTAGATTGGCTTGATTTCTAATGTCTCCAAAAGTTTCTATATCAAAAACTATTTCTCTAGACATAATTATTTTTTTACAAATACAAAAAGAAGTGTAACACACTTCTTTTGAAAATTTAAGTTACCTTTCATTTCTTTTCAAAAGATAAAAAGAAAGGGAAGGTGACAAGTAGTTTGTTTAGCTAGGTGTAGGGGCAGTTGGTCGTGTTCTACTTTACGCCATGCATGCCGCGGTTCAAAAGTGGAACCAGCAGAAGCAAGAGAAAAGCAGCCGCCAAAGCAACGTATCCCAACGGTCCAAAGACCGATGAGAAGTTCGCCAGGCTATCGAACGAAGACAGCAATTCTGGTGAGTAATTTTGATTTTCACTCAAAATTCCCGCCATTTTTGCTGCCTCCCCTGCTACCAGATTGGTTTCTCCAGACCCGGCGGTAAGCTTGGCAATCACTCCGCCAGCATGGTGCGCCATAGCCACCGACAAGAACCAAGCTCCCATGACAGTTCCGCCCATCTCCTTGGGGGTGAGCTTGGTAACGAGCGACAGACCAATTGGCGAAAGGCAAAGTTCTCCGGTGGTGTGCAACAGATACCCTACGAGCAAGAAGATCATGGGAATGACTGCCGCTTGTTTCACAACCGTGTCCGTTCCCTCGGTCACACTGATATCGGCAACCGAAACAAACCGAACTGACCATGCCAAAACCAGGAAACCCAGCCCAAGCTGAGCCAGCCCCAACACAAACTTGGTGGGGGCGGATGGTGGCCAGCGGCTCTTGGCCAACCACTTCCACAGTTTGTCGAAAGGAGTTGCCAGAAGCAGAATCAGTGCGGGGTTCACAGATTGGAACCATGCTGTGGGGACTTCGAATCCGGCGATCGTTCTGTTCACGTTGGAATTGGTGAACAAATTGATCGAAGATCCAGCCTGCTCGAAAAAGGCAAAAAAGATCATGGTGAAGACGAAGAGCGTCAAGACCACGAAGAGTCTATCCCTCACGATTTTCTCACTACGAAGGGCTTTCACGAAGATGTAGAGCAACACCAGAATGCAGAAGGGAGTGAGGATATTTCCCATCAGCTCGTAATTCTTCATGAGCCAGGCGAAAAGAACCACGCTCAAGAAAGACAGGATGTAGATGGAGTTTTCTGTGCTCACCCCGGGCAGAAGGTTCTTTTCGAGTTTCTGCCTATCGGGCGGATCCCCATTCGGACCAAGTTTCCCCTGCCCTAGGCCAAAGGTGATCAACCCGATTAGCATACCAACTCCGGCGATTCCAAATCCGTAGGACCAGCCAAATTTGGCTCCGACCCAGCCACACAAGAGACCCGAGATTACTGCTCCCAGGTTGATCCCCATGTAGAAGATGGTGAACCCACCATCCCTTCGAGCATCGTTCTCTCGGTAGAGGCCGCCAACCATATTTGAAATGTTCGGCTTGAACATGCCATTGCCAACGATCAAGAAGGCCAAGGCAATGTAGAGGAAGGTTTCGGTTTCGATGGCCATCACGAAGTGACCAATAGCCATGAGAATCGCCCCGAGCAGGACAGTCTTCTTGAAGCCAAGGTATAGATCCGCGATCCGGCCTCCGATGAAGGGCGTGGCGTACACCAGAGCTCCGTAGGCGGCGTAAATACCGTAGCTCTTGGCCTTGGCCGCCTCTGTACCCATCTCGTAGAAGAGCGTGCTGGTGAGATAGAGTACGAGCAAAGCTCTCATGCCGTAGAAGCTAAAGCGCTCCCACATTTCGGTCATGAAGAGCATGAAGAGCTCCGGTGGGTGCTTTTCTTTGGTTGTGATTTCTTCAGTCGTCAAGGTTGTCCCCTTCTGTCTGCGAGCGATCCACTCTTTGTTTGTTTTTTCTAGCTAGTACTAGAGGATCGCCAAAATAGATATAAAGCATATTTACTTTGAAGATCCTCTAGTTATTTACTACTTGTCAGGAACTCTCCTTAATAATAAATAAAAAGAGTAATATATTACCCTTTTTATTATCAAAAGCAGTTTACTGATTAATTTTGTTTTGGTCAAATCTGCTAACTTAAGTTAAACTGCTTTTTTGAAACTAACCTTGAAATTAGGTTCGTACTGGTTGCCGTATTCGTCTTCTACTTCTACAGTTTCCCCTTTCATTAGCGTTGTCATGGCAATATCTGTCAAAACTTCCATATCGCTAGCTATATCAATTTTCAAATCTTCAAGTTGAGTTAACTCACTAGAAAATTGTTCTTTTATTGTTAGTTCTATTTGTTTTTTCTTTTCTTTCAAATTTTTTAATTTGTCGGTAATGTCTTGATACTCCATAGATCCGGCCAGAGCATCTTTGTAAGCAGTCTTTAGGTCTTTTTGTTTCTTTTTGGATTCTTGGATTCTACTAAAAATTTCTTGGATTGATTGCATGTTATTTTTTTAAAAATAAGTTTGAACATTATAGCACAAACTTATTTTGTCTACTACTCCCCTTCAATTAGGGATATTATTTCACTTTCTCTTGTGTCTTGGCTGGAAATATTTTGTATATAGCCATTTTTATCTATATAAATATGGGTATTGGTAAATCGAATACCATATAGATTGGATACTTGACCTTTGTCCAAAGCAATTGGAAATTCTATATCGTTGGAATTAACAAATTTTTCTATAGTCCCAATATTTTCACGTAAATTTATTCCAATTATTTCTACATCATTTTTATATTTTTGATAAAACTTATTTAATTTTGGCATATCCCTTTGGCAATTGTGGCACCAAGAAGCCCAAAAATCCAATATAACCGGTTTTTGGCCACGAAAGCTAGACAAGGTCACAGTGCCCCCATCCAAAGTTGACAGGGTGAAATCTGGAGCTAATTCTATATCATTGTTGTGACTGTTATCAGTTTTTAAAATAGAATTGGAATCTGCAGAAAAATTATTTATTCCTCCCCTACTTTCAATAGATTTAAAAAGTAAAAAACCCAAACCAACTGCAAAAATCATACCATAAACCAACGGCTTTTTGTTTTTAATCATATTTTTTATAAGTAATCGAGGAGTGCCTCGTATCTAATAAAATTAAATAATTTGTAAGAATACGCCAACCACACATTCATACTATCTGTCACCAACAAAATTCCTAAGAAAAGCAAAAATAATCCACCAATAAAAGAAATTATATTAAGATATTTTGTTAATTTTTTAATATATTGAGTTGCATGGCCTACTCCTAAAGCAATTATTAAAAATGGAATAGCCAAACCAAGTGAAAAAACAAACAATAAGAAAGTACCTTCTAGGATGGTCCCCGATGTAGAAGCCAGCAAAAGAATCGTTCCCAAAATAGGCCCTACACAAGGAGTCCAGCCTGCCGCAAAAGTCATCCCAAACAGAAAAGAACTAGAAGGTTTGCCTGGAGTTAGTGAATTAGCAAATTGTAATTTTTTTTCTCGATTTAAAAAATTAAAAAATGGTAATTTAAAAACGTGCATTAAATAAAGACCAAAAAATATTACGAAAATTCCACCAATTCTACTAATCCAAATTCTGTATTGAGCCAAGGCTGATCCTGCCAAACCAAAAATTGTACCCAGTAATATAAATACCAAACTAAAACCAATTACATATAACAAACCATTTAAAAGTATTTTCCTTTTGGCTTGTTTTAGTTTTTCTGGATTTTTTAGATCAGTTACAGACACACCACTAATAAAGGCCAAGTACCCAGGTATCAGAGGTAGGGTGCAAGGTGCCAAAAAAGTAATTATGCCGGCAATAAAAGCTGGTATTATAAGAGATATGTCCATAATGTTATTTGTATAATTCTGTATCAGGATGAGCTGCTACCCAGCTAAACCAAAAATTAGGAAAAGGATTAATTCTTTCTAAATCCCCATTTTCAAGCTTTTCAAAAATTCTGACAGCATCAATTTCCGGTTCATATTTTATCAATAAATTTTTGCCTTCAAAATTATCCTCCAATTCACCAATTCTTTTTATACTTTCTGGTAGATATGCTTTGGCTTGTCCATTTACTACGATACCTAGTACAAAATCTTTTTGGCTTAATCTATCATCTTGCCCTCTAACCGGGAAAAATATTTCTTCTCTCGTGTAATAATCTCCATAAGGATCTGAACCATAAAATCTAACTGCTCCAGTTTCTCTAGATAATACTTGTCCATTTTGGTGTTCTTTTTTCCATTCACCAAATTGAATTTGATCAGAAGGTAATACTTTTAGTTCGGCTCCTGTCATTTCTCCTACTATTGCTTCTCCCAAAATTTGTGACCAATAAGAATCTGTTTTTCTGTCGTACATTACCAAGTTTGATTGCCACAGTTTTCCACTAGTCCCAAATTCCACTCTCTCTCCTTTTACCAGTGGATCAAAAACTACTCCCGAAATACAAAGTGGGCAGTATGTTACCAGCACTTTGTCTCCGGCAAAATCATCATTTACTATTTCGTGCCAAACCAAAATTTGGAATGGATAAAATCTATCAATCCCGTTTATGGAAACTGCTAGGCCGGGTTCTTCGTCACTCAAAAAAGTAACTTCGTCAGTGGGTATAAATTTTGGATTATCTATAGAAGGAATTCCATCTTTTGGAGGTCCTCCACCAAGAATTTCTTTTAGAGGTACGCTATGACGCAAACCATCGGTAATAAAAATTTCTTTTTGTTCTATATCTTTTTCACTTTTACTATCCAAATTTTCACCAAGATTTTTTTCTTTGACTACTACGTCAATTATTTCATTATTATCCGACTCCAAAGTTATAGTTTGGGTAATTGTTTCTGCCTCTTCGGAAACTACAAAAGACTGATTATTGTTTATGGAAACTTTGCTCAAAAAAATAAACAGTACAATAAGAAAACCAACTGCTAAAAAAACTACTGGAATTATATTTTTGTTCATATTATGTTATTTAGGCTTATATAGATTCAGTATATTTTTTGAGTCCCGCAGGGTCAATTGTGGATAATTATTGATCCTCTTTTGCAAAATTAAGTGCTACTGAATTTATACAATATCTTTTGCCACTTTCTCCTGGACCATCGTCAAATACATGCCCCAAGTGAGAGTGACATTTACTACAAACAACTTCCACTCTGTTCATCCCCAACGAAGTGTCTTCTATAAGTTTTACAGCTTTGGAATTGAGCACATCGCTAAAGCTAGGCCAACCAGAACCAGAATCAAACTTGTCCTGGGAAGAAAAAATTACATTATCGCAAGCCGCACATCTATAATTGCCACTTTCTTTATTGTGTAATAATTCTCCTGTAAAGGGGGTTTCTGTGCCCTTTTCCCGTAAGATTTTATAGGCTTCTGGGCTTAGTTCTTTTTTCCATTCTTCATTTGTTTTCATATGTTTTTAATGGTTAATTTTTTGCTTAAATAAGGCAAAAAAAGGGTTTTTAGTCTTGACAAAAAGCTATTTTTTTGTTATACTTCTTTGTCTTATACTAACATAAATTTAATAATCAAGCTTATGTTTGGTAAAAAAAGCTTTACAAAATTAATCACTTCTCTCCTTGTACTTTTTGGAATTTTTGTAGCTGGCGAAACTTTGGCTATGGAATTGCCTTCCGGGAGCTTGGTAAAAGCAGCTGGGAATCCTTCTGTATATTATTTGTCAGAAAATGGAACAAAACATCAGTTTACCAACGCTCAAACTTATCATACTTGGTACAGTAATTTTAGAAAAGTAAAAAATGTAAACCAAGCAGATCTTAATTTGATAAAAAGTGGGAAAAAAGTAACAGTTCACCCTGGTTTGGCTTTGGTAAAATTTCCAAATAGTACCAAAGTCTATGCTGTAGAAACCGGAGCAACACTCCGATGGATCACTAGCGAACAAGCTGCCAAATCTTTGTATGGATACAATTGGGTAAAAAGAATTATAATCTTACCGAATTCTGACCAAGAGAATTATAGTTTTGGTAAAAATATTGTAGATTCTACAGATTACCAAAGAAACCAAAATGTTATTGATGCTAAAACTATTGATTTGGAACTAAAAAATATCGAAAACAAAACCAAAGTTAAGGTTATCAAAAAAATTGAAAAAGATGTAAAATCCACCTACGCCAAAAGCTACGGTGTGATAAAAGAAAAACAAGTTATTAAAGATAATAAAGTATATGAACCGAGTTTGAATTATCTAAATACTGGTTTAAGCAATAATATTAATCCTAATTTTCATCCAAACTACACTTATTATAGAGTAAATGCCAAAGCCGAAGAATCCAAATTAAAACTATCATTATCCGCACAAGACCCAAAAGCCAAAATCAGCGTAAATGGACTTGAATTTATAAATGGTACCAGTACTTATTATCCACTTAATTTTGGTAGAAATAAGATAGCCATTAAAATAACTACTAGGCAGGGTAAAACCAGAACTTATAATTTAATTGTTACTAGAGAAATATTGGAAAATAACAATTTGTTAAGCAGTCTAAACGAAAATATTTTGGATGAGCTATCCCCTGCTTTTGCACCGGGAGAAACTTATTACAAACTACGAGCTGCCAGTCATGAACAAAGTATAGATATAAAGGCCAATACATCGGACAACAAAGCCAAAGTGTCTATAAATGGAAATGAAGTAAGATCTGGTTGGAATTACAATCTATATTTAGAACCTGGTTTAAATATTGCTAATATCACCGTGACTGCCGAAAATGGTTCGGAGAAAAAATACAAACTAGAAATCTACAAATCAAGATTTGCCAATGCCGATGCCCTAGACTTGGATCAACTTGAAACAAGTTTAAACAAAGAATTAAGACCAAATTTTGATCCAGATAGATTAAAATATTATATAAAGGCTAAAAGTAATGATGAAAGAATAGATATCTATGCCAGAGCTAAAAAGAATTATGCCTATGTTTATATAAATGGCCAAAAAACAGAACATAAATCCATCCGATTGTTTTATGGAAAAAATAATGTAGAGGTAATGGTAGAGCTAGATTCTGGAGAAAAAAAGGTTTATAAATTAGAAATAGAAAGACCTTTGTAAACAAAAAGACCCAAGTAAAAAACTGCTCTAGAAAGAGAGCAGTTTTTTTATTTTTATATACATGGAGATTTGTTTCTATCTTATATTGTGTGTCTAGATAAGTAAGGTCAAATCGTACTACAGCCCCCCCAACTCCCCCTATTAGGGGGAGAGTTTTTTGACGTAGTTTTTTTATTTCTATAAATTATTTTTTGAAGGAACTTATAATTACTCCCAGTATAAAAATAGTTGCCCCCAACAAAACTATAGTTGCTCCGGAAGGAAGATCAAATATATAAGAAATAATAAGCCCCAGATTTACCAAAAAAAGTGTGGTTATTATAGAAAAAAATCTATAGGATTTAAAAGATTGGGCAAAAAGACCACTTATCGAACTAGGTATAATCAAAAGAGCGCTAACCAGAACAATCCCTAATAATTTGATAGAAAGAACTATAGCTATAGTGACAGCTATGTACAAACTATAATCAAAAAACCAATTGGACTGTCCATGCAAATAAGCTCCCTCTGGATCGACTGTAGCAAAAGTTAATTGTCTGGAAAAAATATATAAAAACAGCAAAAGAGTCAAACCTACAATAAGAGTAAGCACAAAGTCTGTAGTATTTATTGCCAAAATATTTCCAAATAAATAACTTACTAACTCTGGTTGGTAGCCGGAATAAAAGTTTAGCAAAATTACACCCAGAGCCATACCGGATGTAAAGAAAATTCCAATTGCAGCATCGCTGCTAATATTGGTTTTTCTCTCTACAAAAAAAATAATCGAGGCAATAGTGATAGCAGCTACCATGGCTACATAAGTAGGCGTCCACCCTAGCAAAAGAGCCAAAGCTACTCCGGCCAGTGAGGCATGGGCAATTCCATCACCCAAAAAACTCATTTTCTTGGCGACAACAAAAATGCCCAACCAACCCAAAAGAATAGCAATAAAATTGCCTGCCAAAAAAGCTCTTTGCATAAATGGTAGTGTGAATATCTCCAGCATACTATTTTTCGCAATGATGATGATAAGCTCCGGCATGATGACCGTACATTTCTTCCAAAATTTTGGCAGTAAGTACAGATTTTGGTACACCATGACAAACCAATCTTTTGTTTATACAAAGCACATGAGAAGCATATTTGAATACCATATCCAGCTCATGAGATACAATCAAAGTGGTAATCTTTTTTTCTTTTTGCAACTTTAACAACAAATCGTAAATAGTTTGTTCTCCGGCCACATCTATATTGGCTGCCGGCTCATCCAAAATCAAAATATCTTTTTTGTGGATCAAAGCTCTGGCTACCATAAGACGTTGAAATTGCCCCCCAGACAATTTGTTTATTTGTTTATCCCAAATATTATTAAGGTCAACATTCTCTAGAGCCTTTTTGGCAGCTTGTTCTGTTTTGTGTTCGCTATATTCACACCGGGAAAGAAGTAAAAATTCTTTAACAGTTATGGGTACTTTGGCAGCAAATACCAATTTTTGAGGAACATAACCTATATGTTCTCTTATTTCCTGAGGAGATTTGCCAAAAATTTTTACTTCACCCGAGCTAGGTTTTTCCAAACCTAAGAGTAATTTTACCAGAGTGGTTTTTCCTGCTCCATTTGGTCCAATCATTACAACCAAAGAACCTTTTTCTACAGAAAAACTTATATCATCCAATATTGAAGTGGTTTCATACAACTTTGAAACTTTATTTACTTCTATGATTTTTTGACCACTCATAAATGAGTTTTACTTTTGAGTATTGATAATGCTATTTACATTATAGTCTATCAAATCTATGTAAGTTTGTCTTTCTTTTTCCCCACCAAGAGGATCCAAGATCCCCAAGCTAACATTATTATCATTAGCAAAACTTTCCAAACTAGCTGCAGAAAATTGTGGTTCTACATACATAGCTTTTATATTTTTTTCTTCAATAATGTGTTCCAAATTAGCTAAATATTTTGGAGTAGGTTCTTTGCCTGCAAAAGGCTCAAATGTTGCCAAAATATTTAGACCAAAATGATCTGCAAAATAATCAAAAGCATCATGAAAAGTTACTAAATTCTTATTATTTACTTTTGCTATTTTTTCTTTCCATTCTTTGTTTTTTGTTTCGAGTTCATTTATAAACAAATCTCTACGAACTCTAAAATCTTTTTCCAAAGCTGGATAATCTTCGCTCAATTCTGTGTAAATAACGTTGGCTATTACTTTGGCATTATCTGGGCTAAGCCAGTAATGTGGATCGTTTTCTCCATGAGCATGCTCATGTTCGTGTTCATGATCACCTTCGTGGTCATCATGGTCTTCGTGATGAGACTCTTCATCATGATGATCTTCATGAATTTCTTCATGTTCGTGGTGGTCATGATCTGCGTGTTCTTCGTGTTCGTCTTCATGATGTTCACCTTCCTCTTCATGTTCCTCGTGATCATCATGCTCTTCAAACTCTTTCAAATTAATACTCTGGCTAAGATCAACTAGCTCGGCAGAATCTATATTGTCTACAATCTTTTCTACCCAACCATCTAGCTCTTGGCCGATCATAAAAATAGTCCCGGTTCCCTTTAAGTTTTTTAACAAACTAGGATTGACCTCAAAATAATGAGGGCTGCCGCCTGGTGGCAAAATTGAAACTACTTCCAAATCCTCTCCTCCGATTTGTCTAGTAATGTCATAGATCGGAAATATAGTAGCGGCCACTTTTGGCTTGTTTTCTTTGTTTGTTCCTTTTATCTCCTTATCTGAATCTAGATTTAAAATAGCAAATACGCCTAAGATAGTGGCTATTATAATTCCAGCAACTACAATTATTTTCTTACTTTCTTTTTTCATATTTATTATGAACATTTTATACATAGTCCGGTTAGGACAAATGAATGATGAATATTTTTAAAACCTTTTATTTTTTTATCTTTAAAATCACAACCTATACAACTTGTTTTTTCACATTTTGTACAAACCACATGGTGGTGGTGTTTTTTTCCATGCTTTTCAAAATGTATTTCTCCATGATTGGTAAAAGCCGGATGAATTAAATCTAGCTCTACCAACAAATCCAAGGTTCTATAGATTGTAACTTTGTCCAAGCTTGGCAGTTTCTGCATTAGTTCCCTAGCAGAAAACAGGCCTTCTTGACCCTCTATATAATTAATGATTGTTATCCTGTTTGTGGTTAACTTATACCCTTTTTCTTTTAATTCTTTTTTCATAAGATTTAAAAAAGCAGTGGGGATACTTTTAAAGAAGGACAAGGTGACAAACAAATTTACTCCTAGCATTTAAATCCATCCCCACCACTTTTTGTAATATAATGCAACTGAGTTTCATTGTCAACACTGCCTGTGGATAATAACTACCCTAAATCAAAATCCCAAAAATTTTTATTTATGGTATAATTATTTAAACATAAACAAAATGATTAGTCTAACAAATATAACAAAACAATACACAGCAGACAGTACAGGTTTAACAGATGTACATTTGCATATAGATCATGGTGAGTTTGTCTCTGTAGTCGGCGAAAGTGGTAGTGGAAAAACTACCTTGGTTAAGCTTTTGATTGCCGAAGAAAGACCTTCTGCAGGTACTATCAATATAGGCGGCTGGGATATTACAGACATTCCTTATAGAGATATTCCCCTACTCCGCCGACAAATTGGCGTAATTTTTCAAGATTTCAAACTTTTACCCAAAAAAACTGTTTTTGAAAATGTGGCTTTTGCTTTGCAAGTTTCCGGAGAATCTAGATCTAGAATCAAAGATATTGTTCCCAAAGTACTGGATATTGTAGGGCTGGGGCACAAAGCCGATCGTTATCCCGGGCAATTATCTGGTGGTGAACAGCAAAGAGTTGTTATAGCCAGAGCCTTGGTACATAGACCCAAGATTCTGGTGGGAGACGAACCTACAGGAAATCTAGATTCTATAAACACCGAAGAAATTATAGAAATTTTCAAAAAAATAAACGAGTTTGGCACCACTATCTTACTAGTAACTCACAATCGAGAAGTTGTTAATAAACTAAACAAACGAGTAGTTACTATCCACGAAGGTAAAATAATTTCTGACGAAAAAAAAGGTAAATACAGATTATAATTATGTTAACTTTTTTAAGAGTTTGTAAATTTGCTGTTCAAGATATTATTCGTAATATCAGTTTGTCACTCATGACAATACTTATTTTAATTTTAATGCTTTTGTCAGTTAATACTCTTTTTATAATTAGATTTTTGACTATAGAAGCTACTCACACTATAAAAGATCAGATAGATGTGAGTGTATTTTTTTCTCATACTGCTACCGAAGCACAGATAACCGAAGTAAAAAATTATATAAATTCTTTTCCAGAAGTAACTGAACTAAAAGAACAATCTAGAGAAGAAGTTCTTAACCAATTTAAAGAACAATACAAAGACAATCCAGACATAGTAGCCTCTATAGAAGAATTGGGTGAAAACCCACTTGGCCCTACTATGATTGTAAAAACTCGTCGTCCGGATGATTATCACAAGATTATAAAATCTTTAGATGTGCCAGAATACCAAAGAGTGGTAGTAGCCAAAACATTTGCCAATAGTGAGCAAGCTATCGCTAGGATAAACACCATAACTACTCAGGTAGAAAAATTTAGCATAGCTCTAACAACCTTATTTGCTATTATTGCCTTTTTAATTATTTTCAACACTATTCGCGTAGCTATTTATACTCACAGAATTGAAATAAGTATAAAGAGGCTGGTTGGGGCTACTAACTGGTTTATCCGCACTCCCTATATCATAGAATCCTTTATTTTTACCTTTATTAGTATTGGAATTACCATGCTTTTGCTCTTCTTGGCTACCCGTTTTCTAGATCCGTTTATAGCAGTTTTGTTCGATAAATCCAGCTTATTGACAAATTACTACATTTCTAATATAATCATGCTGTTCGGTTTGCAGTTTTTGGCAGTTTTGGTGCTAACCGTAGTCTCTAGCTCTCTAGCTATGAGAAGGCATTTGAGAGTCTAAGTTATTGCACTTAGTAAACTCTAACTCAAATACATTCGGGGGTCGTCTAATGGTAGGACTCCAGGTTTTGGTCCTGGCTATCGGGGTTCGAATCCCTGCCCCCGAGCGAAGCTAAGTAAACTAAGTTTTCTAGGTTTACTGAGTTGCTCAAGTTATTTATTGACGGCCAGTTTTTTTCTTGTTAAACTGTTCACGTTTACATATTATTTGTATAACAAAATAACTTAGACAACTCAGTTTACTTATATTGTAACTTAGTAAACTTAGATATATTCGGAGGTAGCTCAGTGGTAGAGCAGTTGGCTGTAAAGACTTAGCAGCTCTCGATGGAAACGTCGAGATGAATAACGGAGTGAACTGTCAGGAACCCTACGTCTCCTTGTGAGATACGGGAATCTGCAGCCAAGCTAGCTAGTTAATTTTGTCCGCTTTACGAAGCGGTTTGTAGCTATCTAGAAGGTTCAGAGACTATCCCATGCCCCACTTTGTGGGTCTGTACGGGAGTACTCTTTGGTAATTTTTTACCAAAGGGGAAGCGCTCCGCACCCTAGCGTCTTCGCACTTTGACGAAGTGTCCCCCGGGACAACGGCGAGGGTGATGATATAGTCCACGCTCTTGGGAAACCTAGAGAAACGTGTAACCAATTGGTCGCGGGTTCGAATCCCGCCCTCCGAGCACATAAAAAATTGACTTAATGAAGTCAATTTTTTATTGATTTGCATTGGACGGTTCGAACTTCTAATGTTATTCTTTTTATATATGAGAAATAAATATAAACATTTTGACTGGCATTCAGTAGGATTTAATTTTGGAAATTGGGAAGAAGAATTGATTTGGGCATTAGACATGCCTGTTCAGAAAATAAACATTGATGAACTTACTTGGCATCTTGATATTCCATATTGGAAAAATGACAATGGAGAACGTTGGGCGATATCACCTCGAGATGTGATAAATAAAGAAGTAGGAAGTGTAAAAGAACAGAATAGAGTACACGACGTTGATATATCTTATCCTATTGATTTGTATAAGCACGATGGAAAGCTATTTGTACTTGATGGTCTCCACCGACTTGTAAAACAATATGTGGATGGTGCAAAACGTATTCAAGTAAGGATTGTTCCCAAAGATCGTTTTCATGAGGTTGCTTCTGAACATCCATTTGAATTGCCAAATTAGAAAATTGAATTAATTCACCATAAAGATAGTTCTGAAAAAGCCTTGGCAATTATAAAAAGATGGGAGCAAAATTAAAATAATAATATTTTATGAAAGAAATATACAATGACATAACAAATTACCTTGTTGAATCTGGAAAACGGATAAAAACTAAAGCTGGACAAATAGAAGACATTGGCGTTACAAAAAAGTATTTGACCCACGAAGATTTGGCTATTGAAAATGGATTAAAAGATATAATAAAAAATTATAATTCAAATCATCAATTTTTTGCTGAGGAAGAGAATGACGTTTTTAAAGAAGCCGATGATATTTGGATTTCTGACCCAATTAGTGGAACACGTGCTTTTGTAAATGGACTAGCCCACTATGGTATGGCCATAGCACATGTACACAAAGGGAAAGTACAATTTTCTGCAGTATATGATCCATCTGTTGACGATCTATACACTGCTTATAGAGGAGAAGGAGCTTTCTTTAATAATACTCCACTTATTATTAAAGAAACAGATGAAAAACCAAAGGTGCAATTCCAATTGGCCAGCACTAGAAAAGATGAAAAAGCTGCTGTAGAGATTTTTACTCATCTAAGTAGTAAATTTAACCTATATAGAACATATAGTTCTCAGGCTATTAATTATTGCCACGTAGCAAAAGGTATATATAGCGGAATGGTCTGCTTTGCAAAAGATAGTTTTGCAGATTTTGCCTCCTCGCTAATTATCCAAGAGGCGGGCGGGGTATTTACAAATATAGAAGGAGAAAGTAATATCAAACAAAGCGATAGGACTTTTGTGGCTGGAGATAAAAATATCCATAAAGAACTCCTCTCCATTGTAAGAAAAGTTATTGAATAAATAACATATATGCTAAACAAAGTTATCAAAAATTTAAAAAAGAATAATTCGAAAATTCCTAATTTAGGATCTTCGTCTTACAACCAAACTTCTTCTAGCAAGAAAAGTCATAATTCTGGCTTTCATACCAAAGGTAGTAGTGAGGCAGGTGCCAAAAGGCAAAGAAGCATGGGAAACCGAAATACAAAACCACCCAGATAAAACAGTCCACAAGAGGCTGTTTTTTGATTTGACTAAATTTAAAATAAATGAAAAAATTTAGTTATGGTGGTATACGCAGTGATGGAGATAACAGCCAAGATTTACCCAAAGGGTACTCGCAGGCTTTTTCGCTGTCCAAACTGTGGAAATGGAGCACACTGCAAATATAAAAGAGGAAAGAGTCGGAGGAATAGTAGACTTCACTTTTGGAAATGTCCTGGATGCAAGGCTATATTCACAACACCCAAGCGTATGGATACTCCATAGTAAAGTCAAAAGAAAATCTAGTTTCAGCGGTTCTAGAAAGCATATGATAGACTACTACCAAAAATCGCCAAGTCACAAAAATAAAAACACCTCTCGTTAGGTGTTTTTTGAATTCCTAATTCCATCCAAAATAACTTAAAGGCTCCCCCTTTTGCCACTCTTTAAACATTTGTTGATAATAATCTATCAAATTATTTGGGAGAAATTCTAGGCTGTGCCATGACAGTTCCTCACATTTGTTAGGCTCTGTATTAATAATATCTCCTCTCCATTTTTTACATAAGAAGAAATAATCCACTCTTTCATGATCTCCACAATAACGATGCATTGTATGAACTAATTCCAAATTTTTTTGATCAATGTTTATTCCCACTTCTTCCTGGGCTTCACGAACCATAGCCCTATGGAGAGTTTCCCCGCCATCTACATGACCTGCAGGAAGACCATATTCTCCATCACAGTAACCTGTATTTTGCCTTAATAATAAAAGAATCTTTCCGTCATCTTGCTGAAGTATTAAATATACAGATAAAATTGCTTTAAATTTTTCTTTCCAATTCCCCATAATTTTATTTTTATAAATAAAGCCAATAATCGGAATCGAACTGGTAACCTACGGTTTAGCTGCCCGCAATTTGTTTGAGCCATGAGCGAGATTTGAACTCGCGACCTACGCGTTACGAGTGCGTTGCTCTACCTGCTTGAGCTATCATGGCAAATAAAAAAGCAGTAAAATCAAATTCACTGCTTTTTTTGTCTAATTATTTCGTCAAAAATACATTAAATCTAACTTCCATTTCATTGTCTACAGTATATACATTGGCCAATTTAGGAGGCTGTACATTAAAATCAGACATCTTGATATTGGCAGTACCATCGGCAGACATAGCCTCTCCACTACTAACTCTTACAGAAAAAGGAACACTCTTGGTAACACCATTGATGGTAAGATTCAAATTAACATTTTTTCTGCTACTTCCGCTAAGATCCAAATCCAAGTCATTTCCAGAAACCAAAATTTTCTCCCCCAACAACCCTTTTACTATACCGTCTCTACTACCCGATCCACTAGCAAAAGTTACCTCTATCTCAGCCTTTACTTCTACTTTTTTATTTTCTTTTACTACCACCTTACCGGTTATATCATTGGTCGTACCAATTACTTCTTCGGTTGGTCTAGAAAAAAACTTTTTTTGTACTACATAACTAGCTTTGGAATTACTAGCAATTTTGTAAGAAACAGCTTCTTCTGTTGTGGCTTGAGTATTTTCATTAACTTCGGGAGCAGTTTGTGCATTATTTGCATTGGTATTTGTAGCTGGAACAGTTTCTTCTTTTACCTCGCCAGAATTCGCCGCAGGACGAGCGTCGGCGGGTTTGTTTTCTTCTTCTACAACTGGGGTAGTACTTTCTTTTGTTTCTATTTTGGATTCTAGATTAGAATCTGATACTTCCTCTGTAGAGGTCAAAAAGTAATAAGCACCAATAACTAAAATTAATAGTCCCACTATTATAGCCAAACCTTTTTTCATATTTTGCTATTTATTATATAAAAATCCCACAGTGTTGCGGGATTTTATTTTATGATTTTATAGACTAGTTGTCAACTTGTGTATTTTATTCTGTATCCTCTTCTTCATGAGCCTCACTCCCCTCTTTCATATCTACCAATGGCTCCAAACCTTCAAAAGGATTGTGAACTGGCAAAAGAATTTCAATTTTGGCAGACCGAACTTGGTCATCCATAAATCTCACAAAATCTCGAACTTGTCTTTTTTCGTCTACTTTTACAATATGAAAACCAAATTGGGTTTCTACCAAACCATCATAAAGTTCCCCTCTTTCCAAACCAAATACAGCTTTTTCAAACTCTGGGACCATTACGCCCTGTCCAAACCAACCCAAATCTCCACCAAGATCTTTGGTAGAATCACTACCATACTGTCCAGCCAATTCAGCAAAACCCTCTCCATTTTTTATTCTTTGCAAAACTTCTTCAGCCTGGTTTTTGGTTTCTTGTTTTTTTTCTTCGTCTTTAAAAAGAATATGTCTGGCACGCACTTGTTCTCCAGCGTTATACTCACTATAGTTTTCATCGTCTGCCAATGAAAATGCTTCTTGAAAACTTTGTTCTAAAGCAAATGGCACAATTATTTTTTCTATATATTTATCAAACTCCCAACCGTACTGATCCATCAAATCAGCGGCTGCTGCTTCTTGATTTTCATAAGGTGCCAGTAGTTCTTGTTTTAAATTTTCAATGTTTTCTTCTGTGGCCTCTACTCCAAAATCATCTGCCAAATCTTTTACCAAAGTATTGATAAGCAATCGACTCAAGACTTGATCAGAGATTTGTTCTTCGGAAAATTCCGGAAATCCGGCTGGTTGTTTTTCGTAAAAAGCTTTGAGAGTTTTTAATTCATCGGCATAATCTGCATACAAAACTTTGTTGCCATTTATCTTGGCTACGGGTGTATCAAAAACTCTGGATACACTTACTGCAAAATTGTCTGTAGAAGCTTGTTTAATCTGATTATTTGCCCAAAATACAGCGGCTACGGCTAATAATACAACTATGGCTAAAATACCTCCAAAAAAGGGCTTAAGGCCATTTTTGGGCTGTGAACTCATCTCAAGCTTCCTTTCTTGGTCTTTTGGGGTTTTGTCTTTATTTTCCATATCTTTAGTTAATAATTTTATCTTTATTGATAAAGTAATATAGCCATTTTATAGGATTGGATAATTCTTGTCTATTGTTAGTATCTTCTATGTTATTTATATTTTTACTAGCATGTCCGGCATTCAATACCAAAACTTTTTCTCCAGGTTTTTTTAAATTAAGCTCTGTCCTGGCTTTTTCTTCTACAAAGCTATCACTAAGCACATAATCTAACAGCTCCATTGATTCTATTTTTTTTCTTTCCAAATTTTTTATTTCGTTTTCTAATTCTGCTATTTCTTGATTTATCTTGTAGCCACTGTAGTAAGATCTTAAAAAACCAAATATAACTAAAATTGTAATAGGAATAGCAAAAATCAAAAACAGACGTGATTCAAAAAAACGTCTTAGAGAACTGTTTTGTCTGGTATTTTCCATGTCGGTATTATACCATCAAAATTATTTTTTATCTCCTTTTTTTTGTAGAGCTTGTCTAACTTTTTTTCTGTCGTCCCAATCTATCATTTTTCCACCAGCCACACACATTTTTTGTTCACTACCTTTGCCAGTTACCAAAACCAGGTCTCCTGCTTGTGCCATGTCCACGGCTTTTTGGATAGCTTCTCCCCTATCCAAAATTTTATAATAATTTTTTTCTAAGTTTTTGCCATAATCTTCCAAACCTTTGGCCACATCGTTTATGATCTCCATAGGATCATCATCGTAAGGATCTTCGTCTGTTACAATCGCAATATCTGCTTTTTCGGCTATAATTTTGGCTAGTGTAAAGCGTCTCTCTTTGTCTCTTCCTCCACCAGTAGAGCCAAAAACATGAATAACTCGTTTGGGTTCTAATAATTCTACAACTTTATAAAGTTCTTCCATAGCCACAGGTTCAAAAGCATAGTCCACTATTATTTTAAAATCAAAATTTTCGGCCTCTTTTATAAATTCAATTCTACCTGGAACAGATTTGAGATCATTGACAGCTTTTTGGATATTTCTTTCTTCTAGTTTGAGTGTTTTTGCCACAGCTACTGCAACGGCTATATTCATAGCATTATAAACTCCATAAAGAGAAGGATGAAAACGATGTTCTTCTATTGTAAAACTTAAACCTTCTTTATCAACTTCTAAATTTTTTATTTTTATATCGGCTTTTTTACTACCAAAAGTTAGCTTTTGAGAAAAATTATATTTTAAAAATTCCGAAGTGTAATCCAAATCTCCGTTTACCAAAGCTGTTTTGGGGATCCTACCTGTTTTTTGGGTTTGATTGGTTTGTAAATTTGGTAAGTCTTGAATTTGTTTTACTTTACAATTTGCTACATATTCAAAAATACCGAGTTTGGCAGCTTTGTAATTTTCAAAGCTACCATGAGAATCTATGTGTTCCGGATACAAATTGGTTAAAATCATTTGATCATAATTTATAAATCTATGACGATGTTGCAAATATCCTTCTGAAGTGGTCTCTACAATCGCAATATCACATTTGGCCTCTACCATTTTTCGTAGGTACTTTTGTATTTCCATCTTGCCTAGCATGGTCATTTTTTTGTCATTTAACCTGCACTCACCTGCCACACAAAATTCTATGGTAGATAGCACCCCAACTTTAAAACCCATATTTTCCAATATTTGTTTTAAAAAATAGCACGTACTGGATTTGCCACTGGTCCCGGTTACTCCTATCACTAGTATTTCTTCCGAAGGATGTTTGTATTTAAAGGCTCCATACCAAGCAAAAAAAAGATGCCTTAAATTTAAGAGCAATTTGGGTATAATTTTTTTAATTATAGTTTTCATATTTTACTAGAGTTTAGCTTATTTATCTTCTAAAATCAAGATAATTGACTTAAGCAATTTTTTGTTGTAATTTCATTTTGGAGGTTCTGTTGAGCAATTTTTGGACATGGGTAATAATCAGACCGTGTCCTATTTGCAAGACACGACCTGGTTACAATAGAGCGGCCTCTCGCTATAGAAAATCCAATAGAAGGGAGATTATCTACGGATACACTGAATGCACTCTATGTGCAGGATCCTGGTATATTAGAATTACCAGATGCAGTACCTGCAAGACAAAAGGCAACAGACGATGTACTGAATGCTTTGGGGAATTGTGGGTTTACGAACCCAATATCATTTGCCCAAACTGTTATGGATGGGGCAAAAAGGGCATGTTTGATTGCCTAAGATGCCTTGGTGAAGGTACAATACCTAGACTTTGCGAGTACTGCTGTGGCAGGAAAACTCTAGGTAAAGGCAGCAGCACTAGACCCTGCAACGGATGCAATGCCGATGGCAAGGGCAGACGCTACTAAAGTAACCAGGAAATAACTTCATAATTAAAATCAACTTACAAAATAAGTTGATTTTTTATTAAATATATAATCTTTTTTGTAATATTAAAATTGACAATTATTAATTATCTTGTTATTTATTCTTTAGGGGAAAAATATGTTAAGGAGAAGCGCATTTGTATTGTTGTTTGTACTATGGTTAAGGAGTATTGACCAGATAAAATACCAGGAAGAGACAAAACCAATCTTTGCCTTACAAGGAGTAAGGGAAGAAACCATATCTACATATACTTTGGTGGGGAGGACAGTACCAAAAATCCATTGTATACTTTGTCTCGATACGGGACTACGAGAATATCACACCGACCATTACCAAAGATATTTGGCTCCCTGCAAAATGTGCCAAGCATGGAAAAAGCTAAGAGGGTAAATTTAAGAACCGCGGCTATAGAGGCCCTGGCCAGCGGATCAAATCAAAACCAAAATCCCAAGTTATTACTTGGGATTTTTTTATTGTAAAAAATAATCTTATCTTTGCAAGCTTATATCGTAAACCACTTTTTCAATTTTACTATTGGCTTGCTTGGCCTGATCAAATTTGTTTCGCAAATAACTAGTCAAATCAAATTCTATCAACTCTCCTATTATTTCATTAGAAGCTTCGGCACATTTTTTTACCATTGTCTCATCTTTGTTGGTAGCCGCTTTTATAGCATAGCGGTATAGTTCCCCAGGCAAATCACAAAGCCCCGCAAGGAACACTCCTTCCTCTATATTTAAGTTAGCTACTTTGCTTACTTTTTTATTATCAATAAAATTCATAAAAAGCTGCGCTTCTACAAATTCTTCTTGGGCAGCTTTGAGAGATCCTTCTTGCAGCATATTGCCATCTTTTTTGTAGGCCGTGTGCAGTGATTTTAAGATTTGTAAACTTTGTTTTAATTTTTCACGAGCTTCTTTGGTATTCCCTCTGTGCAAATCAAAGATAACTCTTTTTGACAAATGGAGTGAATCGCCGCTTCTTTTTATGATATCTCGTCTTTTTTCAGCTCTTTTGTGCAAAAAAGTTTTCAATGAATTTATGTATTTTTTGTCTACAAATTTCATATTAATTAGTTAATTTAGTTAGTTTAGTTCGACTTATAAATAAAAATTTAATTAATTCTATAATAAACAAATTCATAAGTCCAAATCCAAGTATGAGTAACCAATAAAATGGTTCTAACGGAACTGTGCGAAGGATAGTTTGAAATGGTGGCCAATATATAGCCAAAATCAACATTATCCAACCAAACAAAAGTGCTGTGTTTAGATATTTATTACTAAAAGGATTGAGCTGCCAAAAGTAATGTCGCATACTTCTAACTGAATAAATATAAACTTGAGCGGCGACACCTAATCCCAAAAACATCAAAGTCCTGGTAAAATGAATGTCCCCTGTTTTTTTCCAAAAATATACAAACAAACTAAACAGAACTAGATTCGAAACTACACTAATAGTAGTTACCATATATTTCATTTCTTTATCTAATATTTTTTCATTACTTTTTCTTGGGGGCATAAACATATTCTCCTTGTCTCCCTTGTCAAAAGCCAAGGCAATATTTGGGAAAGAATCTTGGATTACATTGATCCAAAGAATTTGTGCTGGTAAAACTGCCAAGGGGAAACCAGCAATTAAACTCCCTGATATCAAAATCACTTCGGAAAAACTACTGGCCAACAAATAAAGAACTACTTTTTTTATGTTTTGATATATAGTTCTCCCCTCTTCTACGGCGGCCACAATCGTTTCTACACTATCGTTCAAGAGTACCAAATCAGATGTTTCTTTGGCCACATCGGTACCAGAACCCAGAGCTACTCCAATATCAGCCCCTTTTAGTGCTGGAGCATCATTAACTCCATCTCCGGTCATAGCAACCACGTCGCCATTCTTTTGAAAAGCTCTAACTATTTTTATTTTGTGCTCCGGATTGACTCTGGCAAAAACAGTTACATTTTTTATAAGATCCGCCAAATCTTCTTCCGATACCTTATCTAATTGTTGTCCTTCCACAATATTTTTATCAGCAGAAGGCAAACCAATTTGCTTGGCAATAGATCCAGCAGTGTGCGCATGGTCCCCAGTAATCATCACTATATGAATTCCAGCTTTTCTGGCCACCTCTAAGGTTTCGTAAACTTTTGGTCTAAGTGGATCAGACAATCCGGTTAACCCTACAAATACCAATTCTTTTACATCTGATTTATTTAATTTATTTTTATTTTCATCAAAATTTTTAAATCCTACACCAATTACTCTCAATCCTCCTCCGGTCATTTCTTCAATTTTGTTTAGGTAACTAATCTGTTTTTCTTTGGTCATCTTTCGTACTTTTTTTCCATCAAAATAATGGGTAGCATTTTTAAGGATTACTTCTGGGGCTCCTTTGATATACATTTTTTTATCATCATCTTCTTTATTTAAGGTAGCCATAAATTTGGTACTACTCGAAAAAGGGATTTCATCCAATCTTTGATATGTGTTATCAAATTTTACTTTGTCCAAACCAGCCAAAACTGCGGCTTGAAGCAAAGCTATATCGGTAGTGTCTCCCAAAAAGCCAAATCTGTTTTTGGCTTCTTCATTAATTTGTAAAATAGCATTGTTACAAAGTAAACCTATTTTCAAAGCAAAAAATTCTAAATTATCTCTAGTTTTATTGGTATATTGTAATTTTTTTATATCGGCAAAATTAATCTCTCCAGCTTCGGTATAGATCTTTGTTAATTTCATTTTGCCTTCTGTCAGCGTCCCTGTTTTGTCTGTACATATTACACTTACAGAACCCAACGTTTCGGCAGCTACCAATTTTCTAACTAAAGATTTTCTCTTTAAAATATGTTGCATCCCAATGGCCAAAATAATAGTCAAAGAAATTACTAAACCTTCGGGGATAGCGGCTACGGCTACGGCTACAGAAGTTTTAAAAACTTCCAAAAAAGTATAATGTTCTTCTCTTCTAGCCAAACCCAAAAAGAATATAAAAGTTGCCAAAATCACAATTATAACAGATAAGATTTTGCCCATCTGAGAAAGTTGCTTTTGCAAAGGAGTTTGTTCATCTGTTGTTTCTTTTACTAATTCGGCAATTTTACCAATTTCGGTACTTTTACCTGTGGCAGTAACCAAAACTTTGGCTTCTCCATCTACTGCCGCAGTCCCACGAAACACCATGTTTACTCTGTCCGCCAATCTTACTTCCGTACCCAAGACTTTTTTATTTTTGTGTACCGGTTCTGATTCCCCTGTCAAAGCTGATTCATCTATTTTCAAATCTTTTTCTTCTATTATTCTCCCATCTGCTTGAATCTTGTCTCCGGCCGACACAAGTAAGATATCTCCAGGCACAATTTCGTTACTAGATATTTGGATCTTTTCACCATCTCTTATTACCAAGGCTTTGTACTCTACCAGGGACTGTAGTCGCGACAAAGCTTTATTTGCTTTGTCTTCTTGAAAAAAACCAATCATTATATTTATAATAGCTGTCCCCAAGATAATAGCCATATCCAAAGTCTCTCCAAGTAAACCACTTACCAAACCAGCTACAATCAAAATTAGAATAAGTGGACTTTTCCATTGATCCAAAAAAGTATTTAATCTATTAAAACCGGCATCAGATTTTGACAAGATATTCGAACCATATTTGCGCAATCTTAGCTTTATTTCTGATTCTGACAAACCCTTTTCTCCTGTACCGAACTCCCTAAATAAATCTTCTATTTTGTAGCTATATAGCATAGATATTGACAATTAAGTAAAATAAGTATATCATAGTCATCATCTAATATATAAGCTAGCTAATTCGGGAAGAAAATTAGATAAAATAGTTTTTTGGGGGAAATTATATTAAACATGGTTTGGTAGTAGAAGCAGCTAGAGCAGCCCCGACTTTACGTCGGGGACGGTCGTGGGTTCGACTAATTATAGATCAATTTCGCTAGCAAAAATTACAATACATACATGGTTCGGTAGCTCAGTTGGTAGAGCAGTGGCCTTTTAAGCCAACGGTCGTGGGTTCGAATCCCACCCGAATCACAAATTATGAACACTCTCAAACCCGGTATTTATCGGCATTACAAAGGTAAAGAATATCAAGTTATAGCCGTAGTCAAACACAGCGAAACTCTAGAAGATTTGGTTTTGTACAAAGCTCTCTACGACAATCCAAAATCAAAACTGTGGGTACGCCCGCTCGAGATGTTTTTGGAAAATGTAATAATAGAAGGAGTTCCAAAACCAAGATTTGAATTTGTAAAATAAAATCCCCCTTTCAATGGGGATTTTTTGTTTATGATACAAACCTATAATACAAATAAACATTTTGTGATATAATTTTTCTGTATGCAATCAATTGTTAATTCCATATTACCGGTTTTCACTCTTATTTTTTTAGGAGCTATTTTGAAATTAATTCAAAACCTTCGTCATCCTTTTGCAGTTAGACTTTGTCGAGCTACAGGACACTGCGACGAAAAATGGAGCCAAGTTTTAAACAAATATGCTCTTTATATTGCTTTGCCAGCGCTTATTATAAATGGACTAGCCAATACAGAAAAAGCTCGATTAATTTCTACAGAAATAATAATTATCACTTCATTAATATTGGTTGGTTTTATATTAATAATTTTTTTGCTTACCAAACTTTTTAAACTACCAAAAGAGTTGGCCAATACATACCTAATGGGAAGCTTCTTTGGAAATATCGCTTATATTGGAGCGCCCTTTATCTTGTCTTTGTTTCCCGGCACGGCTGGCAATATAAGTATAATAATTGCTATTCACATTGCAGTTGCCTTTTCATTAGGTATTTATATATTGGAATTTAGCAAACACAAACATCCCAATTTTGATGAAATAATCAAAGGAGTGTCTACCAACCCTCTAATTATAGCTGTCGTCTTTGGATTACTTTTGATGTTTATAGATAACCCTTTACCAAATTTTATAAACACCACCCTTAGTATGCTGGCAGCCAGTGCTTCTCCGGTTGTATTGGTAGCCATTGGTATGTTTATTACTGGTAATTTTTATCTAGACAAAGGTATTATTCACGCTTTTTCTATTAGTGCCCTCAAACTTATTGTTTTACCTTTTATCTTTATACTTTTTGCCAATATTATTGGCCTCGATGGCAATTTTGATATCGCTATACTAGAAGCCGGAATGCCGGTGGCACTAACAAACTTTGCTCTGGCCGAAATTTATCCTATCAACAAAAAAATTATGGCAAAGACCATAATTATTAGCACCATAGCTTCGATATTTAGTTTATCTCTATTAGCCAATTTTGTTATCTAAAAATTTGCTAATAACTAAATTAGCGAATCAAATATTCTTTTTATATCTTCCGATTTTGCTGGTGGCAATTTTTTGTGCAAATTATTTCCCATCTGCTTACGCTTTTTTTCATCCAAAAGTAAATCTTTAATCAAAGCTGCCAAATGCAAACCATTGGTAGTTTTTTCACTAACCAAAGCTATGGCTTCGGCTCTTTCCAAAAAACGTACATTTTCTTCTTGATGACCTGGCTTGGGTACAATTATAGCCGGCTTAGACATAGCCCCCAGTTCGGACAAAGTTCCAAATCCTCCCCTACCTATTACCAAGTCGGCAATTTTGTAGGCATGTTTTAATTCTCTATCCAAAAATGGATAAGTTTTGTAATGATCAAATTGCTTGGTAGCTCGCAAAATCATTTCCGAAGGTCTTTGTTTACCATATACATGAATAATATCTGCCATACCTTTTAAATGAGGCATTGCTTCCAAAATTAATTGATTTACTCTAGCAGAACCTGTTCCCCCTCCCATAGCCAAAATTACATATTTGTTAGTTAAATTAAATATATGTTTGGCGTCAGTTTCTTTCCCCAAAAGAATATTTTCTCTTATAGGATTCCCCAACCACAAAGTTTTCTTTTTATCAAACATCGCTACATGATCTTCCAAAGAAGTAGTAATTACTTTTGCAAATGGAGCCATTAGTTTAACTGCTAGCCCTACTTTTACATCTTGTTGGTGCACCCAGGTTGGCACCCCAAACAACCAAGCTGCCCAATGAAGTGGTACAGAAGTATATCCCCCGGCCGAAATACAAACATTCGGATTATCTTTCCAAATTATCCAACAAGCTTTGAAAAAAGAAAACAAAAATCTAAAAATGTCTACAAAATTTAATGGTGACAAATAGCGTCTAAGTTTCGCTGTTGGAAAAGTAAAAAAACTAATATTTCTAGTTAATATAATTTCTTTTTCAGGACCTTTTTTGGTGCCATACCAAACAAACTCTGCTTCTGTATACGAGTTTTTTATTATAGAATGTATGGCCAAAAGTGGCGTAACCGGCCCAAGAGTTCCACCTCCGGAAAATAATATTTTTAACTTCATGTTGAATTTTTTGAAACATTCATAAGTAAACCTACAGCTGTCATAGCAATAATCAAAGCAGTCCCACCATGACTAACAAACGGTAGTGGAACTCCGGTAAGTGGCAAAACCCCCACCATGGCTCCAATATTCAAAAAAGATTGAGCCATAAACCAAATAATAATCCCAGCTACTAATAATTGGCCAAACTTATCTTCTGATTTTTTGGCTAATTGTAAACCTCTGTAAGCAATTAGTATTAAGAGTACCACCAACAAGCTTGCAAAAACAAAACCCATTTCTTCGGAAATAACAGCGTAGATACTATCAGCATGAACTTCTGGAAGATATTCAAACTTTTGTCTAGAATGCCCCAAACCAAGCCCAAACCAACCACCCGTACCAATCGCCAAGAAGGCTTGATTGATATGATACCCAATCCCCAAAGGATCTAATTCTGGGTGCAAAAAAGTAGTTAATCTAGCGGCTCTATAAGGAGCAATCAAAATCATAGTAATAAAACCCAAAACACCAGCTAGAGCCAAACCCAAGATATGTACCAAGCGACTACCTGCCAAAAATAGCATTCCAAAAATTATAACGAACAAAATTGAAGAAGTTCCAATATCTGGCTGTAATACTACTAGACCTACTGGTAACAAAGCTATACCCAAAGTCGGCAAAAAACCAGTTTGCAAATTGTATAGATTGTCTTTTTGGATAGCAATATAAGCTGCCAAAAAAAATATAATACCAAGCTTGGCAAACTCTGCCGGCTGAAAAGAATAACTACCAAAAACAAGCCAACTTTTGGAACCTGTCCCAAGAGTAGCTCCCAAACCGGGAATAAACACCAATAACAAAAGTAATGTAGAAAATAAAAAAGCCGGAAAGGCAATTTTTTTTACAAATTGATAACTTATTTTTGAAGCGATAATAAAACCTATTAGACCCGGCAAAAAACCAAATAACAATTGTCTTTTTATAAAAAAATACTTATCTCCAAACTTGTCATAACCAATTGGAGCGCTAGCCGAAGTAAGCATGAGCAAACCAAAAATAAGTAATATTACAAAATAAATTAACAAAACATGATCTGCGCTTCTTTTGGAAGAAGTCATATGTTAGGCATTTAAGAAGATAAGCAAACCGGCCATTACCAACAAAAATATCTGACAAATTAAACTAATCGAATTTACTACTAAAGATACAAATTTATCTTTTGCAAACAAAAACCATCCAATTAAAAAATTAACCAACAAAATAGCAGTGCCAGTAGCCGGTACTCCAAAAACTCTCCACCACTCCCCTATATAATCTATCCCAAACAATATATTGTAATGTAGATAAATAGCATTTTCTTGTGGGGTAATTGAAACAGCCAACCATATCCAAGTAGCCACATTTAATAAAAGAGCTAGCCCAATAAGAAGCCAACTTACTTTGTACTTAAGGTAGAGCTTAATAGGATATATTTTTTCGTGAGACATAAAAATAGGTATTTTTAGACTAATTATAGGGCAAATTGAGCCTATTGACAAACCAGGGATTAATTGGTAGTATATTCAGGATTTAATTAGCGACATGGTTAGCGACGCATTGGTCAAGGAGGACAGGGCGGGCTGCTTAAGTGAACCATAGTATATGGCACACAAAAAGGCTGGTGGTAGTACCAGACTGGGACGTGATTCCCAACCCAAGTACCTCGGCACCAAAGTTGGTGACGGTCAAACGGTAAAAGCAGGAGCAATTTTGATTCGCCAAAGAGGCACCAAAATTCATCCTGGTAAAAATGTCAAAAAAGGTGGAGACGATACTTTGTACGCCAAACTTGCTGGCAAAGTAAAGTTCAACCAAAAAAAGCGTACTCGCTTCGATGGCACCTTGAAAATGACAAAATTTGTAAATATTATTCCAAGTGGAAAATAAAATAATCCCCCGATATATCGGGGGGTTTTTATTTTGTTGAGCAATTTGTTAATATAAAATAAATATGCAAGAATTTTTTATAAACGTATTAAAAGCCCTCGTAAGCCAAATCATAGGTGTGTTTGGTATTTTTTTTCTGCTTGGCTTTTTGTTATCTTTGATTCAAAATCATACAAGAAAACTATATTTAAACACTGTTGGCTGGAAAGGGATTTTATGGACTTCTTGGATTGGCACTCCTATTCACGAATTTGGTCACCTGCTTTTTGCCAAAATATTTCGCCACAAAATAACCAAAGTAGCTATTTTTCAACCCAACGAAGAAACCGGAGAACTAGGTAGTGTAGACCATAGTTACAACCCCAGAAGCCTTTATCAAAAAGTGGGTAATTTTTTTATTGGTTCTGCTCCTATGATATTTGGCTCTATTTTTATTTGGCTAATGGTTTATTTACTTTTACCGGGCGGAGACAAAATTTATCAAACTCTATTTACATCTAGCGATTCTCTTCAATCTATTTTTTCATCTACAGTCAAAATGCTAATTATATTGTTTCACCCCCAAAATTTTTCAACTTGGACTTATTGGCTTTTTTTGTATATTACCTTTGCAATTGCCTCTCACCTGGCTCCCAGCCAGGTCGATAGAAAAGGTATGTGGCAAGGCTTCTCTTGGATTATTTTAATTTTATTTTTTGTAAATATTTTTTCATTGGCTTTACAACTAGATCCTACTACCTATATTTTAAAGATAAACCAATATATCGGATTTTTTATAGCAATTTTCACCTATGCGCTCATTGTTTCAATTTGTCATCTTCTCTTCTCCAGTGTAATATTAGGAATATTCAATCACCTTGCCGCAAGCAACGGAAGATGAATCTGAAATTTCTTTACAGCACTTAGAAAGCTAAGAGCAATCTTGTCCCGATTTATCGGGATTCAAAAAATAATAATTATGTTAAAACAAAAAATAAAAAGCATCCAAACAGAGTTAACCAAGCAAAATTTAAGTGGTTTATTTATTGGAAATTTTGGTTTTACTCAGGCAGATACTTTGCTTTATTATCTTTTGTTAGCACAACCAGAATATTTGCTTTGTTTTATCCCGCAAAAAGGTAAACCAGTTTTGTATACAATTCCTTTTGAGGCAGAAGAATTGAAAAAAAATTACCCTGAATTTAAAGTAAGAAAATTTGATAAGACTATTGTAGAGCTGCTCGAAGATAATATAGCCGAAAAATCCAGGGTTGGAATTCGCATTGGTAGTTTACCGGCTTCTGTATACCTAGGAATAAATATCATAAAAAAAGTAAAATTTGTTGATTTTAAAAATGAAGAAAAAATTGTGGCCAAAAAACAACCTGAAGAAATAAAAATATTAAGCAAAGCCTGTCAAATAACTGATCAAGTTTTTGAAAAAACTATAAAAAATTGGAAAAAATTCAAAACCGAAAAAGAATCTAGAAACTTTATAAAAATTGAATTTGCCAAACTGGGTTTGGAAGAATCCTTCCCTACTATTATTGCTTCGGGTGCCAATGCTGCCAACCCCCACTACCACACCAAAAACCAAATTATCCAAAAAGGGTTCTGTGTAATCGACATGGGAATTAAATACAAAGGATATTGTTCTGATATGACTAGAACAATCTATGTAGGGACTCCTAGCCAAGAAGAAATAGACCTATATAATCACTTACTGCTTATCCAAAAACAAACTATTGAAAAAGTAAAAGTTGGCACAAACGTAGGAGAACTTGATACTTTTACACGCGATAGAATGGGCAAAAAATTAAACAAGTTATTTATTCACGGTCTGGGACACGGACTAGGTAGCCAAGTTCACGAATGGCCAAGTGTAAGTAAAAGCCAAAATATAATTTTGGAAGAAAACATGGTAATTACTATTGAACCTGGAATTTACCAAAAAAATAAGTTTGGAATAAGAATAGAAGATGATGTGGTAGTTTCTACAGGAAGACCCAAAATACTAAACAAAGCCACAAAAAATTTGATAATCAAAAAATAAAAACAAATTAAAAAAAGGGATAATTTTTCACTCAACCTTAGAGTAAAATTATCCCTTTTTTTTCTTATTAAATAGCCTTAAACGGGCTATTTTTTGTTAATTCACTTTTCAATCTAGCAGCTTCGGCTTCTACCAACTCTCCACCATATTCTCCACTGTGAGCAGTATGTTTGCCATAGCTGGCAGCTTTTTGATCCAAATGTAGATTTACCCTTATTCCTCTGTTTGTTTTGTCTATATAAGCATGAAATCTAGGGTATTCCGCCCCAGCAATCCTTCTTACATAGCTAACTTCTCCTCTTCTATTTATTTTTTCGGCATAACCAGCTCTTCTTATTAGCATCCTAATATTTGTATTTGTGGCCAAATCTAGATCTATTTTCATAAATTAACCAAAAGCTAAAATAATTTGTGACATTATCACAAAACCAAATAGACTATAAAAATAATTTATAGCCCATAGATTACACTTGCGTCCAGCATATTTGTAATCTACCAAACTGGTAGTTGCCACAAACCCAACCCAAATCATACTTGCTACTTTGAATGCTTCTGCAGGGGTTGTTACTTGCAAAAGTATTATAAAATTTGCCAAAAAGAAAGCTGCGAGCAAAGATGTAACAAAGCTGGTGATATGAGCTGGTGTTTGTTCTTTCATTTTCTTTTTTACTTCTGCTTTGGACATATCCCCCATGCCCATAAGCTTTCGCCATTTTTGGCCAAACAGCATGTTTGACCACCAAATCATGCCAAACAAAACATTGGCAATAGCAGCTACCAAGACTGCCAAAAAATTTACTTCCATATTTTTTGTGTTAAGATTAAAAAATACTTTTAACAATTATTTTTGCGGTTCAAACACACCTACAGAATCTTCTATTTTTATAACGGTTTCATCTTCTTCGTCTTCTATATCAAATATTTGCAACAAAACATCTCTCAAGTGATTTACCTTTTTATCTATCGATTTGCCTTGATCCTTGGTCATATATATCCTTTTATTTATCTCCATAGAAAAAATAAATACATCCGGAAATCTGTGTTTGAACCATTGCAAAATACCGCCACCACCAAATGGTTTATTCCTTTGTACATCATCACACCCCAATCTCTTCATTTTGTTTTGCATACTTCTTACTACCGGCATATAAAAATTGGGGATATGTTCTGTGCCAAAACTAATATCTGGTCTATCTTCACTATCTTTCATAGAATGCCCATCAAATATGATATTAAATCTATATGTTTCGATCAATCTTTCTAAAGCAAAATAAAACTCATCATAACTATCCAAAAGTTTTTCTTTTTCCTTCTTGCTCAAAGGTTCTTTCCAAAATTTTTCTACCCACTTTTCGGAATTGTTTTCGTATATGGCTCTGTCCCGCGGTCTATTGAAATCACAGGCAAATCTAGATTGTTTGGTATTGATCCAAATCCCATTTTTTTTCAAAACCAAATCCCCGTAAATTAGATTAGTATCGGTATCTTCTATCAAAGATTTTTGTTTGGCAGATATGTTTTGTTTTTTCTGGATTTCTTTTGGAACCAATTCTCCAGAATGTATAGTCAACAAAAGAAGATTAAAACTATTTTTTTTGTAATTATCGTAAATAATAACCCCCCTTTTTGTAATAGTAACTTTTACTTCGTTATTTTTTTCGTAAACCCATTCTATCTCTTGTTTGACTGCTCTATATGTATCCAAATCTACAAAAAAATGCTTAAAATACGACTTGTTCCTATCTCTATAAAATTCATGCAAATTTCCATTCAAAAACTTACCCAAAACTTTGTAATGTTTTAGGGCGCTAATAAAATTTAGATACGGATCATCTTCTATTCTTTTTGTTAATTTTTGTATTAGATCAAATAGAAAAAACCTTTTGGATATACCTACAGTAAGAGAAGTTAAACTAGGATTAATTACTATAGGACTAATCGTCTCAAATAACATTTTTAACTCTTTTATTTTGTCTGTTTTTTTAGTTGGCATAATTTTTTTTCTGCAAGAAATAATATCTTTCTTCTATAATTTTCAAATTATACTGCTTGGTTTTTAATAAATTTTTCTGCATATTTTTATACCCCTAATATTACTACAAAAGCGTTGATAATTAAAATAAACTTATTCAAAAAATCAAAGCCTTTGTTTTGCTCTAAAATCCACAGATATAGGACAAAATCTTGACAATTACCCTAAATTGTACTATATGCTCTTATCGTCGCAGACTATGTGAGAGCTATACCTAGCTTTGACATGGCCTGCGAGCCAAAAAACAGAGGCAAAAACGCCTCCAAGAAGGAGTCACAAAAAATGAAGGTCCTAATAGTAGACGACAGCCGTGCCATGCGAGCGATTATCCAGAGAACGCTACGGCAGGCAGGGTTCAACATCCAGATCAAAGTCGTCGAGGCAACCAACGGCCGAGAAGGACTGGAGAAGGTCGCGAAGGAATCGCCTGACCTAATTCTGTCCGACTGGAACATGCCGGAAATGAACGGCCTGGAGTTCCTCCAGGCGCTACGCCGTGATGGCAACGAAACCATCTTTGGCTTCGTCACCTCGCTCGCCACGCCGGCGATGCAGAGGGAGGCGACCTCTTCGGGGGCTTCGTTCTACATCACCAAGCCGTTCCGTGAGCAGATCTTCAAATCTGTCTTGGAGCCGTACTTCAACGGCTAGGCCCTAGACGAGTAGGCGGTGACCGCACATATCGTGGTCACCGCCTACTCCCAAATTCTCAAATAATAATTACTACTTAAAAAAACAGCTTTATAGCTGTTTTTTCGAACCTATCCCGATAAGAGCGGAGAGGACAGGATTCGAACCTGCGAAGGCTTGCACCTTACACGCTTTCCAAGCGTGCTCCTTAAACCACTCGGACACCTCTCCGCCCTGATCGGGACGCACTAGACCACTATGCCTGCCCTGCCGCAGCTTTAGCGGAGGCGGGCGAACCTTCCTTTTTTAATCTTTTGGAAAAAATTAATCCCCAAAAACACGAGAAGAATACTAAAATATTGAGCTGGCGTCAAGCCAAGGTATCTGGCATCGGCCTCTGCAATGTCCCTAGCTCGAAAAAAATCCAAGACAAAACGAAGTACTCCATAATAAACAAACAAGACAGACAAAAACCAACCAGCTGGTTTTTTCTTTTTTCTAGAAATAAAAAAGAGTATTGCCAATGGAATTAAAAAAATAATTTCCAAAAGAGCCATTTCTAATCTAGGTCCATCCGGAGTATTTATTGCCAAAAAACAATTACATTTCATACCCAAATGATCGTGGATACTAAAACACCCTACTCTACCTAGCATCCAACCATACACAGCCCCAAAAGCTAACAAATCTGCAATTTTTATTAGTCTAGAATTGTTATAATTAATTTTTTTAAATTTTATATAAAACAAAACAGCAGCAATAGCCCCAAACAATCCCCCAAAGGACGACAGCCCACCATGCCAAATTTTGAATAATTCTCCTGGATTTTGCCAAAAGAAAGTTAATTCATAAAAAAAGATATGGAATAATCTGGCTCCCACTACTCCACCAACTACTGCCCAAATAGCAATGTCGAGCATTTGTTCTTTATTCTCTTTGTAAAAATCAGCTCTTTTGGCAATTATAATCATAGACAAAATCATGCCCAGAGCTACAAAAAATCCCCACACTTGTATAGGAAGACCAAAAAAATTAAATTCTGTAAATTTAAACCAAGGCAACATTTTTGTTATATCTTATGATGATTATTAAACTTGTGTTGGCTTTCAATTACTTTCAAAACTCCATCTACATCATCTACAATTTGATACAATTCGTCGTCTTCATCTGAAATTGTTTTTTTGCCATGAACTAGGACTTCCTTTATATAATTGTGCAAAGGTTGCCAAAAAGCATGGTCTACCAAGATTACCGGAACTTTTGGCATTTTGAAAGTTTGGATAAGTGTAAGTACTTCAAAAAGTTGATGCAAGGTACCAAGACCACCAGGGAAAAACACAAAAGCTTTGGTAGGAGCAGTTACAATTAATTTTCGAGTAAATGGAAAATCAAATTGAATAGACCTATTCATATAAGCATTCAAATCACTCCTTTTTCCTACCTTCATACCAATTCCAATAGATTTACCTCCATGCTCAAAAGCACCTTTGTTGGCTGCTTCGGCTACCCCGTTTTTACCACCTGTTACTACGGAAAATTTATTTTTGGTCAATTCCTTGCCCAAATCATAAGCCAAATCATAATAAGGAGTTTCTTCTAAAATGCTCTTGGTTCCAAGCACAGTAACTGCATCTTTCATACCAGTTACAAACTCAAAACCTTCTACCAACTCGGCCATAACTCGAAAAATCTTCCAATCAATATTACCTTCGCAATGAAAATTATTTGGAGAAAGATCGCAACTTTTATCTATATCTTCTACATGTTTTACAATTTCGTAGGCTTCTTCGGCACTATCCACTATATGCCAGGTAGATATTTGCTCAAGAGTAATAGAACCAACAGTATCACACTGAGAAGCCAAAAAATCTATAAGAGGTTGCCAAAAACTTTTGCCTACCAAAACAATTGGTACTTTGGTAAGCATTTTTAATTCCATCAAATCTGCCACTTCAAAAAATTCATCTAATGTTCCAAAACCTCCTGGGAAAAACACAAAAGCATTGGCCGGAGAGGTCAGCATGACTTTTCTAGTAAAAAAATAATGAAAAGCCGTAGATTTTTTTACATAGGGATTTATTCGTTGCTCAAATGGAAGTTGAATATTTAAACCAACCGATTCTCCCTTGGCTTCAAAGGCTCCTCGATTGGCAGCCTCCATAATTCCTGGTCCTCCACCGGTAATAGTGGTAAAACCACCTTTGGCTAGTAGTGCCCCAAATTTTTTAGCTTCTTCATAACAGTCTTCTTTTTCTTCTATTCTGGCAGAGCCAAATATAGTAACTTCATTTTTCAGAGTTGCCAAAAAATTATAGCCTTCTACTAACTCGGCCATAACCCGAAAAATTCTCCAGGTATCTCTATAATCTTCAAATTCATGAATCGGATGCATTACATCTTTGTCAGATTGTTCTTTTAATTTTTGGAGAGTTTTTTCGTCCATAAAATAATTATTATTTTGCTAAACCTTGCAAGACTTTTTCTAAATTGTAACCAACTTGCATAATTCTAGATTCTTGCATTCTAGGACCAATTATTTGCAAACCAATAGGCAAACCAGATTTGGTAAAACCACTTGGCATAGATATAGCCGGCAAACCGGCAACAGAAGCTGGTGCCACAAATACATCGGCCAAATACATCTCTAGTAAATTGTCTTTTTTTTCTCCCAGACCAAAAGCAGGAAAAGGCGAAGTAGGTGTAACCAATATATCTACAGAGTTAAAAACTCGTTCAAAATCTTGCTTTATCAAAGTTCTAACTTTTTGGGCTTTTTTGTAATAAGCATCGTAGTAACCCGCAGACAAACTATATGTACCTACCATAATTCTTCTTTTAACTTCTTCTGGGAAACCTTTGGCTCTAGATTCTGTATATATTTGGTACAAATTTTCGGCTTCGTCACTTCTTACTCCATACCTAATTCCGTCCAATCTAGCCAAATTGGAACTATCTTCACTAGGTACTACAATATAATAAACAGGTATAGCATATTTGGTATAAGGGAGTGAAACATCTACCACTTGGCAGCCTGATTTTTTTAGTTGTTCTACAGCATCCATTACATTTTTTCTCACTTCTTCGTCTAGGCCTTCTAGATGGAAATATTCTTTTGGAATCCCAACTCTAAGACCGGCAAAATCTTTTTTGATTTCTTTGGTATATTTTGGAACAGAATCTGAAACAGTAGTAGCGTCTTTTGGGTCTACCCCAGCAATAACCTCCATTACCATAGCCATATCTTCTATAGTTTTGGTCATAGGCCCTACTGTATCTAGAGAAGATGCCATAGGCATAATGCCATAACGAGAATTGCGACCATAACTAGGACGCAACCCCACTACTCCACACAAACTGGCTGGCTGACGAATAGAACCTCCAGTATCCTCGGCAATAGAAAAAATACACTGA
Organism: uncultured Gammaproteobacteria bacterium; assembly: GCA_964345045.1. Taxonomy (GTDB): domain Bacteria; phylum Patescibacteriota; class Patescibacteriia; order Magasanikbacterales; family UBA922; genus XYB1-40-15. Next base: position 517,095 of record CAYFPM010000001.1, read on the forward strand.
TTATCTGCTACAGCTGCTGCCGAGCCTCCGCTACTACCACCGGCGACCTTGGTCTTGTCGTGTGGATTGTGTACAGGTCCATACATAGAATTCTCATTGCTAGCTCCATGACCAAAAGCATCACAATTTTGTTTGCCTACCAAAATCCCACCTTCTTCATTTATCTTGTTTATAACAGTAGCTTCAAATGGAGGTTTGTAATTATCCAAAATTTTGGCAGCTCCGGTAGAGCGTACATCTTCTGTACATATAGCATCTTTGGCTCCAAAAGGAATACCTGTAAGCAAACTAGATTTACCAGCAGATATTAGATTGTCGGCTTCTTTTGATCTTGCCAAGGCCAAATCTTTGTTAATGCTAATAAAAGCATTGATATCATCATTATCTGCTTCAATTTTTTCGAGGCAAGCTTTTGTTAATTCTGTAGCCGAAAATTGTTTGTTGTCCAAACCTTTTCTAGCTTCTCCAATTGTAAGTTCGTTCAAAATCACAAAAATTATCCAAAATTAATAGTCATTCAATATTATTACAAAAACAAAAATCTGCGTAATCTATAAAAAATCAGTGCAATCAGTCCTTAAATACAGCTTTTACTTTCAAAAATTCACCTAACTTTTCTGGGAATTGTTTTATTAATTTCATTCTGGTTTCCGGATCACATTCTACTACTACATCTTCTCGAAAAACATTATCCAATCCTGTAACTTGGCAAGTCTCTTCTACCCCATTAGTTTCTACTTCTGAAAGAGTCTCTACATAATCAAAAATTACCGAAAGTTCTCCGGCATATTTTTCTTTTTCTTTATCATTTAGCTTTAATCTAGCCAAATCTGCCACAACTTCAATTGTTTCAATATCTATTTTTGACATACTCATTATGCTCATTTTACCTAGAAAAATAAGATCTGACAAGGATTCCCTTCTATTTATCTAAAAACAAACTCGCTTTTGCAAGTCTGTTTATTTTTTTAACTACAATTTACATGATAAAATATTTCTGTCCGCGTAGCTCAGCCAGGTAGAGCGCTCAGTCTACTAAACGAAGCAGAGGTCGTCGGTTCAAATCCGATCGCGGACATCTCTCTAAAAACTACCCGACTAATTTTAAAAACTCCGTTTCTGACAAAATATTTACTCCCAATTGCTTGGCTTTGGCAAATTTACTACCAGGATTTTCTCCTACAATCACATAATCTGTTTTTTTGCTAACAGAGCCAGACACGTCTCCCCCTTTTTCACGAATTTTTTCTTTGGCTTCGTCTCTACCCAAAGACTGCAAAGTCCCTGTCAATACAAAAATCTTTCCAGATAACTTTTTATTTTTAGTTTTTGATTTTTGGTTTTTTACAACTATCCCGGCTTTTAACAAATTATTTATTAATCTTTGATTATCAATATCTTGAAAAAATTCAAAAATAGATTCGGCTACTTTTGGACCAACATCGTCAACTTGTTCCAATTCTTCTTGACTTGCTCCCATTAGATTATCTATATTTTCAAAATTATCTGCCAATCGAACAGCTGTCTCTTCTCCAACTTGATTAATACCAAGTGAAAATACAAATCTAGATAAGGTTATACTTTTTGACTTTTCTATAGCTTCTATTAAATTTTCAGCAGATTTTTCTGCAAATCTTTCAAGAGGTTCTAGATCTCCTTTTTTAAGATTAAAAATATCAGCCACATCTTTTATCAAACCACACTCTACCAATTGTTCTACAATTTTTTTACCAAGGCCATCTATATTAAAAGCTTTTTTGGCTACAAAATGAATAATTCTGTTTAATTCTTGTGCATAGCATTTGGAATTGGAGCAAAACAAAGCTGCAGAAATAGCTCCCTTTTTACTACTTACATTTTTTCTAATTACATCCGATTTACAAATTGGACATTTTTTTGGCTCTTTAACTTTTTTCTCTTCACCTGTTCTCATTTTATCCAAAACTTTGACTACCTTTGGGATAATGTCCCCGGCCTTTTCTACCACCACAGTATCCCCAATTTTTATTCCCAATCTTTTTATTTCATCAAAATTATGCAAAGTAGCGTGTGTTACAGTGGTCCCTGCCAAATAAACTGGTTCCATAAAAGCTACAGGGGTAAGCGCTCCGGTTCTACCCACTTGAACATAAATATCTTTTATTTTGCTAATCCCTTCTTCGGCAGCAAATTTTAGAGCTATAGCCCATCGCGGAGCTTTGCCTGTAAAACCCAAAATGTCTTGATATTCTTTACTATTAACTTTTATAACAACACCATCTACCCAAAAAGGTCTGGAATGTTTTTCTTTTTCCCATTTTTTCCAAAAAGAAATAATTTTTTCTAAGCTATTTGTTTTTAGCCAATTATTATCGGTAAGAAATCCCAGATCTTTGAGAGTTTCTAGTTCACCAGCTTGATCTTTGGTAGCTTTTTCTACAAATTTTTCCGGCAAAGAAATATCTCTATCTACTTTTGATATATCATAAGCAGTAAAAGACAAACCTCTTTTGGCCACAATATTTGGATCTAGCTGTCTTATAGTACCGGCAGCTACATTTCTAGGATTAGCATATTTTGTTTGGCCTTTTTCTTCTCTTTCTTTATTTATCTTGTCTAGCAAAGCGCCAGAAAGCCAGATTTCTCCCTCTACAACTCCGGAAAAAGGTTTTTTGAGACGCAGTGGTACAGATTGAATAGTTCGTACATTTTGAGTTACATCTTCTCCCACTTTGCCGTCTCCTCTTGTAGCAGCATTTACCAATTCTCCATTTTTGTAAGTCAAAACTGCATGTAGACCATCTATCTTTAATTCTGCGGTATAAACAATTTCTTTATCCCCCAAATGAAACTCTTTTTCTAAAAATTTTTTTACCCGATCTTGCCAATTTTTTAAATCTGTTTCATCAAAAGCGTCATTAAAAGACCACTGTGGTACAGTGTGCTTAATTTTTTTAAACTTATCGAGAGGCTTACCTGCCACCCGCTGAGTAGGAGAATTTTTATCTACCAAATTTGGATATTTTTCTTCTATTTTTCTCAGTTCATCCATCAGCCCCTCGTACATTTTATCTGTTACTTCCGGATCATTTTTTACATGATATCTATAACGCAAATCATCTATTTGTTCTCTTAATCTTTTTACTTTTTGTTTTAATTCTTTATTCATTATAAAAATGCTAAGTACCAATCTAAAATATTTTTACCCCAAAACATGGTTATAATTGTCCCCAAAACCAAATATGTCCCAAAGGCAGTTTCGCCTTTCCAAGTTTTTTTCTTTAGTATAATTTGAATCACACTAAAAATTGCTCCTAGGACATAAGCCAAAATGAGAGCAACCAGTACCAATGGCCAGCCCAAAATTGTTCCCATAAGAATTCCATAACGAACATCTCCCCCACCTATCCAAGTACCTTTTGATAAAATATACATCAGAAAGAAAAAACCAGCCCCAACCAAAATTCCCAAAAGCATAGAATCCCAACTATGCCAACCAAAACCAATAGAAATTACAAACAAAAATATACTTAAAGTAACGGTGGTAAAAGTAAGAATTTCTCTATAATAAAGATCATAAAGAAATATAAAAGTTAAAAAAACAATTAGCATCCAATCTCTAATCATTTCTGGGTTCATACTCCAAGCCATAGGTTTGTGATATATGCTTATACCCAAAAAAGCCAATCCCATCCATATCTCCACAATTGGATAATTTTTGTTTATTCTGCACTTACAATTTCGACATTTCCCAAGCAAAGTAAGATAACTAAAAACAGGAACATTATCGTACCACTTTATTTGGTATCTACAGTCTGGACACATGGATCTCGAACGACTAATACTTATATTCTCCCTAGTCCTCCAAACCCAAGCATTAACAAAGCTGCCAAAAGCAGAACCTGCTAAAAAAATTATTATTTTGTAAATTATATCCATACCCAATTAAATATGTTGCTCCTTATAATTATAGCAGTTTGGCAAAAGAAAAAAACCCCCTGTCGGAGGTTTTTTTGTGACTATTTCTATTGGATACCTACTGGGCTGGCGGAAATTCCACCGGCGTTTAGATTGGCCACACCTGTTTCTAGAGTAGTAGATACGGTATAAGTACTTCCATCAACAGAGTAATATGTATAAGAACCACTAGCCAATGGATCGGCAGGGACCAAACCTAGGTAAGGTGAAGAACATCCAGCAGTACCCCATCCACTTGAGTTAAGACAAGCATAACTTCCGGCACCAAGTGTTACAGCAGGATCTGCTGTTGGATAAGCATCGTTTTGACTAAAGTAACTTTCCAAAGCGGTTTGGATAGCTTTCATGTCGGAAACTCTCTTAGAATCTCTGGCTTGCTCACGAGCACTATTTAGAGCTACAACTGCCAAAGTTGACAATAGACCAATAATAGCGATTACAACCAACAACTCAATAAGGGTAAAACCTTTTTTATTCATGTTCTCACCCCCTTTCTCGTGTAAAATTTAATTAACATAATACGCATTATAATTTCAAAGCTTTTTTAACCTTGTCTACTGTTTCCGATGGTTTAAAATGAGCTTTGATAAGGTAATCTACTGCACCAAGTTTTATACCTTTGTCTACGTCATCTTTTTGTCCCAAGTTGGTAAGCATAATTACAGGGACTTTTTCTGTTTTTTTATCGGCTTTTAATTTTTTTAATATTGTAAAGCCATCCATTTTTGGTAAAAGTACATCTAGCAAAATAATATCCGGAGATACTTCTTTGGATAGTGTTAGACCTTTGTCTCCACTTTCGGCGACTTCTACTTCAAAACCTTCCATCTCAAATTTTGTTTTGTAAATATTAGCCAAAAAAGTGTCGTCTTCCACTAATAGGATTTTTTTATCTTTTTTATCTGCCATATCTTTTTTTAAATTACGTTTATTATACAAAATTTATTTTTTACTGTGAAGGTTACTGTGGATAGATACAAATTATTTTTTGTTATCTACCATTCCTCGTAGAGCCAAACCAATAGTTACAGCCATACGTGGACCATAACTATCTAAAATACTCTTTAGACCTTGTTGGTATACGACTCTGGCCCAAGGATCTCCTACAAACACCTTTAACGGAAAATTCTCTTTTATTATTTCTGCTATTGGTGGGAAGACACTAGCCCCTCCTGTTAAAATTATTTTTTCTGGATGTTTGTTTTCATTGCCTGTTTGGCTTAAAAACAAATCAAAACTATATTGAATTTCTTTTATAATTGGGTCTAATAAATTTAAAAATAAATCGGTTGGAATTTTGCCTATTCCTAACCTAGAAATATCTGATTTTACTATTTCTGTTAAATTTTTTTCTATCCCCAAAGATTCTTCTAAAACTGTACTAAAATGATTTCCTCCAACTTGGATACTACGATGTGTAACTGGTAAACCTTGATCTACTATAAAAAAATTAGTCCTCTCAGCTCCTACATCTACAATCATAGCCGTAGCTTTGTCTCTCCCCACCAAGCATCTTTCCAAAGCAAAAGCTTCTGTTTCTAATTCTTCTAGTTGGAAACCGGCTTTTTGAAAAATACTAGTATAAAAACGAACCAAATCTTTTGGAGCAGCCGTAACCAAAACTCTAATGCTTTTGCCTTTTTCGGATGGGGGCGATGGTACTACTTGATGCACCACCTGCATTTCTTCTATTGGACGTGGTAGCATTTTTTTCACCTTGGCCATTACATGATGAGAAATTTCGTCTTTTGAAACCTTGGGCAAGGTAATAATGGCATGAAAAACTTGAGAAACAGGTAGACTAGCGGTAACTTTTTTGGTAGTTATTTTGGCAGCTTCGGCAGCAGCTTTTAGCAAATTAGCATACTTGTCTATGCGAGGATCTGCTTTTCCAGCCAAATTTTTGTTTAGTTGTTTTTCATCGCCTTTGTTTTCGTAAATTATAGTTTTGGCATCGCCTTTGCCCTCGGCCAAAAGATCTTGCGCTGTCTTGTCTTTATTAGTATCTACATGAATATCCAGATTTTGATCGGCCATGGCATAAGTCCAAAGCAAAGGTCTTCCTTTGACCTTGTGCAATTCGACTAATTTTATTCCACCGGCTCCAATATCTACTCCCAGTGAACTTTCAGTTTTGCTAAATAAACTCATATGGAAACATTATACCACACTTTGATTATCTTTGTGGATATTCCCCCATATTTTTGTGGCTAGACAAAGCCTACTCTCTCTCGTATACTTCTATAAAATAACATTTTTTTATGCTCAAACTTTTTAATACCTTGGGTCGAGAAGTTCAAAATTTTATACCTCTAAAAAATACATCCGTTGGGTTGTACTCTTGCGGGCCAACTGTTTATAACTATGTTCATATTGGCAATCTGCGTGCTTATATCTTTGCTGATATTTTAAAAAGAGTTTTGGAATACAATGACTACACTGTTAACCATGTAATGAACATTACAGACGTAGGGCATTTGACCGATGATGCTGATTCTGGTGAAGACAAAATGGAAAAAGGTTCAAAACGTGAAGGCAAAACTGCTTGGGAACTGGCTGATTTTTATACCAAATCTTTTTTGGGAGATATACAATCAGTAAATATAAAAATGCCAAATATTATGCCTGTGGCTACAGAGCATATACAAGAACAAATTGATCAAGTTCAAAAATTAATTGATGGTGGCTACACATACGAAACAAAAGACGGTATTTATTTTGATACCACCAAAATTGACGACTACGGCAAACTAGCTCTACTAGAAAAACAAGATTTACGTGCCGGAGAACGTGTAGAAATGGGAGAAAAAAAGAATCTTCATGATTTTGCTTTGTGGAAATTTAATAAACCAGGAGAAGAAAGACAAATGCAATGGGAAGCTTTTGGGAAATTGGGTTTTCCTGGTTGGCATATAGAATGTTCGGCTATGAGTATGAAATACCTTGGTGACCAGTTTGATATCCATACCGGAGGGATTGATCATGTCCCAATCCACCACACCAACGAAATTGCCCAAGCCGAAAGTACTACCGGCAAAAAACCTTGGGTAAAATATTGGCTGCACAATGAATTTTTGAATATTGGTAATGAAAAAATGGCCAAATCCGGCAACAACTTTATTACTTTACAAACTCTTAAAGACAAAGGAATTGAACCTCTCGCCTACCGTTATTTCTTACTGCAATCACATTATAGAAAACAAGTTAATTTTAGCTACAAAGCTTTGGAAGCTGCTCAAACAGCCCTTAATAAATTGAGAGAGCACATATATAAAAACGAAACTGAAACCACCAAGGGAGAGATAGAAAAAAAATTTTTGGCAGCCATAAACGATGATTTAAATACTCCAGAAGCTTTGGCTTTACTTTGGACTACTTTAAAAAACAAAGAAATTAGCAACGAAACTATTTTCAAATTTGATAAGGTATTTGGTCTTGATCTAGCCAAGCCACAAAAACAAAAAGAAATACCGACAGAGGTAAAAGAAATTTTAGAACAAAGACAAAAAGCTAGAGAACAAAAAAACTGGGCAGAAAGTGATAAGTTAAGAGATGAAATTGCCAAACTTGGTTTTAAAGTAGAAGATACAGACGAAGGACAAAAAATAATTTAATGGACAAAATATTTCTTATACAATTAATTACTTCTTTTTTGGTTGGTGGTTCTTTTATTGCCTTTATGTCATTTTTGGCAGAAAGAACCAACGACAAAATTTCTGGTATTGTTTTGGCCTTTCCTACTACTGTGGCTCTCGGGTATTTCTTTTTGGGTTGGTCGCAGTCACCAGAAGTAATATCCAAAATCGTCCCCACCACACTTATCCCTTTTGGACTTGGGGTTTTATACCCTATTTTTTATATACTCACCGCAAAAAAAATAGAAATATTAGTAACTAATAAATTAAAACAAATTAGTCTTAGTTTTTTTATAAGTATAATCCCTTGGTTTTTGTTTTCTATACCAATTGCCTTAGCCAAATTTTCTAATTTTATTATTGGGACTTCTTTTTACTTTTTTTGTTTAATTATTTCACAAAAATTTTTAAATAAGTACAACAGCCTTCCCAAACCAAAAATGCCTCAATATACTAATAAACAAAAAATATTTCGAGCTTTATTTGTAGGATTAGTAATCTCTTTGGTAGTTTTTTTGGCCAAAGTATCTGGTCCTTTTACCGCTTCTATTTTTACCATGTTCCCGGCAGCATTTTCTTCTACCCTGATGGTCTTGCACAAACAATACAAAGCAAGTAATTTATTACCTATTGCTAGAACCATACCAATTGGTTCATTGTCAATCTATGTATTTGTAATTGCCAGCATCTACACTTACCCTATGTTTGGGATTTTTGGAGGAACTCTGGCTTCTTATTTTGTTAGTCTAATTTTTTTCTTAATACTTATTCAAAAAGTAAATACGAAAATAAAATTATAATTTATTCACCTCTCTCCCCTTTTTTGGTATAATACTTTTAGTTAATTTAAAATAAGCGATCTTAAATCGCATATCTTTCTGTATTGGTATGGCCGATACAAATCAACAACCCAGAATAAATCGAGAAACCGTCGATAGCCAAATGGAGCACTCTATAAACGAAGCTCCAAATTTGATGTCCGAGTATCAAGCAACTCCCCAATCTATAACTCCAGAAATCACCAAACCTGCAATAGAACAAGTTGGAGAAACCTTGCCCAAACCAGAAGTAGAAAGAAAAACCGAAATAGAACCATCCAAAGAATCAATTGAAAAAAAAGAGGAAGAAGGTTTCTTGGAAGATGCTCTAGAAGGGATAAAAAGTAAACTAGGTAGAGGCAAAAAGAAACAAGTCCAAATACCACAAGTAAGAGACGAAATTACCCTAAAAGTAGAAAAAGTAATGGAAGAAGGACTAAAAGAAGCTTTTCACGCCATGACTCCGGTACAAAGACAAGAATTCAAAATAAAGGGAGAAGAAACTGCTATAAAAATTAGAGAACTTTTGAAAAGTACTCATGTAAAAGTAAAAAAGATTTTTACTCTTTTGGTAGAGTGGTTAAAAATGATACCAGGAGTAAATAGATTCTTTTTGGAACAAGAAGCCAAGATCAAAGCCGACAAAATAATTTCTCTAAAACATTTTGATAAGCACTCTAAAAAGTAAGTCTTCTGCTGTTTCAAAGAGTAAAACTGATATGCTAACAATCTTTCAATTTGCCGCCACTCCAGACTTTACTAGTCCCCCAAGAGCCAACCTTTTAGAAGATCCTTTTTTCTTTTGGCTTTTTTTTCTTTTGGCAATTGTTCTTATAATTTTAGGCTTTTTATTTTTGTTGCGTTCTCTTCTAAGAGGTACTCACAGACAAACAAAAGCTTTTAATAGAGTGGTACTGCGAATACTTGTCCCCAAAGAAAGAAAATCAGAAGGCCAAGGAGGTCAAGCCGGACAAGAAGATAGACTAGAACAAGTAAAAGAAGAAATTGGTATTACAGAAACTTTTTTTTCGGCCATAGCCGGACTCAAGGCCCAAAGAGGAATCCTAAACTGGCTACGTGGCAGAAATGATCATTTTTCTTGCGAAGTAGTAGTACAAAATGGTCTTATTTATTTTTATATAGATGTTCCGGCTCAGATGCGTCAAGGGATAGAGCAACAAGTTCATGCTCAATATCCCTATGCCGAAATAGAAGAAATGACTGATTACAATATTTTTCACGAGCAATCCAAAATTGTTGGAGCTTATCTAGTATCCGATCGAGGAGGTTCTTTTCCTTTCAAAACTTACAAAAAAATGGAGTCCGATCCAATGGTAGCGGTTTTAAATGTGCTTGCCAAAATAAGAAATGGCAACGATGCCGCCGCTGTACAATTTGTATTACGATCGGCTCACAAAAAATGGCGTCGCAAAGGGATCGAGATAGTAAGAGAGGTTAAAAAAGGTAAAAAATTCGAAGAAGTAGCCCACAAAACTTGGGTATCCAAATTTTTTGGTTGGTTTGCCAAGGGTGTTTCTGAATCATTGCAAAAACCTGGGGAAAACAAAGATACTCCTTATCAATTATCCCCTCTCGAAGAAGAAATGATAAAAGGAATGGAAGAAAAACTTTCCAAAGGTGGTTTGGGAGTCACCATTCGTTTGCTTAGCGTAGCCGACAACTCCGAATCTGCCAAAATGAATTTGGACAACTTAATCAACTCTTTTAGCCAGTACAATTTGTATCGTTATGGCAATAGTTTCAAAGCTGTCCTACCAAAAAATCAATCTCTTTTGATAAGAGATTTTATATACCGTTCACACAATGACAAAAGAGAAGTAATTCTAAACACCGAAGAAATTGCTAGTTTGTGGCACTTGCCTTTGCACTCTACCGAAGTCCCAAATATCAAATGGCTCACTGGTAGACAAGCTCCTCCACCATCCAACCTGCCAACCTCTGGTCTATTGCTTGGCTATATTAATTATCGTGGCCACAGACAAGATGTGTTCCTAAAAGAAGCCGACAGACGAAGACATCTCTACATTATTGGTAAATCTGGTAGTGGTAAGTCTGTGACTATTGCCAACTTGGCAATTCAAGATATTAAAGATGGAAAAGGAGTAGCTATAGTAGATCCTCATGGAGATTTGGTAGAAACAGTTCTAGAACACGTCCCAAAAGAAAGAGCCGACGACGTGGTGATTTTTGATCCATCGGATCTAGAGCGTCCTATAGGACTAAATATGCTAGAAGCTGGAGACGAAGATCAAAAAGACTTTGCCGTACAAGAAATGATCTCTATCTTTTACAAACTTTTTCCACCAGAAATGATTGGTCCTATGTTTGAGCACAACATGAGAAATGTGATGCTAACTCTAATGGCTGATCTCAATGATCCTGGGACTATTATAGATATCCCTAGAATGTTTACTGATGACGAATATGTAAAAAAGTACTTGGTAAAACTAAAAGACCCGGTTGTAAAAGCTTTTTGGGAAAAAGAAATGGCCAAGACCAGTGACTTTCACAAATCTGAAATGCTTGGTTATCTTATTTCCAAAGTAGGTCGTTTTGTGGGCAATGAGATGATGAGAAATATCATGGGGCAACAAAAATCCGGCTTTAACTTTCGTGATATTATGGACAACAAAAAAATTCTTTTTGTTAATTTGTCCAAAGGTAAAACTGGGGAGGTAAATGCCAAACTACTTGGCCTAATCACCGTAGCCAAACTACAAATGGCGGCCATGGCTCGTGCCGATATGCCAGAAGAACAAAGAAATGATTTTTATCTATATATTGATGAGTTCCAAAATTTTGTAACTGATTCTATCTCGACTATTTTGTCCGAAGCTAGAAAGTATAAGCTAGATCTTACAATTGCTCACCAATATATGGGGCAGCTGGCCGACGACAAAGGTAAGAATGATATTCGAGACGCAGTTTTGGGTAATGTAGGTACTATGATGGTTGGTAGGATTGGCCCAGAAGACTCAGAGATTCTAGCCAAAGAGTTTGCTCCTACTTTTGGTTCTTATGATCTGTTAAACACCCCTCAATATTCTTTTTATGCCAAAGAATTAATTGATAACCAGTCTAGTAAACCATTTTTGCTACGAGCTTATCCTCCGCAGTCTGGTAGCAAGGAATTGGCCAGCGCAATTAAAGAACTCTCTAGACTCAAATTTGGACGAGACAGAAATATTGTAATTTCGGAAATTATGGAAAGAACAAAATTGGATCAACCTGATCCAGGCAAAACCGATATGGTAGAAACATCTTTATAATTTGAATAACATTCTTAACTGTCATTGCGAGGGAGCGATAGCGACCGTCGCAATCTCAACTAAGAAAGTATTATAGATTGCCACCCTTCGACTTCGCTCAGGGCAGGATCGGACACAATGCTCCTCGCAATGACTGAAAAGTATAAATACAATTATCCACCTTCTCTCCCCTATCTATCCCCCACTCTTGCTGACAAGCAAAAACTAACTTGTTAAAATATATAAAAATAATTCAAACCTTCGGGTTTGATTTTAATTCAAAATAAAAATCCAAACAAAAATATGAACGCTCTCTCAGATATCCTTTCGAATAACGACGATATATTTCCACAACAGTCTGATGTTACTGAACAATCCTCAGTGAACAATGATATTGAATTGGAAACAAACAAAGATAACTTCAACAATGGAACAATGGAACAATCGGACAATGAGAAATCAGAAGCAAACCTCGAGTCAACACACCACTCCCCGTCTAATCCAGACCTGCAACAACTAAAAACCATAATCTACTCTATGCAAGATCAGCTCTCTAGTATGCTCCGAATGATAAATGGTGAAGAGATCAAAAAACATGATCTAGCCACCGAAGGCAACAGCGAACTAATGCCCACTGGTGAGCAAATTGTAGAAGGAGTTTTCAATGGCGAAAAAATGATTGGCCCAGATGGCAAGGAATACTCTATCCCCCCAAACTATGCTAGCAAGTCTAAGCTAGTAGAGGGAGACATGATGAAGCTAACTATTACCAATCGTGGTCAGTTTATTTACAAATCTATTGCTCCTATAGAAAGAAAACGTCTAAAAGGAGAATTGGTTCATGATCCTGTCACCGGACAATGGAGCATTCTGGCCGATGGCAAAACCTATAAGACACTTACAGCCTCTGTCACCTATTTTAGGGGCAAAGCTGGAGACGAAGTAGTATTTTTTGTTCCAGAGACAGGAAACAGTGAATGGGGGGCGGTTGAGAATATTGTTGGTAAATAAGTAATTTTATAAAAGTAAAGAAAAAAAGGCATCTTGACAAAGATGTCTTTTTGGTTTAATTTAATATACTGCTTTATAGCAGTAGGAGGAAACAAAAGCGTGAAAACGATCTTTCGAATTACATTGATGATGCTCTTGCTTCTGGCCGCATGCAAAGAGGACAACACTCGCTGCAGCGGAAGGTTCCAAAACAGTAACAGAACGAAGACGTTCAATACCAACGTTGATCGTTTCATGAAACTGGTACTACAGGAGAACCCGGAGAGACAAATCGCTGTAGGTTTGCACAATGAGAACAAATCTATCGAACGATTTGCCCACGGCCGCCACTTCCCAGATGGCAATGGGTACACGATTTTTCCAGACGAGGAGCCCTGGACGCACCTCATGTTCCATGAGTGCATCGAGGGGAAATGGAAATATTTTGGCGAAGTAGAACTACCTCGCCAGCCAATAATTCCCGATTCTCCACCCAAAACCCTGAAATTCGACCGTATTTCTACAAGAAAGGCAGAAAAAGACGGCCTCATCAACTGGCTTGCTCGAAAGCCAAGCTACCTCAAAGAAAAACCTCTCCTAGGTGGACAGGTAACGAGGTATGTCGTAAAAAAGCCCGACTACTAGGTTCACTAGCCTACTGGCTAGTAATATAAGTAACCACCCTGTCGGCTCCACTCCAAACAGCAGCAAAAAATGATGCTTTTTGAAATAAACAAAACCCACTATTGCAATAGTGGGTTTTGTTATTGACAAATCTACAAAAACGTGGTATTCTTAGACGTTCTTGCCTACCAGGCAGAACCACTGCTGGGGAGCAGTGAGCAACGCAATCGGCGTAGCTAAAATCATGCAGGCGGCTTTTAAAATGCCCACCTGATATGTGCCCCACGCGCCCTCAACCTCTAAGGAGGCTCGTATGGCATACCCCGACAAGATCAAATATTCACGAGAGTTCAAGACAGCAGTGCAGTCACTCCGCCGATGTGACAACAAAGCAGAAATGCTGAGGCTGTTGAAAGAAGGCTCCCCCTATCTAGGAAGGCATCTATCTACGCTGGCACAGAATACTATTGAGCCAGCAAGAATCCTAGAACTGCTTGATTCTGACGATACAGAGACGCTTCGAGAAGAAGCTCAACTGATTGCAGACTACCAGGCAGCGTACTCCATGTGGAGCAAAATCATAGACGCCCACACTGGCAACTGCAAGGCCTAATTGCTTATTATAATTGGTAGTAGGGTATGAGAAGGCAAGTAAAATCGTGTGCTAGTGGATGGCAACATCCCAGAGCACCGTGTAAGCCCTTCTCCCCAGAAAAAAGTTACTTACACAACAGCTAAGTGCCTTTTACCTGGAATTACAAAGAAAAAAACCGACTTACTATGTAAGTCGGTTTTTTAGACTCAAAGTTTATTAAGCTTTGTCTGGGTCTGTCATGTGACCAGAAACCAATTTGGTCATGGCAAACATGTTTACTTGCTTTTGACCGTCGAATAGTGGCAACAATTTATCATCTGCAATAATTTCACGTTTGTTTTCTGGATTTTGCAAATCATTTTTCTTGATGTACTCCCAAAGTTTTTTTACAACTTCTCCTCTAGCCATAGGTCCTTTACCTACTACGGCTTCTAGTTCCTCTGAAAGGTTTAGCGGTTTCAGAAGAGCTGGGTTTGCTTTTCTTGGCATAGTATTATGCTTATGTAATTAATTACTAAAAGTTCAGCCACAGGCTGACACCCGATGAGTCGGGTTAAACTTATCCACACTATACCATAGGCTACCTAGAGAGTGCAAGGGAAATAAGAATAGAACCCTTTACCCCACCCCTTCACTCCGATATAATACTTCCATTAAAAAGTTTAAAAAATAAAAATTTTAATTTAGAAATTGTAAGATTATGGCTCTCTACCACACTCACCGTCCGCAAGATTTTGACTCTATAGTAGGTCAAACTCATATCAAAGAAACTATCAAAAACCAAATCAAAACAAACAAAGTTGCTCATGCTTACTTATTTTCCGGGCCAAGAGGGGTTGGGAAAACCACCACAGCCAGAGTTCTAGCCAAAGCAGCAAATTGTATTGAAAAAAAAGAAAAAGAAGCCGAGCCTTGCAACCAATGTGAAGCTTGTAATGAAATAATGAGAGGAAACTCTATAGACGTAATAGAATTGGATGCTGCCAGCCACACTGGTGTAGACAATGTGCGTGAAAATATTATAGAAAATGCTCAATTTAAACCTACCAAGCTAAAAAAGAAAGTCTTTATAATCGACGAAGTGCACATGCTTTCTACCAGTGCCTTTAATGCTCTTTTAAAAACTTTGGAAGAACCTCCCGAACACGTTATTTTTGTGCTAGCTACTACAGAAAAACACAAACTACCAGAAACAATTATTTCTCGTTGTCAGAGATTTGATTTCAAAAAAATTCCTTACGAAGAAATGAAAGCTCATATAGAATCTATAGCCAAGCTTGAAAAAGTTAAGCTAGACAAAGAAGTAATAGACAGAATTATAAACAAGGGCGATGGCTGTGCCAGAGACGCGGTCAGTTTGCTAGACCAACTACTAGCCACTGGAGAGAAAAACATTTCTACCGAAATTGCTCAAGTTGTCTTGCCTACTTCCAATGTTTCTGAGATTTTGAAATTTGTAGAAAATTTATTAGCAAAAGATAGTCAAGCCTGCCTAGATCAAATAAACCAAACTCTGGAATCTGGAGCCAATCTAAACCAATTTGCTCACGATATTATAGAAATTTTACGCAATCTCTTGGTAATAGAAGCCACCGGAGATTCGAACCATACTGGACTAGACCTTAGCAAAGAAGCCAACCAACAAATGAATGAATTAAAAGACAAAATTTCCAAATCAGAACTAGTATTTTTGTTGGACTTATTTATAAAAAGAAAATCAGAAATAAAATCTGCCCCTATTCCTCAATTACCACTTGAGTTGGCTGTAGTGGAATGGTGTAATGGAGAAACAAGAGACAATGAGCAAGGAACAATAAACAAACAACAAGAAACAAACAGTGAACAATTATCAGTAAACCAGCCTTCGGCTCCTGCCCGCCAGTCGCTTGGGCTTCAGACCATGGCAGGCGGGGATCACCCGAAGGGTGACAGTGAACAGAAACTTGAAGCCCAAACTAATGAACAACAAATCGAAAACCAAAAGCTAAGAACCAAGAACCAGGAACCAGGAACTGAAAATCAAGAACTAAAAACTGAGATAAAAGAAAAAATATCTTTGAAAGAAAAAGTTAAAAAAATAGTAGTAAACAAAGAACCAAACTTTAGTTTGGAAACAGCCAAAGAGGCTTGGGAAGAATGTATTAAGAAAATTGAAGCCCACTCCCCTTCTTTGGTGTTTGTCCTAAAATTGGCCGAAGTTTTGGAAGTACAAGGTTCTGATTTGGGTATAAAAGTACAATACAGTTTTCACAAAGATAAACTAGAAGAAAAACAAACTTTGCCAAAAATCCAAGAAGTCTTGAGCGAAATACTAGATACCAAAGTCAAGCTAAAAATTTCTGTACAAGAAGGAGAACCCGAACAAAAAAATGTCCAAGAACTTCAAGACTTAACTTCTGCATTTGGAGGAGAAATTGTTGGTTAAAATCTATAATTACTAATTTTTTATTTTTAAAATTAATGAAAGACTCCACACAGTCTAAACTTTTTGCAAAAAAAGTTTTAAAATTAAAAATTAAAAATTTAAAATTAGCTAGTCTATCTATTGTTTTAGCTTTCTTTTTGTTCCCAAAAATTGCTTTTGCCGAAACTACTATCCCTGTCCCTTTTACACCACAGGCTCCACACGCAAATTGGGCCCAGCCCTGGCAAGATGCTTGCGAAGAAACAGTTATAGTTATGGTAGATTATTACTACAGTAACTTTACAAATAGAAATGTTCCAAAAGATTTAGCTGCTGATTCTATATTAAAAATTTATAATTTAAAAACTAATACTTACGGCTACAGCCTAGACGAAAATGCTAATTTAATAGTGGAGTTGATAAACAATTACTATCCCTGGGAAGCCAAAATCGTAAAAAATCCCAGCTTGGTAGAAATAAAAAAAGAAATCGATGCTGGTAGACCTGTAATCCTACCTGTACATGGTAAATATCTTTTTAACCGTTATTTCAAAGACAGTGGCCCAGATTACCATACTATAGTTATCTCTGGCTACGACGACAACAACAAAGAGTTTATCACCCAAGAACCTGGTACCAAACGTGGTCTTGATTTCCGGTATTCTTATGATAGACTGCTCTACGCTATGCACGACTACTTGCCTGGCAAAAAAACTAAATACGGCTCAAAAGTAGCTATATTTACTAGTCCTATAGTAGATCTGTCTAGCAATACAGATGCGGACAGAGATGGCTTGGCAAAAGCGGCCGAAATCAAATATGAAACTAGTTTGACTGATCCGGATACAGATAAAGATGGCTATCTAGATGGAGAAGAAGTTAGATTTGGCTACTCCCCTACTTTGGCCGAGCAAAACTTGCCAGAGGGAGTTCTAGTAAAAGAAGCAGATAAACCAGAAGTTTATTTGTTAGAAAACGGCCAGAAAAAACATATCAAAAACGAAATTGCTTTTTTGTCTCGTGGTTTCCGTTGGGGAGATATTCTAACTGTTAGCAATAAGTTTATATCTGGCTTAGTAAACGGACTTGGTTTGAAATAGAATTAATAGTAAATGTCCTGCATATAGTTCCGGGATCGTCTAGGGGTAGGACGCCTGACTCTGAATCAGGTAACCTTGGTTCAAATCCAAGTCCCGGAGCTTTGTACAGGAAATAACTAAAGGGGTTCTCAGCCAGCGGGCTGATCCGCCGGCGGGAGGAAAATCCCTGTCTCCGAGCAATGACAAAATTACATAAATGACAACATTTATCCCCCTTGACAAATCCTCCAATTCATGATATATTTGTTTACTAATTTAAGCTTAGCCGTGTAGCTAGGCGACTCGAATCTTTTGTTGTCAAAAATGTGACCTCAAGGAAATCCGGGTCACATTTTTCATTTATGACAAAAGAAACACAAAACCTCGGCACATTTGCCGATTTGGGGATAGCCAAGACCCTCTTGGAAATCCTAAACAAAAAAGGCTTTCATAGCCCCACCCCCATACAGCACCAGGTAATCCCCGATGCTGTAAAAGGCAAAGACATAGTAGGTATAGCCCAGACAGGAACTGGCAAAACCCTAGCTTTTGGTATACCAATGATCCAAATATTGGCCAAAAACAAAAGACAAGGCCTAGTACTAGTGCCTACCAGAGAGCTTGCCCTACAAGTAGACGAATCTTTGCGAAAAATAGGTTCTCCTATAGGACTCCGCACAGCCGTAATTATTGGTGGCGTCCCAGAAGGCAAACAAATAGCCAATATAAAACGAAACCCTCATATTGTAATTGCTACCCCAGGTAGATTGGTAGACCTAATGGAGAAGCGAAAATATTCTCTAAACAAAGTAGGTATAATCACTCTAGACGAAGCCGATAGAATGCTTGATGTAGGTTTTTTGCCACAAATCAAAAACATTCTAAAAACAGCTCCAAGCGATCACCAAACCATGCTTTTTTCTGCTACCATGCCAAAACAAGTTTCTTCTTTGGCCAGTTCTTTTATGAAGATCCCTCTAAGGATAGAAATTGCTCCCCAAGGAACTTCTGCCAAAAATGTAGAACAAGAAGTGTTTGTAGTACGAAAAAATGATAAAACCAGACTTTTGGATTCTTTGCTTCACAAGTATGCTAAAGATACTGTTTTGGTTTTTTCTAGAACCAAACACGGTGCCAAACGTATTGCCAGAGATATAAGAAACATGGGCATCTCTGCTACCGAAATTCATGGCAATAGATCCCAAAATCAAAGAAAAATTGCCTTGGCCGGTTTTGCTAATGGCAAATACCGAGTTATGGTAGCTACCGACATAGCTGCCAGAGGTATAGATGTGCAGCATCTATCACTTGTAATCAATTTTGATTTGCCAGACAGTTCCGAAGATTATGTACACAGAATTGGTAGAACCGGCCGTGCCGGCAGATACGGCAAAGCTATTTCTTTTGTATCCCCCTCTCAAAAAGCCGATGTAAAAAAAATAGAACGTTTGATTAGAAAATCTCTACCTGTCTTGGCCTTGCCAGAGTTGCCACCAGAAAGAGAAAAACCAAAAAGAAACTTTGAAGATAGAAATAGACAATCCAGACCAAACAATAGATCTAGAAAAACTGGCAAAAAACCTAGAAAAAACAGATCAACTGAAAATAATAACTTTAAAAGAAGAAAAAGACGCAAAAGATAAAAACAACCCCCGGTGTAATTACCGGGGTATTTTTTGGTATAATACTAGTCTATGACATACACCATATCACAACCAGACCAAACAGACTCCAAAGAGATTATAGATCTATTCGAAAAATCTTTTTCTGCTGCCCTACAAGAAGAAGGAATAGAAATAAAAAACAATCCAGAAATTACAGAAGCTATATCTGAATTAAATACTTTACTCAAAACGTATTTTGAAGAAAAAAATAATGAAATGATTTTTTTGGTAGCCAAGGGTGAAGATAAAATTATTGGCATGGCTGTTGCCAAAGAACCAAACAATATTATAAAAGAAAACTATAATACGAAAGAAGGAATCCCAGAAGTTGGTTACTTTTATGTACTACCAAACTTCCAAAACCAAGGAATAGGAAAAATGTTGTATAACAATTTATTGGATAAATTACGTGAAAAAAATATAAAAGAATTTTATTTAGACAGTGGTTTTTCCAAATCACAAAAAATTTGGACTCATCTGCTCGGAGAGCCTAGCAAAATTTTAAAAGATCATTGGGGAAAAGGAATTAATCACCTTATTTGGCACAAAAAAATAACTTAAACTATGTACCGAGTTAAAACAAAATTGTGGGTTTGGAGTGGAGACAAAGCTGCTTGGCATTTTTTGACTATAGACAAAAAATTAACCAAAAAGATAAAAGAATCCAAAATTTCCAAATCCAAAGGCTGGGGCAGTATTCGGGTAATGGTGACAATAGGTCAAACTACTTGGCCCACCAGCATATTCCCCACCAAAGAAGGCGAATTTTTGCTACCTGTAAAAGCTTCTATAAGGAAAAAAGAAAAAATAAAAGATGGTGATATGATTAGTTTTACATTTGAACCGGTTATATTGTAATTTAAAAAGAAATATCCAAAATCCCAAACTCTTTTTCATCTCCACCAATAAAAACCTTCACCTTCTCCCCTACTTTATGCCCAAGCAAAGCAGCCCCTATCGGAGAACTTTGTGAAATAATCCCTTGACTTGGATCTGTCTCGGCCGAGCCAAGAATTTGATAAATTTTTTCTTCACTATTAACATTTACTTTTACCTTTGCCCCTATACTGACTATGTCGGTATTTTTTTTATTTATAACCACGGCTCTGTCTAGTTGATTTTGCAAAATCAAAATTCTACTGTTTATACCACGCAACTGTCTTTTGGCAGCCTGGTACTCGGCATTCTCCGAAAAATCACCCATCTGGGCATATTCACTAACTTTATTTGCCACGAGAGGCCTTCTTTTTGTTAATTTTTCCAACTCTGCCAAAATTTGATCGTACTTCTCCTCTGTAATATGTGGATCAAATTCTGCTTGGGCAAACTTGCCGGGTTTTCTATTTGGTAATCTCATAGAAGCCTATAATAACACCTCTTGACAAAATTGGCTAAATAATGTATTCTTAGGGACATCAAATGCAGTTTGTAAGAAGATCGTAGTCGAGTTTTTTTCTTCATACCAAATTTGATATAGTATTAAAATTTTCTTACAATTATGCAAGAAGGTACAATTGCCAGACTTACCGACAAGGGGTTTGGTTTTATCTCCCGCGAAGGTGAAGAAAAAGATTTGTTCTTCCACGCCAACAGTTTGGTTGACGTAGATTACAATGACCTACGCGAAGGTGATAAAGTAACATTTGACATCGAAGAAGGTCCAAAAGGCCTAAACGCTGTAAATGTAAAACGTGTCTAAATTATAGACAAAAAAGAAAAATCCGGCCGAATGGCCGGTTTTTTTATGAATTGATTGCGCTCGGCAATAGAAAAAAATTTAATCACGAACGCAGACCTCCTAGTATCCCCATGTTCTTCTATGTCTTGGATCATTCCAACCAGTCTTTGGCAGGTTATCATCGCAAGAAGGTTCTTCCTCGATGGTTCCAGGAAACTTGGTCATCTTGACCACTACATGATCACCGGTAGAAATCTCTCCTCCCACCAAGGGCTTGAACTGACCATAGCAATCGATAGCTACTCGAACACCCGCCCGGTTATATAGATCACCTCGAAAGGCATATTGGTATTCCTTACCACTATTGCCGGTAGGCGAGTATGTCCGACTCACGTGCAAATAGTAGGTAATCCTAACCCCTCTGGCTCCAGATAGTAAAAGTTCCCACTTGGCATTTGCAGGAACACCATCCGGAGTGAAACCTAGTTTCGTAGCTTTCAAGATTTGAACATTGTACTCTGACAAAGTCCCAGTCATAAGTTACCTCCACAAATTAGATTAAAATAAACTTCTTTATTTGTCAACCTTGAAATTAACCCAAAATATGCTAAAATAAAGCAAATTTACTATGGGAAAATTAATAAAAGGCAAATTAATTGCCAAAAAATTAGAAGAAGAGATTGCTGAAAAAATTTCTGAACTTAAAAAAGCAGGCCAATCAGTTAAATTGGTCGTAGTTTTGGTTGGAGATGACAAACCTTCTGCTACCTATGTAAACAAAAAAGCCCAGGCAGCTAAGCGAGTTGGCATGGAATTTGAATTGATAAAATTAAAAGAAAATACCACAGAAAAAGAAATACTAAAAAAATTAAAACAAACTCAAAAAACTGCTTCTGGTGTAATTGTTCAACTTCCTTTGCCAAAACACTTAAATACCCAAAAAATTATCAACAAAATAAAACTAAAAAAAGACGTTGATGTGCTTACAAAAAAAGGAAATAAAAAATTAAAACAAAACAAACTCCCCTTTTTACCCCCTACTCCCGGTGCTATTATTAGTATTTTGAAAGAATTAAAAATCAATTTAAAAAATAAAAAAGTAACGCTATTGGGTCGTGGCAAGTTGGTGGGGCAGCCGTTAGAAATTATTTTAAAAAATATGAAAGTAGCCACCACTGTTTGTGACAGCCAAACTACCAACAATATAGAAGCTTGCCAAGCAGCCGACATAATTATTTCCGGAGTTGGCAAAAAAGATTTGGTTCGTGGCAATATGATAAAACCTGGTGCCATTGTAATTGATGCTGGAGTTGATTTTGAAAATGGCAAGATGTATGGAGATGTAAATATAGACGAAGCCCTCAAAAAAGCCAGTTGGGTCACCCCTACTCCCGGAGGTGTAGGACCTATTACTGTAGCCAGACTTCTTTTAAATACTTTAATTGCAGCCGAGAATCAAAAATAACTTATACACATTTTCTTTTGTACTTTACACTTTTAATGCTACAGTAAATATATAACCGGCTAACAAGCCACAGGAGAGAAGGGAGGACGCCATGCAGCGTCTTTTTCTATTGACTCTTCTGGGCCTTTGTCCGGTCTTCGGAGGTTGTGTCTCGATCGAGCTAAAATTCGAGACGGCTGTGAGGACGGTGCACCACCATCACCACAGTAACAACCGATGCGAGGAGAGACGAGCAAAAGCAAAGACCAAACCTGAATCAGCAACACCTCTTCCGGCGCTGGTCTCGTCGGAGTTGAGCTTTCGCTACGCAGAGGAAGGCGTAGCTAGGACTTCCACAACCTCGAGAGTGGAAGACCTCCTCAGCCTGGTAGTGAAACCAGGCAACATCGAAGAAGACCGCGAAGAGGAAGGCGCGGAAGAGTAACAACTAGAGGGGTGATCCCGGCTGTAGGAGCCGTCGAGGGCAGCCGGGATCACCTTCTCGCCCACTTGCAATCAACCTTGTTTAGGTTGTTTTATTTTTGCTAAATTTAGTTAAATTTATATGTTTTTAGCTTGACAAATAGCTTCAAATTTGTTATTATCACCGACTACTTTTTAGTAGCTATGTTCTTTCAAATGCGAATTAGCTTGGGATTTTGAGGCGTATATTTGCGCCCCAGTATCTCTAGCTAATTTGCTACAAGCAAAGAGGCTACGAGTGGCAAAAACTGCGTCGTTTTTTCGGCGCCTTTTCCGAAGTTTCATGGGAGGACCATATGAACTTCACTCGCTTGGCGAGCATGATCGCCGTTCTGTTCACCCTTTCCGTCGTGGCCTGCGGGCCGAGCTACGACATCAACCTGCCCGAGCCCGAGGTGGTGGTCAACGAGACCGTCACCTCGACCACGATCGTCATCAACAACACCGAGACGTCGACCACCATCGTGGTCGATGGGAACTGTCGCTACGGCGCCCACACGCAGCGCCACCTCTACATCGGTGACATCACGAGAACCGAAGTGGAGGCCGGGCAGAGCCTGGTGGTGGCTGGTGCGGATCTCATCCCCAGTTGCGAGGGCAAAGAAATCTTCCTCCGCTCGGTTGCATTCCGGATCAACACCAACGAGGTCGGCGAGATCATCACCGACACTCGACTCATGATCGGCCCAGAGTTGGTCACCAACGCGAACTTCACCAACAACCGCGATCGCATCTTCACCTGGATTCTCCCAAACGCACGGCCAATCGACTACAGCGGCATGGGGTTCAATATCCTGGCCACCACTAGCACGTCGGCACCGCTCGGGTACTACGGCATAGACATCGTCGAACTCGTCATCGAAGACGAGAACGGTGATGTTGTAGAAACCAGTCCCATGAACGGAGGCTGGTCCTTCCAGATCGTTGAAAGAACCGCAGGCTACTGCGAAGGTGCTGGCTGCTGTGGCACGGGGACAACCTGGGACTCAGTCCGAGAGATCTGCATCGCAGATGTACAAATTTCCCAATGCGGTGGCAACCTAAACCTAATACCGGCTCTCAACGTAGGCAATAACACCTACGGCCCAGGTCAGGCAGCCGAGTGGTTCTTCGATCTGGAGAACCAGGCCAGTGAGGCTAGCAACCTTGAGCGACTTACTTTTGTTCTAAGTGGTCAATCGATTCAACCGTGGGTCAACTGCACTTTTGGTACTGCTAGCGGGGTCCTACTCGACAGCGGTAGTATCCCCACCACTGCCTATCGTGTAGAATTCTTGCTCAACTCGGGAGCAGGATACATACTGCCAGCCGGAGCCACAGAACGTATGGTCGTACGGTGCCAACTCTCTTCACAGATGGTCAACTCTGGCCGACAGTGGCTGTCGCTCATCAAGATGGGAGCAGAAGGCAATCGAACCCGGTGCAGCATGCCCTGGCTCGGGGCCTTCCACGATTGGGTGGACATCGTCGGCAACTAGATACCCCCCGAGAGAGCCTCTTTGCTTGCGACTCTCCGGTTCGATTCACTTCGAGCCGGAGGGTCAAAAAGCATTCAATAATTTTAAAAAATTAAAGTTATTGATAAATAAAAAATCCTTCTAGACGAAGGATTTTTTATTTTGAAAAATTATTTTTAAATTCTAGGAGCAAATCTTCCAATTCTTCTAGAGAATTAACTCTTACCAATTTTCCTCGAAATTCTTTGATACCCGGAATTTCCAAACCAATTTTATTAGTTTTGAAATACCAACTAAGATGCTTGCGAAAAGTTACAATCCCCCGTTCGCCATACTGCTCTACATGCAACTTAGCATGACGCAAAACCACATCTCCCCTTTCTTCAATTGGAACCAAGAGATCCTTCGACTCCGCTGCGCTTCGTTCAGGATGACTAAGCGCTAGTCTGAAAAACCAAGGGTTGCCAAGAGCACCCCTTGCAATCAAAGCTCCGTCTGCATCGGTTTGTTCCAAAACTTCTTTTACTTGATATGGCTCGTGGATGTCTCCATTGGCTAGGAGCGGCACACTAGCAATTTCTTTGGCTATTTTGATCCTTCCCCAATCACTAACTCCACTATACCCTTGAGCTTTGGTGCGACCATGAATCGTTATCAAATCTGCGCCAGCTTTTTCTACCACTGGAATAAAATTTTTAAAATCATCTGGATCACTCCAACCAAGCCTTATTTTTACAGATAGAGGGGTATTACCTATAGCGGCTTTCATTTCTTTTACAATTTTGGCAGCCAGGTCTGGATCTTTCATTAAAGCGCAACCATTAAAATTGCTGGTGATTTTGTAAACCGGGCAGCCCATGTTTATATCTATACCTTCGGGTCTGGCATGTTCCATTACAATTGCAGCAGATTTGGCCATGGTCATAGGATCGGCTCCAAAAATTTGTTGCACGATTGGTCGCTCTGCCTCTACAAAATCTGTCATGCCCAAGGTCTTTTCGTTTTCTCGCACAATTGCTTCGCTAGATACCATTTCACGAAACACAACACTGGCTCCACCGATTTGACGCACTATTTGGCAAAAAGCCGAATCCGTCATATCGGCCATAGGTGACAGAGCCATAATTTTACCTTTATTTTTTAGAGTTTCTTCTATCCACATAAACTAAAAGTTGTTTGAGTTTTCTAAGTTTACTAAGTAACTAAAATAAAAAACTTAGTTAACTAAATAAACTTAGCCAACCTAGCAAACTTAGAATAAGTTATCCCCATACTACCCACTTTTTACCCAAAAATCAACCCTTGCCAAGAATATAGATTGCTGATAATGTGCCTATACAACCAAACACATTTATTGTGGAACTGGGGTTAGAGTCCCCGACTGTGCCGCAACGGTAAAGTCCTCCAACTACTTGAGAGGAACAAGTCCGATCTTCGATAAATGTGCCAATCCCGAGCAGGATAAAAAGTCAAAATAATTTGACCAAGTCTTAAATCTCTGCTCGCAGCAGATTTTTTTATTTAAATTGCCTATGAAAAATTTTCTCAAAAACCACAAAGTGCATTTGGCCATTTTTTTGGCTCTGGTAGCCATAGCTATAGTTTCTAACAATTACAGCACTAACAAAGAAAACAGCCCCCCGCAAATAATAAAAGAAGTAAGTACCTTATCGGCAACTATCCAGATAGAAAACGAGGATAGCCTGACAACCAAAATAAAAGAAGAAAGTACAGTTCTAGACTTAATGAAAAAATTAAAAGAAAAAGAGCGACTAACTTTTGAAAGTAAGAATTTTGGATCGGGACTTGGAGAATATATCGAATCTATAAACGGTAAAAAAAGCACAGACAAAGAATTTTGGATTTACTACATTAATAACAAAAAAGCTACAGTTGGTGTATCGACCTACAAACTGCAGCCAAATGACATAATAACTTGGAAATATGAACAAGATGAAACAAATTAGTTTGGGGTTGGGTTTAATCACCCTATTGCTATGGCCAGGCAAAGAGGTACTAGCTGCCAACGAAATAGAAGTAAACGTACGAATAGAGGGACCTTCGGCCAATATAGTTGATCAAGCTGTACAAATCCCAGATAGTTGTACAGTTACAGATTCTGCCGGAGGTACCCACACCTTTACCAATTACGAGGCTATCTGTGCTCTACAAGTACTAAAAGAAGCCGGTACCATTGATTTTCAAGCTACAGATTGGGGCTGGGCTATGGCACTAGACAGCATAACTAACATAAAAAATGCTAGTGATTGGAGTGAATCTTGGTTTATTCGTATAAATAGCGCTACTTCCAACTTTGGGATAGATTCTTTGGTACTTAATCCAAATGATCGTTTACTTTTGGGCTACGGTGGTTGGCCTTTTCCAGAACCATTACTTTTTGAAAAAACAGGTAATGCTGCCAAAATTGGAGATTCAGTTACCTTTGTCACAAAAATTTGGAATGACGACAATGGAGGTTACGAAGATTATCAAAGTCCTGTTATTTTTTATCTAAAAGGAACTCCAATCTCATCGGAAAATGGAGAGATCACTTGGACAGTAGACACCATTGACACTTTTCCTATTTGGGTAGAAGCAGTAGGAAAAATAAGAAGTCCCAAATATCAATTTGAACCAAAAGCTACAGAAGCTAATTACATTGGAAATCAAGTAGGACTAAATACCAAAGAAGCTGTTGATTTTCTAGAAAAAAATCAAAACAAAGACGGCTCATTTGCCAAAAACCAATTATTTTCCGACTGGGCCGCGATTGCTTTGTCTACACAAGACACCAACAATTCTGCCAGACAAAAAATCACTAACTATCTATTACAAGGAAGAAAACCCGGAAAAAATACTACAGATTACGAAAGAAGAGCTTTGGCACTTTTGACATTAGGAATTAATCCCTATGATGTAAATGGTAGAAATTATATAGAACCAATTGTAAATGATTTTGATGGAACTCAAATTGGTAACAAAGATTATGTAAACGATGATATATTTGGGCTACTTGTCTTGAGAAAATCTGGATTTGATTTGAGGGAAGAAATAATAACAAAATTGACCAACCATATTCTCTCTAACCAAAATAAAAATGGTTCTTGGGCAGAAAGCACAGATATGACCTCTGCTGCTATCCAAGCCCTTCAAACAGTAGAAGGAGCCACAAATGTTTACGAAGCTTTGGAAAAAGCAAAAAGATATATAAGAACCCAACAAAAAACAAATGGTAGTTTCAACAACAGTGCCTACTCTACAACTTGGGCAATACAGGCAATTACCACTTTGGGAATGGATGCTTCTGACTGGTACAAAAACGACAATACTCCTGTAAATTATCTAGCCGCCTTGCAAGAGCCCGATGGAGGTTTGGGAAAAGATTCTCCTATTGAAATGAGGATTTGGTTAACTTCCTACGCTATTCCAGCTTCTTTAGGCAAAAGCTGGGCAGATTTGATGCATGAATTCCCAAAAGGAGAAATAAAAATAATTGAGAAAAAAGAAGAAACACAGGAAACTTTGGAAGAAACAAAAGAAGAAATAATCTCAGAAAAAACAGAACTTAATATCAAAGAAAATATTAAAGAAGACACTGAACCTTTGGAACCTGAACCAAAATTAAGCGAAGAAGTTTTGAAATTAAAAATTGTAGAAGATATATCGGTAGAAGAACCTAAACAAAATATTATTAGCACAAACCAAATAGAAAGAGAAAGACCTGTAGAGATAGCAGAAGTTGTAGACAATCAAACCGAAGAAAAGATTATTGAAAACGAAGATCCTGTAATTCTGGAAACAGTATCTGCCGATGGTTCTGTACTGGCTGCTGCCGATAATTTGCCTACAGAAGGATCAAACAGCGCTAGAAATGTATTTCGAACAGCTACTACCCTAGCCACCACCCTAGGAGCCTATTTGGCTTGGAGAGCCTTGCAGACTATAGTGTAATAGTATATCCTGTAGAATATAAAATAAAAAATATGAAAAAAAATACTCTAATACTTACAGCCCTATTAATTGCTCTAGGCATTGCTGGTAGGCTACTCCCCCACCCGGCCAATTTTACTCCAGTAGCAGCGATTGCTCTTTTTGGAGCATTTTACCTGCCCAAACGCTGGGCTGTAGTTTTGCCTCTTTTGGCAATTTTGCTTAGTGATATCTTTATTGGTTTTTACAATCCAAAGATGATGATCGCTGTTTATGGTAGTTTTGCCATAACTGGTGCTATTGGTCTTTATTTCCGAGAGAAAAAAAGCTTTGCAACAGTAGCAGCTAGCACCTTGCTTGGTTCGATTATCTTTTTTCTGGTTACCAATGCCGCTGTTTGGGCCTTTGGCACTATGTATACCAAAGATTTAGCAGGACTCTTGAACAGCTATACCATGGCTATTCCATTTTTTAGAAATAGCTTACTTGGAAATGTGTTTTTTGTAAGTTTGTTGTTTGGTAGTATGGAAATGCTTTTATCCACCCAAAAGAAAAAAGCTTCTCTAAAAACTTAATAAGATTTAAAAATAAAAAAACTCCAATGTAAAATTGGAGTTTTTTATTGGCTATATGTGAGTATAACTAAACTAGTGATAAAAAATTTGTTAACTATAGACTTTCTAAAAATGAAATAAAGATCAACTTATACCATAAGTAAAAGTAAAAAGCTCTTCCCTCTCCCCCCGTTAGCCTGCCCTGATCAAAGCCTCGGGAAGCATATCTGGTAAACAATTTGACCCCACCTAACCTCCCCTCATAGGGGAGGAAAAATTGATTTAACCAAACTTTACAGTATCCCCATAACCAACCATGTCTCCAGAATCTGTTCGATATTTGCCAGAAGTTGGAGTTTCTTTTTCTTCTGCTTCTTCTTCTGCTACTGGGGCTACTACCCCCTCTATAGGCAAACCCGGAGGAGGTTCGGCTCGCTTGCCTTGAGCTTTTTGGATAAGCGGTGTTTGTACATGAGACATTGGGAAATGCCAAATCGTAGCCAATTCTTCTATGTTCATTATAAAAGGACTGCCTCCACTATTTATTTTTCTTTTCTTAAATGCTTTTACCAAAAGTTTTTTTCTATAAGATACTCGCTTATCCTTTAGGGCATAAGAAGTGGAGACCGTATACTTGGGTACAATCGAATTTGAACTAGGAATATTAAATTGATTAATAGCTCCAATCATAGCTTGAACACCACGTTCTGGTCTAAATACTTCTTTTCTGGCCACATACCCCCCTCTAATCTTGGTTTTAAAGCCTATTTTTGCAATTTTGTTTTCCATTGCTTCTACTAGCTTTACTTGCCCTGGTGTCATGTAACGTAATTTATTTGGCTCTCCACTATCGGAATCTTTGCTACTACCAGAAGCTTCTGCTACGCCTCCACCAGAGAGTTGAGCCCCTATTTCTGCCAAACCTTTGGTAATCTCATCTGCCAACAAATTATCTGTAAGCAAATCGACTGGGCTGGAAGAAGAAGATTTGGTTTCTTCACCTATAAATTCTTTTATTTTTTTGATAGATTTTTCTTTCCAACTGTTTCCAGTTGGTTGGAGTAGAATTTGAAACCACATCTGCTCACCAGGACCTATTCTACTAAAACTTTCCAAAAATGTTCCCATAGGATCTTTTAGAACTGTATCTTTGGAAATACTGTGTTCAAATTCTGTGTAAGAACGAATTGGAAAAGCATCTGATTCTGCCAAGCCAAAATCCCCCATCCAAACATCGTGAGTGTCGTTGGGATATTCGGCTGGAATGTCTTTGGTATAGTCTTCTACTTCGATAATTTCTGCTTCTGGGTATTGGGCATAGATAGAAGCTTCTACCAAATCTCTAAATTTTGCTTCTGTTCTAACCAAAAACTGAATATAACCCTCTATACTAACAACCTCAAAACTAAACCAGCGTTGTTTGTAACCTTGTCGAAATCTTTCTGCCAAATTTGGGGACTCGTAAACCCCGGCAATATGAGCAAACATTTGTTCGACCGCTTTTGGAGTCTGAACGTTTAAAGCCGGGATATCTACTGCCAAAAGTACCCACTCCCAATTTTCTTTGTATTTTTCTTCTTTGTATTCTTCTAGATAATAAACTACCAAAAAAGCAAAAACCCAAAACATTAATATCCAACCAAAAAGCACAAAAAGCTGGTAGATTATAGCTCCAGTAGAATTAGTACTAAAAAAATTAGCAATGGTATTGAAATCAAACTGCATATTTAGAAAAGCCTAAGCATCTATCAGCTTGAGTATAATAAAATAAACTGCAACCAAACCAATGGCTGTCCACCACCAACTCTCTTTGCCAGCAAAGTATCCCCCCAAATAAGCCATAAGGCAAGCCATGGTTCCCACAAAAGATATAAAATGCTTCATGAAATTTTCAGACATAACTTTTGCTTTATCTATAAATCTTATTTTTAGTTAGCTATATTCTATCACAAAAACAACCCGCCTGGTAGCGAGTTGTTTAAAATCTTTGCTAAAGCTTATTTTTTGCCCAATTTTGACCAAACTACCAACAAAGGACTGGCCAAGAATATAGAAGAATAAGTACCAATTATAATACCGATAATCAAGGTAAGCGCAAAATAATGTACCGAATCACCTCCAAAGATTAAGAGGGATAGTAGTACCAACAAGGTTGTAATAGAAGTATTTAATGATCTTGTCAAAGTTTGATTTACCCCAATGTTAACTGTTTCAGCAAATTTGTCACTACCTCGTTTTACAAGAGTTTCTCTCACCCGGTCAAACACAACAATAGTATCGTTTACAGAGTAACCCATAATAGTAAGCAAAGCCACTACAAAGGGAATATCTACCTCTACACCATAAACTTTGCCCAATATAGCAAATATAGCCATAGTAATGGTTACATCATGAAATAAAGCTATTACCGCAGTTAGACCATATTTCCAAGATTGTACAGGCTTTGAAACTTTTCTAAAGGCATAACCTACATAAAGAATAATAGCAACAATTACAGCAATAGCCGCTGAGATTGATCTACTTCTTAGATTGGCACTTACAGTTGGGCCAATCGTCTCAAATCTTTCTTCTAGGACTCTTGGTTTTTCTTCTTCGTCTCCGGTGCTGACACCTACACTAATCCCATTTTCTCCAACGATATCTATAGTTTCTACTCCCAAATTATTTTCTTCTATAACGGCAGTATCTTCTTCGGTAGATTCTTCTGCAATCATAGCGCGCAAGGCAGAAAGAACTGTTTGATGCTCTGTTTCGGACAAAAACTTCATTCGGATAATCATGTTTTTGTCGTCACTTGGTTGGACTAGTACATTGCCTATATCCAATTTTTCAAGTTCTGTTTGTATTTCTTGGTTAGTTGGTCTCTCTGCTGTGTATTCTACTTCTAGTAGAGATCCACCGGTAAAATCAATCCCAGGTTTTAAACCTACTGTAAACAAAATTACCAAACTAACTGCAAAAAGCAGACTAGAGACTGTAAATGAAATTTTTCTTTTTGGGATTATGTTCAACATATTATTTTCTAGCTCCTAGAAAAAATTTACTTCCTTCTTTTTTGAACCAAGGGGTAACAAATCGTAGCATAAGTCTGGTAATGGTGATAGCTGAAAACATACTTACCAAAACACCAATAGCCAATGTTACAGCGAAACCTTGTACAAAACTAGAACCAAACCAGATTAACAAAACACACGTAATAAGAGTAGAAATATTACCATCGCGAATAGATGTCCAAGCTCTTAAGAAACCTTCTTCTACTGAGGCTTTTAGGCTTTTACCTTCTTTTAGTTCTTCTTTTAACCTTTCAAAAATAAGCACATTGGCGTCTACAGCCAAACCAATCGACAGGATAAAACCGGCAATTCCAGCCAAAGTCAAAGTAACACCGATTAGCTTGAACAAAGCCAAAGTCAAAGTAATATAAAGAGTAAGAGCAACTACAGACAATACACCAGGCAATCTATAGTACAAGACCATAAATAGCATAACTAATAGCAAACTAATCATCCCGGCTTTTAAACTTTTTTCTAGAGATTCTGCTCCAAGAGTGGCTCCTACAGACTGCTGAGAAACCAAATCAACTGGCACAGGCAAAGCTCCGGCATTTAATCTTTGGGTTAGTAGTCTAGCTTCTGCTATATCAAAATTTCCTGTAATTACAGCTCTACCATCGGTAATTGGTTGTTGTACCACAGGCACGCTAATAGCCACTCCATCTAGATAAATAGCAATTGGTTTACCAATATTGGCTTCTGTTAATTGTTTGAACAAATCTTTACCTTCTCCATCAAACTGCAAAGAAACTTGCAAAGCTCCGGTATTACCATCGCTAACTACTTCGGCTCTTTCCAATTGTGCCCCAGATAATTCTGTTGGTTTGAATGGATCTTGTGGAGGCAAAATATCTATTTCGGTTTGTTTTGCAATTACTACAGCAGAGATTTCGTATTCTTTTTGAACTTTACGATCTTTTTTGTAAATAATGTGGTAACCAAATTCGGTTTCAACCGGTCCAATTATTTGACCAACTTCGGCATTGAACACAGCATCTTCAAAAGCGCCTACCATTACTCCTCTACCAAAATAACCCAAGTTTCCACCATCATCTTTGTTGGAATAATCGGTTGAGTGCTCGGCAGCTAAGTCGGCAAAATTATTGGCATTAACTTGCTCAAAAATTTCTTGAGCTTTGGTTTCGGCTTCTTGTTTGGTATAAAGTGGAGCATCACAATTGGCTGCACCCAAGTAACAAATTAGGATATGGCTAGCTTCTATTTCTTCGCCACCTTCTCTTTCTCCACCTCTTTTTAGAATAGAAAAGGTATTTTCGGTTTCTACCAATTGGCTAGATAATTCTCCTTCGCTAGCGCTGGCGGCCCAATCAAAAATTTCTGGAAATGCCGCTGTTTTATTTATAAAGCCAACATAACCATCGTTGTTTCTACTGGCATCTTCGGAATTTTCTCTGGCAGCTTCTGCAAAATCCAATTCTTCATTTTTTATTTTGTCCAAAATATCTTGAGCTTTGCTCTTGGCTTCGGCATTAAAATCGTTCATTTGTTGTTTTTCTTCTTCGGTTAGCTCTCTGGCCGGTTCGGTATTTTCTTCGCGAAATTCCAAAATTGGGGTTTCTCCAATCATTTCAATCGCTTGGTTTACATCTGTTACACCAGGCAATTCTACAATAATTCGGTATTGTTCTCCTACTTTGGTAGTTTGAATACTTGGTTCACCTACTCCCAAACCATTAACCCGTCTTTCTATTACATCTCTTACTCCTTCTACAGCTTCGGCTCTTTCGGCTGGAGCTACTTGTTTGGTATCGGCTTCGTAGATTAGGTGGGCGCCACCTTGCAAATCTAGTCCTAGGGCAAAATCACTTTCCGGGATATTTGGCAAGCCCAAAGAAATAGTATTGTTTACTTTGTCTATCCCTTTATTAAAGAATTTTGGAGCAACGTAAAAACTCGTCACTACCAATAGTGCGAGTATTCCTACTACCCCCCATCTTATTTTGGCTCTTAATTGTGATTTTAACTTATCTGAAGACATATTTTGTGACCGCTATTTTACCCTAACCTTATTTAGACGTCAAGTGATCTTTATATTGGTTATAAACAGGTTGACTTTTTGCTATATTTTGTCTAGTATAACAAACAATGGTGACAACAGACCATTCTCAAAAACCTTTTTCCAAGGAAGAACAGCAACTTTTAGTTGACGCTCTCGTAGATAGAGCCCAAGCAGCAGCAAAAAACGCCAGGTCCTACCGCGACTTCAAAGTCGGTTGTGCTTTGCAAGGGGTTTACTACAGCGATCACCTTAAAATTTCGGTTCCCAAAGTCTATACAGGTGCGAACCTCAAACCTGTCCAAGGTGGACCAAAAATTTGCGCTGAGCAAGGAGCAATCGCGAGTGCCATAGCCGATGGCTGCACGCACATTACAGCTATTGCGGTTGCCGGCGATCCGCTCAACGAACGAGACCCGGTGAGTGGCAAAACGCCGGAGACACTGCACCCCTGCCCAACTTGCCGTGCCCTGATGGCCGGACTCCCCGAGATCATCTCAAAAGAGACCTTGATCATCTTGGCGCCCAACGGTGGCCAGCCAAAGGTGATGACTTTTGGAGAGCTATTGGAGTATCATGCTCCTCCAAAAGTAGAACCAACTGTTTGGAACACAGGTACGGGAAGTGGCTACGTCTTCGACACAAGAGGCACGAGATGCCAAGCACCCAAGTAAAACCAAAGTTAAATCAAAAATCACCCACACCTCACATTGTAGCCAATATTTATTGGAAGCAGTGTAAGGAGTTGGGTGGTTTTTGTTTTGTAAAAAAATTGCCCTAAGATTTGACGAGCATGACAATTAATTGTAATGTCTTTTTATGGATAGAATCACAAAAGCCGTTACCTCCAAAGGCCAGCGACGGGCTCTGCGTAAAAAATTCCCAAATCGGAAGATCCAGTTGTTGGGCGGAATTTGGTACTTCGTCGATGGAGAAAATCCCGAGGAAATCCCCGGCGCTCCCCAAATGACGGGAGCCAAAGGACTCGCCGCTGCCAGACCCGAACGAGGGCAACACAAGGTAGCGGCTGCCAGGGACGAACACAGTAGGCCCAAACAAGGCTGGGGGGACTACGGTACCAAGTACAGGTACTAGTCCAAAATCACACTCCTTTTCTGTGATAAACAAAAACCACCGACATCTCACATTGCAGTTGCAATATCGACTGCAGTGCAAGGAGTTGGGTGGTTTTTGTTTTGTAAAATTTTTCTTGGTAAGTTCCCTCTCCTAATAGGAGAGGGACAGGGTGAGGTCTCAAGACCTAGTTGACTCTAAAATATAAAAACAATCTTCAAGGCATTGCAGTACTGTTTCCCTTTCAAATAAAACTTCATCATTTAAAAACCTTATTACTACATACCCCTGACTACGCAAATGTAATTCTCGCCAAGTGTCATATTCTTTTTGTTCTTCATGAATTGGGCCATCGACTTCAATAATAAGCCTCAACTCATGACAATAAAAATCTACAATAAATCTGCCAATGCTAACCTGCCTACGAAACAAATAACCAACTTTTTTGTTTCGCAATTCTTGCCACAAAACGCATTCAGCTTTAGTATTATTTCTTCTTAAGGATCTTCTTTTAAATTTTAATTCTTCGTCTTTTACATTACGCGTTCTTTTCTGCATATCCTCCTTTAGTTTTGGTTTAGACCTCCTCCTGCCCTCCTCCTAAAAGGAGGAGGAACTTACTATGAAAACTTTATGCCCCATGACATTTTTTGAATTTCTTTCCGCTCCCACAGTGACAAGGATCATTTCTACCAATTTTTTTACCAGCTTCATCACGCGGTTTTTGCTCTACCAGACCAGCCTCGCT
Organism: uncultured Gammaproteobacteria bacterium; assembly: GCA_964345045.1. Classification (GTDB taxonomy): domain Bacteria; phylum Patescibacteriota; class Patescibacteriia; order Magasanikbacterales; family UBA922; genus XYB1-40-15. Next base: position 552,568 of record CAYFPM010000001.1, read on the forward strand.
AGATGTAGTTTTTTTGGCGCCTTTTAGCGTCATTTTGTCATTGGCCATAATAGTAGGCGCTGCTTGTAAGCCAACCCCCACCTTGAAAAATGAATAAACTACTTCTTTTTGAATATTAGCTTGCAAAGCGTTAAAAAGATTATAAGTTTCCTTTTTGTATTCTATTAGAGGATCACGTTGGCCATAACCTTGCAAACCAATACCGGTACGCAAATAATCAATAGAAATAAGATGTTCCACCCACAAATTATCTATGGCTCTCAAAAGAATACTTTTTTCAATTGATTTAAATACTTTTTCGGAATCTTCTTCCCCTGGAACATTGGCTTTTACTTTTTCTTGAATATTTTCATACTCTCTTTTGGCAATTGCCATCAAAAACTTCACAATTTTGTCACGCTGTTTTACATCGTCAAATTTGTCAGAATCACTAATTTTGTCCATAGACAAAATTTTGTTTTCTTCTTCTTTGGAAAGTGGAAACATGGTTTTGCCCGTTTCTACAATTTCTTTCATATTCCAATCACTCTTTTTTTCACCTGTTTCACTAGCTACCGGATTGGTATGAAAAGAAACTACAAACTCTATTTCTTGTTCTATCATGTCTAGGATAACCCCTTTCAAAGTCTTGTATGGCCTACCATCTTCTTTGTGACCTTCTGCCCCAACACCAACCTCGGCCAAAGCCGGGTTCTCACCTCTCCCAAGGGGAGAGGTCGACACGACCGTAGGGAGTGCGGGAGAGGGGGAAGAAAGAGCTTTATCCTCTGTAGTCATAACTTCTTTTGCAGTCAACTCCAAAATATTTCTACGTCTTTGGTAAATAGCTGCGCGCTGCTTGTTTAATACATCATCGTATTCTAGTAAATGTTTTCTAGTGTCAAAATTATGAGCTTCTACTTTTTTCTGAGCATTCTCGAGCATTTTGGTAATCATCTTTTGCTCAATAGGCATGTCGTCTGGGACGTTTAATCTTTCCATTACAGATTTCATCCTGTCGCCCGCAAAAATACGCATAAGGTCATCGTCTGTAGACACAAAAAACTGGGTCTCACCTTTGTCTCCCTGGCGAGCCGAACGACCACGCAACTGATTGTCGATACGGCGAGAATCGTGACGTTCTGTACCAAGTACAAAAAGTCCACCAGCTTCTAAAACTTTGGTCTCTTCTTCTTTGTTTACCGGGCTACCGCCAAGTTTGATATCTACCCCACGACCAGCCATGTTGGTAGCGAGAGTGATAGCCCCAGGTCTACCAGCTTGAGCTACGATCTCCCCTTCTCTCTCATGGTTCTTGGCGTTTAAGGCTTCGTGGGCTATGCCACTAGCTTCTAGATAAGCACTTAGCTCTTCGTTTTTTTCTACAGAAATTGTACCTACCAAAATTGGTTGTCCTTTGGCTTGGCATTCCTTTATTTTTTCTACAATTGCTTTGAATTTGGCTTTTTCATTTTTGTAAATTCTGTCTGGATGATCGATTCTGGCATCAGGTCTATTGGTCGGCATCACTACTACATCTAGTCCATAAATGCTTTGGAACTCTTCTTCTTCGGTAATAGCGGTACCGGTCATTCCAGACAATTTGCTGTACATGCGAAAAAGATTTTGAAAAGTAATAGTTGCCAAAGTTTGACTTTCGCGTTGGATAGATACATTTTCTTTGGCTTCTATAGCCTGGTGTAGACCTTCGCTGTAGCGACGACCAGGCATTTTGCGACCAGTAAATTCGTCGATAATTATTACTTCGCCACCTTCTACCACATACTCTTTGTCGCGATTAAACAATACTTCTGCCTTTAGCGCTTGCTCTAGGTGGTGCACAATACGCATACCACCTTCGGCATAGATATTATCTACGCCCAAAGCTTTTTCCATCTTGGCAATTCCCTCTTCTGTAAGCGTAGCTGCTCGCATTTTTTCGTCTACATTATAGTCTTCGTTTTCTTTTAGTTGTTTTACCAATTTGGCAAATTGATAGTACTGATCTGCAGCCTCGGCAGCCGGGGCAGAAATAATAAGAGGTGTTCTGGCTTCATCAATTAAAATAGAATCAACTTCGTCGATAATCGCGTAGCTCATTTCTTCTCCCGGACGCATTACCATCTCGGACAGATCTTGCACCATGTTGTCACGCAAGTAATCAAAACCAAACTCGTTGTTGGTTCCATAGGTAATGTCTGCTCTGTAAGCTTCTTGTCTACTAGCCGGACGCAGGTATTCGTCTTCTACTTTAAAACTACCGGTTTCGTCACGTTCTTTGTCTATTTCTCCACCTTGGGCCTTCTCGGAAGCCAAAGCGGGTGAAGGGCTCGGTAGTCCACTGTCATAAACAAAAGAAACTCTCTGATTTTGAATAATACCTATAGATAATCCTAGGTAATCATAAATTTGTCCCATCCACACAGCGTCACGTTTGGCTAGGTAATCGTTGACTGTAATTACGTGTACTCCTTTGCCAGCTAGAGCATTTAGATAAGTTGGCACAGTCGCTACCAAGGTTTTACCTTCACCAGTACGCATTTCGGCAATCTTGCCGCGGTGCAAAATAATCCCACCAATAAGCTGCACATCGTAGTGGCGCATGCCAGTAGTACGTTTGGAAGCTTCGCGCACAGTGGCGAGGGCTTCTACCAAAATATCTTCTAGAGTTTCGCCTTTTTCTAGACGAGCTTTAAATTCTGGTGTTTTGGCTTTTAGTTCGGCCTCGGATAATTTTTCGTAGTCCTTTTCTAGATTATTAATTTTTTCTACCAATGGTTTTATTTCATTAATTATCTTGGCGTTGGTATCGCCCACAAAAATTTTTGATAGTAATTTTCTCATAGGTTTAAAAGCCTGCCTGCCGGTAGGCAGGGCTAAAAAAGCTTGCAAGGCTGGCTGATTTATAATAGTTAACTGGACTAGCTTAGCACTTTTTTGGCTCTGTGTCTATGGGTAGAAAAATTACTTTACCCTTGACAAAGTGGCTTATTTATGATAAAAATTTGTCAGGAGGCTCGTCAATTACATGACTACCAAATGCAATTCTTGCGGACAAAATAGCAAAGGACATATTTGCAAGAGATGCAAGCACAAAAAAGGACTCGCAAAAGGCAACCGCAGATGCAACTGCAGAATCTGCCAAGCTCTCAGAGCCGAAACCCACCATGAGTGGCTCGAGTGGAGAAAGCCATTCGACGTACGACAAGCAAGTCCGCATCAATAGATACCACAGGAGGTAGGAGGACTACCCCCGTGCGCCCCCCTTTTCTCCCCCCCTTCGCGCACCCATCCAAAAACAATCCCCCGAATTATCGGGGTTTTTTATTTGACTTTTTTAAATTAATTAGAAAAAATAACTTGGGGAGTAATACTCATGAAAATTTGTGAACTTTGCGGACATCCAAATAATGATGAAGCCAGATTTTGTGCTGGTCAAATTCGAGACGAAGTCCTAAGAGGCGTGATCAGATCCTGCCGCCACAAACTTGGGGGCACCCAAGATACTGGCTGCGGCTGCCAAACTTGCAACTATACGGCCGCCCAAAGGAATGAGGGCAACAAATCCAGGTTTGGTTTGGATGGTTCGCTGAGAGTACGATAAATCAGACTCACACACTCCAAGGAGGAAAAATCAATCAAATTATAGTTATTTACAAAAATATTTAATTATTGCTATATTATTTGTGGAGGTTTGGGATGTTTCGAAAAGAAGACTTTCTGAGTTTTCTACGCCGACGTAGGAGCAATCAAGCGCCAGCAGCCCTAGAAGGCCAACTAGGTCCACCAGGCAAAGAAGAAGAGCCACAAGTCGTTGTCGACATTGCTTTCACTGTGAAAGTTGATCCAGATACAGGCGCAATAACCTTCCCCAATGCAGATGAAGATAACGAAGGCGACAAGTAGCCACCACCCGAACCACCACAAGGAGGACCAATCAAAAAATTAAAACCGGCAACGAGCCGGTTTTAAAATTTATAATTTGAAATTAAATCTGGTATTCCTTTTGACTTCTCAATTGCTCTTTGTCTTTGTCTCTCATTTTCTCTTTCATCTTGGTTAGTTCCTCTTTCAAATGATCTTTTACTTTGTCTATAGCCTTGTAAAGATCTTCGGCATCTTTTTCTACCCGTACAACGTGCTTGGGAATATGCAAATCAACTTCGGCATAATAAACCTCGCCTTTGTTGTGGTGATGGGTGCGCATACCCACATCTATGTCTGCTCTTTGGATATTATCAAAAAATTTTGTTAATCCCCCAAATTTTTCTTCTGCGTAATTTCGAATAGCATCGGTCAAATCGATGCCAGTTCCCTGGATGTTGATGTTCATAATTTTGAAATGCTTACAAGGCCATAAAGGCTGGCAAAGCTTGCAAGGCCTTGGAGCCTAGCTAGCAGGGTAAGCCTAGTTAGCCTTAAATAATTTTTATCTCCTCTTCTAACTCTATACCAAACTTATCATACACCTCTCCCTTAATCTTTTCAATAATTTCTTTTACTTCGCTAGCAGTGGATCCTCCCAAGTTCAATACAAAATTACCATGCTTATCACTAACCATTGCATTTCCTATTTTTAGTCCTTTTAGTCCGGCTTGTTCTACCAACCAACCAGCCGAGATTTTTTCGCGATGTAAAAATTCTTTTACTTTTTCGTCTTGGCTATCGAAATGCTGCAAAAGCCTGACTCGGTGCGCTTCGCCATGAGAGCCTTCTAGACTAACATTTTTGAAAATGCAACCAGTAGAAGAATAACCTTGTGGTTGAGTTTCATTTCTATACTTTAGATATTCGAGAGCTTTTTTTATCAATTCTTTATTTTTTGTTTTTTCTAATTTTAGATAAACCCGCAAAATTATATCTCGGTTGTGTTTGAACACACTATCCCTATAACCAAATTTACAGGCTTTATTGTTTAATTCTACTATTTCTCCATCTCTATAAACTTCTACTTTTTCTACATTGTCTTTCATCTCTCCTCCCATAGCTCCGGCATTGCCCCTAGTTGCTCCTCCCATAGTACCAGGCACTCCTACCCCCCATTCAAACCCTGTAAGTCTTGCTTTCATACTCTCTTGTGCTATGGCCACAGTGCTACAGCCGGCACCAGCAATCAAGACATCATTCTCAATTCTAAAATCAACAATCTTCATTTTTACAACTACGCCCTTGAATCCATTGTCACTTACTAGCAAATTACTTCCTCCACCCAAAACAAAATACTCTACACCTTCTGCCCGCAAAAAATTCAAAACTTCTATAAGTTTTTCTACGCTATCTATCTCCACCAAAAAATCTGCCTCCCCGCCAATTTTGAAGGTAGTATGTTTGGACAAGGGCTCGTTCGTTTTTACTTTGCCAAATTGTTTTAGTTGGCTGTAGATCTCTTTCATAATGTCTGAACTGTATTTGAAACTTGTTCAAGTTTTTCCCAATCTATATGTTCATAAGTAGTTACAACTACAGCATTAATACCACTTTGAATATAATAAATTGGATACTCTACTTCTACACCGGTACTTAGTTCCTTGGTGATATTTTGCATTCTTACATTTTGATTATTTATAGTGTAATTTGCTTCATCAATATTTGTAATTCTTTTATCAATTTGTTCAAAGGCATCAATATCTTGATCTTCGTAAAAATGTACTGTAGCTACAGGGGTGGCGCTAGTCTGGGCGGCATCATCTGGGATGATATTTCCTTCGTAAGCTCCCCGCATTTTGGATTTGGTTAAACTCAAGGAATACTCCGCTGGAAACTCAATAGCAAAACCTAAATCTGAATTTATATACTGCTCCCACTTGGTATTATACTTTTCTATATTCTCTTTAGATTCATCCAAAACCTCTGCACTACTATCTTCTATAGAAGATCCAATAGAATTGTCTACCCCCACGACATCTCTGCTATTACTATTTAAAAAACGATTTAATAAGGGAACCGCAAATAATAAAACAACTACTCCTATTAATCCATACTTAATAATTTTCATACCTTGCAAAATTAGCTTAATTTAGTATAATTATTTAATTATGAATCTACTATACGAGAATTTAAAAAGCAACCCAATTGTCTATGTAACTCGAGATATCGAGCGGGCTTTGGGTTTGCCGGTAGACACACAAGGCTACTATATTATCTCAAACTCTACTCCCTTTGCCAAGAAAATTGCTAACGAAAGAAAAAATATTTTACTGGTAGAAAATAGCGAAATTCTAGACACTTGGCAACTATTGGAAAAACCAGAAACCCAAACCTGGATAGAAGCAATCCAACCCTCCCCCCTTGTAGGGGGGAGCAAGAGGGGGGTAAAGTCAATCGTCGCCTTCAAAAACTCCAAAAAAATAGAAACTATTTGTGAAAAAAATAATTGGGATCTACTAAACCCCAGTGCCGAAGTAATCCAAAATATAGAAGGTAAAGTAACCCAAGAAGAATTCCTACCAGAACTCTCTCATCTTTACCCACCACATACAATTTCAGAACTACAAACTACAAACTACAAACTACAAACTATCTTACAATTCAACCACTCCCACACTGGAGAAGGCACAATATTGCTTGATAATAAAAAAGAATTGGAAGAGTTAAAAAACAAGTTCCCAAAACGTGAGGTTCGTCTTACAGATTTTGTAAATGGCCAAGTTTATACCAACAATAACGTAGTAGCAAAAAATAAAGTTTTGGTTGGTAATATTAGTAAACAACTAACCGGCATTAAGCCTTATACAAATAATCCTTTTGCAACTGTTGGTAACGATTGGGGGGCAGCTGTAGATGAACTAAGTGAAAAGCAAGAAAATGAATTCGCCAAAATTGCCCAAAAAGTTGGTGAAGAATTAAGAAAGAAGAATTGGAAAGGACTGTTTGGAATTGATGTAATCGTAGAAAAAGAAACTGGTAAATTGTACTTAATTGAAATAAATGCCAGACAACCACAGTCAGCGGTTTTTGAATCGGCCTTACAGCGAAAAGCGGAAAGCGAAAAGCAAAAAGCGATAACTATTTTTGAAGCTCATTTGGCAGCTTTGCTAAATTTGGAAGTTAATCTAGAATTAGTTGAAATTGCAGAGGGTTCACAAATTATTGATAGACGAAATGAAGATATAAAATACGTCCAAAAACCTGCTATTAGCTTCCAGCCTTTAGCTTTTCGCTCTAATCAAACAACCCTTTCAAAAAAAGGACAATCTGTCTTAAACAACTACCTCCACCTCCCCTTCCAAAACACTCAACCAAAAACTCCATATTTTAATAATAAAAAAAGCAAAGTTCGTGGGGGGCTTCGAGCGCTTATAGGCAAAGGTAGTCCAACAGAGATTGTAGAAGAAGCCAAAATATTAGCTTTGAAAAAAAAAGTTGATTTTAATAAGTTAGATGAAAAAACTTTAACTAAATTTTTGGTAGACCATAATATTGGGGTAGACTGTTCTGGATTTGTTTATCATGTTTTAAAAGCCGAAAATCCTGAAAAAATAAAAAACTTAAAATTTTCTAAATCAAAAAACCCCATCAGAAATTTTATTCGCAAATTCCGCCCAACCGAAAACACTAGTGTAAAAGTTTTGGCAGATGATAAAAATAGTAAAAAAATAGACTTAAAAGACGTACAGCCAGGTGACTTGATTACCATAATTGCCGCTGGAAAGAATGCCGATCGTGATCATGTGCTTTTGATAGACGAGGTACAAAAAAATTCTTTTGGTGAAATCACTTTTGTGAGGTACACCCACTCACTCGACTGGAGTACCGATGGCAAATACAATCACGGCATTCGCCAAGGAACTATTGAAATTAACGATATAAACAAACCACTTATCGAGCAGCATTGGATAGAAAGTGAAAAAACTGGCCAAGAAAACGAAACTTACGGTAGAACCCTAAGTGGCCAAACTTATCTAAGGCGTTTAAAATATTGACACTCCCTCCCAAAAAACAGCTTGATTTATAGGCTGTTTTTTGGTACTATTTCTTACGATAAAAAGAGACAAAAATGCCAATTTCCCCAGACAATCTAGAATTACTCAAAATAGCCATTGGATTTGGCTTATTTTCGTCTATAATCGCCTTTTTGTGGGCGCCTCTTTTGATTAAATTTTTGTACAAATACAATATCACTCGCTGCGCCGAATACGACGCTACCCTGGCTATGGGTGCCAGAAAAGGCAAAACCGGTGTGCCAGTTATGGGAGGCTTGCTTATAGTTATCACAGTTTTGGTAATCACATATCTATTTAACTGGGAACGTAGCTTTACCTGGATGCCTATTGGCGTAATGATGCTGTCTGCTTTCTTGGGTGGGATTGACGACCTACTCAACATCTACGGTCACAAACGTCGCCACCGCAATTTCAAACAAACTTTACGCCTAATTCGGGTACACAAACACTGGCACTATCGCTTGTGGCTAGCCATTACCCTACCATGGACCATGTTCAAACGTATGTCACTTTGGCTAGGTTCTCACCCTGGCAAAGGTATACATGTACACGAAAAACTTATTTTACAATTCGCTGCCGGGGCTATTGCTGCTTGGTGGATTTACTTCAAACTTGGAGAAGAATGGTTAAATGTTTTTATTCCATTCGACGGCTTTATCTATTTTGGTTGGCTTATCATTCCGCTTATTATTTTCTTTGTTATGTTTACTGCCAACGCTGTAAACGTAGCCGATGGTATGGATGGTCTAGCTGGAGGATCACTCCTAGTTACTTTTGCTGGACTTACTTTGCTTAGCTGGCTAGAGGGTTACCAAGAAATGGCTATTTTGAACGCTACGGTAGTTGGCACACTGATTGCCTATACTTATTTCAATATCAAACCAGCCAGATTCCAAATGGGAGATGTGGGCAGCCTAGCCCTAGGTTCGCTACTTGCCATCAACGCTATTATTATCAACCGCATGCTCTTACTTCCTTTTTTTGGTTTTATTTTTTATGTAGAGCTAATCACTGTTATTATCCAAGTTTTTGGTCGTCAATTTTTGGGCAAAAGAATTTTCAAAATGGCTCCAATTCACCATCACTTTGAAATGCGTGGCTGGAGTGAAGAAAAAACAGTAATGCGTTTTTGGATTATGCACATTGCCTTTGTCCTCTTGGGGCTTTGGGTAGCGCTTTACTAAGCAGAGTAAGCAAATTAGGCAGAATAAGCAGAATAACAAAACACTTAGTCTGCTTACCAACTTAATCTGCTATGTCAAAGACTTTTAAAATATCTATCTTAATAATTTTTCTGCTAACCGGAGTTGTTTTCCATACAATTGGGAAACAAGCTTGCCCTCTAAATGACTACACACCTGGTAAATGTGAAAGATCTTTATATTTGTAAATTAAAGGTTTTTAAAACAAAAGAACAAGCTCAAAAAGAATATGATGAGGCCGTTAAAAATCATTTTATAGGTGAAGTAACCAGACCAACCGAGGACATAAAAAGATGTACTCATATACTTTCTTTCTAAATTATGTATCTAAATTGGAACGAACAAACTATCACTGACTTTTCCAACGAAAATATTAACCGCATGTACAATGACGGTTATGTTTTTACTAGACGTGGCAAAGGCGTAATGCAACAAACCAGAAGTGTACGCATTGATCTAAGTAAGTTTGAGCTCTCTAGCGAAAATAGAAGAATTATACGAAAGGTAGAAGGACTCGAACTAAATATTCTCCCTCTTCCCTACTCTAGCTACACTTGGCAAGTTGGCAAGCTAGCCAAAGATTTTTATGATGAAAAATTTGGTGTAGGCACTATGAGTGCAAACAAGGTGAAAGAAATGTTAACCGAAGAAAATAAGAGTAATTTTAATGTCTTATTTTCTTATGTCATTTCGAACCCAAAGGGTGAGAAATCTTTCCGTGAACAAAATGCCCAGACAGAAAGATCTCTGGTCGAGTCTAACGACTCTCCTCGAGATGACAATAAAATCGGCTACACCATCTGCTACGCCAACGAAAAAATTCTCCACTATTCATATCCTTTTTACAAACTAAACTCTCCCCCTTACGAAGGGGGAGCTGGAGGGGGTTTACCCCCTAATTTAGGTATGGGTATGATGACCATGGCTGTTAGTGCTGCCAAGGAAAATGGTCTACAATATGTCTACCTTGGATCCTTCCAACGCCCAACTGATACTTACAAACTCCAGTTTAGTGGTTTGGAATGGTTTGATGGAGAGAGATGGAGTGAGAATTTGGAGGAGTTGAAAAAAACTGTATAAAAATAACATGCCACAGCAAGCTATTTGGGAAAAAGAATATAGAAACAGCAAACTGCTACATTTCCACCCGGAACCACAAAAAGATACGGTTCGTTTTTTTAAATGGCAAAAAAAGAAAACCAAAGCCAATCTCGAAGGTAAACATATCCTTGATCTTGGTTCTGGTACTGGTAGAAATGCCAATTATTGTGCCGACAAAGGAGCAATCGTTACGGGTATTGAAATTTCTCCTACAGCTGTTAGTATTGCCAAAAAGGAAGCCAAAAAACTAGGCGTTTCTGTAGCGTACATTTTGGGCAGTTTTGGCGACAAGTTCCCAATAACAGATAATAGTGTAGACATTGTTTTAGACATTACTTCTTCTAACTCTCTTAACGAAGAAGAAAGAAAAGTTTACCTGTCGGAGATTAATCGTGTCTTAAAACCAGGCGGATTTATATTTGTAAAAACTTTGTCCAAAGAGGGCGACAATAATGCCAAAAGATTGCTAAAGTTATCTCCAGGAAAAGAAAAAGATACTTACCTAATGAAAGAATTGGGCTTGGTTGAACGGGTTTTTACTCGAGAAGATCTTGTTTCTACATATTCGCCTTACTTTGATATACTGTCTCTTGATCGAAAAGAGAGTTATACCCATATGAATGGGAGGAAGTACAAAAGGCAGTTTTGGTTATTATATGCAAAAAAATATGAAAAATAAACACATCCATTTTATAGGAATTTGCGGAGTAGCCATGTCTGCCCTCGCCATAGCCCTACAAAAACAAGGCCACAAAATCACAGGGAGTGACAAAGGTTTTTATCCGCCAGTTTCCGATAACCTTCGCGAAAGCAATATAGACTTTTACCCAGGCTGGCACCCAGAAAAAATGAGTAAAGATGGCAACCCAGATCTAGTCGTAGTGGGCAATGTAGCCGGATCCAAAAATCCAGAATGGCTGTATGTACAAGAAAACAACATACCATACAAATCTTACCCAGAAGTTGTAGAAGAATTTTTGATAAAAGAAAATTCTATTGTCTGTGCCGGTACCTTTGGCAAATCTACCAACGCTACCCTACTATCTTGGATATTAAAAGAATCTGGAATAGATTTGTCGTACATGTTTGGTGGAGTGGCCCTAAACAATTTGGCCCCAGCCGAAATTACAGAAGGAAACTGGAGTGTAGTAGAAGGAGACGAATACAAAACCTCTCGTTGGGACGACAAAGCCAAATTCTTCCACTATTCCCCTACTCACCTACTCCTAACAGCCGCTGTCTGGGACCATGCCGATATTTACCCAACAAAAGAACTTTACCAGCAGGCTTTTGTAGATTTGGTAAACACAATCCCAGACACAGGAGTAATAGTAACAAACAACGAAGAAAAAACTTCTGTAGAAATAATGAATATTGCCAATCGTGAGTTTATTTCTTTTGGATCAAAAAAGGCTGATTATATTTATAAAAACATAAACCTAAGCACAGCGGGTACTGGTTTTGATATAGAAATAAAAGCAACTGGCGAAACTTACCATGTGCAAGCCAAAATGCTGGGTGACTACATTGCCAAAAATTTTACTGGCTGTTTTGCTATGGCTCACCAAGTTGGAATTGAACCAGAAAAAATTGTAAAAGCAATTGAATCTTTTGAAGGTGTAAAAAGAAGATTGGAAAAAAGATTAGATAGTGAAATAACAATCTACGACGACATTTCCCACTCACCAGAAAAAAGCCGCGCTGTACTGTCATCCCTAAAACAAATTTGTACGGGTAAGCTCTATGCTGTCTACGAACCAAATACAGGAAACAGACGAGAGGCCTCGAAACCTGGCTATGCTGGCAATTTTGACTCTGCCGACATAGTAATCATCCCTAGACTTACAAAATTAAAAGTAGACCCCAACGACCCCGAACCTGTTATGGATGGTGAAGAACTGGCCAACTTAATAAAAGAAACCCAACCAAACACCAAGTATTTTGAAATTGATGATGAATTGGTAAAATTTTTGGTAGAGGAAACAAAAAAAGATGATATAATCGTCTTCCTAGGTTCGCACGGTTTCCGTGGTATGATAGAAGAAGTGTGCGAAAAACTACAATAAAAAATGAAGTGAGGTGTGAAATTGAAACTTTTTGACCGGATGAAACAAGACTATACTCCCCACCACATACTACTAGGATCATCGAGATCTTCACTTGAAAATTTAGGAGCTGGTATATCAACCGGTAATTCTGCTAGTCGCAAACACTGCAACAAACGAAAAGGATCTTCTATCCAGTATTCACACCAATGGCAGAACCTCCTTTCTTTGGTCTCTATTAGCTTGGCACCGCAAGTGCCACAGGTTTCTTCCACTATTCTTGCCATCAAGCCTAATTATAGATAACATGTATCTAAATTGCAAAAATTATATAATCGACAACAAAAAATAAAGTCATCCTGAGCGTAAGCGAAGGATCCCGAGCATAGCACAAAAGTAAGGGATGCTTCGATTCCGGCTAACGCCTACACTCAGCATGACTACAAAAAATCACTTCCCCTCATCTGTCACTTCTGCTTCTACCTTGTCTCCCTCTATATTAGTAACCATTAGAGTAATCCCGCAGGTGCCACACTCAATCACTTGATCTTTGGCCAAATTCGGGTAAGATGATAGATCTACGTCGTTTTTACACTCCGGGCAAGTTAATCTCATAAATTAAAAGTATTATATTAAATTAAGTAAAGTTTATCATTATTGAGAAAAATATCAAGATTATATACCAGTAAATAAGCAGAGTAAGCAGAGTAAGAATTAAGACATTTCGTTACTTACTCTGCTTATTACTTACTCTGCCTACTCTGTTCACCTTGCCTAAAAATTTTTAATTTCGTATATTCGTACTATTCGTAATTCGTAGATACATGAAAACTCCTCAACAATCCTACCCAGAACTAGCCAAAGCCTTGGGACTAAAAGAGGTTTTTTTGAAACGCGAAGATTTGCACAAATACCAATCTCACAAAGGGAGATCTATTCCCACCATGATAAAAAATTATGCCAAAGCTGGTTATAAACAGTTTGTAATATCTAGCTCTGGCAATGCCGCTCTAGCGGCAGCTCTGGCTACCAGCCAACACAATAAAAATAATCCTGGCAAAGAAATCAAACTTACTATTTTTGTAGGAGAAAAAATAGACCAAACCAAACTCACAAAAATCAAATCATTGATTACTGATCATTGTTCGCTGATCTCTGCCGAGCGTCCCAAACAAGCCGCTTTTCAAGCTGAAAAAGAAAACCCAGAAACAGTCAAAAATTTACGCCAATCAACCGATGACTTGGCTCTAGAGGGCTATATATCTCTAGCCCAAGAACTGTGCAAAATAGAAAATATTAGCGCAATATTTTTGCCAACATCTTCTGGCACTACAGCCGAAGCCCTTGCCAATTACTTTGTAGAGAATAATAAAAAAATACAACTCCATATAGTACAAACAAATTTTTGTCATCCAATAGCAAAAAATTTTGACGAGGAAGACCTAGAAAAATCTTCACTAGCCTCTGCTATAGTAGACAATGTTGCTCATCGCAAAAACAAAGTAGTAGAACTAATAAAACAAACTGGTGGCTTTGGTTGGATAATAAATGATAACGAGATAATAGAAGCCCAAAAACTGGTAAAAATTACCACAGGTATAGAAATCTCTGCCAATAGCGCCCTGTCTATTGCTGGATTAAAAAAAGCCGCAAAAAGCGGCTTTGATTGCGGCGAGGTTGTCGCCTGTATTATTACCGGTCGGTAATTATTCTACACATTGGTTTAATTCTGTTTCGAGAGAAAAAGATTTTTCTTGATTCACAGCAGTGTGAGAATCTTCCCAAACTTGCAAATCTCTTATTTCTTCTTCATCTACTACCCATTTCATTCTGATCTCATGGTGATCAGCAGCCTCTATAGAGATTATTTTGGCATTGATCACCTTGTCGGCACAATCTTTTGTTATTTCCAAAATAACATCATTAAAATCTTGTTCATGAGGAGCAGTAGAATCTTCAAATCTAACTATTTCATGACCATTAGATAAAATTTCTACTTTGGCCTGGCTAGAATCGGCTCTATACTCATTACCCGCCGGAGTTACAATATAAAATATAGGCTCTATCAATTCACAACTTAGACATTCTTTTACTTCTTCTATTTCTACAATTGGTTCAATTTCACAATCTTCTCCTACATAAACTTTTTCAAATTCTACACTTAAAATTTCTTGGCTTTCTAAAGCTGCATGAGAATCTTCCCAAAGCAAGATATCTTTTACTTCTTCTTGATTGGCAAAAATCTTAATATAAACTTCGTGGTGCCAGTCAGCATCTACATAAACTACTTCAGAATTAATCACATTTTCTTCACAGTTTTTTTCTACATCCACTACAACATCGTCAAAATCTTGTTCATGAGGAGCAGTGGAATCTTCAAAGAAAAATCTAGTTTTACCATTTTCAAGGATGGTTTGTTTTACATATTTTGAGTCAAGCTGAATTTCTCTACCTTCCGGAGTTACTATATAAACTTCATAAGTGGTTTTGTCACAATCATATTCACATACAGGTAATACTTCCAATTCTTCTGGCTGTGGTTCTACAATATAACCACCTACTCCACAATCTGTTTCTACTTCTTTGGTAACTACATAAACATCGGAACGGGTACCTCTACTATCTCTAAACTCTACATAAACACTAAATTTATTATCTGTTCCAAGAACAACTTCCCTTTCTACAAAAATTTTATTTTTACCGGTTGGAAATTCTTGCCATACAGCATCACTCATGTTTCCACTGTCATTCAATCTGTATTCAACAGCTCTTTGTGAATTCAAGACTAATTTTACTTGACCATTAAATAAACAAGGATCAAAATCAACGGTATTTATACTACCTATTGGTAATATATGCGTAGAAGATCCTCCACCCCCACCGCCTCCTCCAGATGGTGGAGGGGTTGGTTCTGGAGTAGGTTCTTCATAATTATTTTGAACAATTACTTCAATAACATCGGTAGCATTATTATTGCTACTATCTACATCTGCAGGACTAGCTTCTGTATCGTGAGCAATGGTTACAGTACTAGTTACAAAGCTAGAAAATTGGCTATCTACAATTAAACCAAAAGTAGCAGAACCACTAGCTCCGACAGCCAAATCTCCTATAATTAGGGAGCATACGGTTCCATTTATAGAACCATCTGGACAACTCCAGCTACCAACACTACCAGCTAGAGAAAAAGTTGTTCCGGCTGGAACCACATGATTCATAAATGCTCCAGTAGCATTGGCCGTACCATTATTAGCATAATCAAAGGTAAATGATACTTGAGACCCAGGTGTAGTAGAATCTACACTACGGGTATTGGTTACAGAAAGATCTACATATGGCACAGAAACTCCTGTGATAACCACAGAATCGCTGTTATTAGTAGAATCATGATCAGAAGTGTAAGGATTACCTCCAAAACAGCCAACCTCACTATTACAGGTCTCACCTGTACGTACAAATGGACTAATCGTAATTGGAAATACGGCAGTATTTTGAATCTGCAAGGCAAAATCAATGCTTCCTGTATCATTGTAACCCAATAAAGCTGGGGTGGTAGAAGCCAGACAAACGGTTCCTGAACCGGATCCATCGGCACAGCTCCAGCTACCAGTACTGCTGGCTGCAAAGAAAGTAGTATTATTTGGCACAGAAACTTCCAACTCTATACCAAGAATTGGTTGGCTGCCCCGATTACCATAATCAAAGGTAAGTACTACAATATCTCCTGCGGTTGCTTGTGAAGTAGTGCTAGAAGCTGTTAAATAGACATCTCTAGTCTTGTACCCCATGTCCAAACTAAAATCATTAGTCCCTGCGGCTCCCGTGGTAAATTCTAAGTAAGAATCACCACCAAAACCTTCTAGTAATGACGAATCCAAATCATCGCTTATAGCTGGAACAGAATTTACATATGTATAGGTAGCGTTGCTAAGAGAGCTATTTGGGACAAGAAAATAATAAGCTGTATTTGGTAATAGAGAATTACCACCAGTCATATTTAGATTATTTGGTCCACCAAAATAAAAATTTCCATTGGCGTCTGTAGTAACACTACCTACCAAGGTTCCATTTGAAAAAGTTCCTTGATAAAGATCTACCTGAACATTGGGAAGATTATCTTCACCAGCATCTTGTATGCCATTATCATTCAAGTCTATCCAAACTCGATCTCCAATCATTATGTCCGAATAGCTGGTAGTAGTTACAAAAGAACTGTCCAAATTGCTAGCAGGGGCTTGCCCAAAAATTATATTTGAATTGATATTATTGGCAGTATTTGGGATACCGTAGGTAAAATACTGACTTGGCAAAGTAGTATTTGCTACTTCTATTCTAAATGATTCTGAATCATTAAATGAAAAAGAATAAAGACCTGCTTGTGTAGTTCTACATTGATCAATTAAATTATTGTTAGCATCATAAGCAGATACATAAACATGAGGTCTAACCAAATCAACAGCACTATTATAAGTACCATCGGCATCTACATCTACAAAAACTGTACCAGATACATTGCCATTTGTATTACAAACCGATGGTACAGATCCGGTTGGTTGAAAAAAAATATGATTATTTTCTACAAACCCTGAATTATTATCAAGGCTAAAAGTATAATAAGACGGATTGCTAGCACATCTTATATCCAAAATACCAGATGGAGAAAAAGCAATATCCTGACCCAAAGTTGTAGTAGCACCTGTTGGAGTATACGGTGTGGCAGAAGGAGCACAGCCACTAGAAACTTGAAATCCAGCAGGACTAGTGGTAACACTCATAGTGTAGTCACCAGCTACTACCGGGCTGTCGGCCGGTTCCCACTGGTAAATTCCTGCAAGGGAACCGTCAAAGTTAGAATTGTTGGCCAAAAATTGCCAAGTTGCCCCTGTTGGAGCTACAACATCTACAGCCCCACCTGTTAGGATTTCTCCTGTAAACTCATTAATTAAATATCCTTGAGGATCCTTACTACTATAAGAGTCTGCAACAGCTTGAGCTGGTTGACCAAAATTGCTAGCAAGGCTAGCTATTATAACTAGCAATGTAGCTAGAGAAGCTCCTATTTTGCCTATTTTCATTTGGTTCATATGAGTTAAATTTTTTATTAATATAATTTTACAAATTGTATAAAATATATATACACAAATAAGACTTACTTGTCAACTAATAAGTACACCTACCTAGGTTACCTTAACATGCCTTTTCAGCTACAGTTACTATATTCATTCCAAGTTCTATCCCTACTCTTTCACCATGACGAAGAAAATATTGATCTTTTAATTTTAAACCTGTCTTTTTAATTAATCCTTCTAACTCTTCTATTTTAAAACCATAATAAAAACGATCCCCCAATACTGTACCATCGGCTTTTTTCCAAGAAAGTTGAAAAAGTCCATTACCCAAATCTTTGTAACTACCTTTTTTAAATTTTTTATTGGCCCAATCACTATAAGCATTCCAATTTAACATTACTAGTACCCCACCTGGTTTTAAAACTCTTTTTATCTCTTGCAAAGCTTGTTCTTGTGAATTTTTGTCTGGCAAATGATGAAAAGCTACCAAACCCAAAACAACATTAAAACTTTCGTCAGAAAAAGGTAGTTCTCTCATATCACCTACCACAAACTCAACCCCTTTGTATTTTTCTTTGGCAAAATCAATTAGTTTTTTGCTTATATCTATACCAACAAATTCAACTCCTAATGGTTGCCCATAATCTGTTGACTGATCATCAAATAGCTGGTATAATCTACCATTACCACAGCCAATATCGAGTATCTTGTCACCTGGTTTTACAAAATCTCGTAAGAATACCAAATCTTCCCAAAGAAAAGACCTGGTGCTGGAAAAATGATCTGCAATATCGTTATAAACATCTTTATTTTTATTTATAATACTTTCTGGATCCATAATTGTTGTATTTTTTAAATAGTTCTAAATAATGAAATTCTCCCCGGAACAACTAGAAAAAATGGTTGAATATATCCTTAGTGATAACCCTCAAACTAGGGATGATTTTAATACAGCCAGACAAAATGCATCTGGTAAGCTAAAGATTACTCCCCCATCCAACCGGGAGCTGTTTGCAGCCTACCAAAATTTGCTCAAATTGAAAAGGGTAAAGCAAAATAAACAACTAGAAGAATTTTTGCGCAAAGCCAATATTCGTAGTATGTCTGGAATTGCTGTAGTAACCTCTCTAGTAAAGCCCTACAACTGCCCTGGAGAATGTGTATATTGCCCTACAGAGGTGCGGATGCCAAAAAGCTACATAGCCTCGGAACCAGCTGCCGCCAGAGCCCTAAGGCTAGATTTTTCGCCGTACGAGCAGATGAGAAGGAGAATTCTAATGCTAGAATCTAATGGCCACCCTGTAGACAAAATTGAGTATATTATAAAAGGTGGAACTTGGAATGCTTATCCTATTAAGTATCAATACTGGTTTATTTTGGAAAGCTTCCGAGCCTGCAACGACCTAACAAGAAGGCAAAAGTCAAAAAAGCAAGAAAACCACCCTTCGGCTGATCACCCAGAGGGTGACAATAAAACAAAAAAACAAGTAGATGAAAAATCTAGTTTGGAGGAATTGCAAACTGAGTTAGAAAAAGAGCAAAGATATAATGAAAATGCTAAACATAGAATAATCGGTCTAACTCTAGAAACCAGACCAGACGCCATTAGCCCAAAAACTGTATACCATATGCGTCACCAAGGTTGCACCAGACTAGAACTTGGTTTACAGGCACCGGACGATAAGATTTTGGATTTGGTTAAACGTGGTCATAGTGTAGCCGATTTCAAAAAAGCTATTTTGCTACTAAGACAAGCTGGTTTCAAAGTTGATCTGCATTTTATGCCAGATTTGCCTGGGACTACTCCAAAACATGATGTAGACATGTACAAATCCCTCTTTAGTGATCCGGCTTTTCGCCCGGACATGGTTAAGATTTATCCAAACACGGTAATCCCTTCGGCAGAACTATACCAATGGTTTCTTGATGGTAGATACAAACCATACGGCGAAGAAAATTTATTCAATGCTTTATTAGAAATGAAATTGGCTACTCCAAAATACTGCCGTATTTCTAGATTAATAAGAGACATTCCAGCCAACGAAATTAAAGCTGGCAACAAAATAACCAATCTAAGAGAAGAGCTGGCCGCTCATCTAAAAAAACAAGGTCAGAAATGTTTGTGTTTGCGTTGCCGAGAAATTGGCCGCCATCCGGAAATAAAAAGTACGGAAACAAAAATTTTTGTAGAAGAATATGAAACAGTTGGTGGCCAAGAATATTTTTTAACTGTAGAAGACCCCAAAAGAATAGCTGTTTATGCTTTTTTACGACTTAGAATCCCATATACAGAAAGAGTGACGAGCGTAAGCTCGTCTGACAAACTAACGTTTGTCACTCCTTTGCCCCACAACCAGGCTAAAAATAAAAAAATTAAAGATATAAGTTTACTCCCAAAAAACAATTTACTCTACAAACTAATTCCCGAAATAAAAAACACGGCCTTTATCCGTGAACTTCATACATATGGTCAATTGGTAAAAGTTGGCAAACGTAGTGCCAAAGACAGCCAACACAAAGGCCTAGGCAAAAGCTTGGTCAAAAAAGCCGAAGAAATTACCAAACAAAATAATTTGAATAAACTAGCTGTAATCTCCGGAGTGGGAGTACGTGGCTACTACCGCAAACTTGGGTATAGAAAAATTGGAACCTACATGATAAAAAAACTTGACGCCAAATAATTTTGAGAGTAAATTTGTCCCTGGAGGAATCGATTGCAAGGAGAAAAAAAGAGTCTGAAACAAGACTGGCTGATCTGGGCCTTTGGGATCTTGGCCGTACTGGGAGTTATTGCGGCTATCTCATAACTACTGATACACACACCAAGGAGGAAAATTCAAAAACAAAACTACTTATCTAGAATAAGTGGTTTTTTATTTTATAGATAATATGTATATCCCTAGTACAACAAAAATAAGGGCTATTAGTTTCAAAAATGCATTTTTGGCATCGAATTTTTCTACAAAAATACTTGGTTTGTATTTGCTAATAAGCAAGGCAAGCCCAAACACAAAAGCAGCTTGCAAACCAGAAAAAGAAACTACCAAGGCTGCTGGCGCTTTGGACAAAGCAAAAACATTGAGACCATATGCAATCGTATTAAACAAAGAAATAACAATAAGTATTTTAAAAATTGATAGATCTCTATTTTTTCTAAAAAATTCTTTTACATCCTTGCGATAGCTTCTTTTTGTAAAAAGCGTTAATGACCACAAAAAAATAAAAACTAAATTGAGCACATACACAATCCACTGGTCTGTAGAAAGCGTGACGCTACGAGTAACTACGGCATAACCGGCATAAGACAAACAAGCCACCACCATATACCAAAATCCTTTGGAAAAATGAATTCTTTCTTGATGAACGTGAATAGAAGCAATGATAGTTCCAAAAAGCAAAACAAAAAAAGCTAAAAATTGTCTGGTAGAAAGAACTTCTCCAATAAAAAGCCAGCTTAGTAGCAAACCAAACAGAGGTACTAACCCCCAAAGAATATTAACTCTCGATACTTCTTCTAGCTCTAGCGCCCGAAGATAAGCAATGTCTCCGACAAACCAAATCAAAGCGCCAAAAGCAATAATTAAAATTATATACAAATCTGGAAAAGAAAAATTTACAAAAGGCAAAATCAATAAACCCAATAGTCCCAAAGCCTCGATTAACCAAGCATAGACTAGCGGTTTGTCTATTCTTTTTTCCAAGATGTATTTGTCACCGGTATTGCCAAGGGCCCACAAAAAATGAAAACCAATGACTAAAAAAATCCAAGTCATAAATTTGTTTATTCTCTAAAAGAATAACATAATAACGAACAAACATCGAGAAAATGAGATATACACAAGCTATTTGTCAGGTTTTTTTGAGAGTGTTAACATAGTTTAAATTCGTTCGCTCATTCTAGTTTTCAAAAGGAGGACGAGCGTGAGTTACTGGGACACACTGAAACCACCAGACGGTGGCATTCGTTACGATATACCAGCTTGCAGCAAGTGTGGAAACAAACTGCAAGATAATGGCAACTGTCGTAACTGCTCCGACAGCAAGGTAGCGCGTCCAGAGAATGTTGAGCTACCCCCACCCAATTCTAAAAAGTAGCATAACCAAAGCTCTGTACACACGCTCCCCCATTCATCCCAAAAAAATCGCCTAAATGGCGATTTTTTAATAATTATAAAACATTGCTTTGTTAGATAATAAGTGCTACGATAACGGAAACTAAACCTAGGAGGAGCATGATGCTTTACGGGTACGAAAGCAAATCACGAAACTGTCCCAATTGTGGGAGAAGAATGGCCAGACATAACGATCAAGGGGATATATCTTGTATCGGCTGTGGACTGCCGGGAGAAAACCTACAAAAGAGGTTCAAAAAAGACAAAACCCCCAAGAAGAACGACGATCCCACCGACGAGAAGTAGTCGGATCCCCCCAACCATCATGCTCAATCATTCAAAACAAACTCTATGATTTTTGAATCACTAGAACATAAATAAATTAAGTGAATAAGAAAAAACTTATTCATTAATTTTTGTTATATGGAAAATAATTTAGCCAATCAAGATCCAGATATAAAAAATCTAATTGACCAAGAAATAAACAGACAAAGCCAAGGACTAGAAATGATTCCTTCGGAAAATCATACTTCCGAAGCTGTACTAGAAGCGCTTGGCTCTCGTCTAACCGACAAATATTCCGAAGGCTACCCAGGCATGCGCTACTATGGTGGCTGCGACATAGTAGACCAAGTAGAAAACCTAGCTCGCGACCGTGCCAAAGAGCTATTTGGTGCCGATCACGCCAATGTCCAACCTCATTCCGGCTGCCCAGCCAATATTGCAGTTTACTTTGCCCTACTCAATCCGGGTGATACTCTTATGGGACTCAAATTATTTCATGGTGGACACATGACCCATGGTTTGAAACTAAATTTTTCTGGTAAATATTTTAACTCTATCCAATACGGTTGTCGCGAAGATGGTTATGTAGATATAGATGAAATGTTTAAACTGGCCAAAGAACACAAACCAAAAATAATTGTTACCGGAGGTAGTGCCTATCCCAGACAATACGAATGGGAAAAATACCAAGAAGTAGCCGAAGCTGTAGGCGCTTTTCATCTGGCAGATATGAGTCATGTAGCCGGATTAGTCGCTGGTGGGGCTCACCCCAATCCAGTTGGAGTAGCCGATGTGGTAACCAGCACAACCCACAAAACTTTGCGTGGCCCACGAGGCGCCATGATTCTGGCCAATGGAAATCCTTCTACTCCTCTAAAACCGGTCGAACTAACCAAAGAAAATATTCCAACCCTAATTGATAGAGCGATAATACCCGGAATTCAAGGTGGACCTCACAATCACCAAACCGCCGCTATTGCCGTAGCCCTAAAAGAAGCTATGCAGCCAGAGTTTAAAGTTTACGCCAAACAAGTAGTAACCAATGCCAAAACTTTGGCCGAAGAATTGCTTCAAAAAGGTTATGAACTAGTAACCGGCGGCACAGAAACTCACCTGATACTTTTGAATCTTACTAACAAAAATATAACCGGAAAGAAAGCAGAAAAAGCTTTGGGAAAAGCCGGGATTACAGTAAATAAAAATACTATCCCACACGATCCTCGCAAACCATTTGATCCCTCCGGCTTGCGTATGGGGACACCGGCTCTAACCACTCGTGGAATGAAAGAAACCGAAATGAAAATAGTAGCTAATTTTATAGATAGAGCTTTGCAAAATATGGAAAATGAAGAAGAGTTAGACCGAATTCACAAAGAAGTAAAAGAATTATGCAAATCTTTTCCTTTACCTAGTTAAGACATCTTCGCTCCAACCAAGTTTTTCCAAAGCTTCTTGCCTGGTATCACAATAAAAAACTTTGTCACTATTTTTTAGTAACATTGAACGTATAATTCTTATAACAATATAAATGTATCTGCTGGTTACCAAAGCCATTTTACCAAATTGATCACTCTCGATATTATCTTGGTAAACTTGCCTGGTTCTGTGATCCATAAGTGGGATACCCTTGTGCCCAATCTCAATCAAAATTTCTGATTTTTTGTTTGGATATTTGAGCATAATATCCTCGGAAATACCGACTGCCCACTTTGCTAGTTCATATGTCCCTTCTTTGTCCTTTGGTCTTTTTATGTAGACCACCCAAATCTTACCATCTCCTAAATCTCTAATAACCGTCTTAACAGGTTTATAGACAAATTTTTTCTTCATAAATATGAAAAGACAAGAATCTTACAATATACAGGATACACTACATATAGGTGAATCCGCAAGCCAACAATTACAAGGGGGTGATATTGTGTTACTACATGGTGATTTGGGAGCAGGCAAAACAACTTTTGTAAAAGGTTTGGCCAAGGGGCTGGGAATAGAAGCAAACATTGTTAGCCCTACTTTTACGATTATGAATGTATATGATATTAATCACAAAAACCTAAAATCATTAAACCATAAAAGCATTAAAACATTGGTTCATGTAGATACATACAGGTTGGAGGATGAAGAAGAACTGGTAAAAATAGGAATAGAAGATTACCTGGGCCAACCAGATACGATTTGTATAATCGAATGGCCGGAAAAAATTCCAAATTTGCTAAAAGATAAAAAAATGAAAAATATTTATCTATCTCATACAAAAAATGAAAATAGAGTTATAAGTTTTGATTATTAAACATAAAACCACCTTCATCTATTTTTATCACTATGCCAAATCCGATATAGTCTATAGGCTATATTTTCTTTAAACCTTTGCCATTTGCTTCTTTTTCTCCAAGCTTTTCTATCAAATTTTTTGGAGGTATTTATCCAGCCAGTAAGAATACCTTTTAATTTTTTGACGGTTAATTTGTCTTCTATTTTTACATTGGCTTCGTAGTAATTGTAAAAACTACCATGTTCGATATTTGAACTGCCTACAATCGCCCATTCATCGTCTACTATAACTCCTTTGCCGTGCATCATTTTGTCGGATAAATGAATATTTACTCCGGCCTTGGCCATAAATGCCAACCAAGCATACGCAGCATATGTAGCCAATCGTACATCTGTACGAAAAGGAATAAGCAAATCAACTCTTACTCCCCTTCTTTTTGCCTTCCACAGCGCTTTTATTAATTTTCTATCTGGAAAGTAATATGGAGAAAAAAGAATAACTCTTTCCCTAGCCTTGAGCAAAGCTTCTGTATATTTTTTGCGCATTTTGGAACGCTTGTTGTCGGCATCGTCATAAATAAAATTTATCAAACTTCCTTTTACTCTAAATTTGTAACGCAAAAGATGTTTGACGTTTTTTTTGTCTCCACCCGAGATAAGATATATTTTGGCAAAAGCTCTAAGCAAAGAACGAACTGCTTTGCCTTCTATTTTTACATGTATATCTAGCCATTCTTTCATGTGCTTTTGCACATTTACACCACCAATAAAACCAATCTTTTGGTCTATTACTAAAATTTTGCGATGAGTGCGAGATATCATTTTGGACCAAAGCCCACGATAACGATGTTTACGTTCATGAAATATTCTTATATCTACCCCAGATTTTTTTAATTTTTCTATTCTAGATTTAGAAACAGAAAAACTTCCGATTCCGTCTATAATTAATTTTACATCAACGCCCTCTTTGGATTTTTTCTCTAACAAATTAAAAAATTTTTTGCCAACTTCATCGTCAATCAAGATATATACTTCCCAATAAATAGATTTTTGGGCAGACAAAATAGCATCGTACATAGCATGCCATGCTTCTTCGGATGTAGAGTAAATTTGGCAAACCTCACGAGACATATTTATTTTTTATCTTTTCTATCTTTTATATAAGTTGTCCACCTAGTTTTTGGAGAAGCAAAATAGTTTTTGTTTTGTAATTCTTTTGGCAAATAACTTTGTTCTACTTCTCCATCATAATCTGGATTATACTTGTATCCTTTGCCATAGTCCAGATCTTTCATTAATTTGGTGGGAGCATTGCGCAGGTGTAGTGGTACGCCAAGGTGAGAAGTGCGTCTGGCATCCATGGAGGCTTCTTCGTAAGCTTTGTAAAGCAAGTTCGATTTTTGTGATTTGGCACAATAAACCACCGCTTGAGCCAAATGTACATTGCATTCTGGATAACCCAACTTGTGAGAAGCATCATAAGCGGTATTGGCTTGTACCATAGCTTCGCTATTGGCCATACCAATGTCTTCGCTAGCAAAACGAAGCACCCGTCTGGCAATATAGATTGGATCACAGCCACCTTCAAACATCCTAGCCAACCAATAAAGTGCTGCATTGGCATCACTTCCACGCATAGATTTGTGGAGAGCAGAAATAAGATTATAAAATTCTTCTCCTTTTTTATCAAAAATCAAATGAGTTCTTTGCAAAGCTTCTTTTATATCGTCTTTATCTAAATTAATTTTTGATTTTAGACTTTTGATTTTAGATTTAACAGCTAGATCCAATCCATTCAAGGCTACTCTAGCATCTCCATTAGAAAGTTCTGCCAATAATTCTATAACTTCTTTATCGATCTCAATTTTATAATTTCCTAATCCATTTTCTTTATCTTTCAAAGCTTGTTCAATTACTTGCAAGATATCTGCTACTTCTAGACTCTTCAAAACAAAAACTCGAGAACGAGAAAGAAGAGCTCCTACAATTTCAAAAGAGGGATTCTCTGTAGTGGCGCCGATCAATACCACTGTCCCCTTTTCTACATGGGGCAAGAGGGCGTCTTGCTGCACCTTGCTCCAGCGATGAATTTCGTCTACAAAAAGTACGGTTTTTTTATTTTCTATTCGCAGTGACATTTCTGCTTTTTCTATCACTTTTCTTAATTCTTTTTTGCCACTATCCACTGCCGAAAGTTGTACAAAATCAGCTTGTGTTTCTTTGGCGATTATCCTAGCCAGGGTTGTTTTGCCTACTCCTGGAGGTCCCCAAAATATTATGGATGATAACTCATCATTTTCTATTAACTTTCGTAGTAACCTCCCCTCACCCACAATTTCAGCCTGCCCAAAAAACTGCCCAAAATGGGCAGGACGCATTCGATTGGCCAGAGGTTGATTGGTGTTTTTCATAGGTAATATCTACTGTATGTCAAAAGAAAAAACTTGTCTAGACCAAAAATACTCACTAGATTAGTGAGTATTTTTTATATCATCCAATCCCCTGTTTTTATGATTTAATGTTTTAATGTAATTACTGTCCCCTTAAATTTCTTACCATCAAGCGCTTTTTTAACTTCTGCTAGATTTGTTCCTTTTAGAATAGAAACTCGGAGGCCAAGTTTTTGGGCTTCGCGACTAGCAATAGGATCAAATGGAGCATTTTTTCCAGCTTCCCACTTATTTCCTACTACTTCTTTGCGAAAAGTCGCCCAATCTATATTTTCAATTTTTTTAGCATTTTTATATTTATTTGGATCTTTGTCGTAGACGTATTCTATGTTTGATAAATTCAAAAGTTCTTTGGCACCATAAGCTTTGGCTAGTAACACAGTATCATAATCTGTAGAACAACCTGGTTTCCAGCCCGCAGCTATTATCAAAGGCTTGTTAGTTTTGATTTTTTGTCTTGGATCTCTAATTACTTCTTTATAAGCAATATCTTTGAAAAGCATGCGTACAAACTCGGCATTAAAAACGGTGGTATGAATTCCAATCCAATCTAGATCTGTGTTGGTTAGTTTTATAGTTTTTGCAGCGGCTTCTTGGTAATTTCTACAAGTGGCTCCCCCACCAATTACCAAAATAAATTTTTCACCTTTTTTTATTTTGTCCAAAATAAATTTTCTAAATTTCTTTAGAAAAGCAATATCAAAACCGGTTTTTGGAATAATAATTGATCCTCCAACCGAAATAATTTTCCAATCTTTTTTCATAATTTATCTTCTATAATTATCTTGTTTCAAAAGGCTACTGATTACCCAACTTACAATGGTAAGGATAAGCGCTCCCCAAAAAGCTGGCCAAAAACCAACAACCTCAAAACCTTTCACAATTGTGCTTACAAACCAAAATAACAAGGCATTAATCACAAAAGTGAAGAGTCCAAGGGTAACAATATTTATGGGTAATGTCAACAAAATTATAATTGGTCTAATTACAGCATTTACAATTCCTAGAACAAGCGCGATAATAAGAGCTGAATAAAAACCACTAACAGTAATACCTGGTAAATAATAGGCAATCCCCAATATAGCCAAAGCATTAATTAACCAACGAAATAAAATATACATATTAATAATTTTAAATTTATAATTAAGAACAATACTTAGTAGACTGAATCTTTTATCCACCTCAAAAAATCTTTATTACCATCAATTTTGTTCGAAGCAATAACAGGACATTCATCTCTGTGGATCTTTCGAACTTCTTCAATTATTTTGTTTTTATGTTTTGCAAGTGAAAAAGCTTCAATATTCCAATACATTTTCTCTTCAATTTTCCCTTTCCACCAGTAATGTGAAAGCCCCTTATAAATAGTAGTACCTGCCACTAATCTTTTTTCTACCAATTTTTTTGAAATTACACCTGCTTCTTTCTCTGATGTGGCACTAATACTAAATCTACAATACATATTATTTATCTTCTATCCAAATATAAACCGTAAAAAATAATTGTTAAGAAAAATGAAGCAAATACTCCGGCCCAAAGCAATAATTTATTATTCAAAAAATTTCTGTTGTAAACAAGCGGATCGCTGTCTTCGCCATCTATAGTACCATCATCATCACTATCGGCTCTGGCCGGGTCTGTCCCTTTTTTTACTTCTTCTCCGTCGTTTAGACCATCTTCGTCGCTATCTATATTTTTTGGGTCACTACCACGGATAGATTCATCGGCATCAAGTAGGCCATCATTGTCGTCGTCTGTGTCAGCATTGTCGCCAGTACCATCTTCGTCAAAATCAAATTGTTCATTTGGATCAACTGGAAAAGCATCGTCACCATCTTCTACTCCATCGTCATCACTATCTTTTTTGTTTGGATCACTACCCGCAGCTATTTCGTCTCCATCTAGAAGTCCGTCGCCATCGCTATCATTATTCAAAGGATCAGTCCCAAGTTCTATTTCTTCGTTATCTGCCAAACCATCTTTATCACTATCGCTACTAGCGGGGTCTGTACCTGCGGCTATTTCTTCTTTGTCATTTATACCATCTCCGTCAGTATCTACTTTGGTGGGACTACTACCTTTTTCATATTCTTCTCCATCCAAAATTCCATCTCCATCACTATCTTTGTTATGTGGGTCACTGCCCAGTTCTTTTTCTTTGTCGTCTGGTAATCCATCGTTATCGTCGTCTGTGTCAGCATTGTCACCAGTGCCATCACCATCGGCATCGTCCCACTCGCCGGCATTGTTTGGAAAATTATCATTTTTGTCGTCATAACCATCACCATCTGTATCTTTTTTGTTTGGATCAGTCCCGCCGTCTACTTCTTTTTTGTCTGCCACGCCATCATCATCTGTATCTACTTTTTTGCTATCTGTACCAAGTTCAGCTTCTTTGGCATCGTTCAGTCCGTCGTTATCATCGTCTGTATCTTCTTTGTCTCCTACATTGTCTCCATCGGTATCCAAATCTATACTAAAAGAACTAGAGATATTGGCACTTGTGACTTGTTCTCTAGAAACTTCTGTACTGCCACCACTTAGATCAATTGCCACAATATCAGTAAGAGCCACCGAAATATTATTTTCTCCTTCTGGCAAAGTATATTCTATCCAAACTTGCTTGGCCTCTTCCAAAACCAAATTATTTACTCTGGTTTCTCCAATTTGTTCCCCTTTGTTATAAAACTCGGCAGTGGCGCTAATACTCTGGTAACTATTGTTAACCAAAACTGTATAAACTTTTACTTTGTCTCCGGCAAAAGCATTTTCGTCGGACAACCAAACACCTTGGGAATTAACAAAACCCACTGTTTGTGTGTAAACAGTAATTGGTAAAAATAATAAAGCTAAAAATAAAAAAATTTTGACATTTTTCATAGCTATTATATTTTACCACAAAACCTACTCAAAAATTAATTTTTCTGGGTACAACTTTAGCTTTATATCTCCCATAGTGTCCGTACGCCAAACTGTAGAATTAACCCGCTCTACTCTTTTTAAAACTCTTCTCGACGGATGCCCAAACCTGTTATCTAAGCCAGCCGAAACTACAAAATGTTCTGGGCTAGTTAGCTGTACAAAAGGCTCTATAGAAGAGCTAGCACTACCATGGTGCCCAGCTTTTAAAACTTCTACATCAAGCTTTTCTCCGTATTTGGCTATTAAATATTCTTCTAGAATATCTTCGGCATCTCCTGTAAAAAGTATTTTATTTTCTCCCAAGGAAAGAAAAAAAGCAATCGAAGCATTATTAGCATTGGCTGGCTTTTCGGAGCCTGGAATACTCGAATCTCTTTCTAAATTATGATCTGGATAAAGGAATTCAATAGAAGAGCTGGCAAATTGCCAAATTTGTGGCTCTACAATTTGGTGTTTTACTAAATTTTCTTCTGCTACTGTTTGCAAAAAATATTGCCAACTTTTATTTTCTTCTTTTCCAAATCCGGTATGAATATAATTCTTCACTTCGAATCTTTTCAAAACATCGGTACAACCACCATAGTGGTCTAAATCTGGGTGAGTAACTAGCAAGTAATCTATAGTCTTGTCGTAAAAATCCATATTTCTACCCAATGCTTCTAGCACTCTAGCATCAACTGCACAGTCAATTAGCATTTGTGTGCCATCTGGCCATTCTACAAAAGTAGCATCGCCCTGGCCAATGTCCAAAAAAGTAACTTCGATAAAATCTTTTGTTTTATTCTCTACTACTTTTTGTGGAGAATTTTTTTGACGTAAAAAAAATAATAGCCCTAAAGTTATTATTAACAAAATCAAAATTGTATAAAATGCTTTTTTCATTTTTCTCCTTTAATGTGCTAGAAAGTTAGCATTTATAGTAGACAAAGTCAATAATCAAAAAACAGAGTTGTCTTTAACAAAAACAACTCTGTGATTAGGGTGACGTTTGAGATGGTCACCAAAATAAAAACAAAAGAGCTGATAAGAAATGTTCGCCATTATTCTTTACGAAATGGCCAACCTTTCCCCGTGCACGCAGGACACTTATAGTTTTTCCAACTCTTTCTAAAACAGAGAGGAGCCTTTTTTTCATTGAGAGTCTGCAAAGGGTATTTGCCTGGTTCCAATATGTAGACAGTGATTTCCCCCATAAACTTATTCTTCATATAAATCCCCCCGCCTCCACATTTTTGACAAGGCTTAGAACCAACAGGTACCAACACCTGACCAGAGCCTTTGCAAACATGACAATCGTGAACTAGGCGGAAAGTAAAGAAAAAAAACTCCTTCCCTGTGTGCACCAGCTTACCGGTGCCCGAACAAAACTGGCAATCTCTAGACTCGTAATTCACTTCATGACTCATAGACTAAATCTCCTTCACCAAGAAGACTAAGTCAAAAATTAATTTATGTCAATCATAAATATATTTTTTTATAAAAAACAAACGACCAAATATACAAAAAAATCATCACCCAAACAGAAATAGAAAAGTCATAAGCAGCAAATGGCAAGCGAGCAAAAAATTCCACTACCAAAGTCACATACTTCATACCAAGCCACCCAACCCAAGCCAATACCAAACCAAAAGGTTCAAAGACAAAAGCCGCAAATACAGCCAAAAATCCAACTAGCATAATCCAAGGAATAAGCCAAAGAATAAGTACATTTACAATTGGGGCAACAAAAGACAATCTCCCAAATTGATAGAGAATAAGTGGTAAGGTAATCGTAATAGCCGAGATAGTTGAAATAAAAGATTCTTTTAGACCCATAAATTCTGGAATACTCCTAAATCTCTTTTCCAAAATAGGGTTAAAATAAACCAAACCAATAGTAGCCAAAAAAGATAGTTGAAACCCCGCATCCCACACCAACACAAATGGATTGTGTAGGGTCATAACTACAGCAGTAAGGGCCATGGCATTGGCTACTTTATTTCTTCGACCCATTTGCCTGGCGAGAAGCACTAGCACCCCCATAATCCCTGCTCGCACTACCGAAGCACTAGCTCCGGCAAAAATCACAAATAATATTATCCCCAAAACAATTAGCCAAAAAGCTTTTTTTCTATTTATTCGTAAGTTAACAAAAATCGCCATCAAAATGCTGGCTACAATAGTAATGTTGTAACCAGAGATGGCAATAATATGCGTAACCCCCGTAATGTTGAATAATTCATTCAAGCTCCCCAGCCCCCCACGATAACCATAGAGCAGCCCCGCCATAAACCCAGCATATGGCTCGTGCCATAGCTGATTTACTTTGCTAGCAACAGTATTTTTTACTGCAAATACTCCAGACAACACTACGTTCCCCTCCCCTGTCCCTATTTTCTCTATTTTTGGATTTCTACAAATAGCAAACACCCCAAAATTGGCCAGGTACATATCGTAGCGAAAGTTATCTATTGGCTCTGGATTTTCTAATTTGCAAGTCAACTCCAACTCATCACCATATTTGTATCTCGGGTATAGTTGTGATTTAAAGTACAATTTCCTTTTGATTCTGTTTACTGTTTTCTGTTCACTGTTTACTAAAACAATGTACCGAACCCCATATTGCCGTACATCCGGCTCAGACGAGATATAGCCTGTTATAGTTTCTTTATTTTCCGGTAGTTTAAAATCCTTTGGTAATGCAAAGTTATATCTGGTAAAACCAACGAGAGTAATTAGTAAACAGTAAATAGTGAACTGAATCTTCTTGTCATCTTTGTAAATAAAAACAAAAGCTACCAAAATAAAGGCAGCCAAGTATATAAAAACGAAATCTATTTTTTGATTGATAAGAGATGCTATGGCTATACCAATAAGAAAAAAAAAGCAAAAAGTTAGGAATGTTTTTGATTTGCTGTTTATGATGCCCTTTAACATAAAATTATAATCTAAACGTCATTCCCGCGTACGCGGGAATCCAGTTAGCAAATCATTACCACTCAAGTCCACCCAGTTAGGATTATCTTTTTCAATCAACTCAACCTTCCAAGCTCGATTCCACTTTTTCAATTGTTTCTCCCTTTTTATGGCATCATTAATACTGGGATACACTTCATAGTAAACCAACATATGGACATTATATTTTTTGGTAAAGCCTTCATTCCTACCAAAAGAATGCTCAACCATTCTTCTGGATAAGTTATTAGTAACACCAATATAAAGCGTACCATTACGCTTACTTGCTAAAATGTAAACAAAAAAATCCCTCCTCATATTTACTTTGTGGATGCCCAGTCAAGCTGGGCATGACGAATTGAATATTCCTATACAACAACACTCACCAACCTCCCCTTCACATAAATCACCTTTTTCGGTTCTTTGCCCTCTAGCCATTTTATAACATTCTCTTGTTCTAGAGCTGTTTTCTTCACTTCTTCTTCACTAATTTCGGCTGGCACTTCTATAGTCGCCCGTACTTTACCATTTACCTGCACCGCGATTTTGACTACATCGTCGACTATTTTTTCTTTGTCATACTCTGGCCAAACGGATAGTGAAACAAATTCTTCAAATTCAAACATACCCGCAATCTCTTCGGCCAAATGCGGAGCAAATGGAGCCATTAATTTTTGCATGGCAATAACTGAACTGTAGTTCACTGTAGGAACTTCCTTAGTTCCAATATTCTTTCTTAGGATCATCAATTGGCTCACGGCAGTATTGAATCTCATTCCATCCAAATCTTCACCAATCTTCTTGATAGATTTGTGCAAAAGCTTTTCAAATTCTGGATTATTCTCACCCATGTACTCCCCATTTTTGTAAACTGCAAAATTGTCCCCTATATTTTCTTTTAGCTCTGCAAAGTAATCGTACCAACGATCCAAAAATCTGCGTACCCCTTTTACCCCGTCATCATTCCACGGCTTGGTCTGTTCTAGCGGCCCCATAAACATCTCGTAGGTACGCAAAGTGTCGGCTCCAAACTCATTAACTACATCAGTGGGGTTAATCACATTACCCCAGCGTTTACTCATCTTTCTATTATCTTCTCCCAATATAAGTCCTTGATGACGATTCTTGGTAAATGGCTCATCGAAATCAATGTAACCTGCATCAAATAAAACCTTGGTAAAAAAACGTGAGTATAAGAGGTGTCCATTGACATGCTCTTCTCCACCTAGGTAAAAATCTACTGGCATCCAAGCTTTCAAACTTTCTGGAGAAGCAAATTCATTTTCATTGTTTGGGTCTAGGTAACGGAAGTAATACCAAGAAGAACACATAAATGTATCCAATGTGTCTACCTCGCGCTTCCAACCTGCACCATATTTTTCCTCTACTCCTTTTTGAAATTCTTCGGAATATGTAAGTGGAGATTGACCAGTTGGTTTAAAATCTACGTCGCTTGGGAGTAATACTGGGAGATCTTTTTCTGGAACTGGTTTCAAACCAGAAACAAATACTTCTTCCAAAATTGCCGGCTCTACCAAACCAGTCAAATGATCTTCGTTTGCACTGGCATACACTACTCTTGCATCAAAGATATTTACTTGTTCGTCTATTTGTTCTTTTTTGATTATAGGATAATTTTTGTCTGCAATAACAACTGTTTCTTGTGGTAAATCTTTTATTGAAGCAAAATCAAATTGTAATTTTGCTTCATCACGAAATTCTCTTTCTTTTCCATCATTAAATTCTGGTCTTAGCATGGTATCTATCAATACCAATTTGGCAATAGGCTGTTTGGTTTTTGCCAAAAGATGAAATGCCACTGGACCACCATGGCTATGAGCTACCACAACGGTATCTTTGTCCAATTTTATATTTTCAAATAAATAATTGGCCTGTTCTGTGGCATTTGGTATTTCTGTATTTGGCAAATCTAGCACCACAACTTTGTGACCTTTTGCTTCTACTTGTGCTTTTAACCACGGCCAAAAATCTGACTCTGCTGTACCACCTCGTCCATGAATAAAAACATATTGTCTTTTGCTCTCTGCTTCTTGTTCATTGACCAGAATTGGCAATGGTGCTCCCCAAAAACGCTGGCGAGACACAGACCAATCGCGGAGTTTGTATTGAACTTTACTTTCTCCGTAACCACCATCTACAATCTTTTGCAAAATCTTTTTTCTACCTTCCTCATAATCAAATCCATCAAATTCTTCTGAATTTATCAATTTAAACTTCTTTTTGTCTTTTTTTATCTCTGCGTAGCTTACAAACTCTTCTTTTGAATCCACCACACTTATAACTTCCAAACCAAACTTCTTGGCAAATTCATAATCACGTTCGTCTGCTCCAGGCACAGCCATAATAGAACCAGTTCCATAGGTAGCCAAAACATAATCTGAAATCCACACTGAAATTTCTTTACCGTTTATAGGATTAATAGCTTTTATTCCCTTTAGTTCTACTCCGGTCTTTTCTTTTTGGGTTTGTCTATCTAATTCTGTTTTCTTGGAAGTTTCTTTTATATACTTTTCAACTTCATCAATATTTTCAACAATTGTTTCTTGTTTCTTGCCTGCCCCGTTAGCTTGTCTTTCGGGGTTTCTTGTTTCTTCGAGAAGCGTAGCGACGAGCTCATGCTCTGGTGCCAAAACCATAAAAGAAACTCCGTAGATAGTGTCGTGAGCGGTGGTAAAGACTGGAATTCTGAATTCTGAATTCTGAATTTCAAAATCAATCTCTGCTCCTTCCGAACGCCCAATCCAATTCCTCTGTCTCATCTTTGTCTCCTCTGGCCAATCAATCTTATCAAGATCTGCCAAAAGTCTGTCGGCATAATCAGTAATTTTCAAATACCATTGCTCCATTTCTTTTTGCACTACCACGTCATCACTACGTTCACACTTACCATCTACCACTTGCTCGTTGGCCAGAACTGTTTTACAACCATCACACCAGTTTACACTTTGCTTTTTTCTATAAGCCAAACCACGCTCGTACATAAGAAGAAAAAACCACTGGGTGAATTTGTAATACCCAGGATCAGAACTACGCACAAACCTATCCCAATCAACCGAAATTCCAAGAGACTTTACTTGAGACACAAACATCTCACCAGTTTTGTCGATAGTTTCTCTGGGGTGTACATTAGTCTTAATTGCATAATTCTCGGCTGGCAAACCAAAAGAATCCAAACCAAAAACTTGAAGGACTTTCTTACCCTTCATACGCAAGTAACGAGCATAAATATCGCAGGCAGTATAAACCTCGGCATGGCCTACATGCAGCCCAGATCCAGATGGGTACGGCAGCTGTGGCAGCACATAAGCTTTGTTTTCGGGGGTAGCATCGGCTGGAGTCTTGAACACCTCTTCTTCTTCCCATATCTCTTGCCACTTAGCCTCTATCTCTTTTGGGTTATATTCTTTCATAAATTATAAATTAATTTTGCTTGCCCGACGAAGCTTTACCGTGTCCGTCCGCAGCCAAAGGCGTAGGAGGAGCGAAGGCGGGCCATTTTTGTTCTATTTCTTTTGGGTTGTAAATATTATTCATATAGTTTTAACTTTTAGCTTATTCTAGTTAAATTAGCCTTTTTTTGCAAGTATGATATAGTTTATTAAATATAATCAAAATTATGGAAAGACTACATTCAGAAAGGAGATTAGGAGAGATAGAAGGAGATAGTATTAATACTAATGAAAATTCCCGTTTTGAAAAAACCAAAGAAGAACAAGCTTTGGTAGAGAGAGCTGTGGCTGGAGATAGAGAAGCTTTTTCTGCTTTGGTAATTGAAAACCAAAATATTGTAGAAGCTAGCTTGAGAGCAATAGTTACAGGACTTAGTGATGAGGATGTAGAAGATATTATTTCAACTACCTGGCTCAAAGCTCTAAATAACATAGATTCTTTCGAGCCACAGGCAAAATTTTCTACTTGGCTTACCCAAATAGCAAAAAATACAGCTTTAGACAGGTTAAGAAAAAAGAGCAATAAAGATAGAATTATTTCTGGTAGTGCAAATGTCCCAGTCCATGATTCAGAAAATTCCCCAGAATTAATAAACGTAACAGCTGACCCAAAGGCATTTTTGCCAGATGAAGAGTATTCTTCTAGAGAAGGGATTCATTTACTTAGAAAAGCAATAAATGAATTACCAGAATCATTAAAAAAACCACTGTTAATGACCATGTTTGAAGATAAAGACTATGATACTATTGCCGAAGAACTTGGTATCACGAAGCAAGCGCTAAAAAATAGAATCCACCGTGCCAGAACTGAAATAAAAGACAAAATTTCTAAAAGAGAAAATTCGCACTAAAACAAAACACCTCTTTTTACGAGGTGTTTTTTATTTAAAAAATTCCATTACCTTCGGGTGTAGCTTGGGGTTGGCTATTATCATGTCTTGCCTACCACGCTGCCAGGGGTTACCATCGGCATCGGTAATAGTTGCTCCAGCTTCTTTGCAAATAAGATATGGGGCTAGAAAATCATGATCCAGCCCAGCGTTTTGTAGCCAAAAATCCACTCCTCCCATAGCTAGGTAACAAGTTGCTAGCATAGTACCGTACTGGTGGACCCAGATATTACTTTCTTCTATCATTCTTACAAAAGCTTTTCGAAATTCCTCTACCTTTGTACCATACGGGCCGGTAATCTCTGGAACTCTGGCAATGTAGGCATAGGCATGGTCAAGTATTTCGGTGTTATTTACACTAATTTTTTTGTCATTCATATAAGCCCCTTCGCCAACTTTGGCAAAAAAAAGCTCGTCGGCATTGGGATTGTAAACTGCAGCCATGTATGGCTCACCATTTTTTAATACCGCTACAATTTGGCACCATATAGAGATACCCATGGCAAAGTTACGTGTACCATCTACCGGATCTATCACCCATTCGTATTCTGCTCCTGGGTTAATATCTTCTTCCATCTCTTCGCTTTTTATATGGTGATCTGGATATTTGGCATGAATTTCGCTAACCAAAAATTCGCTAACCGCAATATCGGCATCTGTAAGCAAATCCCCCAGATTGGATTTGACAGTATGTTTGACCCCGGCATCAAAATATTGTTTGGCCAAGGCTCCGGCTTCTTTTATCTTTTGTTTGAGAAATTCTTCCATAGAGACTTTATCTTAGCGGAATGTGTGGGAAATTACAAGTAATTATGCTAGGATATAAAATATTATATTTTAAAATAAAATTATGGAAGGAAAAGAGCATCCCCAAGGAACTCAACCACCAGTGGAGGAGCAAGGAGAAGAAATTAAGGAGAAAAAAGAAAAAAAACCAGTGGATCCAGAATTAGCAGAGGCTCGCAAAAAAGAATTGAAAGAATTACTTGCTGGAAAAGAAATACAAGCTTACTTACTAAAATATATAAATAAATACCATAGCCCCTTATCTTACATAGCAGATGATATTGTTCAAACAGTTTTATTAAAAGCCTTAAACCCCAAAAACCCTTTTAATGGAGAATCTAATCCCAAAACTTGGATTCTAGCTATAGCAAGAAATACATGTTTGGAAAAAGCTCGCACTAGAAAAAAACAAATAGAACGTACAGCTCAATCTAAACTATTAGATTTATTAGAAGATGAATCTCCTAAAACTCAATTGGAACAAGGGGCTTTTACCAAAGAACAAAAACGGATTCTCCTACAAGCTATTGAAGCTACTTTGAGGGTAGAAGATAAACTAATAATGATGATGTTTTATAACGATGGTAAAACTTCTAAAGAAATAAGTGAAATTTTAGACATAACTCCCGTAGCTGTACGCCAAAGACTTAATAGAGCTAGAAAAGAAATAAAAAAATATATAAAAACGATTGAGAAAGGAAGGATTCCTCTAGACAAAGACTCCTATATAGAACACTACCCAGAAAAATTGGTGGGGCATAAAGGAGTTTAACCTAATTTAAAAAACTGCCAATCTGGCAGTTTTTTGATTTTTGCTTTTCGTCCTTTCTACAAACATTTTGGACTCATCAGTGCCGACATTATCGACAGAAGCTTGTGGAGAATCGGTAAGAAAACTCCAGTTGGTACCCCCCTCGCTCGCTTACCCGAGGCCCATGATCCAAGGATCACATGATTAGGTCAAGAACCCTCTTCTATTCGACGACTCTCATCGCCTACTTTGATAAGATAGTCCACCCTCTCTTCGTCAACTCGCAGTTTCATACACGACCAAAGGCATAAGCCTAGATAATAACTGAACAAGACGTGACAGATCCGTGTGTATAGGCTGAAGGGCCAGGAGCCCGCATAGCGGTAGTCATAGTTGTGGATCCACCAGTCTATTACGACAGCCATGAAGGAGGATATCCCACCCAAAATTCCAAAAAACAAGAGTCCGACTACCAATCTAGGTAGCCACTTGAGAAAAAACATCGGCTGGGCATGAACGAGCTTTCGAACCAAGAAAGTCATGGGGGCCAGAATAGCGATGATCCATGGCACCAGGAATAGATACCAATAGGACCTCGTACCTGGGTAGAACCAGCTATCGTTAAAGGGACGCCAGCTCTTTAGCCCCAAAATATTGACACCAATCGCGACTAGCAAAATCCAGGCGACTAAGATTGGAAACAGGGACAAAAACTGTTTGAGAGAAGGATTGCGATCGAGATAAGGCTTAACGAACTTGAAGCTTACCGAGAAGACTCCCTTTATGAGGGTGACTGCTGATATGAAGACACTCAACACTTTCCGGATCATGTCCAGTCCGTCGTCAAGGTAATCGTCAACGGTTTTGAAGTCTTTCATCTTTTTTTCCCCCTCCTTAAGGGCATCAAAGAGTGCGTAACCTTATGATGGCCACGCATGATTGTAAACTTCCAAAGTGTACTGCCGACCTATGCCGACGTACATCATGGATAGTGACGGTAGGTATACCATAAAAAAATCATTCTGTCAATATAAAAAGAACATTCTTTATAGAATGTTCTTTTTGTTTTTAAAAATTTTTAATCCATCCCCTCGGTAATTCTCTCTACTGCCCGTACAAAAGCAGCGGTTCTCATGTCTATATTATATTTTTCTTTGGTCTCCCATACATCGTCAAAAGCAGGCACCATGATTTTTTCTAATTTTTCCAAAACTTCGGCTTCGCTCCAGTGCTCCCCTTTTACATTTTGATCCCATTCAAAATAACTAACTGTTACACCGCCAGCATTGGCCAGTACATCTGGTACCACCACAATCCCCTTTTGTTTTAATATTTCATCTGCTTCTGGAGTAGTGGGACCATTGGCTAGCTCTACTATGGCTTTGGCTTTTATATCGTCGGCATTGTCTGTGGTAATTTGATTTTCCAGAGCTGCTGGTACCAAAATATCTACGTCTAGCTCAAGTAGTTGGCGGTTACTAATTTTTTCGTGTTCTACATCACTACACACAGAACCTTCGCAATAAACTGCTTTTAGCTCTCTCGTTTCTTGTTTTACCTTATCCACACTTTCTGGATCAAGTCCTTCTTTTCTATAAATCCCCCCTTTGCTGTCGCTCACAGCTACAATTTTGTAACCAAGCTTGTGCAATATCTTGGCCATGTAGCTACCAGCATTACCAAAACCTTGGATGGCTACAGTAGTTTCTTCGGGCTTTAGATTCATTTTTTTGGCTAGCTCTATTGTGCAATAAACTCCACCTTGGGCCGTAGCAAAACTACGACCTTCGGAACCACCCTCGGAAACAGGTTTACCAGTAATAACGCCTGGATCTTTTTTGCCAACCATTTTTTCGTACTCATCGCGCATCCAGTTCATAATAGTGGCGTTGGTGTACACGTCTGGAGCAGGCACGTCTTTGTCGCTACCTAGTACTGGCCACATTTTCTGCATATAGCCACGAGAGAGTCTTTCTAACTCACCTTCGGACAAATCTTTGGGGTGGACTATTACCCCGCCTTTTCCACCACCAAGTGGAATATTAACTGTGGCACATTTGATCGCCATCCAAAAAGACAAGGCTTTTACTTCGTCTTTGGTTACATCTGGATGGTAACGGATGCCTCCTTTGTATACGCCCAATGTATTGTTGTACTGGCTGCGGTAACCAGCAAAAACTTTGGTACTTCCATCGTCCATTTTTACTGGAATCGAAACAGTTACAAATCTATCTGGGAACTGCAAAACTCTATGCAAATTGGGGTCTAGGTCTATAATCTTGGCTGCTTTGTCTAGCTGAGCCATAGCATTGTCAAAAGGGTTGTTCATATATATTCATTAAAACTTTAAAATATTAAAGCATTAAAACAACTGCTTTATTTGTTCCTAGTCTATACCTCCTAAAATTAGTACGCAAGTGTTAATAAAATCCCCTCCCCTTTAGAAGGGGCGGGTTAGGGTGGGGTTATTCAATATAATTAACCTCTATATCTAAACCAAACCTTTTTACCAAGCCAAACTAGCAAAACCAGCAAAGCCCAGAGTGGAATGTAAACTACAAACCAGATTACAAAGTTAGCCAGACTTTGGAAAACTCCAATTAGATTTCTGGCAGAATCTTTTACTACGGCCAGCGGTTTCCACTTGTCATCTTCGTCTATTACAGGTAATTCTTCTGGATCAGTAGAGAGATGCACAGTAATAGTAGATAGAGACGCACTAGTTTCTAGATATCTTTTTCTACCTTCCATACGCTCTATTTGGCTGCGAACATTGCTAAGCTCTCTTTGCACATTCAACACATCTTCGATCTTAAAAGCCTTTTTCATAATTTCCAAAAATTGTTCTTCTGTAGCTTTCAGATTGGCCAGCTGAGCCGATACATCTACAAACTCTTCGGTTACGTCACGCCCACTTGTTTGCTGACTTTTTATTTCTCCCTCTCCTCTAATCATATCAATCCCTTCGTCAAAACTTCTTGAAGGAATTTTTATAGTTACCGAACCAGCCCAACCATTGCCTTGTTTGTAAATATTTCTATTTACTTCGAATCCTCCTTTTTCTACAGCATAACTGGCGATATTACCTGCT
Source organism: uncultured Gammaproteobacteria bacterium (assembly GCA_964345045.1). GTDB lineage: Bacteria > Patescibacteriota > Patescibacteriia > Magasanikbacterales > UBA922 > XYB1-40-15. Next base: position 593,869 of record CAYFPM010000001.1, read on the forward strand.
GCTACAGCTACATCGTCTACCACTACAGATAGGTTGGCAGTGCGAATAATTAATGGTTCGTCTGGGATAAACTCGTCTCCCCCGCCGGTTTCGAATCCTGGAGGTTCTGGTGATGGTGGTAGCACAATAGAATTTCTAGAAACAGTATCTACCAATCCGGCCATTTCTTCGGCTTCGAAAGCAGCTACTTTGCCCATAGCCATAGCTCCATCATCGGCATAGTCATATTCGGCTACCATAGCATGCTTGGCAAACCCAGGGCTACCTGTGGTAGCTCCCAAACCAAAAAAGTAATTGGCGACAAACAAAGCTACTACCAAGAGCAAAACTCCTATAAAAATTTTTTTATGATTTTCTTGCATATATAAATACTTATTTTAAGATTTAAATTTGTTTAATAAATAAAAAATTATTTTAAAAATAAATATATACCAAACTAACAAAAAGCTTAAACCGATGATGGTCATAAATATTTGAAATGAAAAAGAAGGACCTTCTGAAATATTTATACTCCCACCGACAGGAGCAATACATCTATTGTAATCCAAAAATCCTATCTTGCCTATAAAACAATAGATTTCTCTAATATTCTCAACTATCACCATGAACGGAAAAAACAAAATATCTCTAACCGGCCTAAAAAATCTTATAGCTTCTAAATCGTTTATAAAATAAGAAAAAAAGGCGTGTAAAACAAAAATAAATGCCACAAAAAGCACACTCCAAAAAACAGATCTTCTAAAATTATTTATCATAAGTTAAATCAACTTATTTAAGATTATACTTTATATAATTTTATAAGCAAGAACTCCTAGAACACGCTACTACTATCGCAACCTCACACTAGGGGTTGGAGCCTAATGTAATGTGCGAGATTGCCATCCTTCGGCTCCGCTCAGGACAGGCTCAGGTCTTGCCGACCTACTCGCAATGACAGAAACAAAGAGAGATAACCTAAAAAAAACCCTGAGCTTGAGCCCAGGATTGTTTTAATGATTTCAAGATTTGATGTTTTTATGAAACATGTTTATCTATAGCTTCTTTCAATTTTTCTTTTTGTACACCACCTACTACTTTTTCTACCACTTCTCCACCTTTGAAAACAAGAAAAGTTGGAATACTCAGTACTTGGTATTTGCCAGCAGTTGCTTGATTGTCGTCTACATTTAGCTTGGCAATTTTTACTTTGCTAGCGTCATATTCATTGGCTAGTTCGTCTACCATTGGGCCCATTACTTGACATGGTCCACACCAAGGTGCCCAAAAATCTACAAACACAGGGACGTCGGATTTTAGAACTTCGGCTTCGAAGTTTGCATCTGTTAGAGTTAATTCTGCCATAAAAATTTAATTAATATTTAGCCTGAGTATATTAACGCACTTTTCTAAAGCAAGCAATTGGGGATAAAAAACTGCTCAATTGAGCAGTTTTACTAATCAAAAAAGTTATATACTGTTCACTGTTTACACTTACTCTTCCTTAAACTCAATCTTTCTAATCTTGGATTCTTCGGTGTAAAATTCTAGCACATCACCCACTTCTATTTTTACTTTACCTTCGTAACGCATACCACACTCGGTTCCGCTTGGGACTTCTTTTTCGGTTTGTTTACCAATTTGCAAGTTTGTAACCTTGCCCAAACCAATTTCTTCACCATCGCGTTTTACTCGAACTTGAGCATCTTTTTTAATCTTACCACTCTCGACTCTACCACCTACGGTCATAGCTTTTTTCTCGGTTCGGAAAATAGCCATTACTTTCAAATTTCCCAGTTCGGTAACAATCTTTTCGTGTTCTAATAATTTTTCTAATTCTTCTTGAGTCCATTTGATAAGGTCATAAATAACTTGAAACTGTAAAAAATTAACTCCTTTTTCTCGCATAGACTCTTCGGCCATTGGAGTTGGATTAACATGAAAACCAATCACATGCGCTTTTCCAGCTTCGGCTTTGCTGATATCTGATTCATTGATATTTCCCAAACCTTTTCCAATAATCTTAATAGCCACTTCGTCGTGTCTGATTTTTTCTAGTGAACCAATAATCGCTTCTAGCGAACCAAGCACATCGGCTTTTATAAGCAAGTTCAAATTTTTCTTGCCTTCTTCATCTTCACCAGAATCATCACTTTGCAAAACTACGCTAGTTTTTTGCGCTCCGGTCATTTGGCTGTGTTTTTGTTTTACATCAATTTTTTCTGCGGTTTCGGCTTTGGCTACGTTTAGGATATCTCCTACTTCCGGAGCTACTTTAAAACCAATAATCTGTACTGGCACAGCTGGACCAGCTTCTTCTATTTGATTACCCTTGTAATCTTTCATGGCTCTTACCTTGCCATAAATTTCGTTGTTTACTACTAGTGGATCATTTTTCTTTAGGGTTCCGGCTTGTACCAAAATAGTGGCCACCGGGCCTACGTTTTTGTCTTTGTGAGATTCAATCACAGTACCCACAGCTGGGATACCGGCATCGGCTACTATGTTTTCTCCATTCATATCGGCCATTAGCAAAAGCACATCTAGAAGTTTATCTATATTTATTTCGTTCTTGGCAGAAATTTCTACCATTGGCACGTCTCCGCCCCAATCTTCGGCTTGCACACCTTTGCCACTAAGTTCGGTTTTTACTTTTTGTACATCGGCAGTGTCTTTGTCGATTTTGTTAATAGCTACTACAAATGGTAGTTTGGCAGCTTTGATAATTTGGATTACTTCTTCGGTTTGTGGTTTTACCCCATCGTCGGCAGCTACTACCAAGATAGCCATGTCGGCGACTTTGGCACCACGGCTACGCATAACTGTAAAGGCTTCGTGACCTGGAGTATCGATAAAGGTGAGGGCTCTTTCTTCTTTGCTTTTTGGATCTTTCCAAACTGTTTGGTAAGCCCCAATGTGCTGGGTAATTCCTCCGGCTTCGGTATCTATAATATTGGCTTTTCTAATGGTGTCTAGTAATCTGGTTTTTCCGTGGTCTACATGCCCCATCACTACTACTACCGGAGATCTGGTGGCTTTGTTTTCTCCTTTTGCCAAAGCATCTTCTAGGACTTCACTTTTTTCTGTTTCTTCTTCTACATTTTCTTCATTTTCTCTATTTACAGTAAAACCCAAATCTTCGGCCATAATAGAAGCAGTTTCTATATCCAAGTTTTGGTTTTGGTTGGCCAAAATTCCGTTTTTCATAAGCTCGGTAATTACTTGAGCTACAGACATATCTAGTCTTTCGGCAAATTCTTTTACTGTAAGTAAATTTGGCAAAGTTACGGTCTTTCCCATTTCTCTACGCAATTCTTTTTCTTTTTCTTTACGTTCTTCTTCGGCTTTGCTTTCTTGGGCTTCTATTTCTCTTTTTATGTGTCTCCAACGACGCATTATGGTATTGGCCACTTTGTCGTCTATCTTAATAGCTTTGGCTCCAATATCAAAACCATGCTTAGGTAATATTTCTAGCATTTTTTTGGGATGGACACGGAGTCTTCTGGCGAGTTCGGTTACATTCATAAGGTATATACGAAATACGAAATATACGAAAGTACGAAATTTTGTATTTTATTTTTAAAAAGTGAGTATTATAATTTACCTGATTGTATCTAAATTTAGCGAAAAAGTCAAGATTAGGCTTTGGCCAAGTAAAAATAGCTTGACATTATTATATTTTTAATGATAAAATTTTTCACTATGTATTTTTTGGAGGCTCTGCATGGCTATATGTGAGTTTTCATTTTTATTAAGAAGACTTAATTGTTCTTTACAGGATAGATAGGAATAAAAAATAAAGAGATCGTGAGCAAATGGCTTATATATGGAGCTTTTTGTTCGCGATCTCTTTGAGATCAAATGATAATGGCGCATTTGCGCCCAACACAAGAGGAGTACCACAGTGTCTCACGAGAAGGAAGGGCCTCGAAGGCCAATCGACATCATCCAAGAATACTCACTCCCGCTCATCGCGGGGGTGATCGGTGCAATGTTGTGGGCCAATCTGAGCCCACACTCCTACCACGAGTTCATCCACTTCTCTCCGTTCGCGGAGGGGAACCCCCTGCACGTACTGAACTTCCACTTCCTGATGAACGACTTCGTGATGGTCTTCTTCTTCGGAATCGCTACCAAGGAGATCACCGAAGCCTGCCTCCCCGAAGGAGACCTCAACCCTCCGAGGAAGGCAGTGAACCCGCTGCTGGGAACGCTGGGAGGAGTGATTGGACCCATCGCGGTCTACAAACTCTACGTCTACTTCACGGGTGCCGAAGCCATCAGCGAAGGCTGGGGCATCCCCACCGCAACTGACATCGCGCTCGCGTGGCTACTGGCTCGTGTAGTTTTCGGGAAGAATCACCCAGCAGTGAGCTTCCTGCTCCTGTTGGCCGTGGCCGACGACGGACTCGGACTCGGCATCATCGCCGTCTTCTACCCAGATCCTTCCCACCCGGTGCAGCCAGCCTACTTGGTACTGGTGGCCATCGCCATGGCTGGCGCGTACTACTTGCGAAGGAAGAATGTACAGAACTACGGGGTCTACCTCGTAGGGCCAGGAGTTCTCTCCTGGGCCGGCCTTTTCCTGGCACACCTCCACCCAGCGCTCGCGCTGGTGTTCGTGGTTCCTTTCTTGCCCAACATGGGTCATGACGACGGCATGTACGCGGAGATGAGTACTGGAAAAACGTACCTCGATCCGCTCAACAAGTTCGAACACGCTGTCAAGCTGCCAGTGGATCTCGGACTCTTCGGGTTCGGCCTGGCCAACGCTGGGGTGGAGTTCTCGAGCATGGGTCATGGTACCTGGGCAGTTCTGGCCGGGCTGCTACTCGGCAAGACTGTAGGTATCTTCGGCTTCTCGATGCTCGGCCACCTGAGTGGCAAGGCGCCCCTCCCCGAAGGGATGCGCTGGAACCACTTGCTGGTCGCCGGCATCGTGGCAGGTCTCGGTCTGACCGTAGCTCTGTTCGTGGCAGGAGTCGCGTTCACCGAACCTATGTTGCAGGGTGCGGCCAAGATGGGTGCACTGCTTTCGGCATTCATTGCCCCCATCGCGGTCGTGGCAGGTTTCGTCCTGCGTGTGAAGGACGAAGACAAATCACCCGTCGATCTGAGCAGTGCTGCCGAAGCGCCAGCCACCAGCAGCAGCTGACCCCCACCCACCGCGTTTCCCTTCTGGTATTCTCCAGGAAGCTGTTAGAGGACACAGCGAACACGCTATTCATTCCTATCTGTCCTCATTCCCTTTGCCCTTAAAAATATTTTAAGATCAAAGGAAAATAAAAAACCCTGTACAGATTAATACAGGGTTTTTTGTTTGCCAAGCCAAAATAACTTTGTTAATCTGATAACAAGGAGGACAAATGTCTGCAAAAAAAGAAAAATTGCATCATTTTTTTCTACACTACCTAATCCTTATAAGCGCAGGGGTCCTCTACACCCTGGTGTCTCTATTTCTCCTCGTCAGAAAAAAATACTTACAACTACTCCTAAGCATCCGCTTTGGAGTACCGTTCTTCTTCCAAAAAAAAATCCCAAAACCACTGCACCGTCCATCTCTCCGAAAAGCCCTAGAATCTATTGGAGATAGAGAAGATGATAGAACATTTTTTGAAGCAGACTAAAGCCCGCGCCAACGAAAAAATCCAGAGGGCACCCAACTTCATTTTCTCCCCGCACCCAAACGGTGCAGTTTTTTATTTGTAGTAAAAAATATTCTCTGTTATGATCAAATCAAGGAGAATGCTATGTCCGAACAAAACATCACACTTTTCTTGCTTGTCATCTTGGGGGTCGTGTTCCTCTACGGATGGTGGAGAAGAAGAAACAAACCAAATTTGTATACCAGAAAGGAACCCCATCTCCCAGAAAGAAGAACATCGAGCGGTAAAAAAGGTATCCAAGCGATACCGATTGCAAAACGCAAAAAACCGGACTAGCCAGCGCCCAACCATATACCAACAAACTCTTCAGGCTGGGCCATTCATCCAAAAAAAACCTGCACCAAAATAGTGCAGGATTTATTTTTTAAAAAGTATTAATACTAGTATAATCTCAAATACTACTCACTACACCTAATTCCCCATTTCTAATTTCTCCACCCTTCTTTGTAGTTTAACTACCAAGCTTCTTAAACTAAGCAATTCAGAAGCTGTGGCATCTGTATCTTCTGCTCCTCTTTTTTCAAGCTCTTCCAATTTTAATTTTACGCTCTCCAATTCATCTTTAACTTCTCTAATCTCCGCTCGGATCGAATCAAAACCTTCTTGCATTTCTCTACGCAAATCAAGCAAGTCATCTTTGGTAGCGAAATTTTTTAGATCATCTTTGGTAGCAAAACCTTTCAAATCATCCTTGGTAGCAAAATTCTTAGCATCCTCTTTGGTTACCATATTCTCTTGCAAAAAATCCATTAATTCATCAATTGTGACATCATTTTTAGACATAGATATTTCTTAATTTCATTATCTAGCAAAAAAGCTTGGCTGTCAACAAAAGATCCTACCTTTTAGAAAAAAGTAGGATCTAGATTTTATACTTCAATATTCCCTTACTTGGCCAACTTTTCGTTATACAATTCCATTGATCTTTTTACAGCAGCTAGAGCAGCTTCTTTGCCTTCGAATCCATTTACTTCTACTACTTTGTCTTGCAACTTTTTGTAATTTTCGTAAAAGTGTTTCAAAGTTTTTAATTGATGCTGGTTTACGTCGCCAATGTCTTGTACATTGTCCCAGCGTGGGTCGTCTACCGGCACGCCAATTACTTTGTCGTCACTGTCACCACTATCTATCATTTTCATTAGTCCCACTGGTCTGGTGTGAACTACAATCCCCGGATGTAGCGGCTCGGTAGTTAGCACAATTACGTCTAGAGCATCGCCATCGTCCCAAAGAGTTTTTGGAGCAAACCCATAGTCCATTGGGAATACTTGAGCAGTGTGGCTAACGCGGTCTAACGCAATCAGTCCAGTTTCTTTATCGATTTCGTATTTATTTAACGATCCTCTTGGGATTTCTATAATAGTGGTAAATATTTCCGGTGCCTTTTCTCCTAGCGGCACATCATGCCATAGATTCATATATTTTAGTAATTAGGTGATTAGTAATTAGGTGGTTAGGTTAGCGTAATATTAACAAAAAGGCAAGCATCTCACAATGTTTAATTTTTAATTATTATTGTCATCTCGAGGAGAGTCCTCAGACTCGACGAGAGATCTTTCTGTCTAATTATTTTGCCAACGGAAAGATTTCTCACCCTAAGGGTTCGAAATGACAGTATAACAAATCAGCCGAGTTAATGTTCTCGTGTTTTTGTGTTTTCATGTTTCCTGGCCAAAATCACATACCCTTGGGCTTCTATCCATCTACCTATTAACTTCATTTCAACCAATCCATACAATTCGGCTAGGGCTGTAGAAACCGGGTGGGTTATTTTCTTAATAAAATACAAAACAAGATTCAACAAACTCAAAAAAGGAAAATTTTTATTATTTTTTAATTTTGGAAAAAATTCATCCGGATGTACCAAAAAATGTGACCAAAAAGCATTGTACATTTTTTCTATATCAAATCCGGCTTTGGTTATGAGAGCTTTTAATTTCTTTTTGGAATAAAGTGAAATATGAAACTCAGCGTGGGGATCAATATTTAATCCTTTTTCAAAAAGATAATTTCTAATATAAGCATGCTTACCGAGCTTTGATTCACTAAACATAGCCAGAGGCGCTCCTGTTTTTAGAACTCTTTGAATTTCTTCCAACCAAGCAGGAACATTTTTTACATGCCCCAAAACATCGGAAGTATATACTGCGTCAAAGTATTCGGCAGGAAAAGGAAAATTTTCTCCATTAAAATATTTGAACTCTGCATGCACCCCATATTTTTTGGCTCTTTCCTTTGCCAATTCTATTTGAATTTTTACTACATCTATTCCTATTATCTCGGCTCGTCTACCAAATATTTTTTTAAGATCTATTACAGCGGCTCCTGTACCACAGCCTACATCCAAAATCCTTATAGGTTCTTTTAGGTCTGTTTTTTTGTTCTTATATTTCAATGATCTTTTTATATATTTGTACAAAAAAAATTTCTTTGGATAAAAAAGAAGTTTTAACCAATCGATAGAGTGTACATTGTCCCCTGTAAATACTGGCTTGGTATCCCAAATTTCGGCTCCACTTTCGTCTACCAGCCCCCAACCTAGTTTTTCCTTTTTTGTTTCATTCATAATGGTATAGTTTACCACAGCCTATGAATTGCTAAAAATTTGTATTTTAATATGGGTATGTTGTATCTTGTTTATATAATCTTGTGTATATAAATGATGAAGCCCGCCTAGGTAGACGGGTATTACTTGCGAACGCATTTGTAGAGTCTTTGTGCTCTCTTTGCCATAACTACCAAAAGAGCTACCGTGTACATGGCAAAGACAGCCACCAGGCCGGCAGCAATTGCAAAACTGGCAAACGTCCAAAGACCCGATAGCAAGTTTCCCCCATGCACCACATGGTAGGCTCCGGTCATGATTGAATAGGCTACGACCAGTGCCCCTCCTACACGAGGAAAGATTTTTACTCTGGACATCTCCAACCAATCTAGTCGTAGAACCAGAGTGGCCACAAAAGAGTAGCCATAGATAGTGTAGTAGTATAGTTGGTAGCTCTCCTCCAGATCCACCACATAACCAACCCAGGCAAACAAGGCCAGAAAAAAATTGAAAGGAAGAACAAATCCCAACCAAAACAAACGTGACATCGCAAACCTCCTATATCCGTTTTTAGCAAATTTTTTATGCAGAGTCAATCTACAAACAACTTATCTGGATTTTTGTTAGTAAACAAACCTGTCGATTGGACTAGCCATGATGTGGTTGGATATATCCGAAAAATTGTTAGAGAATTTTACAAAAAAAATAATTTGCCAGACAAAGCAAAAAAAGTGAAGGTGGGCCACGCCGGCACTCTAGATCCATTTGCTACTGGCCTGCTTATAGTAGCCATTGGCCGCGAAGCCACCAAACGAATTGACGAGTTTAAAAATCTGAAAAAAGAATATGTTACTACTTTGCAACTTGGAGCCACTTCCGATACTCTCGACAGAACAGGAGAAATAAAACAATGGAACAATGGGACAATGGAAAAATTACAAACTAAGTTAAAAGAGCTGGATAAGAAAAAACTTACAAAAGTATTAAAAGAATTCATTGGAAAGCAAACCCAAATCCCTCCCATGTACAGTGCCAAAAAAGTTGGTGGTAAAAAACTTTATGAGTTGGCTAGAAAAGGAATAGAGATTGAAAGAAAACCTTGTGAGATTGAAATATATGATATTAAACTTTTGGAATTTCCAAGTCATCCTGATCCGCCGCAGGCAGAGAAGGATCCCAGTGGCAGTCCAGAGAGATCCTTCGTTAGCACTCAGGATGACTCCCAATTAAAAATCAAAGTCACTTGTTCTCCCGGCACATACATACGAGTGCTTTGCCAAGACATTGGTGAAAAGCTGGGTGTGGGGGCGTATTGTGAGGAGCTAGAGAGAACAGCGATTGGAGATTACCATGTGGAAGCTGCTATAGAACCAAAGGCGATAAGTGCAGACAATTTGAAAAATTACATAATAAAATAATAAAAAATATACGCCTGTCCCGATTTCTGTTCACTGCTAAAATTCAAAAAGGAGTGAACAGAAAGGAGGTCAGGATGCAGACACAACATAATACTTCTTTGGACAGTCTAAAGAAAATCATAACTCCCCCACCAGAACTAGATCAAAACAATCAGCTGCCCGAAACTGAAGAAACTTTGGAGTGGCTAAGGGGCGTACGACGCCTACTGCTCCCTCTCACAGGCTTCTTCACCACTCGCAACAGACCAGTCTATCAAGCTCGATTAGATCTACAAACCACAGCTCTATTCTTTGTACTGCTGCGCAGTCCTACCGGTACACGATCGTTTGTTGGCGATGGCGTCGCCTACCCCAACAAACCATTCTCTGTCGAAGGTGATGAAGACGCTGAAGAGGATGATGAGCCGTGGGCACCCCACCTGATTGCCGAAGTTCACTATGTCATGTGGGATAAAAAACGCGAACTTCGGTGCGAGGAATTTTCGCTTGGGGACTTTGTCGAGGTTGATCCTGTAGTGGACAAAATCTCGCGTGTGCTTCGAGTTCTTCACCAATCGCTGTTCAGTGAGATGGAATTTGACCAACTCTGCCGGGCGTATGCGGCACTAGCAGGCGTGGTGTAGAGACTCTCTCGCATTTCTGAATTACTGCCGGGGTTGCCAAGATACTTTGTCTTATCAACCCCGGAGAATCCAATCTATTTTTCACAAACAGCCTACCAAAGCTGTTTTTGTATTTTGCAAAACCCCAACGTCATTCCCAGCTTGACTGGGAATCCAGGATAAGTAAGTTAACCTTTTCTACTGGATTCTCCCGACTTTGTCGGGGGAATGACGTGGTATGGCACATTTTACTCCCCCCTATTGTAACACGCCATAGCTCTAGCGAAGGCGGTTCACACCCTTGACAAACCCACATTCTTACTATATACTGCTGCGCAGTTTCGCGCAGGATGCTGGTTTTCGCCAATGGCGACAATCATGCTTCTGTTCGAATTACAGTTGAGAAGGATCCGAATGCATTCGAAAGTAGTCACCAAGATCACCTACAACAACGGCTCTCCCGAGGGCTGCCCCAGTTCAGTCCTCACCATGGGCTTCCTAGAACTCACGGACGCCAACGGCGACACCAAAGAGGTCTGGATCGACCCGTTCGATGAGAACGGGCTCCGCAACGCGCTCGAAGGCCTCACCCTCGCGGACAGCCCCAACACCCGACTCGACGATATCATCGAGCAGATCGCGGCGCATCGCTTCGCGCTCCAAGAGTTCATCAGCCAGAAGCTCGTGGCCAAGCTCGACAAGGACGGCGACGGTCATTGGATGACCCCCGATGGCCAAAGTATCGAGCTGTACATGGAAGGTCCCGACGGCCCCACGGACACCGCGGAGGTCTTCGCTCAGCTCCGTGATGAAGTCGAACGCGAGGGAGTGAGTCAGGTGGTCGAGGCGAACGAACCGACGATCGAGCCCGAGCGCTTTCCTCCTCCGACCACCAACGAGCACACCGCCGAGACCCGCGATACGAGCGCCGAATCGCCGCTGACGACCACCACACAGAGAAGTACTCCTGTCCGGACGACAAACCCCGGAGGGAACAACATGGCAGCACCTCCCCCCCAGAAGGTCGAACGAGATTTTTCCTGGGGCGTCTAATCCTTCTCATCTCCCATGAGCTGGCTTAAAAGACGAGCCATCCTAAGAGCCAGCTCGTGGTAGCACGGGAGGCGGCGTACCAGTCCACATCCGCCGGACTGGACGCCGCCTCCCCGTGTCCCAATCCAAACTAGTAAAAAAGCCTACAAGGCTGTTTTTTATTGTAAAAAAAATTCCTCCCCTATAAGGGGAGGCTAGGTGGGGTCAAATCGTCTACCAGCCCCCCTCTCTTACCCTGGCTCCATAGTCCCAAAGAGCTATGGAGCCAAACTGCCACAATACGACTACACAGGATGGCTATGACAAACTAAAGTTTGTCACTCCAAAATCTCAAACTAAGCTTTAACAAATTTCGCTCTGCTCAATTTGTCACTCTTATCACACCACGCCGCAGCCTTGGCAAAGTTGCTCCCTCTAATCACCCAACCACCCAAAACCTACTCCCTATTGCAACACGCCGTAGCCTTGGCGAAGGCGGGATCCCTACAAAACAACATTGACAACCCCCAAAAAACTTGTTATAGTCATTTTAGATTTAATTCACAATTTCAAGAAACGGTAGTTACAGTTGAGCACGAAAACACCAGAATTTAGCAAAAAATGACTCAAAAAAATCTCAAAAACAGCGCCAAATTAAGCCAAAAAAGCTTGCGCTAATTTGCTTTACTCTTCCAATTCGCCAGAGGCGAAAACTCTTCGTATATCAACAAATTTAGGCTACCGATCTTGAACTGATCGCAATTTTTTATGTCTGAAATCTTAACAGTAGCAGTGGGACTAGGCGGGGCGGTCTTGGGTGCAGCTATTGGTTTTTACTTAAGAAAACAAATGGCCCAAGCCAAAGCCAACTCCATAGAGGCCATTGCCGAAAAAAAACTAACTGAGATAAAAAACAAAGAGCAACAAATAATTCTAGAAGCCAAAGAAAAAGCTATCAAAATTATCGACGATAGCAAGGTGGAAGAAGAAAGAAGACGCCAAGATATTAGCAAAATGCAAAATCGCTTGGAACAAAGAGAAGCCATGTTTGACAAAGGTCTATTGGAATTTGAAGAACGCAAAAACAATTTGCAAAAAAAAGTAGATGAGATTCACGCTATCAAAGAAAAAATAGACCAAGCCAAAGAACAAGCTATCCAAAAATTACAACAAGTTTCTGGATATTCCAAAGAAGAAGCCAAAGAACAACTTTTGAAAAAAGTAGAAGAAGAATCTCACCAAGATCTAATGGCCAGAACCCTAAAGTTTGAAAAAGCTCATGCCGAAACTTTGGAGGGCAAGGCTACTGAAATCATGGTAAACGCCATGCAAAGAACTGCTGCCAACCACGCAGCCGAAACTACCTCTACGGTAGTCAACCTACCTAGCGACGAAATGAAAGGTAGAATTATTGGCAAAGAAGGTCGTAATATCAAAACAATTGAAAAACTAACTGGTTGTGAATTGCTTATCGACGAAACACCAGACATGTTACTTATCTCTAGTTTCTCCCCTATCCGTCGCCGCGTTTGTCATTCTGCTTTGCAAAAATTAATCAAAGACGGCCGCATCCAGCCAGCCAAAATTGAAGAATATATTGACGAAGCCAAAAAAGAAATTGCCCTAGACATTAAAAAAGCTGGTGAAGAAGCTATGCACGAAATGGGAATACTAGCTTCTGATCCTAAATTAGTTTCTATTGTTGGTAGATTGACTTATCGTACCAGCTACAGCCAAAATGTATTACAACATTGTTTGGAAGTAGGTCATATCTCGGCTATTATCGCTGCCGAAGTTGGACTAGATCCTATCAAGGCTAAAAAAGCTGGTTTTTTCCACGACATTGGCAAAGCCATGGATCACGAAACCCAAGGCACTCATACCGAAATTGGTTACACTATTCTAAAAAAATTCAACGTTGACGAAGAAATCGCCCAAGTGGCTCTAACTCATCACGATACTAATCCTGAATTACTTCTTACCAAGGTAGTCATGGCAGCCGATGCTATCTCGGCTTCTAGAGTAGGTGCCAGACGTGACAGTTTTGAACAATACGTAGCTAGACTAGAAGAGTTAGAAAATACTGCCAAAGATTTTCCTGGTGTAGACAAAGTTTATGCTATCCAAGCTGGCCGTGAAATTCGTGTATTTGTAAACCCAAATGATTTGGATGACTACGAATCTTACAACCTAGCCAAAGATATTGCCAGAAAGATAGAAGGAGAATTGCAATACCCTGGTGAAATCAAAGTAAACGTAATTCGCGAATCTAGATCTATTGAATACGCTAGATAAACTTTCCAATCCACAGTTATTATTTCCTGATTATTAATTCGTAATTTGCGAACAAAAAACTTCGACCGAAAGGTCGGAGTTTTTTTACTAAAAAATATATTTTTGCCTCCAAAAATATGCTATACTAAAAAAAAGTATATGAAGGAGAATTGGTTTAACTTAATTGATAGAATCTCCAGCAATGTTGTAGATTCTAAAAAAGATCTTTCTCAAAAAGAGCATGTTTTTTGGTTTGCCAAATTTTTAGAATTTTCCTTACATGAAATTTCGTTAAATATCGTCTCTTTTCCACTATACTTTTTAAAATCTCATAAAATAGATCCTTCCTTGTTTAACAAAAAAGGATTTTCTTATCAACTTTACAAAAAAAGAAGAGCCACTTCAATCACTCTAGCCTCACTTACAATTTTTTCTTATATAGCTTTTAGTTTTTTTATTAGCTATGGAATTTTTTCCAATCCTTCTCTAGCTCTTGCTACAGATAATTCTTGGACACAAACTGACTGGTCTGGAGGAGTAGGCACAAACACCAGCAATCAATACCAATCTATAGACTCTGTATACACCACTACAACCGGACAATTCGAAGCCTCTACTAGTTCTGTAGCTTGGTACAATAATTCATGGCTATATAGAAAAAAAATAACTATAGACAGCTCTCAAGTTTCTAGCACAGAAAGTAACTTTCCTATTTTAATTACCGGAACAAACTTAGATTCTTCATTTTTTTCAGATATTCGTAGCGATGGTATGGATATTGTGTTTACATCTAGCGACGGTACCACTTTGCTTGATCGTGAAATTGTAGCTGTAAGTACCACCGACCAAACAATGCAAGCCTGGGTACGTATACCAACGCTTTCTTCTTCTAGCGATACAAATATTTACATGTATTATGGTAATTCTGGCACATCTATCGCCAACAACAACACTACATGGAGCAATAGCTACCAAGGTGTTTGGCACATGGAATCTACTGCCAGTTTCCCAGATAGCACTGGAAATGGTAACGTTGGGACTATTACAGGTAGTACAGTATCCTCCACCTCAAAGATAGGCTCTGGTTTAACATTTAATGGTACTAATGAATTTATAACCATTTCCGATACTACAGATACCTTAGATATGTCCAGCTCTTTTTCAATAACCTTTTGGTTTAGCAGAACTTCGGCTACCCCGGGCAATATGCGTCTTATGAACAAAGCCGGGGATTCAGGATTTTGGAAAAGTAATTATAATCTACAATTATTAAACAGTGGAGATGGTAATGCCGAAGCCGCAATAGCGACAGCAGGTAGTGACTTATATTTTACATTAACCGGAGTTTATCCTGGAACTACTTGGTATAAAGCAACTTTAAATTATGACGGCTCAACTGCTTCTGTATATAAAAATGGTGTTTTTGTTAGCTCAACACCTTTTTCCGGTACCCCACTAGTTAGTGATCAACCTTTATATCTTGCAACAGGAGACCCTTCAAATGAATATTTTGCAGGGACTATGGATGAAGCAAGAGTAGCTAGTGCCTCTCGTAGTGCCGGCTGGATTGCCACTGAATACAACAACCAAAATAGTCCTTCAACCTTTTATTCTGTATCAACAAAAGAAACCATTGTCACCAGCACAGCAGTATTAACTTCTGCCATTTTTGATACCACCAATGCCCAAAGTTGGGGTAATTTGACCTACACTGCTACTGGGAACTCTGCCAGTACTACTGTAAAAGTAAGAACAGATAGTAGTAGTGATATGAGTGGAGCAACAGCTTTTGGTTCTTGTACCACTATTACTTCGGGGACAGATATCTCTGGCAATGGTTGTGTAACCGATGGGGATAGATATGTACAATACGAAGTTAC
This sequence comes from uncultured Gammaproteobacteria bacterium, assembly GCA_964345045.1. Classification (GTDB taxonomy): domain Bacteria; phylum Patescibacteriota; class Patescibacteriia; order Magasanikbacterales; family UBA922; genus XYB1-40-15. Next base: position 609,262 of record CAYFPM010000001.1, read on the forward strand.
TCTTACTACAGATAGTATCACTACCTCTTCTCCGGTTTTTCAGGATATTTCTATTGCTTATACCGTGCCCTCAGTATCGGACACAGGCGGTAGTGTAGCTGGCGGAGCCGGAGCTGGATCAATTATACGAAAAAGAGTTAGTGAAAATACCGGAGAAGTTTTGGAAGATGTAAATATAACATTATTGGAAAATGAAAAAGAAAACAAAGTCCTTCTAAATTTTGGCTTGCAAGATGTAGAATCTGTAATGATTTCCGAAGATATTACTTTTGCCGATGCCAAGTTTATTCCTTTTAAAGAAAAAATGGAATGGACGCTTTCCGAAGGTTATGGTGAAAAGAAACTATACTTTAGATTCAAATTATATGTTGGTTATTATTACGAGGTTGAAAAATCTATCAATCTGGAAAATGGTGAAATAAATACTATTTCTGATAATCTCGTTTACACTGAATTAGAAAAAGATAAATCCCAAAATAATATTGGGGATACTCCTATATATGATTATGAAAAAAAAATCTATATATGTCCGGTCACCACAGGACAAGTGCATAGATCTTATAGAGATGCCACATTATTCTATATTACAGAAGAATGTACCAAACGACCTTTTATAGATAAATATTCTTTTGACAGTTATAATCTTTCCTTGGGATCTGTCCAATTTGTTACCCAAGCAGAGATAGATCAAATCGACTTGGATATAGCCGGACCAATGACTCTTAGTCCAGAAATAAAACTAGAAGAAGGTGATCTGGTAATGATCCCAAGTAAATGGATTGTGCATATCTTAAAAGATAATGAATGGAAGAGCTTCAACTCTCAATTTACCCTTCGCCAATTTGGCCATAGTTACAATAGTGTCTTTTTGATAGATCAAGATATGTTTAACAGGTATCCAGTTGGAGAAGAAGGCTATACAGAAGCAGATATTGGACCATACCTAAAGGACTTAAAATTTCAGGATTATGACCAAGATATAGTTGATCTAAAAGCTATACTTCACAAACAAGGCTACTTCCGACAATACGAAACTACCCCATTTTTTAGCACCAACCTAGAAGATGCTTTGAAAAAATTTCAAATAAAACATAAACTCCCTGAAACCGGTAATTTGGATAAAGAAACCAGAGCTGTAATCAACAAAAATATTTTATCTAACTAACTTGGGTGCTTTTACAAAAAATACTCCCCCTGAGTACTTTACAAACGCTGTGGATAATAAAATTTGGCTAAGTTGACATAAATATCTATATTTTTTATAATACGATTATAAAACGTAAGCTAAAAAATATGAACAAAGCTGAATTGGCACAAATGCTAGCCGACAAAGTAGGTATCTCTCGCAAAGAAGGTGAAGACGTGGTAGCATACTTTGTCCAAATCGTCACAGAAGAACTAGTTAACGGTGGCGAAGTAAATATTGCTGGTTTTGGCGCTTTTTCTGCCAAAACTCGCAAAGGACGTACCGGGGTAAACCCCCAAAACCCAAGCGAAAAAATCCAAATCCCTCCAGTAACAGTTCCAAAGTTTAAAGCTGGCAAAGGATTAAAAGATGCTTTGAAAAAGAAAGATTCTAGCACAAGCTCCCACGCTCCAACACCAAGCATGCCTCAACCTGCTGACGATAATACAGCCACTACAGACGCTCCTAGCATGTAATAAAACTATACATAATAAAAACCCCCGAGATATATAAACCTCGGGGTTTTTGTATAGTGATAATAGACTAGGTAAAACCCTCTACCTATACTCTAAAAATGAAACAAAGGGGTCTGGGATGCAAGTAAGGGGCTATGCCCTTTACCATCCCCGGTTCAATCTTTTTTATACAACATTATTTGCCAAAACAAAAACTAACTTAAATAAGTTAGTCTTGTGTGTCAGAGGTGGGGATTTCACTCGCCCTTTGGGCTCTTGGGAAACTTCTAGTTTCCCAACCTTCCTCTGCCTGTAAGGGGCTCTGCCCCTTACCATCCCCGGTTCAATCTTTTTTATACAACATTATTTGCCAAAACAAAAACTAACTTAAATAAGTTAGTCTTGTGTGTCAGAGGTGGGGATTGAACCCACGACCTTAGCGTTATGAGTGCTACGCTCTAACCAACTGAGCTACTCTGACATATTTCCGCCTACACTATAGCATATTATTTTAAAACTGTCTAGGTCGATTATTCTTGGTAATACTTACAAATAAACTACTATAAAAATAGTAGCTTATCCAAAAGTGTATTAGAAAACTATGATTCTATACCAAGTCTTTCATTTATTTTTTTGATAACCTCTTCCAGTGGCCAATCTGCTTTTACAAGATAATCATACGTTTTGTTTTTTGCAGCTTCGGCAACTTTGGAAGAATCACTCAAATTGGTTAACATTACCACCGGGACGTCGGCCCCCCATTTATCTTTACGTAATTCATTCAACATAGTCATACCATCCATTACAGGCATTACAATATCCAATAGAATTAAATCTGGGTGTTCGGCCAAAGCCTTTTCTAAACCAACCTTACCATCATAAGCAATGCTAGTATCAAACCCAGCTCCTTTTATTTCTTCTACCAACACGTCTGTCAATAGTTTTTCATCTTCTACAATAAGAATTTTTTTCTTCATATAGCCTAAAAAATTATTTATTACCTATATAATCTTTCATCTTATTTATTAATTCCTCCATTTTATTTACAAAAACTTCTCTTTCTTCTTTTGCTTTTGCTGTTAATCTCTTTTTTGATTTATCAAATTGTTTTACCTTTTTCAAATCATCCAACAACATGGTAATCATATTTTGTAAATCTCTAGCTTTTATAATACAGTACAACTCTTCTTTTTTTTGTCTACGATATAACCTTAACATTATTATCAAGATTACTAATAAAACAATCGTTAACCCAACAAAAACAAGTTCAACAAAACTAAATTCTATAAAACCAATAGATAATATTTTTGTAGATTTTATACTAAAATGGTAAGGTTCGGAGAGATAACTAGTAGCTCCTCTATCATCAATAATTTTTGCAGACAAACTATACTCCCCTTTTGGTAACCTCTCTTCAACAAACAATGACCAGTGACCATGAGAATCACTCCTAGATTCTTCTAAATAGATTTTATCCCCCTTTCCATTATAAATACTTACATCTATAACAACTTCTGGTAAAGCCTGACCAAAAATAAAAACAAAATCTTTTGGTGAAACTAACTCACCTACAAATTTAATTTCTGGAGAAGGCAATGGCAAAACTTCAAATTCCAAACTATCTTCTACAGAATTACCTGCCAAATCAAATATTTGTACAGACACGTTATGTTTACCTGGCTCCAATGCAGGTAGTTCAAAACTGGTCTTACCTGTACTAGATACAGATATATCTACAGGATCTGCCTGGTTGACTCGGATTACTGCCTTATCTAACCCAGACAAACTATCTTGAGTTTCAAAACTAACAACACGTACAGGCTCATCGCTAACTAATTGATCTATTTCTATACCAAATGGCAGAGGAGGTGTAGTATCTATTGATATTTTATAATATTCCAGCTCTCCCCAACCAACATTATTTCTAAATTGAGCGCGCAGATACCAAACTCCCTCTTGCAAAACTCCAAAGCTTTTTCCTGTAAATAATTCTTCCTCTTTTTCTCCAGGTTCTTGGTTGGGACTGGTATCTACTTTGGTAGCTACTTGTACAATATCCGGAGTCAATTCCCAAAGCATAATTACCTCACCAAGATGATTATACCAAGTCTCCTGATCAGGATATAGTGGAACCTGTAATTCAGGCTCATCTGGAGTTTTTCCAACTTTAATAGGTTTTCTGGTTACTAATTTTGGTTTCTCTGCTTTCTTTGGGATTACTTCTGGTTCTACCAATTTTTTTTCCGGTTCAGTTAATATTTCTATAGTAGATGTCACAACCAGAGGTTCCTCTGTCTCTTTTGGTTCAGGTTCCAATTTTGTTTCTTCTTTTGGTTCTATAGATTCTATACCTACTAGCAAATTAGCCCCTATCATTTTAGATAATACATTGGTTCCCTTGCCATCACTAGCAGTAACAACAGCTTCGGATATATAGATATTTGCTTCACCAACCCCAATTGTTTTGAATTTAACCTTAAAGACATTTAAAGCATCCCCGGTAACACCTCTAGGAGTGCCCCCAATAAAAGATAAATACCCTTCTTCGTTTGAAATAGTTGGTTCTTCTACCCAAAAACTAAAAATTGAATTATTCTTTTCTATACTTATTATTTCCAAAATATTATTAGGAAAATTTACTCTTGTTTCGGCAGCATTTATGCTATCGGAAGCAGTGTCGATAATCAAATCAACTACAAATTCTTCGCCTACATCAAAGGTCGTTTTTTCTGGTAAAACTTGCAAATTAGCTGCTTGGGCAAAGTTAGTAATAAAAAATAAAAATGCAAAACTTAACACAAAAATAATCTTTTTTAAAAAAATTGTCATATATTAAATGCTAAAATACTTTAAAAAAATACTAAAATCCCTAATATTTACTAAACCATTTTTATCCATATCTATATTTACTTCTTTATCTTTTTCTCCAAGCCCCCAATTAAAAAGGAAAATACTCCAATCTCTGATATCTACGATATTATCTTGATTAAAATCTGCCTCTGGCAAATATAGCTCAAAAACAGTGAAGGTGTGTTTCTTGGATAAATTGCTTTTTATACCCGCTTGGTTTATTTGAAAAGCAGACAAAGTATGTTCTCCAAAATCAAAATTATTAGTAGAAGTAGAAAATTTATAAAAACCAGTATCGTTTGTTTTAACTTCTCCCACTTCATCATCACCAACAAAAAATTTAACTATATTATCCGCAGCACCATAACCAGACAATATCAATTCTTTTCCTTTTGAAACGAACTTGCTGGCAAAATTTAAAGTTGGAGGCAAGAAAATGTCTTTGACAACCAAGGAATCATCTACAAAAAAATTTATATTAAACGGAATAAGGGAACTTTTTATGCCATTTAGGTCTTCGGCAACTACCGCAAAAAACCAATTATCCCACTGTACATCTACCAAGTTAAACTCAAATTTACCATCCGAGTGGATTATCAACTCTCCTTCTTCGGCCAGGCTATAAAATTTTTCATTAACATTTCTTTTTAGTACGCTTACGTTCCCTCCCGGGTAGGCCTGCCCAGACAGGCTTACAAATTTTTGCGTCGCGCCTCCACCTTTTATAGGATATCTTACAGCAGATCCGACAGAGGGGTCTGAAGGATCCGGTTCTGGAGGATCATAAGTAATTATTGCCGAAATATTACTCACTCTGGCAATTTTGTTTGCATTGCTGTTAACTCCTATTTCTATTTGAGTATTGGAATCTGTGACAATTGATAATCCTATGTGAGACTGAGTTGTTTCTTCGTAAACAGTCCCCAAACTAATATTTGAATTATTGGTACAGGATCCATTATCACAAATTCTAGTTTGAATTTTTGCCCCGGATTGTCCTTGGACGGCACATACGGTTACATCAATCTGGGTAATAGTACTGCTAGCAGGAATCATGGATTCGTCAATGGCAAAAGTTTGGCTTACCTTTGAGTTAGTCTCTATATAAGAAGTATCACCATCGCTATCTGTACAAAAACCACCACTCGTTTCATCTACCTCCAAATAACAATCTACTGTATTACAAGTAGACCCCGTGCTATTTTCCCAATCTGCGCTATCGTCATTGGTGCCATCGCCAATTGGTCTTAAAACCGATGTAGTATCGGCAAAGACAAATAAAGGATAAAAAACAAATACTAATATAAAAAATAAGCCAGTTAACCCAGCCAAAGATTTTTCGCTCCTTAACAAATTCATAAAAAACAAATCTAATTATTCGCTCTTTATTATAAAAAATAATAATTACTTATTAACCACCTGTCCTCCGGAAATAAAAAAATTCTTAATATTTTCAATTATCTCAGCTACAGAATGTTGTGATTTTACAATATAATCGGTAGCTCCTAACTTTAAGCCTTTTTTGATATCTTCATCACTAGAAAGCATGGTCATAATTATAACCGGAATGTCATTGGTCCCGGAAAAAGCTTTTAATTCTTCTAGCACATCAAACCCATGCTTGGAAGGCAAAATCAAATCCAACAAAATTAGATCTGGTTTTTTGGTTTTGGCCAATTTTATACCTTTTTCTCCATCATCTGCCAAAAATACTTGAAAATCATTTTCTTTTAATTCTTCATTGATAACTTTGGACAAAACTGGGTCATCTTCTATAAGGAGGATCTTATTTTTTTTCATACTTTAATTATTTATTGAAGTAAATTTATAGACTAGTATAACCCTACTTACTTAAAATAAGCAAATATTTTTTATTATTTATAATTATAACACAAATTATAAAAAAGTTTATAAAATGTTTATTAGTCTTATTTAAAATGTGATATACTTATACTTAATATAAAATTTACTGCTTTTTAATTTTACATATTTTTATTGTAATAAATCAAAATATATGGAGGGGAACCATTCAAAAAATAAATTTACCTCTAAAAAAGAAAAAGTTAGAGCTCCTCATTTTTTTATAAAATACAAATTTTTGGTTTGGCTTTCTATATTTATTTTTTTCATACTAGTTCTTGTTACTGCAAACTTCTTTAAAATTTCCGAAGATCATTTGGAAAGAGAAGAAAGAAATAATCTTGAAGCTATTACAGAGGCCAGACAAGGAGAAATTATCTCTTTTGTAGAACAAGATTTGGAGCGTGTAGCTCTGATTGCTTCTAGAACCAAACTACGTTGGTGTCTAGCCGATACGACCAGATGTGACGAAGATATTGGTCAATCCGAGACAATTTACGAAATTATCGAAGACGCTGCTGCTTCTGTAGAGGCTATTCTTAATATTTCTATACTAAATACAAATGGTATAGTGGTTTCATCTTTAAAACCGGCACTTACAGGAGAAAATTTAAGTGATACCCCATTATTTACCAAAGGGACAAAAGAATCATTTATAAACCAACTAGACTCGAAAAACTTTGTCTACAAAATATCTACCCCTCTATTACACCCTCAAACAAAAGCCTTAATCGGAGTGGCTATAGTAGAAATAAAGCTCTCTCGACTAAAAGAAATTCTTTCTGATTATGCTGGACTTGGAGAAACCGGTGGCTGGATCTTGGGAGAATCATCTGTAGACAATATAAATGTGTTATGTACCTTTCATAATAAAAAAAGTTGTGGAGATTTTCCTATACAAAAAATGCCTAAGGATTTAGAAAAAATAAAACAAGGGGGAACACTTATATTAGAAGACAACCAAAATCATGAATTCTTAGTGGCTTATAGATATATAGAAAAAACTGATTGGTTTTTGATATCAAGAATAGAAACAGAAGAAGCTTTTGCCCACTTACTCTCTTTAAAAAGACAAGTTTTTATAATTGTCGTCATTTTTCTGTTTTTTTCTACTCTATTTGCTTATTTAATTTATATAAATATTCGAGAAAGCAAGAAAACAGAAAAGGCCCTACAAAAAAGTGAAGAAAAATATCGACTTCTCACAGAATTATCCCCGGATTGTATCAAAACTTTTGACCTAAAAGGCAACCTATTGTTTATAAACAAAGCCGGGATAAAAGAGCATAAACTGGGTAGCTTGGAAAAAGCTTTAAGAACAAAATGGAAAATAAAAGACACCCTTGTTTCCGAGGATTTAGAAAAATTTAAAAAAGCTTTTGCCAGAGCCCTAAAAGGAAAAAATTCTGTTATTGAAGTAAGACATACTGAAAAAGGATCTATTAGAAAATTTTGTTCTGAAAGTATTTCTCCCATAAAAAATAATCAAGGGGAAGTAACTGCTATTTTTTGTTCATCCCGAGATATAACCGAAGAAAGAGAGTTAGATAGTATAAAAAATGAATTTATTACAATAGCTTCGCACCAACTGCGTACCCCTCTTACCGGTATCCGCTGGGTAATAGAACGTTTCATGAAAAAAATGAGCCAATTTTCAAAAGTAGACAAAGAATATCTCCGTAATGTTCAGGCTGCCAGCATACAACTTACTCTACTAGTAGACCAACTACTCAATGTCTCTCGTATAGAAAGTGGAAAAATCGGGATTGTTCCCAAAAAGACAAATATTGTTGATTTGGTCAAAGGTGCTGTAAGTGAATTTACTACCACCAGTATGTCTAGAAAAAACAAGCTAGTTTTTACTCCACCCAAAGGCTCTATTACTGCCCATACAGATTCAAATGCTGTACGCAATATAATACGTTCAATTCTCTCTAATGCTGTTGAATATACCCCTGAAAAAGGGATAATCAAAGTTAACGTAGAGAAAACAACAACTAAATTCGTCGTATCTATATCAGACACAGGGATTGGCATTCCCAAAAAAGAAATCCCCAAACTTTTTACAAAATTTCATCGATCCGATAGCGCCAAAAGATTTAAACCAGGGGGAACAGGACTAGGGCTGTATATAGCCAAACAAGCTACGGACTTGCTGGGAGGAAAAATTTCTGTAAAATCAAAAGAAAAAAAAGGTACTGAATTTAAAATTACACTTCCTCTCCATACAGAAGAAAAAAAGGGAGAAAAAGAATTTGTATAATTTGGAAAAAATTGTACCGCTAAGGGGAATCGAACCCCTGTTGCATGGATGAGAACCATGTGTCCTAACCACTAGACGATAGCGGCTTATTTGTATTCTGTTTATTACTCTATAATCTAAGTATAAACCATGTGTCTGCCCCTACGGGGCATCAGCTGCAGGCTGGCTAACAACAAACGAATAGCGACTTTTACAATAAGCTTAATTGGCGTGCCCACTATATCTAAATATTTATAAATCGTCAATATTGACCCTCTACCGACTAGGAGGAACCGTATAATAATTCATAATAAATTTGGCAATAGCTCCAAAAGTTGGCGCGGCTGTGCTAGCCGAATATAATCTATTTGGTTTTTCAAATTTTACAATCATTACAAATTTGGGATTATCAATAGGACCAAATCCAATAAACGAATGGTTGGTATCTTCTGTATACCCCCCAGGCCCCGGAATTTGAGCTGTCCCGGTTTTGCCGGCTATGTAATAGCCAGGAACTCTGGCTCCCCCAGCTTGTCCACTATCTATTACAGATACCATCATCCCAGAAACCAGAGAGGCAGATCTAGGAGACAAAATTTTGCTTAATTCTTGTGGTTTTGTTTTTTCTACTTTACCATTTGGGTATCTCAATTCTTCTACAATATAAGGTTTTATCAATTTCCCTCCGTTGGCAATAGCCCCAAAAGCAGCGGCCATTTGTATAGGTGTAGCCGTAATCCCCTGGCCAAAAGAAGCTGTCGCCGCATAACAATCTATATCGTCTCCTTTGTTTCTAGACAAAGAATCAATCGTTCCGCTAACTTCACTATCTAGCTCTATCCCCTCTTTTATACCAAAACCAAATTTTTCTACATAGTCTCTAAATTTTTCTTTACCCAATTTTTGAGCCGAAAAAACCATACCGGTATTTATAGAATTTTCCAAAACCCCAATCATATTGGTATCTTCGTAAACTTTGCCATCGGCATTTCTAATTTCTTTTTTACAGCCGGCATCTATAGAACCTTTGTCAAAAAAATAAGTATCTGGAGTAAGAACTCCTTCGTTTATGGCCGATACCATGGTGATTGGTTTAAAAATTGATCCAGGCTCGTATGGTATAAAAATTGTGGAATTATTATAAACATTTATGCTTTCTACTTTGTTGTAAGTATTTGGGTCAAAATCTGGCAGAGAACACATAGCCCGTATCGCTCCGGAATAAGGCTCTAATATAACCAAACTAGCGCTAGCTGCTTCGTATTCTTCCATTCTTTTTCGTAATTCCTCACAAGCTTTGAATTGCAAAGTTCTGTCAATTGTCAAAAGTATGTCTGCCCCATCTTCTGGAGATTTTAAGGCTCTACCAGCCAAAGGGATCCACCGGCCGGCCGCACTCTTTGCTCCGGAAAAAAATCCCCCACTACCAGCCAATTCTTCTTGCCAATAACCTTCTACGCCATATCTACCAATATCTTGTCCATCATCTTTTTTGCCCAAAAAACCAACTACATGAGCCGCCAAATTTCCTTCTGGATATACTCTATGAGGACGACGTACAAAACCAATTCCTGGTAATTTTAATTCTCTTATAGTATCTACCAATTTTTCCTCTACTTTCAATTCTATTGGTTCATAAGGATCATCTCTTTTGTTTAATTTTAGATAAAGCTCAAACTTTTGTTCATCGTTGTAGCCAAACATAGCAGATAACCTTTCGGCTACGTCTTCGGACGTGTCATCTGATTCTATTTGTCTGGTATCGGCAAAAACTATAAAAAAATCTCTATTGATAGCTAGTGGAAATTCTTCTTTGCTTCTAGAATCCTGAATATAAACAGAGCCCCTCTCTGGGAAAAGCTGAGAATATACTTCGTGAGAACCAGCTGCCAAAGCTACATAAAAATCATGTTGCAAGATCATGAGAATAAATAATCTAACAACGACCAAAACAGCTACCAAAGTGATAGCTGCTGCTGCCAAATGAATTCTGACAGTTATATTATCCAAATAATTTTTATGGTTTTCTTTGTATCGCACAAAAATATTAATCTTAATCTCAATCTTAAACACTACTCACTACTACCTACCAACTACAACCTATTAAACTTTTCTCTGTCTTCCAGATCTGTTTTCCATGGTCTCTTTGGTTATTATCTCGGACTTGTACAAAGCTTTTAGGGCATTATCCATAGTAGACATACCATCTCTAGCTCCGGTTTGGATAGCACTTGGAATCTGAGCAATATTATTTTCTTTTATCAAGTTGGCTACGGCTGGAGTATTTATAAGAATTTCTCTAGCAGCTACTCTTCTGCCATCGGATGTAGGTACTAGCTGTTGAGATACTACAGCTCGCAACACACTGCTTAGTTGAATCAAAACTTGTTTTTGTTTGGCTCCATCAAACACATCTACTATACGCTCTACGGCTTCGGCAGCACTAGAAGTATGGAGTGTTGAAAACACCAAATGTCCTGTTTCGGCAGCTGTTAACACAGTTGCTATTGTTTCTGGATCCCGCATTTCCCCTACCAAAATTACATTTGGATCTTGACGTAATACGTGTTTGAGAGCGCTGGCAAAAGATGTAGTATCAGATCCAACTTCTCTTTGTTCTATCAAGCTTTGTTTATCTTCAAAAATAAATTCGATTGGATCTTCTATAGTAACTATATGAGATTTTCTTTGTTTGTTTATCTCTTCTATCATGGCTGCCAAAGTAGTCGATTTACCATGTCCGGTAGGCCCTACGACCAGCACCAAACCATCCATCAAATTGGGCAAGTCTTGCATAATGGGTTCAAAACCCAATTCTTCTGTACTGGGGATTTCATTGGGGATCAATCTAGCTGCCAACCCAATACCATTTTCTTGCATATGTACATTGATACGAAATCTGGCTCCACCATAATCATAACTCATATCAATATCTTTTTCTTCTACAAAAACTTTTTTTTGCTCAGCACTAAGCAAGCTAGAAACAGCAGTCTCCAATTCTTTGGCTGCCAAAGGTTTTTTGTCCATATCTACTAGTATTCCTTGAACCCTAGCCATAGGCAAGGCCCCGGCCACCAAATGCAAATCCGAAGCGCCGTGTTCTATAGTGTAATCAAAAAAAGATTTTATAGATTTCATAAATTTCTGTTACAAAGTAGAAATATATTATAACATAATGCCAATATTATCGCAGCTAAAGTACCCCCAAAAAAATTAAAAAATAAATTAATAATCCCACAGCAAACATTGAAATATAAAGTTCAACTTGTCTTTTTCGTCCTGATTTATTTGGATCAAAGTTTAAAAAACCCCCGTTAAAAACGGAGGTTTTTTGCTACAGAGTCAATTGCTCTCCCTCTGGATAACTTTCCGTATCTGGGATGGTGACGATTCGGTCAAAGCG